>DS999226.1:0-86548 GCA_000156295.1 marine gamma proteobacterium HTCC2148
ATCGAATTAAAATCTTTGCCTCCATGCGCAAATTTAAAAAAACATGGAAAAATCGATCTCTGTGTCGAGGTCAATCGACCCATAAAGAGCATTGTGCCGTCGTTTTGATACTTGCGGCGTTCTTCGCACTGCCCGCTTCTCACAGTTACGCGACCAATGGCGAAACAAAATTATTGTGGGGCGACTTACACGTTCACTCAAACCTGTCCTTCGATGCCTATTCTTTCGGCAACAAAACATTGTCTCCAGACGAAGCATTCAGTTTTGCCAAGGGCAAGGCCGTCGTTTCCAGCGGCGGACTTCAGGCCCGATTGGAGCGTCCACTGGATTTCCTAATGGTGTCCGACCATGCCGAGTACATGGGCGTGATGCGCGAACTGGTAAACGCGAACAAAGGATTGCTTGACGCCTCGTTTGCCAGGCGTTGGCAAGTCTATCTTGAGGATTCGGACATGGGCGCGATCGTTGCGGAGTTCAGCGGCAGCATAGAACGCACGCTAGATTACGTTAATACTATTCCCGAACCATTTGAGGCCGAGATCTGGTCTGAGGTGAACGTCGCGGCTGAAAGACACAACGAGCCAGGCACATTCACTGCATTTATCGGCTACGAATGGACATCAATGATCTCCGGCCGCAACTTACACCGTAACGTTGTTCTTGCCGATGGCCCGGACATTACCCTGGGCCATAAACCCTTCTCTGCTATTGATGGTAACGATCCGGAAATGCTGTGGGAGCATCTCAGGGCTTACACACTGCGTACAGGGGGCCGGGCGATGGCAATTCCGCATAACGGTAATCTTTCGGATGGCCTTATGTTTGCTGAAACTCGATTGAACGGTGAGAAAATCACCCCCGACTACTTGCAACGGCGCCAACGCTGGGAACCCATCTATGAAATGACGCAGGTTAAGGGTGACTCAGAATCTCATCCCCGATTGTCTCCGCAAGACCCTTTTGCAGACTTTGAAAACTGGGATGAAACTGACATTGCCATGAAGCCAAGAGACCCGGAGACGGTCACCGCAAGTCTGGCCCGAGAATATGCTCGGCCGGTATTGAAGACAGGATTACGTATTGAGCGTGAACTTGGCACCAATCCCTTCAAGTTCGGAATGATTGGCAGTACAGATGCCCATACAGGGCTAGCCACTGCCGATAGTGATAATTTCTATGGCAAATTTCTGGACTCCGAACCAACCATCAACCGACTTGGCAACAAAATGGGCGGCGTGATGTGGGCAAACCGACAACTCGCTGCCTCTGGGTATGCTGCTGTGTGGTCAAGGGAAAATAACCGCGACGCTATTTTTGATGCTCTCAAGCGAAGGGAAGTCTATGCCACGACCGGGCCAAGAATTGCGGTCCGTTTCTTTGGTGGCTGGGATTTACAGGAGGCCCTGGTCACTGACCCGGACTTTGCACGCAAAGCCTATATCGCTGGCGTCCCAATGGGAGGTCAGCTACCCAAGGCAGTGAAGGAAGGACAGGCCGCTACATTCCTGGTCAACGCCAGTAAAGATCCCAACGGAGCGAATCTGGACAGAGTACAAATCATCAAAGGCTGGCTGGCTGAAGACGGATCTACCCATGAGCAGATCTACGATGTCGCATGGTCAGGGGAGCGAATCATCGATAAAGACAGCGGACAGCTGCCAACACTGCCGTCTACGGTCAATAAAAAGGGTGACGGTTTCACTAACACCACAGGCGACGCAGTTCTCACGGCCCTCTGGTCTGATCCCAATTTTGATGAAACGCAAGCAGCTTTTTATTACGTGAGAGTGTTGCAGATCAAGACACCTCGCTGGACGAGTTACGATGCCGCTAGATATGGCGTAGATACCCCTGCCGATGTACCAGCAGAAATACAGGAGCGCGCCTATACGTCCCCGATTTGGTATGCGCCGGATCGCTAGCCAACTCGCCACCTGGCACCACCGACCAGAGCGTCACCTGAGACATTGCCTCTTTTCGCAGGAAGCGAGTCCACAACCCCAAATCAGTAAGTACGTTACTGAAAAACGCATGGCACGAACTGCTGCGGACTCTCGTTAAGTAATGAGCGGATATGAATGGCATGCCAAACACAGTGAACAGGGTTTTAGGATCAATCAGCGCGAACTTCTCCAGATCAGCAACCCCTGTCAACAGAATCAGCGAGGGTGTCCGCTCTCAATAGGGCCGTTATACTGCCTATACTTATGAAGTGATAGAGACTGCACCTGTCGCCTTTGTGGGGTGTGTGCGACCTAGTTACTCATCTAAAGCAAACTGAATTGTATCAATGTCGGCTAATTAACCTCGGGTATCGTTGAGACGATTAAGTCGCTTTGATCAAATCTTAGGTGGGAATACAATTTTAAGCTGGGCACCTTCAGCTGTATTTTTCGCTACAATCTCCCCGCCCATATCGCGTACGATCCCATAGCTCACTGAGAGGCCAAGCCCTGTACCTTCCGACATCTTTTTAGTGGTGTAAAAAGGCTCGAAAATTCTTGCGAGTGACTCCTCGGGGATGCCAGCGCCTGAGTCCTCAACGATCAAAGTTACTGAGTCGTTTGTGTCTCTATATGCCTTGACGGTTATCCGTTTTTTCTTGCCATTTTCATTAACCGACTGGAGTGCATTCGATAAGAGATTTAGAAATACCTGCTCTAATCGTATCTGGTGTCCGTTGACAATGAGTGGCTCGTTACTAATCTCTGTATCAATTACGACTCCAGATAGTTTGATTTGCTCCCCTATCAACGACAGGGCACCGAGTGGCGCTTCCCTCGCATCAAATTCATAAAAATCTTCGATAGCCTCTCTACCAAACATGCGCATGTGGTCGATTATGTCCGCCGCTCGTCGGGCCTGCGCCTTAATTCGCTCGATTTTATCTGCAACAAAGTCTGATAGTTCGCCTTGCTCGACCGCAATTTTACGTAATATATTCTCCGCCGCAAGATGTATGACTTGCAGCGGTTGGTTGAGTTCGTGTGCCACGCCAGTCGACATCTCACCCAAGGTAATAAGCTTTGCAGACTGAAGGATCTGACTATCGCGGTTTTTCCTGTCTGTGATGTCCTGAATTGCAATAAGCGCTTTGTCACCATCTTCTTCAACTAAATCGTAGTAGCGTTGGACAACATGCCGAATAGAACCATCCCGATGGAAGCAACGGTATTCAACTTCAAGTGTATCTTCCGATTCTTCCGATCTACAGTAATCAAGGTAACGCTGCCGATCCGCCGGGTGCACCAGTGCATCGGCCTCTGATTCATAATCGGGAAACTTCTGGAGATACTCCGCCGATGTGTAACCGAACATTGCAGACCATTCGTCTGAAATAGAGATGAGCCGGTTACTTTCATAGTCCCACTTACCATAGCCCAAATTAGCGAGTCGCGCGCTCAAGCTTAGAGCCAATTCCCTCCATGCTACTTCTCTTCGGCTTTCCAATAGTGCGTGCTCAGCGTTTTTCATCTCAGAGAGATCCTGGATGGCCACTGCTACTTCGTGTGGTTTACCCGTCGCAACCGGTATACGCTGACTGGCCTGTCGTAGATGACGCACTGCGCCACTTGCCGTGATGATTCGGTAGTCTAAAAACTTCTGCTGAGCTTTCTCATCAGCGGCGAAATCATCTTCATATTGTATATAGCTAGCTATGTCTTCGGGGTGTACAAGATCAAGGTAGGCTTCCATACTGGAGACTTGCTTTCGATATTTCGCTGCGGTCAACCCGTGAATACGTGCTAACTCGTCCGACACAAACACGTCCCGGTCTAGGTTTTCATCCCATATGGCATACCCCAACTTAGTGACCTCCATCACTTTTTTCAACACGTAGAGCTCGTCAGTCAACGCTTTGACGGCTTGATCTGATGCGTTGAGTTTTCGTCGCGTTTGCTGGAGTTCAGACTCTAAAAACTTAATGTGTTGGTTCGCCGAGGCTACGTCGTTGGTTACGGTGTTATCCTGCTGACTCTTTTGCTCTTGTTCTTTTGAGGACATATCTTTTAACAACCTCGGCAGAAACGTATCTTCCCCTAATGTTCAGTAACCAACACCCGTTGAAAATGCCGATAACTTAGGACTCATACCGCTTCTGAGCCTACTACAAAGTTGAACACTGGTGGTTTCGAGAACTAATATTTAAATATTTTTAAACGAATTAGATTGAATCTTTGTATAGGTACGGACAAGTTAACTTAAGGTCATGGGCTGAGCCGGCAGCATTCGGCCCTTGGCGCTGGCCATCGAGTCGCCAGCTCCCACGTTAGGTTCATATATTGGGTGCAATGAATCCTGAAACTCCTCTTTTCGAGGAAAAATAAGTTAACTTGTCAGTACCCAACTACGTTATCCGTACCGCTTCTCAATGAATTTGAGAATCGTGTCACGGACCAGGCCTCGGTCTTTTTCCCAACGCCTTCCCTCACCGGTGAAGAGTGACTCCCCCTCCAACATCGACATAAGGCATAGAGCTTCACCCTGAGGCGAATCGGTGCCGGCCTTTTCCATGGCAGTAATAAGGAGCTTCAGGTACTCGGCATAGACTTCTTCGAGCAAATCAGAAACCAGCGGCTCAACCTGCTCCATCGCCCACAACTGCGGCCAGAGTCTGTCATTAAGCAATGTGTCACCCGGCGCGGAAGTATCTTCCAACATAAAGACCGCAATATCATAGACAGTCGAGCCATCGTCCAGCCCTCTATGTGCCCACTGATTCTTGATCTGCTGCTCGATCAAACCCACCAGAGCCCGCAACAGAGCTTCCCAGGTTCGAAAATGATATTGAAGAGCGCCAAGTTTCATGCCGCTTGCTCTTGCTAGTGATCGCATCGTCAGACTGCTATAGCCTTCGTCCGCGATAATTTCGATGGCGATCTGCAGAATCTCCCGCTTACGTTCGCCCTGCATTTTTTAGACTCTCAATTGACATGTCGTAGGGGATGCTAGAGTTTGTCACACGTCATGTAAAGCACTTGGAACCAACAATGACGACCAGACTCCTCCTAAAAGCCGGGGGATGGGTATGATGAGTTTTTACTCTCACCCCAAACATCCCAATTGTTGTTCCAACTGTGCACGCCGCTCGCCACGGCAAAGGGGAATGAGCGACAGCAGACTACTGCGCAGTATGGCACCTGGAACTGCATCCAGCGCAATCAAGCCTTTGTTCCACAGCAAAACCACGCTCCATTGGTGACCCGCCAACACCCGGGCGGTTGCTTCCAAATCCAGATTTTCAATCAGCTCGCCCTGGGCCAGGGCCTGTTGCAGGTTTTCCTTTAGCAGGCGCACGCTGTTTCCCAGCAGCACATCTACCAAGCGGTGGTCTCGCCCTGCCTGGAACAGGGTTCGCGCCATGGTGTCGGCGTACGCTGGCGTGGCAACAATCTGCCTGGCGACAGCCTCGGTGTGTGCAAGGTGCCTGGCTATTCCCGGCTCTGCGCCGGCGACATGCTCCAGTTGCTGCACGTCGCTCAGTAGCTCAGCCACTGCCGCCAGCATTAGTTCATCCTTGCTGCCGTAAAGGTTGTAAAGGGTCTTGAGAGCAACACCACTGGCAGCCGCCACATCCCTGACGTTGATGCCGTCATAGCCCGCCGCAGTAATCTGCTCTCGCACCACCGTGAGAATGCGCTGTTGCCGCTCTTGCTGGCGCGGCGATGAGTAATTCGTCCTGCGCACCTGAGCTGTTTTCGCGCCCACTCGTTACTCCCCGAAAATTCCGTATTGACATATATTATAACACGTTATAATTTTCACCAACCCCATACGAGGCACGGTTATGAACAATAACGACGCGACACTGATCGCCAACCCCTACCCCAACTACCAACGGTGGCGTGATGAGCAACCGATCTGGTGGTCCGACGGGGAACTCAAAGGTTGGATACTGAGTCGCTACGACGACGTGCGGACAATTCTGAAGGACTCGAAGACCTTTTCCTCGCAATCCATGGGTGAAGGCGAAACTCAGGCTATGCGATTACCACTGTTGACCGATGACCCACCGCGACATACCCAGTTGCGGGCCGTCGTCAACAAAGCCTTTACCAGCCGCACGCTGAAAAAAATGGAAGTCGAGGTCGCAGAGCTGACTGCCGAACTGCTGGACGAAATGCGTGGCAAAACCTCGGTGGACATCTCCGCTGAATTCACTTCACCGCTGCCGGTATCGGTAATCGCGCGGATGATGGGTATTCCACCGGAACGCAAGAATGACTTCAAACGCTGGTCTGACGCCCTCACAGGCACCAGTGAGGCAACCGACCTGGCCGAGCGCATGCCGCACATCATGGAGATGGCCGGCTATTTCCAATCGCTGATTCCCCAGCGTCGCGAAAATCGCGGCGAGGACCTGATCAGCAAGGTAGTATGCGCCCAGGTCGACGACCAGACCCTGGCGGACCAGGATATTGTTGGCTTTTGCATGCTGCTATTGATTGCGGGCAACGAAACGACCACCAACCTGCTGTCCAACCTGCTGAACCACCTGGCAGATCATCCAGATACCTGGTCCGAACTGCGTGACAACCCGGACAAGATAGACGCCGCTATCGAGGAAACCCTGCGCTACGACGGACCCGTGCACTGGGTCAACCGCAAGGCCACCCGCGACGTAGAATTCCACGGCCAGACGGTCAAGGCAGGGGAAGCGGTGTACGCCTTCATGGGCTCAGCGAACCGGGACCCTAGGCATTATGAGGATGCAGACCAGTTTAGCCTGAACCGGGGTCGCGGTGACTACCACACCTTTGGGCATGGCATTCATTTCTGCATCGGTGCCCCGCTGGCCCGCCTGGAAGCACGCTATGCGATGGAAGAGCTACTGAAGCGCTACCGCTCAATCAGCCACACACACGACGCCAACAACGAGCGCACCCATTCGACCATGTTACGGGGCTTTCACCACCTGTGGCTGGATTTGGAACCCGCCTGATTAGGAGAACACGCATGATGACACCAGAATACATCCAGACCCTGTGCAAGCTGATGGAGTTCGAGGCGGCGCGCACAGAACCTCCCAAGGGCTTTCCGGCCCTGCCCGACATCCCGGCGGGACGCTACGTGGATCCGCGCTTCCACCAACTGGAGCAGGATCACGTGTGGCGCAAGTCCTGGCTGCTGGCGGCACATATCGACGAAATACCAGAGCCCGGTTGCTTCATGCTGTGGGAGAACGCCGGGCAACCCGTGGTCATCGTGCATGCTGCAAGTGGTGTCGTGAATGCCTTCTACAACACCTGCAGCCACCGCGGCGCTCCGGTTGTCACTGAGCAGCGCGGCAAGTCCCGCCGCCTGACGTGCAAATACCACGGCTGGAGTTACGACCACGAGGGTGAACTGCGCGGCATGCGCGATCCACAAGATTTCCGCGACTTCGACATGTCCTGCCGGGGGTTGAAGGCAGTGCGCTGTGAACGTTTTGGCAATCTGGTGTTCGTCAACTTCGACACCCACGCCCCGACCCTGCTGGAATGGCTGGGGCCCATCGCCGATGAGTGGGAGGAATTCCAATTCGGTCAATGCCGCCTAGCGTCCCGGGCTATATTTGATCTCGACTGCAACTGGAAGATCGCCATGGAGGCAAATACCGAGGTCTACCACGTACGCAGCATTCATCCCGATACGGTCGCACCCATTCTCGATGATCGGCGCAACGTAAATACGCTTTACGCCAACGGCCATGGTCGCATGATCGCCCCTGTGCCGCAGGGAAAGTCCAACATGGACGCCGTCGAAGTCTCACCAGATGTCGCCCAGATAGAAACCGCAGGGGAAATTGCCCGCACTTGCACCCAGTCCTATGGCCTGTTTCCCAACTGGGTGTCGCCATTGAGCCAGTTCGCCATTCCACCCATCCTGTTCTGGCCCAACGGCATCAACAAGTGCCGCATGGAAACCTGGACCATGGCGCCCCAGTGGCAGGAGGGAATGAAGCCGGACCTGTGGACTGTCAATGACGGCAAGGAACTGTGCCAGGTGCTGATTGAAGACACCCAGTTCGGAGAGAAAATCCAGCACTCGATGGAGTCACGCGGTTTCGAAGGGGTACCGCTGAGCTATCAGGAGGCGCGCATCTACCACTGGAATCAGGCGGCAGACCGTATGATCGGCATCGACAATATCCCCGATGAACTGTGCGTTCAGCAGGTTATCGGTGATGAGTGGATTTACCCAAATGATCCGCGTATTGCACAGCTCGACTAGAAACCGGTTAACGCTTCCTGCAAAAACTGCTCATGCCTGAGCATTTACAAATGCCTCCAGGCCATGAGACATCAGGGTGTAGGATCCAGCCAGGGAGTTCTCGACCTCCTCGCTCTCAATCCCGGGCAACGGCTCAAAATCTCCGCGCCATCGCAAGGCGCAACGCCCCGCTCCCTCAGTTATCACCTGCACGGTGGCCGAATAGCAAGCCATACCCGCCATGGTTTCAGACACCATGGAGTAAGCCAAGGTCCGACTGGCATGATCGAGCCGATCCAGACGCTCAGAAACAAGTCCAAGTTCAGGGATATCCAAGTGGCGGGTCATACCAACGCCGTCGCCCTCCAGGCGCGCGGTGCCTGCGCCCCCGGTCGCCCATGCCAGGAAATTGCCGAAATCCGCCAGCACCTGCCAGGCTGCATCGCCATCACAGGCCAGGCTGTTCTCTTGTTCCAACACCCTCTTTGGTACCAATGACGCTGCTGTAGAGTGACTATAGCTGAACCGGGTACCGAGGCCTGCGCTGGTTACATAGACGGTTTTTTCGATCGGGTCATCGGCATGCATTCTCTGGGGTGTCTCAGCATCGCCCGGGTCCGAATGGGCAATAAAACGCTTACCCTCTATGGTTCTCGCAACAATATAGGCTTTTTTTGGAACGCCTTTTCTATAATCGATGGAATAGGTTTCTATCGCCGCCGGGCCCGACGCGTGTTGGTCTACCTCCAGGTAGGGCTCGCTATTGAACAGTGCCTGCAGGGACTTGTGATCACAAGATGACCACCCATTCTCAGGGGGCTCTGCTGAATACATTCCCACCGCATGCTTGGAAAGAACCCCGCCATTGGCTCCCACGAGCCCGTAACCAGTTCGTCTTTCTCGCAACTGTGAAGCCACATTCACGATAGAGTGCATCGAGTAGTTATTACCCGCCCCGCCAAAGAAGGGTAATCCCCCCGTCAGGGTCAGTGCCCTTCCACCGAGTGGGTCAATTCCCAGGGCTTCGCAGGCATTGAACACTGCTATGGGGAAGCAGCTATACAGTTCCAGCAGGGATATCTCTTCCGGCGCCACGCCTGAAGACTCGAGAACAGCCCGGTAGGCAATCATCATCGCCTCAGATGAAGCCAGATTCGGACGCTGCACCAGGTATCGGTCATGCACATTGCTGCCCGTTACCGGGAAAACCATTTTGCCCCGGGGAACACCCAATTCCAGGGCTCGCGCGACACTGGTCAATACCACCGCCGCTGCCTGGTTTACGCCATCTTTGGCCACCAGGTGTCTGGTGTAAGGGGCGGAAATCGGCGGGTTAGTATCACTGACCTCAATTAACTCCGCGACACTGTAAGCTTTGGGGAAAGCAGCCACGGGATGCTGGGCTGCAACCTCAGTAAAAGCCTGGAACAGCTTTCCCATTTCATCGGCATATTCCTCCCGGCTGTTGCCCTGTGCACTTCGCCGGGCATTCTCCAATAAGCCATACATCAGCGGTGCTGTGGCCAGGCCATTATCAATCTGCTGCCGGTCGATAATACTGTCCAGGCCCAGCCCCCTGTCTTCTATTTGCCCACCCGTATCGTCCCCCCACTGCAGTTTAACGTCCGCTTTTACCGCGGACTTGGTGGTTCCAATCGCCTCTCCCCCGACCAGCAGTACCAAGCTGTTGTCGCCCGCGGCAATTCGCTCCGAAAATTCCGTGACTAGCGCCTGTGGGGTATTTCCCCCGGCGTGAGTATATATGGCTGCACGGGGCTGGGCGCCGATGCGGCGAGCGACAGCCCGGGGGTAATTATTCACACGCCCAAACGGGTTGGGGTACATGGGCGTGGAATCAGCAAAAGTCCGCACCACTGCCAACACGTCCAACGCTTCGATCACCTTGTCCGGAATGCCGCTGTCTCTGCAGGCCGCAAGCGATGCCTGTTCCATGAGGTCCAGTGGGGAAGACGCGGTCGTCACATTTTTCGGCACCCGCTCACAGAGTTCTCCAATACCGATGATGACTGGCTGGCGATGTTTGTCGATCAAGGTGTATCTCCTGTATTCAGCCGCCCTTTCCTGCTTCTTCAAGAATCCTGACGGCATAGTCCGTGGTCATCTTGTAGTCTGCCTTTCCTGCGGCAGAACGGAATATTTCAGGGACGAACAGCACATGCTTCGGTACTTTGTAATCTGCAAGTTCCTGGCGCACATGCGCTTTGAACACTTCCTCATCATGCCCTGCATTCGACCCCAACCGGATCACCGCAGTAATCGCCTGCCCGAAGCGGTCATCGGGCACACCGATGATCAGGCAGTCCGCCACATCAGGGTGAGAGCGCAGCGTGACCTCTATCTCTTCCGGAAAGACCTTTTCACCACCAGTGTTTATCGATACGTTGCCCCGGCCCAGAAAAATAACCGAGCCGTCTTCCTGAAACTCTACCCAGTCTCCCGGCCGGGAATAGCGCACGCCGTCTACGACGGTCATGGTCTGGGCAGTCTTTTCCTCATCTTTGTAATACCCGATAGGAATAGCACCAGATACAGCAAGAAATCCTGTATTGCCCGCTTTGGCTTCGACTGTATTCCAGTTTTCATCAAACACAGTCGCTGCTGGAGTGAGGTGCATAGGCAAGCCTCTAGACTGGGATAAATCGCTCTCTCGGGTTGCGATAGATGCTGCAGATGCCGAAGACTCCGAGGAACCGACAATATCAATGACTGTAAGGCCGGGACAATGCTTGAGGAACAGGGCCTTGTTCCGACTACTGAACAACATGGCGGATGATCGAAGCCCCTTCAGGGTAGCCAACTCGTATTTACCGGGGTTGGCCTCCAACTCATCGACCAAAGGTTTAGCAAAAGCATCACCGGCGATGGTGGCATTGGCAATGCCGTACTTGTCTATCGTTGCCAGTGTGAGCGCCGGGTCAAAACGCTTGCTTCGCATCACAACCACCGGGTCCCCATAGCCTATAGAGGCCAGCGAGGACCACACACCGGAGCCATGCATAAAGGGCAGCAAGGTCAGTGTCTTGTTCTTCCCTCCCTGCGGCGGCACATTCAGCTCTGTGAGGGTTTGCGGTGCGGGCGAGAACGGTGTCAGCGGATTCGGCCCGATCATATTCCATAGCACACCCTGCTCCCACATCACCCCTTTTGGCATTCCCGTTGTGCCACCGGTGTACATGAAGAACTGGTCACTACTGCTGCGCTCGATATCAAGCGGCTCACCACTCCCGGATTGAACTGACTCGTCGAAGGAATGAGACCAACTTTGTTCCAAGTTATCGTCTGTTACCTCGACAAAATAGGCGGCGCTACTTAATTGTGCCCGGATGGCGCTGAGAGTGTCAGCAAACTCCGATTCGAATATCACGCACCGGGAGTCGCTGTTATCGAGGAGATAGGCCAACTCGCCCGCTTTATAGCGATAGTTCACATTGACGTGTACCAGCCTGGCCTTAGCGAGGGCCACGGTAGCCACCAGATACTCCAGCCGGTTGCGCATATAAATGGCAACTTTGTCACCGGGCTCGCACCCCATAGTCAACAGTGAACGAGCCATATTATTGGTCTGCTGCTTGAACTGGCTGACAGTCAGCGATCTCAAGAGACCATCGAGACCCTCTTCGTAAACCAGGGTAAAGTCAGGGTCAACCACCCTGTCGACATTGTCGAACATGCCACCAAAATTTATCGCCATTTTCCTTACCTGGAGCGTCTGAACAGAAATGTTACGAGGAATGTCCATGACTGGGGCAAATGCCCTGGCGAAATTTCAACAGGGCTCCGCAGAGAACTTCATATCGTGCCCGATTAACCAGGGCTCTTTTTCATCGTGATGGTCTGCCAGTTGGTGTATTCCATTAGCCCATGCAAGGAGTTCTCACAGCCGAGGCCAGATTGTTTATGACCACCAAACGCCTGGAATGGCGAGTACTGATGGACCTCGTT
Organism: marine gamma proteobacterium HTCC2148; assembly: GCA_000156295.1. Classification (GTDB taxonomy): domain Bacteria; phylum Pseudomonadota; class Gammaproteobacteria; order Pseudomonadales; family Halieaceae; genus Halioglobus; species Halioglobus marinus. Next base: position 12,157 of record DS999226.1, read on the forward strand.
GAGCCATACGGTACCGGCTTCCAACTGGCTGCCAATGCGCTCTACCGCTTCCAGGTCCTTACCCCATACCGAAGCGCCCAGGCCATAGATAGTATCGTTGGCACGGGCAATCACGTCGGCTTCATCTGACCACTTGAGAAGTGGCAGGATCGGACCGAAGGGTTCCTCGCGAACGATGCGTGAGTCCTCCGGGGGGTTGTCGATGAGGGTGACCGGTACAAACCAACCCGCCGCGTTTTCGTCGATATCGCCACCAATAGCAAATTGATAGCCGTTGCTGTGACAGTCGGCGAAATAGTCCTGGACCTTGCCGTACTGCATCGAATTCTGGATCGGACCTAGGTCAGTATCCGCCTCAGTGCCATCGCCCACCTTGACGTTTGATGTAATGAACTCCACCAATGCGTCACGCACCTCGTCATAGACATCCTCGTGGATGTAAAGGCGTTTGGTGGCATTGCAGAATTGGGCATTGTTCTGAAAAGCGGCCCAAAACAACTGAGGGGCAACGGTCTTGGCATCAACATCCGGGAGTACGATCGCCGGATCGTTACCGCCTAGCTCCAGAGTTACGCGCTTGATGGTGTCCGCCGCCGAGCGCATCACATGCCGACCTGTCTCGGTAGAACCAGTGAATGCCACCTTGCTGATATCCGGGTGGCTGGTGATCCACTTGCCGAGGTCATCGCCACCACTCACGGCATTCAATACTCCGGGGGGAAAGGCCTGTTGCGCCAGCTCGATCATTTTGAGGTCACACAGTGGCGTATAAGGGGAGGGCTTGAGCACGACCGTACAGCCTGCCATCATTGCCGGCGCAATCTTCCAGATGGCGAGCAAAATCGGAAAATTCCAGGGCACGATGGCACCAACCACGCCTACAGGTGTATAGCGCGTAACGACCCTACGCTCATCAGTCTCCTCCACCTTCTCGTCGGGCAGCCTCTGGGTCGCAACAGCCCGCAACCAGGTGACGGATCCATAGACTTCCCACTCGGTACCAGCCGCGGATTTGCCCTGCTCCGCCGTAAGCAGTGCCCTGAACTCTTCCGCATGTTCTTCAAGTAGGTCAGCAAAGCGCTCCAGCGCAGCCTGCCTCTCGTCGACCGGCGTTTGACTCCAGCCCGCAAAGGCCTGCCGAGCTGCGGCAACCGTGGCATCCAACTGGGCTTTTGAAGCATCCGGTACCTGGGCAAAGACAGACCGGGTAGCCGGGTTATAAACAGGTAGAGTGTGTTCGGTGGTCACCGACTCACCGTTGATGCTCATTACAAAATCACTATCTACTTTCATGTCAGCCTCGCTAATCTCGTGTTTTAATCCAGGGTTTTCAGCTCGCGACGCATCACTTTGCCGGTACTGGTTTTGGGTAGGTCGTCAACAAACTGTACGGCACGGGGCACCTTGTAGGCGGCCAGGTGTTCGCGGCAGTAAGCAATAATGTCATCCGCGTCCGGGGTTGCGCCTGTCTTGGGCACAATATAGGCCTTGGCCAGTTCGCCCTTAGCTTCATCCGGGATACTGCCCACAGCCACCAGGGCCACATCGGGATGGCCGGCTGCGACGCGTTCAATCTCAGCGGGATAAACGTTGAAGCCGGCAGTGAGAATCATGTCCTTCTTGCGATCAACGATGAATATACAGCCGTCTTCATCCATAGAGGCAACATCACCCGTATGTAACCAGCCATCAGGCTCTATCGATTCACGAGTGGCCTGCTCATTACCGTAATAGCCCTGCATGACAATACCGCCCTTGATCATCAACTCGCCTACTTCTCCCGGGGGAAGCGTTTTTCCCGCATCCTCTGTATCAGCTATTCGCGCTTGAACGTAGGGAATGGGAACTCCGATAGAGCCTTTCTTGATTGGACCATTGGCAGCGAAGGTAGTACCCAGACCGCCCAGCTCGGTCATGCCCCAGACCTCAATGAGAGGGCAACCAAAGCGTGCTTCCACCTCCTCCATCTTTGGCTTAGGCATTGTCTGTCCGCCCACAGTACAGCAGCACAGGCTCGACAAATCGTAATCAACCAACTGCGGGTGATTGAGTAAAAACATATACATTGTCGGCACACCTTCGAACCTGGTGGCTTTGTGATCCTGTATGCTCTGTAGAATGGTCGCCTCCTCGAAGGCGGGATGCAGCACCAGGGTCGAGCCGTTTTGGATGGCACAACTCATAATCACGTTGCCATATACATGCGGGCAAGGGAGCGCAGTCACAACGGTATCCCGATCACTGCGCTGATGCATCAGGGCCGTCATGGCGACATTGAGCAGTATGTTACGGTGGGACAGGCACGCACCCTTGGGGTGGCCTGTGGTTCCAGAGGTATAGCCGATTGTGGACAGACTATCGGGATCGATATCCGCCACCTCAAACGCCACGTCACTGGCGGCCAAAATTTCGTTGAAGGACAACATTCCCTCTGGCATTGCCTCATCACCAAAGGCAATCAACTCCCTCACCCCGGATTTCTCTTTTACACCCGCAATAGAAAGTGCCTTCTCATGTGAGGCGATAACAATACTGGCGCCGCAATCATTTGCCACGAACTCGACTTCGCCCGGTGTCAGCATCACATTGATCGGGTTAATGACCGCCCCGACTTTAAGCGCTCCGTAATAGCTGACGACCCATTCCCAGCAATTACCGGAATACAAGGTCACCCGATCGCCGGGCTGTACGCCGAGAGCGACCAGTGCATTAGCGCAGCGGTTGGTCAGTGCCTCGAGTTCGTTAAAGGTCAACTCTCGATCGGGAACGATCAGCGCGACCCGATCACCATAGCATCTTGCTGCTTCAGCCGGGATTTGTCCGATAGAATTTAACATGATAGTTCGTTTGCCTCTGATAGATTGTGACTGCGTGTTCTTAGGTAAGCTGCAACACGCAGAAAAAGTGCGACAAGGCCGACGACCGTGTACACAACATCCATGGTCTTGGCATTACTGCTCAACGCCATCGGGGCGTAGCTCGCCCAGATCGCCGCCCAGAAGTACCAGATGCCGACAAGGTGCAACCAGCGCCAATGCTCCGGACGCATTTTTCGACGCACAGGGTAGAACGAGGTAATGGTTAAGGCGACGAGAAAGACATAGCTTGCCATTCGCAGCAGCAAGTCAATGTCATTGTGCATTTCTTTCCAGTAATAGGCGTTATGCAGGGCAAGTAGCACACCGATAAACACCGCCTGCCAGCCAAAGCCAGCAGCAAAAGATAAACCGAAGTAACGGCGATTTCGCAAAAGCCATTTCGACAAGTTACCAGGGAACAATTGCGCCATGGGCCTGGCAACAAAAGCAAGAAAAACCCAGGGCGAGGCGAGTTGCACTGACAGGCGAATTATATTGACCGCCGGTTCCGGGGTGTCGACCCCTATCAACAAATAAGCTGTAACCATAGCGGCAAAGGTCACGGCTGCTATCAAGAAAAACAGCGGCCAGCCGTTCAGCAATCGATACTGGAGCAGGTTCACCACGCTACCCCTCGCACCGGGTGTGTGACATGTCTACGATCAATAGTTTAGTCAACATGAATACGCCCTCTCCGAATCACCGAAACCTGGCGATCAATGCGTCCATTAGTTGGGCCGTCGCCCCCCAGCCGTGGGTCTCATCGTTGCCATCTGCCCGTGGCCAGGTCGAAAACATAGCGATGACGAGACCGGCCTCAGGCACCACACGAACGAACTGACCGTGTATGCCATAGCCACTCACGTCGCCGCCAGGGTTCCCTTCGCCCCACCAGAAGGAACGGTAGTAAGGCTCTTCGTATCCGTCGAGCAAAGGGTAAGGCCAGCTAACGTCACCTTTCTGGCCTAAAATGTCCTGGATAAATGCACTCGGAATTACGGCATTGCCCAATGCCTTACCGTCGTTCAGCACCAACAATCCCACACGGCCAAGATCACGCAAGGTGGCACTCATACCATGATCGGCCAGAACAGCACCGCCCTCGTCCACAGTGATGTTGGCATCGAACTCGGCGCCCATGGGTTGCCAGACATGCTCTGAAATCAGTTCTGCCAGTGGTTGCTTTGTCGCTGCTTCGAGCACCCAGCCGACAACGTTGGTAGAGCCAGATCGATAGCTGAATTTTCCGAACTTTGAGTTGTCGCGCCCGATGGTTGGCAGAAATTCATAGAGACCAACTGGCCCATCCTCTGGGCAGTAGTCGGCATCAGTCCAACCAATGGCGCAGTCCTGGATGCGAAAGGTCGTCGTGAAGTCCGGGTAGTCTTCGCTGTAGTCGGAACCGTCACGCATATCGAGTAGGCTTTGCAGCGAATCGGGGCCATAGCCGCTCTTGGCAAGCGCGGGCACATAATGGGACACCGGCTTGTCGAGATCGACGACACCCTGTGCGGCCAGCTTTCCGGCTACCAGCGCAACAATAGACTTGGACACCGAATTCATCAGGTGCGGGCGGTCTTGCCTGAGGTGGCCATAATACTTCTCGAAAAGAATTTCACCGTCTTTGAGAATCAGCAGGCCATCTGTGTACTGATGCGCGGCAATATCATCGATCGATTGTTTGCGTCCCAGGAAGGCAACAGAAAAATCAGCAACGAAATCATCGCTTTTCTCTAGCGGGTGGAATCGGTCGGGATCCCGCGGGATGTTCACCGTGGGGAGTATTTCCCGCATATGGCTGAAGGACCATCGATTGACGGGTCCGAACTGGAAGGATTCCAGTGTCAGGTTTTCCGGCCTGCCACTTTCCTCGGCTATCGCAATTGATTGACTGAGAATACCTGCCATCAGGGATGCGAGCATACTGATCAACAATGGGGAACGGAGCAGACTCACCCCACCACCTCATCCACCGCTCGGACTGCAGCGTCGATGGCCGCCTGCACATAGGCATGGGCCTCAGAATCGGAATTGGCGATGCTGATATTGCCAATGGGCTGACGTCCTAGCTCGTGGGGCGCTTCACCCTCTTTCCACTTGGGATCAAACAGCTCCATGTACTCATACGCGTAGCCGTGGGACCAACGGTTGAGAGTAATTGCACCGATGTCACGGTCCGGATCAAATCCATACTGACCGAACATCCCTGTCAGTTGCTTGCGGATCTCTTTCTCGTAGTCTGCAAAGGTCGTGGTATATAGCTTGTGCCTGCCCAGCCGACAAAGATCCCGCCCAGACTGCGTGCCGTCCCCTTCGGGAGCAGGCATATGCCCCATGAACATCACCATCGGGTCATCCGGTCTCTGTGAGGATTGGTAGCTCCCAAGGCTTACCGGAGGCGCATACGACACCAGTGGGAAGAAGCTGCCGGGGCACTGATAGACTGATGTCCCGCCTTTCTTTACTGCTGCGCCAGATTTCAGCACCACGTTGGCCCAGATAAACGGCACTTTGACACCGTAGGCCAGATGCTCTTTCTGCGCTTGGGGCAGTTCCGGGCAAAGATGGGGGATCATGCCGTTGTAACCGGCCAATATGCAGTGATCACCACTTACCCGTAAGGCCTCACCGCCGCTGACATAGCTAACGTCTACGGCCTCACTACCGCGGTTGGCAACGTTGACGACCGTACTGTTCAACCGCACTCGAACATTCGAATCTTTGCGATCTAGCTTTGAGTAATCAAAGCGTGCCGTTACCAGATCCTGCATCGTATGACCCGGTGCAACCTTCGGGACAAGCTTCCTGACAAAAAGTCGCGCCACCGAGGCATTGCCATCGGGGAACAGAGGGTTGCTGTAGGCATCGGGATCAACCTCGGTATCCGCCTGGGTATACTCGTCGGGCAAGCCTACAGCCATCAGACCCGGCCCTCCCAGATAAAAACCCTCCATCACTGACATACATTCAATGCCCACCCCAAACATAGCCTGGGCCCAGGGCTCGATCAGCTTGCCGCCGAGCGGTGAGAGCCCCACTTTGTTATACAAAAAGTCGGCATAGCTGTTACCTCGAAGATAGGCCTCTTTCTCCTTCAGGGGTATGTCAGCAAGGTAGTCCTTGCGTCCTTCCACCAGGCTGATGAGTAACTCTTCATCCCTCGGGGGCAATTTCAGTCCGGCAATCAGCGCGCGATAGTCGCCCTCTCCCGCCAGCGCAGTGCCCCAGGGCCCCACCACAATGCGGTTCTCGCCGTAGAGATCCTTACCGAGGTAATAACCGAAATCCGCGGTGAGGTTAGACAGCCAGTAGTCGGAGGCAGCGGCATCCTGCAGTGCTTTAAACTCGACTCCGATTTCCTCAAGTAATTGATACGCCGCTGGACTCATGGCCGCCTGCTCGAGGTTGACACTGCCACCGAAGGCCAGCAGCATCTTGCCATCCACCTCAAATTCATTGCGCTTGGCGTGGCCACCAAAATCGTCATGGTTATCGAGGATCAGTATCCTGGTATTTGGCCCCTTCTGCTTTCTGTACAGATAAGCTGCCGCCAGGCCGCTAATACCTGCTCCCACCACCACAAGGTCGTAGTGCTCATCCAGCGCCTTATATTGAGAGGGCTTCTCTCCGCGCCAGGCCAGCGCATGGGCAACTTCGAATGAGCCTTCGTGGCTGCCGCGCATTCCGTTAAGCAACGGCGGGTAGTAACTTGCGGAAGTAGCTTCGATCGAACTCATGGCCAGTGCAGAAAAGGGTGCGGCAGCCGTTGCTGCTGCCGCTCCGAGAGCCACGCCATTAAGAAAATCTCGCCGGGTAATATTGGCTTTCACAGTAGTTTAACCCTCTGACTCGTCCCAAGCTTTTCTCTCCACAACGATTTTCTCGCGATACTTGACCGGCATGTCCCAGGTACCCATCCAGCCCTTAGGTACCACGAAACTCTCACCGACACTGTAACGCTGTCGCTCTCCAGAGGTTGAGGTAAGAATCACCTCCCCCTCCAGTACCAGCACATACTCGTCGTAAGGGAACGGATAACTGACATCAATGACCGCAGCTTCCGACTCGTACAACACCACCACAAATTCCCCCAGATGCAGGATCTTCTGCCAGTGCTTATTGGTTCCACTAAGAACCAATTCGTCAGGCCAGGGCGGTATCGACTCCAGTTCCATCTCCCGCAGCTGATCCGCGTTGAGCCCCAATATACTGACTTCGGCCTTAGCAGACATAGCGAGGACACTCCCCAATAGACAAACAAGAAACAATAGTTTTTTCATAGCAATATCCTTTTAGCATCGTTCACAAGCGCGGCCGATCAGAAGTAAATGTTGAATTCAGCCCTGACCATGCGCTTATAGCCCCAGTGAATTACCTCGCCCAGACCGAGGTCCCCACGATATGCGCCGTAGTCTTCATCGGTAAGATTGTCCCCGGCAAGGGCAAGCTCCCAATTGCCGTCTGTCGGGGTATAGCCAACCCTGGCGTTGAGGAGACCATAGGCGTCTTCCTCGCTCCCATTGCCAGCGTCGTGATAAAAGTCATCCGTGTAGTTGTAGACCGCAAACCAGTTTAGCGTTCCGCCCAAAAACTGATGATCGAAGTTTGCCCCCACTGAAAATGTGCTCTCCGGTGCGTAGGCAAGCTCGTAGCCATTCAGCTCTCCATCAGTAAACTCGGCATCCAGATAAGCGTAGTTTGCCATCAGAACCAAGTTTTCAACCGGAGAAAAGTTTAGCTCGACCTCCAGCCCGTTGGTTTCGGCATCGCCACCATTAGAGGTCTGCAAACCGGTTTCTATGTTCGTGGTTTGAATCTGCAAATCTTCAAACTCGGTATAAAAAGCCGAGGCATTCAACTGCAGCTTGCCATCCATCAACATCGACTTGATGCCAACCTCAAAGGCTACACTGGTTTCCGGATCGAAGGGCAATATAGTGTCGCCTATAAAATCGCCATTGGTGTCGGCCGCCGAATTATTGAAGCCACCGCCCTTGTATCCTTCAGACAGACTGGCAAACACCATCACATCATCACTGATATTGTACTGACCAACCAGGCGAGAAGTGACTTCATCCCAATCCTCCTCGGTGCAGAGTTCTCCATCAGTAGGACCACCTGCCTCGCCCAGATTGTCCTCAAGCGTGTTTGTACACCAATCCTTTTCGTCGTAACTCCAGCGGACACCGCCGGTTAGGGCAAATTTTTCAGTCACATACCAAGTAGCATCCCCGTAGACGCCATAAGAATCATTGTCTCCTTCGTTCTTGATGAGGGTTCTGGCTATCGAGCCCAGCCCAAAAGCCGTATCAATCAGATCGACCAAATAATCGGGCGCCGCCGAATCTTCGTTGTAGTAGCTGACACCAGCAAACCACGTCAAAGCGTCTGCGCCACCGCTCAGCCTAAATTCTTGGTAGGTAGTGTCGATCTCGCCAGTTCCACTATAGGGGATGGTAATACCACCCGTGATGGGGCCGTAGATAGCATCGACAGCAGCATCGTTATCAGTGCCATCAGCGTCCTCCAAGTAATCGTTCTCACCCGTGCGCACGTCCGTAATAGAGACTAGCTCCATGGTGTCACCGAAATTCCAGGTCAGGCGCAAGCCAAACCCGTAGTCCTCGGCATCTTCATAATTAGGGTCATTAACGGCGTATTTGTCAGGAAACTTGTCACCGGGCGCGATCGTGCTGAGAGGAATGTTCATTGCACTGGTGTAGTTGGTCTCTGCCTCACTGTAATTGGCCCTCAATATCGCTTCAAAATCATCACTTGGGCTCCAGCGCGCTGTCAGGCGCACGGTGTCGCTCTCCTGGTAAGCGTCATCGCCACTATTGACCTCCTCCCACATGCCCTCCCACTCATCATGTTGATAAGCGAGACGCACCGCGAAGGTGTCACTGACTGCCAGGTTACCGATAAGCTCATAACGCTGCTGCCCCTCATCGCCATAGGCTATCCCCAGACTAAACTCATTTTTGTCAGAGGGCTTATTGCTCACCATACTAATAGCGCCGGCAAGACCATTGCGGCCGAATAACGTTCCCTGGGGGCCCTTCACTACTTCAACCCGATTAATATCGAAGAACACGCCAGTTGCGAAGGCATTGCGGCCGACATAGGCATCATCAAAAAACACGCCCACAGACGGTTCAGAACCAACGGTCCAATCGTTACTACTGATGCCCCGTATAGCCCATGTATTGGTGGCAAGACCGTAGTCCGACCCGGTAACACCGGGAACCATAGGTATCACCTGACTCAAGGTGTTGACACCCGTCTTAATGAGCATTTCCTGACTGACAGCGCTGATGGCGATGGGCACATCCTGGAGGTTTTGCGAACGCTTTTGCGCTGTAACCAATACCTCCTCCAGCTGCGCAAAAGACGCGCCCGGCGCGACTGCGGCGCTGACGGCGATAGTGAGCAAGTACTTATTAGATATTTTCATGCTTTCCCCCTGAAGGAGTCTGTAGTGTGAAATTTTCGGGCCAGGCCCTTTTGAATTGGTTTACCCTGTTCTTTACTAAAAAATAGCGCGAGTAACGCGCGTCCAATTGGTTTCATGTCATGTAATCGATCATTTTCATCTTGCGCTCACCATAAGGCGGCCGGATTAGGCTGCTCATGCTAAAAAGCCCCTGCCGATACACCGCCTTACTGTGACTGAACTGCAGGAACCCGTGGTGCCCGTGATAGGCGCCCATGCCGCTGTTGCCAACGCCCGCCAGGGGCAGGTCGGAGCATGCTGCGTGCTGGACACAGTCATTGATGGTGACACCGCCGGATGTAGTGCGCTGGCACAGCGCTTCTATCTCACGCTTGTCCTTGCCGAAATAGTAGAGCGCCAGTGGCCGCGGCTTGTTGTTGATAAACTCAATAACCTTGTCGAGTGACTGGTAAGTCTTGATCGATAGCATGGGGCCGAATATTTCATCCTGCATGATCAGCGAATCTTCATCTGGCTCGACGGGCATCACAAAGGGCAGCTTGTGTTTCCCGGGGTCATCGAAGGATTCACTGGCAGGATTGAACACCTCGATGCGCACCTTGCGCGCCTCCAGGTCATCGATATACCCCTTGAGCCGCTGCCAATGTCGCTCATTGATGACCGACGTATAGTCGGGATTGTCCAGCAGGGATTCATAACACCGGGACAACACCGAATGCGCTTCCTCGATAAAGGTTTCCACTTTGCCTTCCGGGAGAAATATGTAGTCCGGCGTAAGGCACAACTGGCCACTGTTGACGGTCTTGGTGCCCATTACCCGGTCGGCGACAGTTTTGATATCTGCAGACTTACCCACCACGACCGGGCATTTACCGCCCAGCTCCAGTGTTACCGGAACCAGATTATCGGCAGCAGCGCGCATAACATGTTTAGCAACTTCCGGCCCACCGGTGAATACCAGGTGATCGAAAGGTAACTGGCTGAATTCCTGTGCGACATCCACACCGCCGTTCACCACCACCATCTCAGCAGGGTCAAAAGCGCTGGCAACGATCTCTTCCATCAGTGCCGATGTTAGCGGGGTCAGTTCCGAGGGCTTCAGCATGACTCGGTTACCCGCGGCGAAGGCGCCGATAGCGGGAGCAAACGCCAGCTGGAACGGAAAGTTCCAGGGCGAAATATTGCCGACCACCCCCAGCGGCTGAAACTGTAGTTCCGCCCTGCCCCCGATCATGCGCATCATGAAAGGCGTTTTGCGGCGCTCGGGCTTCATCCACTGCCGAATCTTGCGACGGGTCTCATTCACCTCCATGACGATGGTGGCGACGTCCGTTGCCAGGGTTTGGCCAGGGGGCCGGGCACCAAAATCCGCTTCCAGCGCCTCGACAATCTGTTGCTTGTAGCGAACGTGAATGTCCTTCACGCGGTCGATCCGGTCGATCCGTATTTTCGCCGACGGGAAGCCATCGGCCAGGAATGCCTGACGCTGGATATCGAGTAGGGTGCGCATGGGTGTAGTACTCATAACCGGCTAGCCTTCCACCTGATTTTTCATTGCAGCTTTGAAATTGAAAGCCATAGCGATGACTGAAATCACCAGCAGAATGGAAGGGCTCAAGAAGTAATTGTTGATTGCGGCCGGCTCGATACCGCCAGCGAGCAGCAGGATGAACAAGCACTGGTAAATGAGACCGAACAAGCCCAGTGTGACCGCCGAAATCTTTGCACTTTTCGATTTCCCATAAAGAGGAGCCATCACCAACAGCGCAAATATCCCATAAAGCCAAAAACCCAGAAAATCGAAAGATGTATAGAGCGAAAAGGGGATCGACACGTTGAGAAGTAGCAGCAGAGTGTCAGACATCTGGGCACCCACCGCACCACTGGCCGCTGTTTCAGCCAACAAGGGAATTGTCCACACCGCCATAAACTTGGGAATAATGAAAGCGACAACGGACATCAGCACGACCATACCTGCAAGCATTGCCCGCAGCGCATTTTCGACTCGAATCTGCCAGGCCATAGCAAAGAACACACCTGACAGCGTGAGCATTGCGACAATCTGGTTCAACCACCCCGCAATAAAGGCTCCTCTATTGGCATTCAGCCAGGCAATGCGGTCAGCGTGCTCTGCGTTGTATCCCTCCGGTGCATCCAGAGGCAAGAACAATGATACGACTGCCGTCGCAAGTACGAAGATGACGCACCAAAAACCAAAGCGGTTGATTTGATAGTCGAGCGAAATGCCATTTTTCAAGAGTTTTCTCCATATGTTATTTCTACAAATTTCAGCATCGTCTTGCGAACCTCAGATCGGAAACCAGCGGCTCTACCTGCTCCAATAGCCCACAGTTTTGGCCACAGCTTGTCTCCGAACAAAGCATCTTCAGTGACAACCGTATCTGTGAGCATAAACTCCATAATTTCAGTAACACTCGCGGAGCCGAGCTAGAGATCCTGACCTTCGAACGCTTCGCGATGTACTTATCGATATAGCCCACGATGCAACGGAGTAACTCTTCCCAGGTACGGAAGTGATATTGAAGCGCACCCAACTTCATGCCGCTGGCCCGCGCCAGAGAACGCGCCCTCGGGCTCGAATAGCCCTCGTCAGCAGTAGCTTCAATTCCCGTTTGCAAGGTCTCTTGCTTGCGTTCGGCCGTCATAAAATCGCTTTCCTCAATTTGACATGTCAAGCGACATGCTAGAACATGTCATATGACATGTAAAGTATTTAGGATCACAGATGGTTAGACCAGTAACTCGTCGGGATTTTTTGAATGGTGTTGCGACTGGCGCAGGAGGCTTGCTATTACAGGGTTATAGCGGCACCGGGGCCCGAGCAGCCCAGTCAGGGCCAACCATGCTCAGTGACTCATTATCCGCCAGCTACTACCCCCCTACCCTGACCGGTATGCGAGGCAGCCACGATGGGTCTTTCGAAGTCGCTCATGCACTGGCCTGGCGCGGAGAAAAGCCGTCCCAATACCAAATACTGGACGAACACTATGACCTGGTAGTAGTCGGCGCAGGCATGAGCGGCCTGGCCGCTGCCAGGTATTACCAACAGAAAATGGGACCCAAGGCCAGGATTCTGATTCTCGACAATCACGACGACTTTGGTGGCCACGCCAAACGCAACGAGTTTCACCAGAACGGCAGGATGATGTTGAGTCTGGGCGGTGCCCAGAACCTGGAAAGTCCCAGCGGTTACAGCAAGGCAGCCTCCAACCTGATGGTGGACATCGGTATCGACGATCAATTTGTTGCCAGCATGGCCGTGAACACACCACCTGGCCAGTTTCTGGCAGGCGATATGAATGCACCCAACGGCGTCTCGCTCCCGGGCCCCGACGGCCATGCGACACTGGCCGGTAACTGGTTAGCCATGATGTACGGCGGCGAAGGTTACGAGGACTATATACGCAAACTGCCTATCCCAAGCAGCGAACAGGACAAGTTCATCGACTTCTTCGGCGGCAAGCGTGACTTTACCGACGACTTGTCACTCACCGAAACGTGGGAGTACATCAACACGGTCAGCTACAACCGGTTCCTGCTCGATCGCGTCAAGCTCGACGAAACATCTCTGCCGGTAATGAATGCCATGCTGGTCCACCTCACGGGCATGTCCGGCTGGAATCTCAGTGCGCTGGAAGGTATCACCCAGGGTGGTCCAGGCATCAAGTCTCTGGGCTGGCTGGGTCGGACATCTGCATCCATTGCCGGTGCATTCCTGGACAGCCTGCTAAACGTCAAAATGTTTCCCGATGGTAATGCCTCAGTGGCGCGCCTTATCGTGCAGAAACTCGTTCCTGCGGTAGCGCCAGATATGCAGGGTCCAAAGGACGTTGCCATCGCGCGATTTAACTACGATGCACTGGATCGCGCAAACCAGGCCACCCGCATTCGCTTAAACAGCACCGTGGTGGGTGTGCGAGAGATCGGTGGGAAGCACGTAGAGGTCGACTACGTGCAAAAGGGCCAGGCATTGCGCGTTACAGCTGACCACTGTGTCATGGCCTGCTACAACGCGCTGATACCGCACCTTTGCTCGGAAATGCCGAAGGCCCAGAAAGAAGGCCTTCGCTACGGTGTAAAAACCCCCTTCGTGTATGCCAACGTGCAACTGGAAAATGGGCAGGCCTACGAAAAGTTGGGCGCGCAAATGTTCCAATGCCCCCACGATCCGTTTCAATGGGTGAGCAGTGCCCCCGGCATGAGCGTCGGCGGTTATGAGCCTCCCCGGGGACCGGATGACCCGATGGTGGTCTTCATGATGAACTCCCCCATGACCGAGGGACAGGAACAGGGTTCCGGGCGCGACCAACTGCGCATGGGGCGCCACCGTGTCTACAGCACCCCCTTTGCCGCTTACGAGCAGCAGATTCGAGATCAGCTGCAATCCATGCTGGGCCACCACGGCTTTGAGCACGAACGGGATATTCGCGCGATTACCGTCAACCGTATTCCTCACGGCTACGCCTATCCCTACCTCTCCCTGGACGACCCCGACTGGGAAAAAGGCGAGGCACCCCACGAAATTGGCCGCGCCCAATTCGGGCGTATCTCTATTGCCAATACCGACTCCGAAGCCATCGCACTTATGGATGCCGCCTTTGATGCGGCCTGGCGGGCAATTGAGGAGCAGACCGCCGGTAAATGAGCAGACCAAAGCTTGGAAGAAGTTCGGTGTTCGGTTTGGAGAAGCGCTTACAATTCTTTGGCTTACGCACAGGAAGCAGCGAAATCGATCTGGTGGAGGTTCGGGATAGTCTCGGTTGGTGCGGCGCCGTGCCCTACCCCAGTTTTTTCTCCCAATTCTTAATGGCCTTACTGCTGGCAACCTGCCTCCTCCCCCTACTCCTAAGCCGCAGGTCGGCCGTTCGAATCGGCGGGGCCGCCGAGGCTCAGGCCGGCCAATTCCTATAGATTCATGAGTTCTAGAGACTGCATCTGCCACCTTTGTGGGCGGGAACGGTGAAGGATTGTCGGTGGGTGGCGGATCGCTTTTCTGGACACAATGATGCGTCTCTCGGCGAGTAGATCTTCGATGTCTCGATGGCTAAGGCTAAATCGATAGTAGAGCCAGACTGCGTAGCTGATGATGTCTGGGGGCCGCCTAGGTGTGGAAATCGGTGGCGCTTATATAGCCATCAACAGAGTCTACCAATTTCGGGGAGTTAAGTTGGCGATACTCTTGTAAGTATTCATGCGCCGATTCTACCGGTTTGCGGCACTTAACTTGGCAGTTTCATAACATGAGCTTTGCGGACTGAAATTGCAATTTGCAATGCTTAAAAAATTCCATTTTGCAACATAATTGTCGGGCGCTTCTACTCTGTGACAGACATGTTAATAGAGAAATATTCCTTAAAGGCTTTTTCTCTTATTTTCATAAGCTTGCCCGGCCATCAAAATTATTTTCACTATGAAATTGTGTGGCATCAAACTTGCATCGTTAGTGAACATTAGTTTGCTAATGTGAGTTAGGGTCGTAGCTCTTACCCCATCTCAAGACGCGTGTGCAGTTGGCGATTCCAACAAACAGCGGGATCAAGCAACACACAATCGTGTGGGTTCTAATCAGAGGCGTAGTTTTGTGCGTATTGTTGTACTTTATCTCCTAAGCGCGTTTACGCTGGCTGGCAATGTCCAGGCGAGAGAGATGGGCCATTACGCACCCGGGGTCGCTAACATAAGGGACTTGGCTGTTCCGGCTCAGCCCGGCATGTATTTCGTGCAGTACAACACGTACTACGAGGCCGACACTTACAGAGACGTCCGCGGCGATAACGTCAAGACACTCCCCGGGCCCCTTGGAATTCGACTAGATACTAAAGTCAATTTGCTGGCAGTGACACCGGTGTTTGTTTGGTCAACCGACATCAACGTGCTGGGCGCGAACTATGCGTTCTACATAGCGCCCTCGGCTAGCACGACTTCGCTCGCCGCTAAACTTGACGGCCTGGAGAACAGTTTCAAAGCCGATACCGAAGCCAGTGGCCTTGGCGATACCTTGATTCAGCCATTATGGCTGGGATGGCGCGATACGCATTACGATATCGCCCTTGGTACCGGGGTATACCTACCGACAGGCAAGTATGACGCTGGCGACAATGACAACGTCGGGTTAGGCTTTTATACCGGGCAGGTACAGCTATCCAGCTATTACTATCTGGATGACACTCAGGCATCTGCGTTTATGCTTACTGCCACTTATGAAACACACAGCGAAAAAGATGGCACCGACGTCACGCCGGGAGATCACCTCACATTAGAGTACGGTTTCAGCCAATATCTGACCGATCGACTTGAAGTGGGTATTGCCGGATTCAGTCAGTGGCAGGTCGGGAGAGATTCACGCCCGGCAGGGCCCCTGGAGCTGGACCCTGATGCCAAAGGGGAGGTACGCGCACTGGGTGCACAGGTCGCCTATTGGCTCACGCCAAGACTTAATTTTTCCCTAAAATATATGAAAGAGACGCACGCCAAAGCGCGTTTCGAAGGTGACTGGCTTTCTTTCAATTTAACCTTTACCCCTTTACCAATGTTTTAGTGATGACAGACATGAAACATTTACACGCACAGCCTTGTGACAATTCAGTTAAGACAACGGCACAAAAATTATCAGTAAATAAAAGCAGCACAACAGTAACTTGGTAGCAATTAAGTCAGGAGAGTGACATGAAATTTGGAAATATAGTTCGAGCTACGCTGGGGTTTTTGCCTCTGATCAGTTTCTCGATGGTCAGCCAATCGAATGAGGTTGATAGAACACATCTGCCGATCGCAGAACCTGATCCGCCCAAGTTTAAGGAGCTCGACGTTCGCAGTGTCGAGGCGCCGCCATTGTTCAACGTCGAGGCGCCAGAGGGTGCACCGAATGTCATTATTGTGTTAATTGATGACGTCGGCTTTGGTGCGACCACCCCATTTGGTGGTCCCATTAATACACCGACGATGGATCGCTTGGCTGCGGGCGGCTTGCGCTATAACAACTTTCACACGACGGCGCTCTGCTCACCAACACGGAACGCGCTGAAGACCGGTCGGAACCATCACCAGACCAATACCGGCTCCATCATGGAGAGCGCGACAGGGTTTCCGGGGAACACCGGAAAAATTCCTAACCGAGTTGCGCCGGTGGCCGAAATGATGCGCCTCAATGGTTACAGCACGGGCGCCTTTGGTAAGTGGCACGAGACTGCCGCGTGGGAAACCAGTGTCTCCGGTCCGTTTGACCGTTGGCCGACGCATTCAGGTTTCGACAAGTTTTATGGCTTTATTGGGGGTGAGACCGATCAGTGGTACCCGCTGGTTTACGATGGTGTGACCCGCGTTAATCCGCCCCACGTCGAGGGTTATCACTTTACCGACGACATGACGGATCAGGCGATTGGCTGGATGAAGGCGCAGCAGTCTATGACGCCCGACAAGCCCTTCTATATGTACTTTGCGACGGGTGCAGTGCACGCGCCGCACCATGTGCCCAAAGAGTGGGCCGACAAGTACAAAGGTCAGTTCGATAAGGGCTGGGATCAGGTCCGCACTGAGACCGTAGCCAAGCAAAAAGAGATGGGCATAATTCCTGAAGCGACTCAGCTGGCCGGTCGCCCAGAAGATTTGAGTGCTTGGGAAGATCTACCTGAAGATCATCGTAAGCTCTTTGCGCGTCAGGCCGAGGTCTTTGCCGGATTCATGGAACACACAGACGTGAATATCGGCCGACTGGTTGATGCGGTAGAGGCGATTGGCGAGCTGGACAATACCATCATCATTTACATTGCGGGTGATAACGGCACCAGTGCAGAAGGTGGTTTCATCGGCATGTATAACGAGATGACCTACTTCAACCAGGTGGAGGAAAAGGTCGAAGATCTTTTGCCGCGTCTTGACGAGTGGGGCGGCGAATATACTTTTCCGCATATGTCAGCAGGATGGGCGGTGGCCTTTGATGCACCGTTTAAGTGGACCAAGCAGGTTGCTTCCGACTTTGGCGGCACCCGCAACGGCATGATCGTTCACTGGCCTGAGGGTATCGACAGTCAGGGTGAGATTCGTAGCCAGTTTTCTCATGTGATCGATATTGCGCCAACCATTCTTGAGGCTGCCAACCTGCCGGAGCCCAAAAGCGTCAATGGAACGGTTCAGGAACCCATGGCAGGTACCAGCCTCATGTATAGCTTGAATGATGCTGATGCCCCTGAGCAGCACACACTTCAGTACTTTGAGATGTTCGGTAACCGAGCGTTGTATCAAGATGGTTGGTTTGCCCGCGTGTTGCACCGCGCACCGTGGCAGACGGGTCAACAGAAGCCGCTTGAGGATGACGTTTGGGAGCTTTACAACGCGAAGGAAGACTTCAGCTTGGTGAATAACCTAGCGAATCAGTACCCTGAGCGTGTGGCGGCGATGGAAGCGCTCTTCATGGAGGAAGCTGAAAAATACAACGTGCTGCCGATCGACGATCGTACCGTAGAACGTATGAATCCAGCTATCGCAGGACGCCCTGATTTGATGGGCGACCGTAAGTCACTCACGCTGTACGACGGTATGAATGGCATGTTGGAGAATGTGTTCATGAACTCCAAGAACAAGTCGAAGAGCATTACCGCAGAAGTAGAAGTCGACAAAGGTACGACGGGCGTGATCCTGACTCAGGGTGGCCGCTTTGGTGGCTGGTCGCTTTACATGAAAGATGGCCGACCGATTTACACCTACAACTTCCTCGGCCTTGAGCGATTCACGGTTGCGGCGAAGAAGCCGATCCCTCCAGGCCCGGCAACCATTGTCATGGACTTCGACTACGACGGTGGCGGCTTGGGCAAAGGCGGTGACGCAACCATTTCTGTGAACGGCAAAAAGGTGGCGTCTGGCAGAATTGGCCGCACACAGCCCCTGATCTTCTCCGCTGACGAGACAGCGGATGTGGGTCTTGATAACCAGACACCGGTTGCCGATGATATTGGCGTAGGGCCTGTGGCAACCAGGTTTAGCGGGACCATTAACAAGGTAGTGCTGGAGATTGAGTGAGGGCATCAACCGCTGTCGTTATCAGGGGCGTGGATGAAAGCCGCGTCCCTGATGTTTTGACCTAGCTGTGTGTAGGGATGAACCAACGTGACTGTCCTCTCAACCAGGTTACAGACTAGCAGCACTGGCTTGCCAGATCCGCGAGTGTGCTGATTGCACCATAGCATGTTGGGATAGCAACCAACGCGGCTCGTGATGATTTACAATACTCCACTTGAGCCGGGCTTTTGGTGGTTACAGCTGATGTTTGGTCGACACTATGCCCAAGCGCCTCGAGGCAGATGTAGGAAATGAGAAGTGGTTGCCAAAACTAGAGCGAGCCGAACACCCGCCAGAAAGCCGGGCATCGAGCGTTATAACCGGATCACGGAGAGCGCCGAATCTCTTATTATTGAGAACCAATCGCCAGAGCCGCTTACGCTGATGGCGATTGCCGACAGAGCCGAGGTTCCTCGGGTTTCTCTTTATCACTTTTTTGACTCTGTAGAGGCACTTACTGATGCGCTCTACGCTCGTGGCGTTGAAAAAATGATGGCCCACGTGACTGAGCTGGCAGAGTCTTCAGATTGGCGCCAGTTGATGACTGAAGCTTTGAGTAAATCACGAGACTTCTACAATAATAACCCTGTAGAGATGATCCTGGCTTTATCACCCAGGTCAATTTCGAAAGTTGTCAGTTTGAATAAAACTATCGGCAGGGATGTGCATGCGCTTCTCGTCGAGCGTGCAAACGTATCCAAAGCCCCCAAGGTCGGTAAGTGCTGCGAAATTGCCGTCGATATTGCAGATGCTGTTTGGCGAAAGTCATTTTTCGAACACGGAAAAATCACGCCGATGTATCACAGGGAGGCCACCGCTGCAGTCCTTCTTTATCTTGAGAGGGTTTTGGCAACTTAACTCACTGAAGTCTGCCAGCGGCCTCAAGTATCTCAGCGAGTTCTTTATCCTTTTTTGCTTTCTTGATTAACGCCTTCGCATTCTCAATTGACATCATCTACCTCCTGATTATTGGACTGAACGATGATTATATCGCCGAGTCTCTGGTCATTAAGAAAATCCTTGATTACCTGAATGCCAAATTCTCGGCACCAGCCTCAGCAAATCAGCTACCAGAACCTCGAGCTCCGCCTCAAGTGAGTCTCTTCGACTACTAACAATTACACGGAATGTGACGAATTATGCTGCTCAAGGAAGAAGGCTGGCAAGGTCATATATCGTCTAAGAAGGTTTCTTGAGCAAAAGGCACGACGCTGAAACCACGGTGCTTTCGCTTCAGTCGGCGTGTGTAGATGGCACCAAATTTTATGCACCATAGGCGGATGGCTTCACGGCTGACTGTGATGCCTCGCTGAGCAAGTAGATCTTCTATGTCTCGGTGGCTTAGGTTGAACCTATAGTAAAGCCAGACAGCGTAGGAAATGATATCGGGCGGGAATCGGTGGCGTTTATAAGTGTTCATGCGCCGAGTTCAGCAATTTCTGCTCGTTAACTTGGCATTACCTGACAGTACCCTAATTTGCGTTCGCTAAATCCATCTTTTCATAGAACCAGGGCAGGTACCATTTGGCATAAGCACCGGCTGCGCCAATGCCACTGACGTGGCCCGGGCCATCGAGCCGGAAAAAGTCGCAGGTGGCGTCCTTGGCATGGATTTCAAGACAGGTGCGGTACGAGTAAGGCCATTCGTAGGACTCGTCTTCGGGGCCGGCAACGGTATCGAATTCGTAGCGAAACATCATCACCGGCGATATAGACGCCCTAAAGCCAGGTGATTCTAGAGCAGCTGTCAGGTTAGCGCCCGTGCTCATAACTGCCGCCGGCTGGTAGGGGTAGGCCTCGAGCGGACCGCCCGGTGTCTGATCGTCGATCAGGGCGGCCCCTAAGGCAATAAACCCACCCGCGGAGGTGCCTACCGCGCCGATACGTGTGGTGTCGATACCGTAGGTGGCGGCATTGGCATGCAGGAACCTGATCGCTTCTATACCATCGTCAATGGCGTTGGCGGCGATTTCAAACTGTGCCTCATCGCTCTCGAATTCACCCGGACAGGTGCGGTATTCGATGGCCACCGCTACGTAGCCGCGGAGAGCATATGACAGGGCTTTATCAGCGTTTTTCTTGCGGTTACCCGATCTGAATCCGCCCCCATGAATCACCACCATCGTCGGCCGTGATACCAGTGTATCGCCGGCGGGTTCATAAATATCCATGAGCAGATCGTTACTTCTGTCGCACAGCAAAGGCGCGGTGCCGTAACGGATACCGTCATGTATGACGATATCCTGTTCACTAAAAACTGTCTCGATGTAACGACCGGAAGGCGCCGCAATGAAGTCACTGAGAACAACAGTCCCGTACAACAAGCCGTCGTCGGGGCAACGATAAGTCGCGAGGCCTTTGCGGTCCCATTTTGCCTGCAGCGATGCGGCGCGTGCCGAGAATGGGAGACTATTGATGAGGGCCTGAGCCGCCGCCTCATCGTCCGTCAGTGCTGATGTCCCCGTCAGGTAAGTCAGCTCCGAATAAGTCTCACGGTCGAATGTGGGGGCTGGTTGCTCAATACCATTGGCTCTTTGGCAGGCATAAACGGACTCAACCCACGCCCCTGTGTCCAGATAGGGAGAATCGATGGCAGGATCAACGCCAGCGCTTGCTCGCCCGCTGTCCAATAGAGCTCGCAGCGTTTCGCTACCCGGCCCGCAGGCCACCAACAATACTGCTGAAATCATTAAGGCTGGTAAGCTGCGATTCATATATTACCTCTCGCTAAATTCTGTAATTGTAATTTTTTGCATGCTTATGCGGGTGGTCGAGTGTCTGTTGATAACACCTACCAATGCCCGTCATAGCGCCCGCATGTTAGTGTGCATTTAACTTCCCACATAACTTAAGCGAAGTCATTGTCCGGAAATCCTAAGATATTGTCATTTCGGCCAAAACGATAAGCGAGTCACAACCTGCAGGTGGCGAATTGCTATATCCCTACCGGGACGGGACAACCCAAAGTGTAAGAATTATAAATGGGATGTTGCAAGTAACTGGGCGTCCAGAAAGTAATCGCGGAACCTGAGATCGTGTATACAGACTCGGGCAGTGCCTGCGGTTAGCACGTGCATTGCAGGTCTTGTAGATCTTTTTCGCTCACCTTCGAAACCTGACACGAACAGCTCTATACCAATTAATTCCTCAGTGGTTTCCTTTTAGCAATTTCGGGTAGTTAAGTTAGCAATACCCCTAAAATGCAGTTAGTAGCCTGCCGGGCAGGCTACGCTACCTGCGACCCACTAGAAGTGGTATTTAATCTCCGCCCCGTACATTCGAGGTGGGTTGTAAGCGTGGCTTCCAACACCTGTCGCATCGGTCAGGGCGGTGCCGCCGACAATGTAATCCTCGTCGGTCAGGTTAGTACCGTAAATGGCGCCAACCCAGCGTTCACTGCGGGATATCCAGGTTACCCTGCCGCTGAGCTCAAACTGCTCGTCTTCCAACCATCCGCCATGTTCACAGCTACTGGCTTCAAAGCAATATTCAATATCGAACTTCCAACTGCCCTGTAACCGCGGGATAAACAGACCGAAGCTGGTATCCAGAGTGTACTGGGCCGCCAGCATATAGGTCTCTTCTGGCAATCGCGGTAGATTCTCGTCGGAACGATCCTTGGGGCAGGAATCCACCTGTATCAAAGTCAGGTTACTCCGCTCACAACCCGGCGCTAACTCACTGACTGGGTCAGCCAGCGTCAATTGGGTATCTTCGAACTCCTTGATATCACCATCATTCACCGTGATGTTGAAGTTGAACATCAGGTTTTCGGTCGCCAGCCAGGTAGTTTCCAGTTCAATTCCGCGTATGACTGTTTCTTTAGCGTTGATGGTGGCACCACTGGGTCGCTGGGTATTGGGATCGATGACGATCGTGGTCAACTGTCGGTTGGTGTAATCGGCATTAAAAATCGCGCCGTTGACACGCAAGCGACGATCGAGAAGATCCAGTTTGAATCCCAACTCCACACTTTCAACCTCCTCTGGTTTATATTCTTCCAAATCGCCAGTGGGTCCCTCGGACAAGCCCCCCGACAGGAAGCCCTGGCTATAGGTAAGGTAAGTACTGCCGGAATCTATCCATCCACCACCCTCTATCAGATACTGCAGGCTGGCCATGGGCGAGATATCATCATTGGACACTTTACCCTTTGTGTAGTCGTTAAAGTCAAAGCCGAAGTTGGAATTGTATTCAAAGCTGGGGCGCTCAACCGCAAACAGTCCGCCGCCCACACTTATTACTGACCCGCCATTGGCATCCAGTGTCTCGGGGTCGATGTTGTAACGGGTGCGCTCTACTTCTCTGTCCTCATCGGTGTAACGCAAGCCCGCAGTAAGGCGCCAGCTATCGTTGAACTCCCATTCAACCTGTGAAAAAACCGCAACCGCTTCATTTTTTGCGTCCCATTGAGTCGCCGTAGAATTCACGAAAAACAAGCCCGATATTGCAGGATCATAGGGGCCAATGTAGCTGACAGTTTTTCGTCCGGTCGTTTCCTCACTAAACCAGAAAACCCCAGCGACATACTGCAAGCGGTCGTCAAACGCGCTGCCCGTCAACTGGAATTCCTGGCTATATTGGTCAGTCTCGGCCGGCGCACTAAAAGGATGGACGTGGTTGGTGCGGTGTAAAAAGGGGGTGCCAGTATGGTCCAGTTCATCGTCCTGGGACCCCTCCGTGTAACGCCAGCCAGTGATGCTTTTCAGGCTGAGATTATCACTGATATCCCACTCCGCGGTGAGCGACGCCCCCTGATTTTTGGCCTTGTAAGTACCTCCCAGGTCGGATATCAGTTTTCTTGGGTCACCTCCCCCCGCATCGGCTGATTCCTGACAAAAATCATCGTAGGTCTGTCCTGTTGCCGGTACTAACGCCAGGCTATCAAAGAGCGTTGATTGCCAGCCGGTGAGTTCCGGTACCGGTACACATTTCATTGGTCGGGCCGTTTGGTCAGTTTCAGCCCAGTTTACATTTAGATCCAATACCAAGTCATCGGTGGCCAGCCAGCGGGTCTGCCAAATCAGGCTCTGCCGGTCTTCTTCGTTGTATGACTCACCGTCATAGATATTATCGATATAGCCATCGCGCGAGACAGTGACACCGGATACGCGGGTAAAAAGTTGGTCAGTAATTGGGACGTTGAAAACAAATTCACCGTCAAGGCGATCGTAGTTGCCGACACGCACACCGACAGAGCCTTCGAATTCCTCTACCGGTTTGTTGCTGGTAAACACCAGCGCACCACCGGTGGTGTTTTTACCAAACAAAGTGCCTTGTGGGCCGCGAAGTACCTGCACAGACTGAATGTCATTGAGATCCAGCAGGGCTCCGTCCGGGCGACCTGCGTAAATCTGGTCGATATAGATACCTACACCGGAATCGATATTGGCGCCTGAATTGCGTTGTCCTACGCCACGAATATAGATACTAGCAATGCCCGAGTTACCGTTGCCAGATGACACTTCGATATTGGGAACCACCTGGTTCAGGTCCGCGAGGTTTCGAACACCGGCATCGCGCAAAGCCTCGCTATCCAGGGCCGTAACGGCTACTGGTGTTTCCTGCAGGCTCTCCTCCCGTTTACGGGCGGTGACGATTACCTCTTCTAAAGCGAAGCCCTCGGCAGCAGCCAAAGGGATGTAAACCGAACCAAGTAACGACGCAATTGCCGCACTCATTACAAGCTTTTTCAGCGATTTCAGTCGGCACATTTGTAAACCTTTTTTTATATCTATAGGTGCGCACGACGGCTCGTCCTTGATTCGCGTGCCATTGATATAAGATACAAGAGATTACAGCATGCATACAAGGCTTCAATTAATGAGGATTAAGGCTCGGCAAGTTGTTCAATCTGGGAAGGCACCTGACTAAGGCTAAATGCTAGAGGAGACTCAGGGAAGATGCGTTTTTAGAATGGCAAAGGGCAGTTGCCTGAAGCGAGCCGGTGGAGCTTTTCTTCTTCTGATTTTTAATTTGCCAGAACCGTCTATATGCTTCAGTGTTAAAAGCGCGCTTGGACTGCACCGAATATGTACAAGCCGCAAATCATATAATAAATAAAGAGTGAATCATGCTGAAAAAAATATTGCTATCGCTGGTATTGCTGGCTGTCGGCATCGGTATCGGCTTTAAAATGCCGCGTGGTGCCGGTTTAATCGCCACCATAATGTCATTCGGTCAGGGCAGTAACCAGAGTTACAGTCATTTGAAATCTCACCAGGCTCTTATCGACTTTGAGTCCATGCTAACTCAAGGCCGCAAGATGGTATTGGCAGATGCTCGTACCGAACAGGAAGCTATTGAGGGTATGCGCTGGTTATTACGAGTAGCAGCCATGAGTGCCGAGGTGGTTGGTGATGCCAATGCGAAATTACCGCACTTTCAGCGTATGGATACACTGGTGAGAAAGGTTGGCGGTGACAACCCGGACGCGGAGTATGAACGCGTCGCCATTGATGGCCGCTACGACTATAAAATTACCGGTACCAGAGGGAGTGTTAGCT
The DNA here is from genome assembly GCA_000156295.1 of marine gamma proteobacterium HTCC2148. Lineage (GTDB taxonomy): Bacteria > Pseudomonadota > Gammaproteobacteria > Pseudomonadales > Halieaceae > Halioglobus > Halioglobus marinus. Next base: position 37,050 of record DS999226.1, read on the forward strand.
ATATCGGCTTTACTATTACTGCAGGAGAGGGTATGAACCCACGCCGTCAAGTCGCTTACGTCAACGACCTAATGCTAAACCCCGATGAAGATGGCAACTTTACTCTGTGGCTAACTAAGCAGAAACCGGATCAGCCAGGCGACTGGGTAGAAATCCCAGAGGATGCCTCGGGCATTTTAGTTCGCCAGTACATAGGTGATCGAAAAACTCAGGTGCTACCTGAACTCAATATTGAAATAGTGGGTGACCATCCGGCGTTTCAGCCGCCCACCGATGAAGAAATTGCGAACGCCATTATCGGTACAACTTATGCGTTTTTGAAACTAAGCACGCTGCATCAATACATCTTGCCGGAATTGCTAGAACAGCATAACGGTTTTATTCGGGCCACATCTGAAAACTTTGGTGGGGCCATCAGCAGCGAAGACAACCTCTACATGATTGGCAGCTATCAACTTGAAGACGATGAGATGCTTGTGATCGATGTCCAGCCACCGAATAGTCGTTATTGGAATCTCGCGCTTGAAACCCGTTGGCATGAAACTCCGGATTATTTGCATCGCTCCACCTCTTTAACGAAAGAGGACGTAAAGTACAATGACGATGGATCGGTACAGTTTGTCGTAAGCCATAAGGACCCTGGTCACCCAAACTGGTTGGATACCAGTGGGCATAATTTTGGTTTCATGACGTTTCGATGGCTTGATAGTAAGGCGGGGAACGTACCGATGCCAGTGACGGAGGTGGTGAAGATTTCAGCACTTTGACGGTACCAAATCAAATCGGGAGGCTATAAATTGTCTGCGCTTGAGATTGAAGGCACCTTGCTTACTCATGAAGCCGTAGCAGAGTGCGCTGTTATCGGAGTCAAAGATGAGACTTGGGGAGAATCTGTCATGGCTTTCATTGGCCTAAAGGGCGGTGCGACTTTGGAATATTCTGATCTTAAATCCTGGTGCGATGGCAAAATGTCTTCCTATAAAATACCGAAGGCGATAAAGATCGTCGATGCGCTGCCTCGCAACGCCATGGGGAAAGTGACCAAGCCTGAATTAAAAAAATTGCTGTAACAACTTTGTAGACGCCCTACCGGTATGGAACGACCCAGGTAACCTTCGACCCTGTAGATTTCATTGCGCGATTGGCTGCTCTGATACCGAAGCCGAGGGTCAGTCTCACCCGCTACCACGGCGTCCTGGCACATCTTCGAGAGAAGGAACAGGAAGCCCCTGTAAATTCTCGATGGGTTGGTGAAAAAAATATATAGCTGAAGCGCTGGCCTCGGATAAGTGACGCAGTGCTGCTACACTAACCCTATAAGTATTCTCTTAAAGGTTACTCAATGAACACACCTGTTTTCTCTCCTCGCTTTGTGTCTAGCGCTATCCTCGCAATCGCTCTGCCGTTGGCATCGCTCGCTGGCTCAGCTGAAGAGGTGCTCTATTTCGAAGACCGCGCTGATATCCCACGGCAATACACTTGGGATCTCGGCCTGTATTTTTCTGATGCCGAGAGTTGGGACAAGTCCTTCGCCAAACTGGATGCCATGCTGCCAGCCGCAGAAAAATATCGCGGCAAGGTGGGCGAATCGCCCAAAACACTCGCCGCAGCCCTGGAGGCGATGTTCGCACTGGATAAAGTAATCGGCCCTCTCTACGTTAATGGGCACCAAAAAATGCACTTGAATCGTGAGGATAAGTTGGGCGCTGATCAGTCGGGCCGGATCATCGCCATGAATACGAAAATTTCAGCGGCACTCTCTTTCATCGATCCGGAAATCGCTGCGCTGCCCGATAAGAAAGTGGCCAAGTTCCGCAAAGCAAAGGAGCTGCAGCCCTATCTACACTACCTGGATAATATCTGGCGCCTGAAGGCACACTCACGTTCCGCCGAAGTAGAAGAGGTGATTGCCGGTTCCTCCCTGCCTGGCGCGGGCCATGTAAACGCCTACGAAGGGCTAAACGCCGGCGACATCGAGTGGCCCACTGTTAAAGATGAAAATGGCGAAGATGCAGTAGTCTCACCCGGACAATTCGGTCGCCTACGTGGCAGTACCGACCGTCCCACCCGCAAGCGCGCCTGGGAGGCGCACATGGAAACTGTGGGCCAATACAGAAATACCTATGCGGCAACCATGGGCTCAAAAATACAGCGAGATGTCTGGTTGGCGCGTGTATACGGCTATCCCTCGGCAGTGGAAGCAGCGCTGTCCAGCACCAATGTACCGCCCGAGGTTATGGAAACCCTGATTGGCTCGGTGCATGACAACATAGACAAGGTACAGGACTATAATGATATGCGTCGCCGGGTACTGGGCCTGGAGGATTACCAGCCCTGGGACGGTCAGGTGTCACTGCTGCCCGATGGCGGGAAAACTTATACCTTTGAGGAAGCCTGGGCGCTGGCAATGGACTTTTGGCGGGAAACCTTCGGGGATGAATTCGCCGATATTGCCCAAGAGGCTTTGGACAACCGCTGGGTGGATGTCTACAGCAATGAAGGTAAGCGCGGCGGAGCCTATTCCTGGGGTACTTATCGTGCGCCCTATTATCTGCTGCTGAATTGGGGTGGCAAGTTTGATGATGTCTCTACCTTGGTCCACGAGATGGGCCACTCAGTCCACGGTGTCCTAGCGGGCCGCAACCAGAGCTACCACGACGCAGGCACGGACATATTCCTTGCCGAAGTGGGTTCTGTGGCGAGTCAATCGTTGTTCGGCGAGTGGATGTTGAACCGCACCAAAGACCCTGAGCAGCGCAAGCAGTTAATCGATCATGCCCTTAAAAGTATTCGCGGCACTTTCGTAACCCAGATTTTCTTCCACGAATGGGAGGCCAGGGTGCACGCCATGGCTGAGGCGGGTGACGCACTCACAGCAGATTCCATGGGCGAGGTGTACGCAGATCTGAACAAGCTTTACGCCGGCGACACTGTTGAAACACACGAACTCAGCGCGGGTGGCTGGGCGCGCATATCGCACTTTTTTCGAAACTTTTATGTGTGGAAATACGCCACCAGCTTCGCAGCCGGTGAGGCCCTGGCGGCCCGTTTCCGCAGTGGCGACAAAAGTGCCGCGCAAGACTACATCAACATGCTCAAGATGGGCGGCAGCCAGTATCCACTGGATGTACTCAAGGCAGGCGGTGTCGATATGACAGACCCTGCGGTCATCCGGGCGGTGATGGATCGGTTTGGGATGCTACAGGAACAGCTGGAGACGGAGTTTGGCTTATAGGAGGCAGGTAGGTTCTGACAAGTTAATTTTCTGAATCGATGATAATCAGTAGGTGACCCTTTAAACAACTGCCCTGCTCCCCAACTCCTAAGCGGCAGGTCGGTCTGGGCGGTATTCCGATTCGAATCGGCCCAGGCAGACCACTTCCCATAAATTAATGGACTTATAGAGGCTGCACCTGCCGCCTTTATGAGAAGGATCGGTAGTCTATAGTCGGTAGGTGTCGGATCGCTTCTCGGCTGATGATGTCTGTAAGGATCCGATGTCGCTTATATGTATTCATGCGCCGATTCTATCAATTTGGCCGAGTTAACTTGGCAGTAATATATGACACTACAATTTTTTCCGCAGGAATTTGGTATGCCCTTAGCAACCTCGTCAGTCACCCGAGGCGCCCGACTAGCGTTCGCAGTAGCCGTGCTGTTTAGCCTTGCTGCCTGCAGTGATAGTAGAGATCGCGTCTCCACAGACACAAGTCCCGTACGCATGAACGAAGTGCAGTACCTGGGTACGCATAATAGCTACCACCTGCGTCTGCGCGATGATCTTTTCGCCCTGCTTGCCAATTTCGATGCAGAACTTGCGCTCACTCTCGACTACGAGCACGTTCCCCTGCAGGAGCAGTTTGGGGCTCAAGGCATCCGCCAAATCGAGCTGGATGTTTTTCACGACCCCGAAGGTGGCCTGTATGCCAACCACAACGCGCTCACACTCATCGGCGAAGATGTTGCCTCGGGTATCCCTGAGCTGGATGAGCCCGGCCTCAAGGTTCTGCACGTGCAGGAGGTCGATTATGAGACTACCTGTTACACCTTCAAGTCCTGCCTGATGGAAGTGAAGCAGTGGTCAGATGCAAATCCCGGGCATCTTCCCATTACGGTGTTAGTGGAAGCCAAGGATGCTGTTATTGAGGATCCAGGTATCGGTTTTGTTATCCCTCTACCGTTTGACGCCGCTGCCTTGGACGGTATCGATGAGGAGATCCGTGCGATCTTCCCCGAGGATCGGCTGATAACGCCGGACTTCGTTCGCGGGGACGCTCAGTCGCTGGAAGCAGTCATCCTGAACGAGGGCTGGCCGCTACTGGAAGCGGTGCGTGGCCGGATAATGTTGGCGCTCGATAACGGTGGTGCCATCCGTGACCTCTATACCGAAGGGCACCCGGCGCTTGCTGGCAGGGTGATGTTTACGGATTCAGCGCCCGGCACACCGGAGGCCGCTTTTGCAAAGCGTAACGATCCAAGTGACTTTGAGGCCATTCAGGCGCTGGTCGCACAGGGATATATTGTGCGAACGCGCGCTGATGCAGATACTGTGCAGGCGCGCACTGGCGATACCACGCGCCGCGAAGAGGCACTTGAATCAGGCGCGCAGCTTGTCAGCACCGACTATCCGGTGCCGGACCCACGTTTTACGGATTACCAGGTGTCCATCCCTGGCGGATTTATCGCGCGCTGTAACCCGGTGAATGCCACCACGGAATGTGCTTCAGAAGATCTCTGAGCCCGGTTGCATTACGCTAGGCGATTTAGCACCTGGCGGCGTGGGTTCTGTCGAATTAAGTGGTTGAGGCGAGGTAAGTCCATCCTGTGGCAATCAAACAACCGCCCTTCCACGCACTCCAAATGCTCTCGCGCTGAGCACGATCTTCCTGGTTTCACTGCCATGATTTCGCAATAGCGGCTTGAAGAACCGCTTGGCAGCATTCCCATCTCGCTTAGCCTGAAGGAACACATCAACCACTTCACCATACTGGTCAAAGGCTCTCCGGAGATAATGCTGCTTGCCGTTGCTTTTGACGGAGACTTCATCGATGTAGATGGTATCGCCGTAGCCACTGTGCTTCCGTTTCAAACGGCGGGTATATATGGCCCCAAACTTAATACACCAGAGACGGATTGATTCTCTACTGACCGTGATACCTCGTTCTGCGAGTAGATCTTCGATATCTCGGTGGCTGTGGTTGAATTTATAGTAGAGCCAGACGGCATAGGAGATAATGTCGGGTGGAAATCTGTAGCGTTTGTAAATTCATCTGCCGACTCAAGCAATTTCGAGCGGTTAACTTGGCGATACCGGCGTAAAGCAGGCCCACCTATCAGCACTGCCCTATCGTTGCCGGTTAAAGTGCTCTAATCATTCGTTACTTTAACCGTCATATCAGTTCCTGAAACAGGAACATATGCCCTCAAAATCGCATAGAAGGGCTTTCCGGTAGGAATGCCATTTACGCCGCTGCCATCAGGGCTTAAGGTCACCGTGTAGCTGCCATCTCCGTTAGGCTCTGATGAGTAGGTGGTTCTGTCGTAGATGTTTTGATCATTGGGAATAAGCAGCTTGTTGTCGGCCCCGTAGACGGTAATCGAATAGTAGCCGCTCTCTTCGGCGATTCCGGGCGGCACCGTTAACGTGTAAGTCCCATCGGCGGCAAATGGCTGACCAAATTCATCGGTTAAAATAGTCCCATATCTTACCGTGTCAGCGGGCGTACCTAACTGCCCAATCATAACCGCGCCTGCCGACGTAATATAACCAACATCGCCAGATTTATTGCCAAATGCGATGTCAGGGTTAAGGTAGGGCAAGGAAGCCTTAATAATGGCCAAGCCTGAGGCTTCAATTTGAGGCGAAAAACGCTGAACATTTCGCGTCATGTCACCCCTGCCACCCTCCATCGTAATAGACGCACTCAATGCTCGAACTTCTTGCATATTGTCGATAACGACCATACGGGTAAGTGCAAGGCCCTGATCGGTCTCAAGTGTCACCACAGTAAAATCTCCGTCAGGTATATCTTGGTCTGGCCTCCTGATCAGAATGGGTTTGCTGGGGTTAACAATAACAGCAGGAACGTTGTGCTCCATGTCAAAAATAGACACCGAGAAAAATTTATCATAAGCGGGGACGGCAATAATCGCTGGCGCGTCTGAGACGCTAAACCAGTTATAGCCGTAGTCTACCGTCGCTTGAGGGGTAACAACAGTGGCATCTGTTGGGTCGACTAGACCCGTGAAATGAAACTCCCCCTTGTTATTATCCTCCAACCAAGCATTCATCATTTTGGCTTGCTCTTGGTTGGGGTACTCACGTATGTAGTCTTCCATCGTATCGCCGGCAGATGCCGTACTTGCAAGCAACATCGTTAATAACACTAGGCCAATAATTTTCATCCGCTTCTCCTTCGTTACTACTAATGATGAAGGATGTAACGATCACTGCGGTTAGTCAATAAGCAAAACTGGATTCAATGAATCAGAACCCTTGTCTAGCGCGATACATCGATACAATTCATTAGCTTAATCCGCTCAAAGGCGGTTTTCCTCATATTGCGTCGGTCCCAAGCGTTCTACTTATCTAATGCAACGCTAACTAATCTATTTATTTCTCTCGCCCGAAGATCTGTCTCAGCGAATTTTTCAGCGCGCTCGCCCCAGGGCTTCACCACGAGCTCCAACTTAACTACTTGAGTCGGTGAGTGCGTTGGAGGCTGATCGAGATGGCTAACGCTTTGGGAGAAAGTTAACTTGTAAGTACCCTAATTTTCGTAGTCTTGTCCGACAACCTGAAATTAAATTGCCAGTATCTCCTTGAGGATTTGATCTATAAGAATAAAAAACTTACTGACTGTTGTTGATAAAAGCGTAGTATTAAACCCTGCACTGGAGTTTAGCTTTCCTGATATCAGGAACAGCGATAAGGCAGCAAACCTTAAAATCAAGTTATCTAGCGAGGCAACACATGTCTATAAAAATAGTAACGGCTGCAGTATTTACGATTGTTTTATCAGCCACAGCCTTGGCAGACGGGCACAATCAATCCGATATCCGAGAGTCGAAATCAGGCAACCCTATGATTGCGCTTCATCCCGCTTCCAACCAGGCAGCCGCGAAAGCGTATTACGAAGCAGTAGAAAAAAATGTTTTCAATGGCGCCATCCCGTTAAAGCATGCTCAATTAGCTGCTATTTCAGCGTCGGTGGCAGCTAAATGCCTCTACTGTATACCGGCCCATACCGCAATGGCTAAGGCGGCTGGTGCCACGGAGGAAGAAATTAAAACTGCAGTAGCTATAGCAGCTGATGTAGCGCTGAACAGCAGCATGCTGTACGGGAATCAATTTGATATGGACGAGTTTATGGAGATGTTCCCACAGTAATTCGGAATCTTGCGTTAGATGACATTTGAGTGGCCACTCCTGATTAAAATGCGGCAAGTGCCGTATACATGGTTTAAAAACGTTGCCACGCGTGCGGCGAAAGCAATAACCTTGGTCGGCTTTAAGCTCCGGCCATGATTAATCGTTTCACCGTCAACCTGACGCGCATAGGGGTTGTGCGCCTACTGTGAAAAAATAAGCCATAAACTCAGGCGGGTGGGGTTTGAAAAGTTCGCACCCCTAGTCCTGCAATCGTAAACGCTGGCGTGGGCTACTGCGAGCGCCAGATTCATCAAGCGCTCCTTTTGCAGCGTTCAGTCGCTTGCGATTTCCGAAACTGAAAACTTCATCGTTTTCGCAACGAAGTCGACAACCCCGGTGGCTACATTCAACTTCCCGTCTGAGACATTATCAAAGGAGTAAAGCTTAAATACGCTGCCTTGCTTCTTGTAGATGCCTCGCAATGTTGCCGTGTTTACTTCCTCGCCATTTTGAGTCCACGCAAAACCGGTAAACTCTCCTTGGGACTGCATTCCCAGTTTATCTGTAAACTCATAGGACAAATACACTCTGCCATAGTCGCCAGCCTCGCCAGACGCAGATACTTCATACGTTTGTCCCGCATCCCGCGTGAATGTGGAGTCAATCTGAAATACCCCTTCAAACGCATTTTCGCCAAATGCCAAATCCTGTGCCTGCGATGTGATTGCTACTGTGAAAGAGAGCACTGCAATAATTAACTTAATCATCTTAATTTCCTCGCTCGTGGTCTTTTAGTTTATTGAACTACCTTTTTTCCATCACGCCTGAATTACATTGCAAACCATGGTGTAAGCATGTTCGTACTCGCGTATTTTTGCGAATTTTTTCAGGTGTTTTTGTGCCCATTTTGAGCTTCTAGCATCGATAAATGCACCCAGCCTCTCAGGCGTGGGAGCCTGAATAGAAGCCATGACTTTGCCAGCATGTTCGCCGGTATCTATCCCATAAGCTACCATCGCTACATCTTCAAAACCGTTTTCCACTGCTGCTGCTTTAAACGCATTAAGCTCGCTCACATATTCTGCGGGACTGTCAGTGTCGACGATGATATTCCAGTTTGCAAAAGACTGCCCGATCTCGAAATTTGGTTCAGTTGGATTCATAATAGTGTAGCTGTCGACAAGGCGCACTGTTCGCTCTGTCTGCAATTTTCCGATCTCACTTATGACAGTTGCGTTAGTCATGGGCGCTGTCGCACTGGCAAAACCGACTTCTGCGCTTGGAAATAAATAGTATAAAAATAGATCGCCCGGCTGCTCAAACCCAGCCGTCGGTATACAAACGCCAGCAGTTGTTGAACTGATGGCTTCGCCAATAGCTGGGCCGCTTTTGCCTGCCCAATCTACATAAGCCGCCGGATTCTGGGCGTTGACTGTAAATACAGACATTGAGGGTGCGGCGCTCAACGACACAGGTAACGACATAAGGATTGCTGTAATTATATTTTTCATTGTTACGGTTACTCCTGAAAGTTTGTGTTGACTAACGACTAGGGCCACCTTTTCAAAATACAATTATTACTGCGGCGGCAGCCTAGTATGAAGACCTTCATTTTCACTTTCGTGTTAAGCGAATGAACTGCCCACAAAAATCAGTTTAAAACGGTTGTAATGAATATAGCTATTAATTTCTGAGCGCTTGCCGTCAGACCCTATGGTGCCAACTCGGTCTTTTTTTAAGAGACACTTTTTTGATAAGACCCTACCTAGACGTCTCCACATCAGGATCGGCAGGGACATTGATAAACTCGGGCTACGTAAGTGCTCAATTCTCGGTGCGAGTTCGGTTTTCGATTGCAAATTGCACTTTATACTTATCGTTGCGCAGACCAAGGCTGACTCAGAGCCCGCAAAGACTCAGAAAACGTTCTGCCAAATTGAGTGATTGAGGCGAGGTAAGTCCATCCTGTGGCAATCAAGCAACCGCCCTTTCCCACTCTACGAAAGCTCTCGCGCTGAGCACCAAAAAATCGCTGTCCCTGCATGCCCGACTTGAACTTGCGCATACCTCTTTGGCTGATCCCGGTCGCCTCGTGCGATTGCTCTGCCCGATTATTCTCATACTGCTGCGTACTCTCGTTTAGAATTAAGACAGCAGAAATGACAAGCCAAACACGATGAACAGAGTGTTGAAATCAATCAGCGCCAACTGCCTCTAAAATTCTGCAAAACCCCTTTTTACTGATACGTAGAAGTCTTCGTGGGCGGACACGGGCACTTCCGGCCTACGTCAGCCTCAAGGGGCAAGATATTCACTTTCCCTTCCGCGCACACGACTGATACGCAGGCACTGTGAGGCTTCCAACGATAGACGACGGCGCATTTACTGACGAAAATTTGCGAGCTTTGTCCAATTTTGAGAACCAGTTGGCAACCATTATTTGTTTTTCGTTGCAATATATGAAAACATCGAATCAATGTTTTAATATTGCGTTCATAGCAGTTGCACCGTCGAAGCGGCTAAAGCCCTGAGGGGGATCGAGGAGAATTAAAGGTAGGATCGTCTGGAGACTAATGCTAGCAATCTAATGGTGACCAGACCTCCTAGTGTAGGCTACGTCAACCAAGGCTGGACCAGCCTCCGCACCTCCGGCAACGCAATTTATGACAAAAAGAATGGGCTTTTTTCGCCCAAGGTAGGACGGCAGCAGGGCTTTACTTTGATAGAGCTGATGGCCGTCATCGTAGTGCTGATTGTTATGTTAACGGCCGCTGTGCCAGAGTATCAGAGCCTGAGTCTCAATGATTGATTGCTCGGCGAATCTTATTCTTTGCATGCCGCACTCAGTAATGCCCGGTCTGAGGTCATGACCAGGCGCGCTACGAAGCAATGAAGCAGACACGCTCTGTATTTGATCTACAGGGTTGTAACGAGCACGGAAGTAAACTTACGCGAACTAGGAGGGTATTACTCATTTCAGTAAGGAAAAGTGATGAAATTTGGCAAATTTATGTTTTTCAGCATTGGTGCATTCATATCATTGACCGCCAATGCGGAGACCATTGTTGACGTTCCCAACAAAATAGAGGCGCTAGGACTGGGAATTTATGCGCCCCTAGACGGCGGTAATGGGAAAATTGAGGGAAGCGAAAAAGAGGGGGATAAACGCGGCGGCAATGGTGCGATCGTCATGTCCCTAAAGAAATGCACTACGGGAGAAGATAATCGCTGCCAACGTTCACGGTCTGCGGTTGCCTATGATATTGGCGATCCAGAAAAGGCTCAACTGAGTGATCTAGGAATCATCAGCTACGATTACTATACGGATGACTTGCAAGGCAAAGACACTGCATTCAAATTCTACTGCAACAACAACACATTGATTACCGCGAACCATGATGCGCAAGTAACCGGCAACTGGACAACTCGGACGGTGGACCTTGCTACAGCCACCTTCTACCGGTCAATTAAGAATGCAGACGGTATTTACGAACCCAGAACTCAGACGCTTGCTGAGTGGGCAGGCGACGAAGATTGGTGCTCGGGCATCTTTAAAGTTACTGCGATGCAAATAGGCGCGGGTGACAAAGAAGGCATCGGGGCAGATGCGCAAGTATACCTCGATTACCTCGATTTTGGCGGCAAAGTGGGCGTTGGAAACAGCGTCCAGCCGGGCGAGGTCTACAATTTTGAATACCCAGCGGTCGAGTCACCGCCAACCGTAGAGACCATCATCGTTGACTCAGCAGATAAGGGGTGGGCGATAGCCGGTTGGTCGAAGCCCCTACCGCGCCCCATAGTCGGCATTGCAGACAAAAATGGCGGCGCCACCACCTCACTAGATTTAAGCCTCGATGGCGGCATTGAAGGAGGCCGAGTGGCGGTTACATTAACGCCGGAAAAGTTCCCCGATGGTATTCAGGTTTTAGGTGACCTAAAAAGTCTGAGTTGGTTTGCTCATCACGATCGCGAATTTGGCTATCCAAAAGTCTCGGTCGTCATAAACTGTCCGACAGACGGCGCTTGTGGAACCAGTGGCCATGAAGATATCTATTTTTCACCGCGCAACCAAGGTCTTGTGGAAAATGTTTGGGGCAAGGTTGAGGTGGACTTCGAAGGTAGCCTATTTCGTAATAATAGCGGGCTTGGTAATGGGGATCCCGTAGACCTCACCCTTGACCAATGGATTCAGGAATACCCCAATGCCGAGATTCATAGAATCCAGTGGACCTACGGCTCGAGTGGCAGCACCACTCCCTCCGAGGGCATTGTGTCTTATATTGACCACCTCGAGATTAACAGCACGACCTACGACTTTGAAGGTGAGCTTACAAAGGCGCCACAAAGTCCGGCGAACCTGAAGGCGACCCCGGGCGATGAGTCGGTGAGCGTTGCCTTTACGCCCGGTGCGGATGATGGCGCTGCGATAACGGACTATGAATGTCGGTTGGACATCGTCGGTGGTGCTAGAGGCGATGACTATTTTTCTTGCGGCGCGGCCGTTTCACCCTCTATTTCTGAGCCGGAGAAGATTGAGCTCGACGGCTTAGACAACGGCATTGACTATAACTTGCGCCTGCGCTCGGTGAACAATCAGGGGACCAAGAGTGGCGAAAGTGAGGTCATGTTTGCGCCCAGGGCGCCCGCGACTTCGGATGATGTCACCGTAAATTCCCCAGACCAGGGATTTTACCTCTCTGGGTGGACCTCGAGTTACGCACAAACTAGAGATCCCGCGGGGGACGGCGAAGCGCCGGGAACGGCGAGCCTCAATGCTGGCCTTGCAGGAGAGGGTGGCGATCGTTGGGGATTAATGATCAAGCCTGAGAGTATTTCTGAGCGCAAGGTTACCCGCCTGTATGACTTAACGAGTCTGAGCTTTCGTTACCAAACCGATGACTTACGCAATTACCCACGGCTTGGTATAAGGCTGGTAGGCAATGGAGATTTAGGCAATGGACTGGTTGAAGAGGACGTTATTCAGCTGAACGTTGCTATGGATAAAGCGCCTCAAACTACGCCAGGGACCTGGAACACGTTCACAGTGGATTTTGACAAGACGCTATTCCGCCGCGCAAGTGATGGCTGGCTTTTAACGTTGCAGGAATGGATTGATAAAAAAGGTAACAGGGAGATTTTTCTCTTTCGCTGGCAAACGGGTAATGGAAATGAGCAAATTGCGACGACACAAGAAACGTACATCGATTTTATTGAAATCAATGGTTTAACGCATAACTTTGAGGTAGCAAAGCTTGAGGTACGGCCTGATGCGCCAACGATTACCGGAATTACCCCCGGGGACGGCAGTGCGGTGGTGAGCTTTACTGCGGGAGCTGACAACGGTACAACGATTAACCGATACCAGTATCAAGTTAATAAAGAGGGATGGGTAAAGTCTACAAATGGGACTGCTTCACCTATTACCATCACGGGCCTGACAAATGGCGTGCCAGTCGACATAAAAATTAGGGCCTTTGCTTCGGTGGAGTCTCCACCAAATGTGGCGTCATTGCCAAGTAATACGGTCTCGGTGACGCCAGCGGGTCTGCCGTTGCCGCCATTGGCCTTAAGCGCTTCAGGCGGTGATCAGCTTGCGGTGGTGGATTTCAATGCTGCGGGAACGGCTAACGGCGCGGAGATCTCGAACTATCAGGTTAGCGTTAATGGCGCCGGCTATGTGGCGCTTAGCCCTGCCCAAACGTCGAGCCCAGTGACGGTTACAGGCCTGACTAATGGCCAAACCAGTACACTCAGCTTGAAAACAGTCACGAGTGTGGGTGCAAGCGCCGCTTCTGCTGCAGTCAGTGTGGCGCTCTCACCTCCTTCATCTGGAGGCGGTTCGCCTGAAACTGAGGCGACAGTCCCTGACGCTCCCGTTATTGGCACCATCACTACGACCAGCGATGATGGGTCCGCGACGATTGCGTTTACTGCGGGTTCCAGTAATGGTGCCGACATTTCTAATTATCAGTATCGGCTCAATGGTGGAGATTGGGTGGCGCGCGCACCCGCATCAGCCGCTAGTCCGCTCACCCTTGAAGGGCTTGAAATTGGGTCGGCCTATGAGGTTTCTCTTCGTGCGGTCAATACGAAGGGAGCAGGAGCTAGTTCCGAAGCAGGGTCGTTCAGTTTGCCTCAACAGTCTATATTTATTGAGGCGCAAGAAGGCAACCTCACGTTGGCAATCGAAACGGTGGCTGGAAGCACCTGCTCGATAGACCCTGACAATCTCGGGCTAACAAGTGCCCCCGCGATAGAGGATAATGTCGAGCTAGCTTACCCCAATATGCTAGATTTCTCGCTAATAAGGTGTGCTACCGGTGAATCAGTCGACGTCAGTATTACTTTGAGCGAAGACCCCCCAGCTGGGAGTGTCCCGTACAAATACACAGACGGTCAGTGGAGTGTCATTGAGGGCGCTACACTGGCGGACAGAGTGATACGTTATACGCTGGTAGACGGTGGTCCGCTCGACAGTTCAAGTATTGCCGGGCAGATTGACGATCCGGCAACGGTCGCTGTGCCTTCCGGCAAGCCAGAGGCGCCTAAAAATCTGAGTGCAACGGCGGGAAACGGTGAAGCCACGGTATCATTTACCCCGGGAGGTGATGGTGGGTTCGACTTGAATAATTATTTGTATAGTGTCGATGGCGTGAATTATGTGCCGCTTGACCCTGCCGACACGACCACTCCAATTACGATTCCTAATTTGACTAATGGTGAGGGGGTCAGCATTACCTTGAAGGCGCGCAACAGCGAAGGGGATAGTCCTCCCTCCGACCCAGTAGTGGTCGTGCCCGCCGCACCCATCGTGCCGGCGGCACCCGTGCCGTTACCGTTGTGGTTGTTCGCTATGCTGACAGGCCTACTCGGTTGGTTAGGTTGCCGACGCCTCAAATTGGTTTAAACCATCAGAGGCAGGGTTCACCATTTGGCCCAAACTGATCAGATAGACCCCGTTAATTTAGCGGGGTTTATTTTTGCACGAAAACTGGGGCCGCAGATAATAAGTTACGGCCACTTGGCCTCGATTGTCCATAAAGAAACTATTACCCACTCTCAAGTTACTGCCCTACTCTGTCCACTGAACGCGCTCATCCTAAGGTTCCGAGAGTGTTCAGCCCTGACGAGGTTCTCCTGAGATTGAACAAGAGGACTTCTATAACCAATGGTTGGTTTACTGATAGGGAATATAGGACGTTTCATGGACCAGATCACGATGGCCGACTGGTTAAACTCGCAATTTATTGGTTGAATCTATCGTACAACCAGACGGCATAAAAAATGATATCTGAGGGGGATCGGTGGAGGCTGTAAGTACTCATCAGGCGATTCTAGCAATTTCGACCCGTTAACTTGTCGATATCTAGCCTGGCGCTATCTGCCACCCGTTACGTACAGGCACTGGCCGGTAATCCAGCTAGCGGCCGGCGATGCCATAAAAACCACAGCGGCACCGATGTCCTCCACCTTGCCAAAGCGTTGCAAAGGTATACCCATATTTTTTTCCATCTCGGGCACCTGCTCTTCGCCTATGCCGGTAGACTCGTAAAAATTTTGCGTAGGCACGGGACCAGGCGCCACGGCATTTACCCGAATCTTGGGTGCCAACTCCACCGAGAGCGTCTCAGTGAGACTGTTCGTGGCCGCCTTGGCCGCAGCGTAAGGCCCATTTTTTTTCTGCGGGCCGAAGGCAGTTCTCGACGAGATGTTGATAATCACGCCACCGGCCTCATCCATACACTTTGCGGCAGCCGTCGAACCAGCCCAGACGGATTTCAAATTCAGATCTATCTGGGCGTCCCAGCGATCTTCGGGAGTGCGGGTAAGGTAACGCGGTGTAGCATCGGGCAGGCCACCGGCATTGTTGATCCAGATAGTTGGCGTACCGAGAAAGGCGGCAACCCGATCCCCCAGTGCATCGAGTTGCCCTGTAACAGTCACATCCGTCGGCACAGCGAAGCCCTTACGGCCGCGTTTCTCAATCTCACGCACAACATCTTTCAGATCATCTATGTTGCGCGAGGCTACGGCAACATCGGCACCGGCCTCGGCCAGGCAGAGCGCTATTCCACGGCCAATACCCTTACCACCGCCAGTTACCACTGCAACCTGCCCGTCCAGGCGGAATGAATCAATAATAGCCATAAGCTGCTTACCCAATTTGATCGGCTCCTAGTATGCAACAAAAAGGTACTGACAAGTTAACTCGAGGTCATGGGCTGGCCCGATGACCACCATACCCTGCAGCAAAAGCTGATGAGTACTGCAACGGTGAGTGACTAACGCAATTCGCGTCTATAGACTACTCCGCCGCAAGCATCAAAACGCATTTTGGAGAATACATGGGAAAGTGGATAGCCAGGATTTTGGTAGTGATCGCCGCGGGCGCGGCTTTGCTATATGCCTCTGCAGACAAAGACACGCGTCGGCTCCTTGCCAACATACCTGTAGACAGGGACGCTCTATTCTGGTCGATACCGCAACGCGACGCTGCCTTCCGCGCCATGGACTGGCTACCCATTCTCGCAGAGGCAAGGGTTATTGCGGCCGGTGATAACACATACGCCCTGCTCCAGGGCAGTCCCATTGCAATCGATACCAACATTGAACGATATATGGAAGAGCAACGGACTGCGGGGCTGATCATCATTCAGGGCGGCAAAGTGAGACTGGAGCGATACGGGCTGGAGTTTGACGCCACTGGGAAATGGACAAGCTTTTCGGTAGCCAAGTCATTTACATCAACGATGGTAGGCGCCGCGATTAAAGACGGCTTTATCAAAAGCATAGATGACAAAGTCTCCGACTACATTCCGAACCTTAAGGGTTCTGCCTACGACGACGTTTCCATCGAACATCTTTTAACGATGACATCAGGAGTAAAGTGGAGCGAGGACTATGAAGATCCAAATAGCGACGTTGCCCTGTTCAATGAACACGAGCCAGAACCCGGCATAGACGCTACTGTCAGCTATATGCGCACTCTTCCGCGAGAGGCACCCGCTGGAAGCAAGTGGGCATACAAAACTGGCGAAACCAATTTGATCGGCGTTCTTGTGAGCGCAGCCACAGGGAAAAATCTCGCTGATTACCTGTCGGAAAAAGTATGGGCACCTTTTGGCATGGAACAGGATGGAAGCTGGTTGTTAGGAATAACAGGCCACGAAATCAGCGGCTGCTGCATACAGGCTTCCACCAGGGACTTTGCACGTTTCGGTTTGTTTATCCTGGGAGGCGCGAAAATAAACGGGGAAACAATTCTTCCCCCGGGCTGGATAGAAAGCGCCACAACAAAACGGGCTGAAATCGACTTTCCGGGCAGAGGCTATGGCTACCAGTGGTGGACAAACGACGATGGCAGCTTTTCGGCACAGGGTATATTCGGCCAGGGCATTTATATCGACCCGAAGCGCAACCTGGTGATTGCCTCTAACAGTAACTGGCCGCGAGCCACCCACTTTGAGACGGTGGGCGCTCAACGAGAGGATTTTTACAGGGCAGTTCAGGCAGCAGTAGATGCCGAACAAGGCCAACCTAAGCCGTTAGATGAGTAGCGATAAGCTAACTTCTTGAGGCCAAAGAAACCCAGCACCTGGCCTCACGCAACCGCCCTGCTCCATTCATTCAACGCACCAATCCTGAGACTTCGATAATGCTCAGCTCGTGCAAGATACCTTCCCAGATTAAACAGACGGGGAACAGTACTGTGTGTACCGAGGAATCTCCGTGCTTGCTTCAATGGTTTGATATTCGAGATGTCGGACCACCGCATCCCTGACTCCCTGACGCTGGGCGCAGCCTCCTTGCCATCGTGTCGTTAGAGGCCGTTCGCAATAGTAAAATAGACGCGCTGTTCAATTCCCAGCGCATGGTGATCAGGCGCACGCAGGGTTATTCTCAGGTAATGCTGCCCGGGCCCGATATCATCAGGCAGAGGGAACTGGACCTCCGGCAAATAATCAGTGAGGTGCTCTGCTGAATCATCTTCCGTGTTCAGGTATATATGGTAGTGACCGCTGTCTACAGCACCGTGGTCACCGCCATCCGCAGCACTGTCGACACCATTATCATGGCCGCCATGGCTATTGTGCGGCAGCGGCGGTTCCAGCGTGAAGTTGCTCATTTCCAGCTTCACTGTGATGGCACCGCCTGCTGTAAAGGTCTGGTCTTGCTCAGGTGTTACGATAGCAAATCCCGGCTGGAATCTAGCGACCTGACCAGCATAGTCCCCTGCCTTGATCCCGAGCAGAATGAACATTTCATCGTCGCTGGTAACCCCCGGAGATATCGGGCAGGCATCGCAGAATCCGTTATTTGCTCCAGGGGAGCTATCGCAACTTGCGTGGTCCTCAGAGCCTTCGCAGCTAGCACCAATATTGCCTTTTGTGCAGGCAGTTGGGCGACAGAAACTACGGCTGGGCTTGACGCTTAGTCGTGTCACCGTATCCAGATTGGCGGTACCGTCCGGATTGACGCCATTATTGTAAACAGCGCAGTAAACGAGCGTTCGGCTATCAACGTTTGCGTCATTGAATTCCCACGGCGGGTCGAAATTCATTTCCAGTGGTTCGTCATAGTTCTTGCTCACGTAAAAGGGGTCGTCTTCCTGCCCCTTAAGTGCCATGGTAAACAGCTCTCCACGCTTGTGCGTGTGCGAAGATAGCATCAGCAGAGCATCTCCCTGTTCCAGGGTGTATTCGCGACAGACTTCTTTTTTGGTGAACGGAGCGGTTCCGGTGCCGGCGTAGATATGGGGAGAAAAGGTGATCCTCTCTGACTCGTAGCGTTTGTCATCCGCAAAGCTCAGGTTGCGCCATACATTGTGCATAGCGTCTTCGGTGGTCAGGTTGAAAGCGTGCGAGTTCCAGTAAAAAATGCCGTGAGTGGGGATTTCTTCATAGAAGCCCTCGATCTCCGAGCCTCCCTGCACGGAAAACTGATTGATTTGTGAAACCGTGTCCAATAAGCCGGTGCCGGGGCCATAGCCCCTGCAGGCGATGGAGTCCTTTAATTCACTGCGGCAGCGGCCGTTATCGCCACAGCTATTGCGATCGGTGGGTTCGCAAACCTGGCCGCTAATGTCACCTCCGGCGCAACTCCAGGTGCCAAAACTTTCATCGTGTATGAGTTCCAGAGGAACAGCCGAATAAAGCAGGACATTGTGGTGGGTGAAGGGATCCTCGCGCACTTCAGAGCCCTGCACATAGAATACTTCACGAGCAGCATCCATGTACTTATTGGGGATATCGTCCCTGAAGTCCTCGTAGACGGCGAAGCAGAGTTCACGCTCTTCCTCCGCCGGTACTTTGTGGGCAGGCATACGAAACTGGACCCCTTCGTCGGTTGCAGGTGGATCCAGTGGAATGACGTTTACCGCGTCGGGCTCGGGAAGGCAGACGCCCAACAGTCGCTCAATTTCGTCTTCGCCTCGGCCGAGGGTGTCGCCTACGGAGCCGCTTTCAGGCGCCCCCGCCTCTATCCAGAGGCGCATTGCTTCCAGCTGTCCGGAAGAAACAGGCTCACCCCCGCTAGGCATAGGGCTGCCTGCAATATCATAGCTTCCCGGTTGTGTTTTGGCTGCGAGCTTCTGGTAAAGGAAACTGTCTGATGGCTTTCTCGGAGCGACCCGCAAGTCCTCACTGCCGGCAGAGACAACGTCCACCAGATTGGCATAGGAGTTCTCCGGGCTAAGGTCCAATTCTCCAGCTGCATTCTGTGCACTGTGGCACAGAGAGCTTGCACAGCCATGCTGTGCAAATACAGTGGCCTGAATGGCTTCATAGGTGCTGTCGTAGGCTGGACAGAATGCGTCCGAGTTGAACTCACCTGAGACAACCGCCTCCAGTCCATGAATTGTCCAGGCGTTGCTGCCGTGGTTGTGCAGGTGTATTTCAATACTGTCTCGCTGGGCGACTTCGAACTCCAGTTCAATATCTTCGCGATAGATGGCTCCCTCTGAGGGGATGGCGATTTCCTGTTCCCACACGATCACGCCGCCTACGGACAATGCCGCGTGAGCCGAGCTGTTCTCGCGGTACACCAGATCGCCGTGACTCAGTGCAAACTCAAGGCGACTCCCGGCGGGAATATTCAGCAAGCTCTCCTGCGTCAGCGAGAGGTAATTGCAAACATCAGTGCGCACTTCAATTTCATCATCTTCGATGAGCCAGCCTTCATCCCGATCGCACTCGATATCCTGCGGTCGATGATCAGCGAAGACATCTCTAGTCCGGCTCTGATAATCCCAGGCTGCGGCTTCCACCAACGAGATTCGCGTCTGCACAGGCGGGACGGTCGTCACACTGACTTCAGGCTCGCTTAATATGCTTCGAGAAGCGTCGTGACCGCCGCTACAAGCAACAAGAAACAGCAGAAAAAAAACTGGCAAAAGCAAATTTCTAGCGTGGTTCAAGATATCAGCCTCCTGGCGAGACGTTAATCACAATGGCTACTATATCGCTTTATTTGAATGCGAGGAAATACGCAGCAGTTAAGCCATAACGGCAACTTAACTCGTCCAGACTCAAAGAGCGCTTATTGGTGCGGATATTTGCTCACAATAGGCCTTTCATTTGTCTTATACTTTGCTGCTGCTAGGCGCGATGGAAAACAAGAAGATGGTTGATATTACACTGCTCGATGGGGGTATGGGGCAGGAACTTTTGAAACGCTCGGCTAATCCGGCCCATCCAATGTGGTCGGCTAAAGTACTTCTGGACGAGCCCGGTATTGTTCAATCTGCCCATGAAGACTACATCAAGGCAGGTGCCGACGTTATAACACTCAACACCTACTCGGTGACACCAGAACGACTGCAACGAGACGGCAAGCCAGAATGGTTCAAACCGCTGCAGGCCAAAGCCATCGAGCTTGCCAACGCGGCGCGAGCTAGTGCCGGAAAAAACGTAAGAGTGGCCGGGTGCTTACCACCTCTTCGAGCCTCTTACCGGCCTGATCTTTCCCCCGATTTTGAGGACAATCTGCGCCGTTATCGCGAAATTGTAGCCGAACAAAAAGACCATGTAGATTTGATCCAGTGCGAGACCATGGCCTCAATTGCAGAAGCAACTGCGGCCTGTACCGCAGCGGTGGAATCCAGTCTGCCTGTCTGGATTTGCTTGACGGTAGCTGATGACGGAAGTCACACGCTGCGTTCCGGGGAGAATCTTAAAGATGCACTGGACGCGCTGGCTGGCCGCGGTGCCGAGGCCGTTTTGCTGAACTGTTCGATCCCGGAGGCAATCACGGCAAACCTTCCAATTCTAGCGGATCATGGCCTGAGGTTTGGCGCCTATGCCAATGGCTTCACGTCAATCAAAGCACTGGAGCCAGGCGGCACTGTGGATGCTCTGGAGGCCCGTACCGACCTGACACCGGAAAAATATGCAAATCACGTAGACGCCTGGATTGATATTGGCGCAACTATTGTCGGTGGTTGTTGCGAAGTGGGCCCCGCCCATATCGCCGAACTCGCGGCCCGTCTGAAATCATGAACCGCACACTCCGCCCTGTTGTCCGTTGTTAAAACCAACAACCCCACAGTTTTGCTTTCCGTCTTCCCGGTGCCGAAAAGACAGCCTGTTTTGGGCCTGGAAGCGGTTACCCCAAGCTAAACCATCTCGCAAAACGGCGCGAAATTGACTAGTATCTCGCCCTAAATTGAAATTGACAGCGGGAGCCAACCCGTAACGTGTTGAGGAAAGGTACCAACCCTATGAGTGAATACACTAAAATTCTCCTTGAAGAAGACGAAATGCCCACGCAGTGGTACAACATTGTCGCCGACCTGCCTGAGCCGCCACCGCCTGCCCTGCATCCGGGCACTCATCAACCGGCGACTGCGGAGGATTTCGCGCCACTATTCCCTATGGCTCTGGTAGAGCAGGAAGTCAGCACCGAGCGCTACATTGATATCCCGGGTGATGTGCTGGATGTTTATCGCCTCTGGCGCCCGTCACCTCTTTTCCGCGCTCGGCGCCTGGAGAAGCTGCTAGATACGCCCGCCAAGATCTTTTACAAGTATGAAGGCGTTAGTCCAGCCGGTTCGCACAAACCCAATACTGCGGTGCCTCAGGTCTGGTACAACGCGCAGGAAGGGATTCGCAAACTCACAACAGAAACCGGAGCCGGGCAATGGGGAAGCTCACTGGCATTTGCCTGCGCTCAGTTTGGACTCGAATGTGAAATTTGGCAGGTGGCAGCAAGTTACCTCGCCAAACCGCACCGACGCACTATGATGGAAATCTGGGGCGGGAAGGTACATCCCAGCCCTTCCGATGTGACCGAGTTCGGCCGTAAGCTGTTAGCGGAAAATCCAGATCACCCGGGCTCATTGGGTATTGCGATTTCCGAGGCTGTTAGTGAGGCGATTGAGGATGAAACCGTTCGCTATGCGCTGGGCAGTGTGCTTAATCATGTGCTGTTGCACCAGACAATCATTGGCGAGGAAGCACTGTTACAACTTGCCAAAGTGGGTGAGACACCTGATGTGTTGGTGGGTTGCACCGGCGGTGGTTCCAATTTTGGTGGGCTTGCCTTCCCATTCCTGCGCGAAAAACTCGCTGGCAAAATGAGCCCGGTCATTCGCTGTGTGGAGCCCTCAGCTTGTCCGACCTTGACCAAAGGCGAGTATCGCTATGACTTTGGCGATACAGCCGGGCTTACGCCGCTGATGAAGATGCATACACTGGGTCATGGATTTATCCCGGAACCCATTCACGCCGGAGGCCTGCGCTATCATGGTATGGCGCCACTGGTATCGCACGTCTATGAGCTTGGACTGGTGGAAGCTATCGCCGTGCCGCAACTCGAGTGCTTTGCAGGTGCGGTAAAGTTTGCTCGCAGTGAAGGTATTGTGCCTGCACCGGAACCGACTCATGCAATTGCCGCTGCCATACGTGAAGCTTTGGCATGCAAGGAAAGTGGCGAAGAGAAAACTATTCTCACTGCCCTGTGTGGTCACGGCCATCTCGACCTTGCCTCCTATGACAGATACATGCGAGGCGAAATGCAAGACCTTGAACTGTCGGACGACCTTATAAAAGCGGCAATGCTCGACGTACCGGAAATTGCCTGATTACTTGATGCTTAAAGATCTGCAAGGATAAAAAAAATGAATAAGACTTTAATTGCTACGCCGCTGCCCATGGTTGCAGTATTTCTGTCGCTGACGGGGACATTAGGCAGCGCCACTGTTGCTTTTGCCCAGACTACTGGCGCCGACCGCATGCTGGAGGAAGTCAGGGTCACAGCGCGACGTCGCGAGGAGGGGTTGCAGGATGCGCCTATCGCAGTGTCAGCTTTTACCGGCGACAATCTGGCATATCGTGGCATTACAAGGCTTGATCAGATAGAGAAGTTTGTTCCAAACCTCACGTTACAGAATAACCCCAGCTTTGGTGGAGCCTCTAATTCTGCCGCTATCTATCTTCGTGGCGTTGGCCAAAAGGAATTTCTACCAACCTCCGAGCCCGGTGTTGGCCTTTATGTCGACGGTGTTTACATAGCGCGCTCAGTCGGCGCAGTGCTCGATTTGATCGATATAGAGCGACTAGAGGTTTTGCGAGGCCCACAGGGAACCCTGTTTGGTCGCAACACGATTGGTGGCGCTATTTCCATCACTACGGTTAAACCTGATATCGGCGGCGAATTTAGCGGTAAAGTAGGCGCTGCTTATGGCACCGATGATCGCCTAAACCTAAAAGGCTCTGTGGATATACCCATCGGCTCAACCGTTGGCCTCAGGATTTCTGGAGCTTCGTTCCAACAAGATGGCTATGTCGAACGCCAGGACGGCGTTGATTTAGGGGATGACGATACATTGACTGCTCGCCTGGCGTTAGCCTGGGAGCCGAGCGAAAAGCTGCGAGCGGATTTTAGTTTTGACTATACCTCCGACTCAGAAAACGGGCCGGCTATGGAGTTGATTGGCATTGACTTTACAGACCTGAGCCAATTGCAGGGTGTGGTCGCGGCACCGCCACCGCCGATGGCGTTTGTTCACAACGTTACTGCAGCAGCGTTAGGCCCGGGCATGCCGTGTGCTGCCACAGATGTTAATGGCAACGGTGTCACCTATAACCCCGACAGCCCCAATTGTTATGACAATCGTTACTTGCGTGGCAACGGTCGAAATGGCGGCACTGCGGAAGCCAAATCAGAGACAGATGTGTACGGAATGTCATTGAATCTTAGCTACGAGCTGACAGAAGCACTGACGCTAAAGTCCATTACTGCATGGCGTGATCTCGACTCAGAGTTTGCGCGCGATGGCGATCACTCGCCTCAGCGTATTTCCCAATTTTTCGATGATCTGGAGCAGGAACAGTTCAGTCAGGAGTTCCAACTGCTGGGAGACCACGGTCGGCTTAACTGGATTGCCGGAGCCTACTACTTCAATGAGGAAGGCAAGAACGCAAACATTCTCGACTTTACGGTTTCCAATTTTCGCTCCGGCGGTGAATTCGATAACGAGGCGCTGGCTCTGTTCGCGCAGGCAAGCTATGACCTGACAGATACCTGGCATTTAACACTGGGCGGACGCTATACCGAAGAGACCAAGACCTTTCGTCCCGATCAGGTGATTTTTACCAATTACTATGCGGGTATTAGTCAGGTGGTGCCACCGGGCAACCCCCTGGCTGCGTTAGACGCGCCATTCCTGCAGGCCGGCTCAAGAATTCTTCCCTACGTAGAGAAAGAGTTGGAAATCGACGAATTTACGCCCCTGGCCAATTTGTCCTGGGATGCCTCTGATGACGTCATGATCTATGCCACTTACTCGGAGGGCTTTAAATCTGGTGGCTTTACCCAGCGAGTTTTTCCACCTATCGTGCCGCCATTTACTGCTCCTCCGGGCACACCTGATCTCGATCTGATTCCCACCTTTGAGCCAGAATTTGCAGATGTCTATGAGTTAGGCTTCAAGTCGACACTGCTGGATGGTCGCGTTCGTCTTAATGGTGCGATATTCCATACAGATTACGAAGATCTGCAAGTGCAGGTTTTTAATAGCGTAGCGCCAGTGACTGAGAATATTGGTTCTGCTGATATAGATGGCCTGGAGCTCGAACTGCAGGCGTCGCCGGGTGCTGGCTGGCTGGTTGATGCGACGTTTGCCTGGCTTGATGCTCATTATGACCAGATAGATACAGGACTAACCCTGATCGGTGAGAATTTCGCCTTTGAGCGCGTCCCCGAGTACAGCGGTAGCCTTGGGCTATCTAAAGAGTTTGGCTTGAATGAGTGGGGAACTGTGGTTGTTCGTGGTGACGCCAGCTACCGTGACGACACCTATAATGATGCCTATAACACACCACTATTGAAGACTGACGCCTACACGCTGGTAGACGCCCGCGTGCGCTGGACTAATGCCGAAGAGAATCTCTCCGTTATCCTCTCCGCCATCAACCTGACCGACGAGGACTACCTGGCTACTGGAGTGTACGGCACTGCTTTTCAAAGCTATGAGGGCATATTCGATCGTGGTCGCCAGTGGTTAGTCGAAGCCCAGTGGAGCTTTTAATATGGCACGTGTGAAGATTGCGAAGCCAGACGCGGTCACAGACCCGGCGGTTGCAGGAATTTTCGAATGGGTCACGCAAATGGAAGGGGCTGTCCCAAACCACTTTTTTGTTGAAATGAATTTCCCCGAATTCTTCCCTGCCAAGCTAGGCGCAACCAAGGTGTTATGGGAGTCGGGTGAACTTTCGATGGAAGAGATTCAGCACGTTGGCATTCTGGTATCCAAAGACAACGGATGCTCTTACTGCACGGCTGCATTCTGCACCATACTTACTCATGGCCTGGGCACGCAGGAGGAGGATGTTAAAACGCTGGTTGAGCAAGGTGTCAGTTCAGTCGAAAATCCGCGTTTGGCAACCTTGCTGGAATTTGCATTACAAGTGAACCGCAGCCCCGCTACCACGACTGACGCCGATGTGAACGCGCTGCGTGAGGCAGGTTTGACTGACAAGGGCATTGTTCAGCTCATTCACGTAGTCAGCGACTTTGGTTCTTACAATCGTCTCAATCTTGCTTTAGACACTGACTACGATTATCGCGATATGTGGCGTGCATTAGCCTCACAAGTATAAGCAATCTATAGACAGTAAAAGCGGGGACGCGGCGAAACTCCGCTCACGCAAAAAGTAAATTGGGTTATTAACGCTGTAAAAAGTCTTCCAAAGATTCTAAAGCACGCGAGAAGCTGACGGCACAATGGAAAAAATCCGGCTCATCTCATCATCGCTGTAGCAATCCGGGTTATCAAGAAAATGCAGCAGCATATCCAGACTGTCTACGCCCCAGAAGAGTTCTCCTTGCGCAATAATAGTGGGCACGCCAAACACTTTTTCCGCTAGTGCATCGGCACCATTTTCCAGTAGTTCCTGCTTTACGACTGCAGTAGCTATTTTTTCTTTCGCCACACTATCACCCCCTTCGAACGCCAGCGCTTCCACGATCGCCGAAAAGCCTTTTGGATCATCCGGCCGATGCCCTCTCACCCAAATGCTGTCGAATATGCTGTTTATGGTCTCAGGGGTGTTACCGGCGGCAATGGTTAAACGCAAGGCAGCCAGCGGGTTAAAGGGATGTGCATCGGGCATACTGAAGGGAATGCCAAACTTTTCAGCTAGGTAAACAACCTGTCTATACGTATGCACACGCTTCGCTTCAATCTCTGCCGGTCCTTTTTGACCCCAGTGATTCAATAAGCCTGCGAAAAGAACCGGTCGGTAACGAAGGTCCAAGCGTGAGGAAAACTCCCTATTTTCATCATTGAGCCTTCGCCACATCAGGTAAGCATAAGGCGAGATGTAATCAAAATAGAACGTCGCTTTTATCGAATTAGCCATCAAGAAGCACCTCAAATCAGTTTTGTCGCAATTACCTGCCAACGCTTTCAAACAGGGTAGCCAGACGAAAGAGTCAGTCGCAGGTCAAGCTAGGTTTATTTACCAGGCATTCAGGCCCGCAATATTGAAACGATTGACTGCAGCACTCTCTAAATCTCGCGTAAACCCTCGCTAAATCCGCACTCATTATACTCTCATGTCGCAAACAGGCTTTGTATTGTCGCCATTTGGTCAGCACTCAATCGCCCCGATCGCTCGGCCTGCAAACACTCCTGTAGTTCAATCGTATTTTTCACTCCCAGTATGACCGAAGCCACTTTCGAAACACTCAATGCATAACGGTGAGCAAGGCTTGCGGGAGATTCACCCCATTGGTCAGCCAGCTGCCGAAAAGGTGCAGCTCTTACATAGTCTTCGAAATCTTCTGCATCAAAGCCTGACGAATGAGGCTGTCTATCCATCGATGAAGTTAGCGCACCGGCTTGTACAGCTCTAATCGCCAGGATCGGAATATCCTTGTGCTGGCATTTTTGTAAAATAATTTTTGGATCGAAGTTTTCTGATACGTAACTGATGGCGCCTGCTGAGTTAAGCGGATTGACGATACATTGAACCGCAGCTGGCCTACATTCGTGATCGAGTGCAGTTAATAACGCTTCCTTTTGCCCTATACCGCCAATGCCCCAGTCGCCGATCTTGCCTTCCTGTTTTAACCGCTCGAAAGCGGGAATAACCTCGTTGAAATAGCAGCTTAATGTAGTCGCGTTTTTTTCTCGAAACTGGTTGTATTTAAACAACTCATAGTCATCTTCAATTAATTGCGAATGCATAAGGAACAAACTCACTCTTTCTATGCCCAGCAATTTCAAACTCTCGGTTAGCGAGGCATTGAGTTTTTCATAAACGCTATGACCTCTCGGCGTACCGATCTGGCATTTAGTGGTTACATACAAACCGTCCGTACTCTTGCCACGCAATGCTTCACCAACGACACTTTCTGCTTCACCATGACCATACATTGGCGCCAAGTCTAAATGGTTAATGCCTTGGTCCAAGGCAATTTCGATGGTTTCGAGCACTTGCTCTCTCGAAGTTTCACCCCATATTTGACCAAGGCCTCCGCCGCCTAAGCTTAATGCACTGATGTTTCCAAACGGCTTGAATTTTCTGTATTGCATCGCCAGTTCTCTTTAATAATGGTGAGGTTTCAATGTGACGCTTTTCATTGCTGGACATTAGTGTTCGTCGTTAAACCGTACGGAGCGAATTGGACCCAATTTAAAGAAGCAAAATTTCACTAAGGACCTATCCAATCTAGCCTGCCGATCGCAGCTGATACCTTTTGAATGAATTACAGTTTCGAGACAATTTAAACCACGTTCGATTATGGCACAAAGCTTATCCTTGAATAGCTGATGTTGGCTGACACTCACCGACGTCACCGATACGAATAGCAAAAAATCTAAATATGGCTATATTAACTGACTGCTAAGATTCAAAAACAGGGGTTTGTAATGGGGTTCTTTTTATTAATGCTTGCGGCAATTTTTTCCTTGTTCGGAGCATTTTTTCACGGGGTGATTGGTGGGCGCCTCTATCTCGCTAATATCAATCACTCAAGCTTGGACGCGCTGGGCAAATCTTTGAGCTTGGTGAGTTGGCACATGTTCACTATATTTTTGTTCATCGCGGCCATTGCCTTCGCACTGCTTGCCTTCAACCTGATATCGCCCGTGGCAGTTTATCCGCTGATCGTAATCAACGCATTGGGCGCATTGATGTTCCTGTTCTTGGCTTTTGGCAAACATAAACATTTATTGAAAATGCCAGGAGCATACTTAATGGGAACCACCGCGGTATGCGGTTATCTAGGCATCACTCTCGTATCCTGAGCGGGGTGATAAACAACATTAACCGCTCTGGGCCAGCTCAGCGCATAATCTCAAGTAAGCCAGTCAGTTTACCGATTTTCTGATTATTCACTGCGCAGTATAACCGCCGTCAATGACCAGATCTGCACCGGTTACAAAGCGCGATTCGTCACAGGCCAAATAAACCACGCCATAGGCGACGTCGTCCGGCGACCCCAAAAACCCGATAGGATGTTGGTCGATCAAGCGCTGCGTTTCCTGGTCGGGATCATCAAAACTCGCAAGGTGGTCATTAAGTAATGCGGTACGAATTACTCCCGGGTTGATGGCATTTACCCGAATCCCGTAGCCTTTCTTTGCGCATAGCAGCGCGGCAGATTTGGTGAAGGATCGCACACCCCCCTTGCTGGCAGTATAGGCAGATAAATTGGCATCGCCAATCATTCCTTCGATAGATGCGATATTGATAATTGAACCGCCACCGGTGTCTTTCATTATGTTGATGGCCGCCTGAGTGCCCAAAAAAACACCGTTCAGATTAACGTTAATAACTGCATTCCAGTCGCTGAGCGCTATGCTCTCAGCATCTCCCCGCTCTGTAATGCCAGCATTGTTGACCAGAATATCCAGTCCGCCACAGCGTGCTTTCACAGCAGAAGTTACCTCTGCCCACTGTGCTGAATCACTCACATTCAGCGGTTCAAAAAAAGCCTTACCGCCTTCCGAGATTATCTCGTCGACGACTTCGCGTGCGGCCCCTTCAGTGAGATCAGTCACGACCACCTGGGCACCGTGTTTGGCAAGCATTAAAGCGATAGCTCGTCCAATCCCTGATGCTGCACCGGTTACCAATGCGGTTTTATCCTGAACACGTCCCATTATCATCGTATTTTTCCTGGTTTATTATGTCCTTGGTGTTGCCGAGTATAAGGGATTACCCGCTTCAAATATTGGCAAATGAAATGTTCTTGGTCGCAAAAATCTAGCCGCACACTCTACGCCACTGCCCTGCTCCACCTCGCTCTACCAATAGTGCGGATTACTCTTATTTAAATGACTTAACACTTTATGCAGCAGCGCCCAGTCGTCTGCAAGCTGGCCTTGATGCCTCTCCGGGCGAGTCAGCCCTCAAAATCACGACAGTTGCGTTTCAATCGATGGGATCATTTAACTAGTCAGTACTCACACATCCCCCTTGTTTGTAATATACTTCAGGAAAATAAGAAAAAGGTACCTGCTTTGAAAGCGACAATGGTGTGCATGGAAGACGGCATTATTGCGTGCGGATTTCGCAAATTCAGCGGGCATGTTGAGCGCATCATCCCCGACGCCCGATTCTGTTTTGTTTCTACACATCATGTACGGTCATTGACTCGTGCACTCACCGGTAAAACCGGTGCTGGTGGAGATATGCCGCCAGAGGCGGTGGACGAAATGGCCCGTGATCTCGCTGACTCTGATCTTCTGGGGTTTTCCAGCATGAGCGGTTATGCCGATCTGACAAAATCGGTGATCGCCAGGGTAAGAGAGATTAATCCCAAATGCATGATCATCTGGGGCGGTATACATCCTATTATTCATCCGGAGGATGCGATTCTTGCGGACGTCGACGGTATCTGCACGGGTGAGGGTGAGTTTGCATTCGAGCAATTCTACGAATCCTGGATAGCCGGCGAAGACTATACGACAACTTCAAATTTCTGGTTCAAGAGAGACAACACCATCATTCGCAATGGTTTTTTACCACTGCAGACTTCCGAGGAAATGGAGACTTTGGCTTTCGCTCGTCATGGCGGAGAGGAGTTCCTTTATAGGCCCGGTGCAGGCTTTCAGCCGATGACCTTGCACGATAGATTGCTCAGTAACGGTTTGGCATTCAACACGGTGTGGTCAATTGGCTGTCCCTTCAAATGTACCTACTGCGGCAATACCAAATTCATTGAGAACGACGTGGGCTACCGCAAACTGCGCCACCCCAGTGCACGTTATGCGGTCGCTGAGATAAAGGCAGCGCTAGAGGCGCAACCGTATCTGAGCACAGTGTGCTTTCACGATGACAGCTTTATGGCGATACCCTATGACCGGTTGGCGGAGTTTGCCGAAATCTGGCGCGAAGAAGTTGGTATTCCCTTTGCGGTCTATGGCGTCATCCCCAATTATGTGCGCCAGGACAAGTTACAGGTGCTAACGTGGGGGGGAATGAACAGAATACGTATGGGGGTACAAAGCGGCTCAAAACGAATCCTGGACTTCTACCAACGACCAACACCACCTGAAGATGTTTTGGCGGCCTCTATGGTCTGTGCCGAATTTGCCCCCAAGTATCATATTCCCCCTGCCTACGACATTATTGTCGACAACCCCATAGAGACTCGAGAAGATGTCGTTGAAACACTCGAGTTGCTCCATCAATTCGGCCGACCCTTCACGCTAAACATCTTTTCCCTCAAGGCGATTCCCAATACACGCTTGGAGGAAACCCTGCGTGAAGCTGGTGTCAACATTGAGGAAATTTCTGATAATTACGCCCACATCAGGCCGAACTGGGCTAATCTGGTGCTTTACGTGTTAGTGGTCTGGCGACCGCCCCGCTGGTTGTTCGACCAGATGCTAAAACGCGTTCGGAGCAGTTCTGAAGCACAGCCCATGTACCCGGCTACAGCCGCGATACTGCGTGCGCTATACCTTTTCAAGCGTGGCTTTGATCACCTTCGCCACCTTGATTTCTCAACTATTCCCGGACTTCCCGGTTATCTTGCCTGGAAAGTAGGCCTTGTACAGTTTTGGTGGAAGCAAGCGATCCCGAAAATGGCGAAGCCTGCGCGACCTATCCGTCGACGCCGGGAAACTATGGTTGAAGTGGTGGAAGTCACCTGACGATACTTCTAGACGCGCTTCCCCGCAGTAAAAGTAGCTATTGCAATATACGAGTCTGAATCTAAGCTTAGCAGTAGAAAATGTGTCCGTGCGTCTGGCGTTTTATTTTTGCCCCTGCGCGCCCTTAGTATCGCTTGGGAAGTCACTTTGGATAGAAAAACAGCGCTTTCAATAAACAGACGCCTGCTGAACCATTACATATCGGGCACGACAGATGTTGCCCCTGGCGAATTTTCGGTCGGTACCGACATTTTCACTGATCCCAAACTCGCAGAGTTGGAGCGGGCCAAGCTATTTCACGCTACACCACAGCCAGTCGCATTCAGCGGTGAAATTCCTGACCCCGGTTGCTACCTGACGCTAAACATTTTGGATGTACCAGTGCTTTTGGTGCGGGACGACCACGGGAGGTTGTTTGCCTTCATTAATTCGTGCATGCACCGGGGAGCACAGGTAGCCCGAGGCAGCGGCAAAGCCTCGTCGTTAGTGTGTGCGTTTCATGGCTGGTCGTATAAGCATGATGGGACTCTTAAGGGCAGGCCAGAAGCAGATATGTTTGCGACCCGACCGGAGGATTGCTCACTGGCCCGCTTGGCCGTTGCAGAAAAGCACGGGATCGTCGTTGTGGGCTGCTCCGCTGACACTAGCCAACGTGCGGTTGACAGCGCATTGGACGAGATCGGGCTTGAGCTTGAATGTTTGAAGTTGAAGGAATACAGGGTAATTGAGCGCAGGCGCTTTGACGTCGCGGCAAACTGGAAACTTATCAACGATTTGAGCCTGGAAAGTTATCACTTCAAAACACTTCATCGTGACAGCGTTGCAAAGATTCTCGCACCAAATGCTGCCGTTGACACTTTTGGTCGTCACAGCCGATGGGCATTTCCCATGAAGTCGATAGCCCGACTGGAACAACTAAAGGAGAGCGAATGGCCGGACTCAGTAGAAGGCTCGGTGACATACACTTTATACCCTGGTGTGATGTTGCTGGTGAACGCCTCCGGCGCTCAGATAATCCGAAGTGAGCCTGGTCATTCACCCGGTTCCTCTGTAGTGACATACGTCGGCATGTACGCACCCCACGGCAGCTTTGATGGGGCATGCGAAGCATTCCGGTTCGGCGGTGATGTTTTCGCAGATGAAGATCTGCCAGTGGCTGCGGAATGCCAACGTGGCATCGAGGCAAGAGGGGGTCGCTACCTGCTGGGAGCTAATGAGCCGTTGCTGCAGTTCTGGCACAGGCTGTGGGACTGTCGCAGCGACGAATAACACGGTGGAGACCAACGCGGTCAATTCCTCGTCAAATTCTGTGCACAACTGATGTCGAGCAGGGAAAGCCTTGTTATAACGCGTTTACAGCCGTGTCCAAGCCAGGATATGCATAGCGGCCCAGTGCATAAAGATCCGTGCAATACGATCTAAATTGATATAACATATCATTTTTGCGGCATTCAACTCTAGCTTGAAGACTACACCACTACCGATAATTGGTGTTTTGCCATTCACAGCAGTTCAGGTGTTTAACAACAGTGACCAAAGGGCACACAGGCAGTAGCCTAATAACTCGGAATTCCATCCGGATCATACTCTGCCTGACTGTTGCACTGCTCGCAATGCCCATCCTGGAACAGGCACATATAGACGACTGTGAGCAGAATAGCTGTGTCGTTTGCGCGACCTCTGTCTGCAAAGTAATAGCGATTAATAGTGGCTGCCACTCCCCCACCCACCCCCCTGCTCGCCCCGATTTCCCAGAGCAGCTGTTCTGCTCTACATCCCCCGGCGTAAATACTGTGCGCTCACGTGGGCCACCCTTGATCTGACCTTTCAGCGCATTACGCGACCATCGCGTCGCCTTATCTTTACTGCAAGGACAATCAACTATGATAAATACCCGGATTACCCCCTGGGGGATAAACACACGCACGATCTTAACGATCGCGCTTTCAGTCGGCCTCTACTCAGCAAACAACCAGGCAGCAGACAATCAGGCAATGGATGCAGTTGCGATAAGCAGCTCTGCAAGCGACGTTGATCGCACGCTGGAAGAGGTCGTGGTCAGCGGCCACCCGCTATCTGCAGAGGGTCTTGCTCAGCCGTTTGCTGTGATCAGCGGAGAAGAACTAAGTCGCGCCCAGGCAGCCTCCATTGGCGAAACACTCACGCATCTGCCCAGCGTTCATTTCACCAGCTTTGGCCAGGCGGTTGGGCGACCCGTAATCCGTGGCCTCGAGGGCGCCAGGGTTAAAATCTTGGAAGATCGTATCGACACTCTTGATGTCTCTATCACCAGCCCTGACCATGCCACCACTATAGATCCCTTTATCGCAGAGAGTATCGAGGTCTATATGGGTCCCAGCACCCTAGTCTACGGTAGCGGCGCCTCCGGCGGTGTAGTGGACGTCCATACAGGAAGAATCCCCCACTCCTTACCTGAGAAAACATCTGCGCGATTTGAGGCCCGCGGCGCAGATAATGACGATCGCCGCACAGCCGCTGGACGGATAGATACCAGCGTGGGCAAGTTCGCCTTGCACGCGGACGCTTTTTATCGAGACGCTGATGACTACGGTATACCCGGCTTCGCCGAGTCCAGTAGACTGCGCGCCCTCGAAGAAGAGGAAGAACATGAAGGCGATGAGTCTGGGCATGAACACGACGAGCATGAAGAAGGCGAAGAAGGTGAGGAAGTGCGAGGCACGCTACCCGGCAGTTTCCTGAAAACTTACGGCGGAGCTGTGGGTGCGTCCTACGTTGGAGATAGTGGTTTCTTCGGCATGGCCGTTTCGCGTTATGAGTCCAACTACGGTCTCCCCGGTCATGCGCACGATCGTCATGAGGATGAAGAACACGACGGCGAAGAACACGACGAGCACGATGGCGAGGAAACTGGTGAAGAAGGCACCGCCGAACTCGACCTGGAACAAACCCGCGTAGACCTCGAATGGGGACGCCAGCTAAGTGCTGCAGGATTAGATTCGTTAAATCTTCGTATCGGCTACAACGACTACGAGCATGTGGAGTTTGAGCCCAACGGCGAGAGCGGCACGAAATTCGAGTCGAAAGGCTACGAGGCGCGCTTTGAACTGGTCCACAGCGAATGGAACAACATTGATGGCAGCGCGGGCGTACAGATATCAGCAACCGAATTCTCCGCACTGGGCGAGGAAGCGTTTGTGCAACCGGTCGACACCGATAGCATTGGCGCGTTCTACGTTGGTCAGACGACCTGGAATGATCTTTCGATCGAAGGTGGTTTACGACTGGAACATGTTGAGCACAGTCCCGATAGAGCCAGGTCCAAGAGCTTCTCACTGCTCTCGGGGTCACTAGGTTTCATTCAGCCGATGTCTGACACATGGCAATTGACTGGTCAGTTGGATTACTCCTCGCGGGCTCCCATCGCCATTGAGCTGTTTGCTGATGGAGCCCACCTCGCGACTCAAAGTTTTGAAATCGGCGATCCAGACCTCGACGAAGAACGGGCGTCAAATGTCTCTGTGGGATTGAAGCACCAATCCGACCTGTGGATGCTGGCGATTAACACTTATTACACGCAGTTTGACGGCTTCATTTACGAACAGGCAACCGGTGAAGAACGCGACGAACTACCAGTGCTGCAGTGGCAGCAGGATGATGCCAGCTTTTACGGCGCCGATGTTATGGCCCAGTGGCAAGCAATGACCTGGAATCGTGGGTCATTGTCAGTCAGCGCTTCTGCCGATGTCGTCCGCGCCAAGCTCGATGACGGTGACAACCGAAATCTGCCGCGTATACCTCCGCTGCGCTGGTCATTAGGCGCCAGCCTGAACTGGGCAGGCCTGATGGCAGAAGTCGGCTATACCCGTGCAGAGGAGCAAGATAGTACGGCAGACCTCGAACTTGCTACAGATGCCTATGACGACGTCTACCTGCGATTGGCGTACAAAATAGATTTTCAGAACAGTCAGCTGGAGCTTTTTCTGAACGGCAACAACCTGACCGACGAAGAGCAACGCCTGCACACCTCATTCATCAAGGATCTCGCGCCGCAGCCGGGTCGAACCATCGAGTTTGGCATCAGGGCTATGCTATGAACCCTCAGGCTGTCATCAAACAGAAGCCGCAAAGCATGCAACGAGCCCTAGGCTCGCTGGCAGACATACCAGGTCCCGATACGCGGGACCTGAAAATATGTCGCTCTATCGCAGGGGATAAACCCGAAGTCTTAACGGGCATCTACGAGGAGGACTGCAACCTGGCTGTTTGGCAGCGCATGCTTGCGCCCGAATTGGAGCAAGAAATAAAAGCGCTTCTGCAAAGCAGAAACAATTTCAATGTTTCACTCCCTCTTTCACCTGAATCCGCAAATAGCGATATTCTCAGGGCGTTGGAGACTTCTGCAAGCGCACCCATGTTGGCCACGATATCTGCGAGTTGGTCGACATGTTCTGCTTCCTTTTTGACGTTAATCTCTCGGGTCTTCGCCTGAGGAGTCTTGAGCAACCAATGTGCCCACGCTTTCATGTCGATCACGTCACCTGTCGCCTGATCACGACGTATCGAGGGCCAACGACACAGTGGTTGCCTCACAAAGGTACAGATCGGTCAAAGCTTGGCAGGGGCAACGGCGGCAGGCCAGACGAATCATCAGGCCTCTTCCAGCATCAGAGCGATATCAATCAGGCCCTTACAGGTGACGTGCTTTTGCTCAAGGGCGAACGTTGGCAAGGGAACGAGGGTACAGGGCTGGTGCACCGTTCACCGAAAATTCCGGATGGGGGCAGGCG
Source organism: marine gamma proteobacterium HTCC2148 (assembly GCA_000156295.1). Classification (GTDB taxonomy): domain Bacteria; phylum Pseudomonadota; class Gammaproteobacteria; order Pseudomonadales; family Halieaceae; genus Halioglobus; species Halioglobus marinus. The sequence goes on from DS999226.1 coordinate 72,799, forward strand.
CTTGCTGCTGACACTGGATTTGATTTAGGTCAGAAGCCAGTTAAACGATTTACGCATATCTGTACGCAGGAAAAAGTAGACGAGTGCAAGGTTCTGCAATTAGATTACACTTCAATGTATGATATGTTGTAACATTACATCCAGGCACTTTCTACTCACAACGAGTGCCTACATTCTTTTATCACCACGCCCGGTTTTATAGTGAGTGGCTTTCCTATGAAATTACTAGAACAAACCCTGACCCAACTGATAATCATCTCGCTGGCAGGTGCACCTGCGGCAGCCGCCAGCGAGTATGTGAGGCATCAGGCGCATGCGCACGGCATCGCCGAACTAACAATCGCCCTGGAAGGCAACCGCCTTGAGATGATATTCACTTCACCAGCAATGAGCCTGGTGGGCTTTGAACATAAAACATCAAACCCGCAACACATAGCGGCCGTGGCAAAGGCCGCAATGGCGCTCGGTGATGCTGAGGCGCTATTTACGCTTAAGGGCACAAACTGCGCTGCCGATGATGCTCAAGTCGACATGTCCGCAGTCACTGCAAGCATCGAGCCTGAAACACAGAAAAATCTGGACGCACACGACCATCATGGCACAGACGACGAGGAAGGCTCCCATGCCGACATCAGCGCACATTACAGTTACACCTGCGCTGATATCGCTGATCTGCAAAGCCTGCGCCTTGGGCCGGGTAAGCTGCCGTTCAGCCTGGAAGAAGTCAACGTGATGTGGGTATCGGAACAGGGCCAGGGTGCCACCGTACTCACACCCGAAAACCAACTTATAGAGTTCAACTAATGCGAGACCCCATCAACATCCTGCAACCTGCAGCCGACAAGGCCGCAATCGGCCTTTCGCTGCTCTGTGCTGTGCACTGTCTTTTATTACCTCTGTCGATTGCGCTGCTACCATCGCTTGCGGTTTACGGACTTGCAGATGAGGCTTTTCACACCTGGATAATCCTTGCGGTAATTCCCTTGAGCGCTTTCGCCCTTACCATGGGTTGCAAAAAACACCGTCGAACTGACGTACTCTACATCGGTGCTTTCGGCTTGCTACTTTTGTGCCTGACCCCACTTTTGGGTCACGAACTACTGGGCGAGGCAGGAGAAAAAATACTGACGCTCTCAGGAGCTGCACTCATCGCAACCAGCCATATAAAAAATTTCCGCTTATGCCGCAGCGAGGATGCTTGTGCCTGCCCAGACTGACACACGTACTGCAAGAAGAGCTTATTTTCTCGACCTGGAGGGCTGTCAGCAAGGTGAAACGCGTCCATTGGCAGATGTGATTGAGCAGCTGGCATACAACGACAAGGGACTGATCCCTGCCGTGGCCCAAGACGCACAGACAGGGAAAGTGCTGATGTTGGCGTGGATGAATCGGACGGCTGTAGAAAAAACCCTTGAAACAGGGCGAATGACCTACTTCTCACGCAGCCGCAATGAACTCTGGGTCAAAGGCCTGGCCAGCGGAAACCACCAACAGCTGGTAGAAGCTCGCATCGACTGCGACGGTGACGCCCTGCTCTGCCGCGTTATTCAGGAAGGCAGCGCCTGCCATACTGGACGCCACAGCTGCTTTTACCTGAAAGCGAATCCTGCCAACCAGCAGGTGTACCTGTCAGCTTGCTCAGAAAGCTGATGTACCGTTTTGGAGAATTTTCATGAGCGTTAAATCAGCGCCAATCCTGTCAGTGCCGACCAATATCATCACCGGGTTTCTCGGCGCAGGCAAAACCTCAGCCATACTCAATTTGCTCAAACACAAGCCCGAAGGTGAGCGCTGGGCCATTTTAGTTAATGAGTTTGGCGAAATCGGCGTGGATGGGAGCCTTGTCGAAGGCCACGCAGGAATTGATACTGATATTCATATACGCGAGGTACCTGGGGGCTGTATGTGCTGCGCAGCAGGACTGCCAATGCAGCTTGCGCTCAACCAGTTGCTGCGGCGAGCCAGGCCGCACCGACTATTGATCGAGCCCACAGGGCTCGGGCATCCTTTCGAAGTATTACAAACTCTGTCTGCAAACCACAACCGGGAGGTACTCTCTATTGAGAAGACCCTGACCCTGGTGGACGCTCGCAACCTGCAAGACGAGCGCTATGCGAGCCACGAAACCTTTCGGCAACAGCTGTCGATTGCGGATGTCGTTGTTGCTAACAAAGTTGATCTCTACGGCCCAGATGACCGATCAGCTCTGGAATCGTATATCAGCGAGTTATGTCACCCCAATATGGAAATGATCTACACCGAGTATGGGGAACTGGATCTCGAGCACTTGGCAGGCCCTACCGTAATCTGTGTTGAGCCCGCTGATGCCGACCACACAGATAAGTCCCCGCCTCTGCTCGCACAAGACCTGCCCTTCCCGGCCTGCGGCTTTATCACCGCAGTGAATGAGGGCGAAGGGTTTGAAAGCATAGGCTGGCGCTTTAGCCCACAAAAGGTGTTTGACCGGGGGCGCCTGCTCGCCTTCCTGAGAGGGTTGGATGTAGAGCGTATGAAAGCTATTTTTATCACCGCGACTGGTGTTTTTGCCTACAATTTGACCCGCGATGCTCTTACTGAAACAGAGCTGGATGACTGCAGCGAGAGCCGCATAGAGATTATTACCGACACAATAAATATCGACTGGGTGAATAACCTGACCAGCTGCATGGTGGATTACTAGCTTTATTCTGTGTAGGCCTCTATCCCTGCCATTCTCAGTGAGTAAGCTGCGGTAGCCATATCGTTTTCGGTAATGGATGTCGACAGCTCACCGAGTATCCAAAAAGGCATGTACAACTCCTGTAGTTGGATGCCATCCGGGGAGTTCACCAAAATAATCTGATTTGGCGGCGGAGGAGGCATATGCAGGCAGGCGCCAAAGTAAGGGACCAGGAAAAACTGAGTGACTGTTTGCTCCTCATCAAACTCCAGCGGGACGATAAACCCGGGCAGGCGTATCTTTGCACCGTTAAGTTCAGCATTGACTTTGGTGGAGCTCAAAGCTTGCTGGTAACGATCGTCGCTGGCTGCCTCCAGACTGTTCTGGATCTGACTGCTGATCTGGTCTTCTACCGAACCGTCTTCAACTTGTGTCACGTACTGCGGCGGATTGAGTAGAATTTCCAGATCGGCCGGCGGAATGAGGTCAGTCCACTCCAGGGTAGTGAACCCCGGCACCTCCGCTTCACCGGGGGCGTCCTTCGCAAACCCCACGGTCGCCAGACAAATCGCGCCGGCAATGACACATACCTCTAACAACCGCCTGAATATCTTCAATGCCCTCACCTCGGAAATGCCTGCTTACTAAATGCTATGATATATTGTAGCAATTGAAGGCTGCAACACACAGCAATATCACTGCATTGAAGTAGCTAAGCGCATGACTATCGAATTAAACAGGGTGAATTTCGCCCACGCTGAAACACCAGAAAAACCAGTCCTGGCAATAGACCACTGGAGTCTGAGCGCCGGTGAACAGGTATTTATTCACGGTCCTTCGGGTTCGGGCAAATCAACGCTGCTAAACCTCTTAAGTGGCCTGCTGGAATGCCGTGATGGGGAGATATCTGTCCTGGGCGCGCGACTGAATACCATGAATAGTCGCCAGCGGGACAAATTCCGGGCCAATCATATTGGGTACGTGTTCCAGCGCTTTAATCTCATTCCTTACCTGAGCGCCATCGACAATATTGAATTGGCCAGGAGTTTCTCGGCGCGCTGTGCGGATCGTCCCACACTGCGGCAGACTGAGGACCTGCTCTGTTCCCTGAAAATTGAGCCTTCAGAATGGACCAGGCCCTGCTCGCGTTTAAGCACCGGGCAGCAACAACGTGTCGCTATCGCCCGTTCACTTGTCAATCGACCTGAGATACTCATCGCCGATGAACCGACCTCCTCACTTGATCAGGCAAATCGGGACAACTTCATGTCCGTGTTAATGCCCCTGTTGGCCGACCACAAAATGACCCTGATTTTTGTCAGTCACGACCTGTCGCTCGCCCAGTACTTTCCGCGGGTGCAGGCTCTTGATGAGATCAGCGAGGCTATATAGACCCCATGTTTTTCAGACTAGCCATAAAGAGTCTCCTGAATCGCAAAGGGTCAATCATCATGACTCTGATGGCAATCAGTGTGGCGATATTTGTGTTGCTGGGCATAGAGCATATTCGCCACCAGGCGCGAGATAGCTTCGCCAGCACCGTGTCGGGTGTTGATCTCATCGTGGGAGCTAAAACCGGTAGTCTCAACCTTCTGCTGTACTCGGTATTCAGGGTGGGAACCCCCACCGACAATATCAGTTGGGCGTCCTATAAGGATATTTCCAGCAACCCAGGCGTGGCTTGGTCTGTGCCGATTTCACTGGGGGACTCACATCAGGGCTACAGGGTATTGGGAACCACCACCGCCTACTTCGAGCACTTCAGCTATGGCAACAAACGTAAGCTCTCGTTCTCGGCGGGGACGCCCTTCGATGCTACTCATAACGTTGTTCTCGGTTCAGAAGTCGCGGCAGCTCTGGGATACTCGCTGGGTGCCCAGATAATCCTATCTCATGGCATTGCCAGCACGAGTTTTACCCAGCATAAAAATCACCCCTTTCAGATAACGGGCATTCTGGATCAAACCGGTACCCCCGTTGACCAGACGATCCACGTACCTCTCTCAGGAATTGAGGCAATGCATGCCCGGGGCAGCGGGAGCCTGGGTATTGATTTACCGAAAGAGCCTCCGCAAAAGACTATTCACGAGGACCTGACACCGGAAAGCATCACGGCATTTTTACTAGGCTTGAACTCCAAGATGATGATATTCGGCGTGCAGCGGGAAATAAACACCTATAAGAAAGAGCCCATGCTAGCCATTTTACCTGGCGTTGCGCTGTCGGAACTGTGGCAGATGGTAGGCCTTTTTGAAGATGTATTGCGCCTTATTTCAGCACTGGTCCTCGTAGCTGCGGTACTCGGACTGGGTGCCGTATTACTCGCCTCAGTCCGCGAACGCGATCATGAAATACACTTGCTCAGGGTACTGGGCGCCCCACCCTATTACCTGCTCTTACTTATCGAACTGGAAGCGCTACTGATCAGCTTATCCGGCATGCTCCTGGGCATACTTCTTTTATATCTGTGCCTGGCGCTGGTCAGCGATAATCTGTTTGCCAGCTTCGGCCTCCATCTTAGCCCCAGCGTATTCACCAGCGACGGCTTTATGATTATGCTTGTGGTTCCTGGAGCTGCTCTACTGACAGCTGCTGTTCCCTCAATGCGAATTTATGCCCATGCCAGAGCCTATGATAACCATTAGGAAAACCGCTATGATCAAACGTATTCTATTCGTGACTGTGTGCCTCAGCCTGTCCCTGCTACCCTTGCGCGTCAACGCGTGCGCCGGGCACATGTACTTTAACCCGGACGAGCTCGGTTTTGTCGGTGGCACCATTGCACGAATGGCTGGACTCGCTCCGGCAGCACCCGTGTTCGATCTTGAATACCCCCAAATGACCAAGGCAGTCATTGCCGACAACAACGAGATCCTCATTAATTATTCAAGGCCATTTTTCTCCAAGAATGTTCGCCTGACACTGAAATCCACGAACAACGTGAAACTGACGAAAACCAATTTTGAGCTGGACGACAGGAGCGGAATCATTACTATTGGGTATCAGGTCATCGGTGCCGGTTACAACACGATTACCATGATCGTTAGTGGTGTGAACAAGGGCGAAACAGTTAGCCAAAGTGTTCAAATTTATGTTCGCGCCATCGAGGAACTATCCGAACAGGAATTACAGGTCAGCGAGCGCTGATTGTGCGAAAAAGGAAATAGGATTGCCATGCATGATATGAGCAGCGTCGATTCGGTCATCGAAGAAGCGGAAATGCGTTGTAAGGAACAAGGTGCACGCCTGACTGAGAAACGCAAGCAAGTGCTTTCTGGCCTGCTGAGTTCTCCTACGGCTCTGTCTGCCTATGAACTTATGGATTTCTGCAACTCCGAGTACGAACAGGCACTACCGGCTATGTCGGTCTACAGGATTCTTGATTTTCTGCAGGAACAGCACCTGGTCCACAAGCTGAACCTTGCGAACAAATACGTCGCTTGTGCGCATATTACCTGTAACCATGACCACGGGGTCCCGCAGTTTCTAATCTGCGGAAAATGCCAGAAAGTCGAGGAAATCAGCGTTGCCAAGTCGACGATCAATGCCCTCAGGCGTAGCGTACATGACGCGGGCTATGAGCTAGTGAGCCCTCAATTAGAAATGAACTGCATCTGCGGCGATTGCATCAAAGAAACCACCTGAGGTCGCGCTACCTGCTCGATACTGGTAAATATCTTCCTGTCGCTGTGAAAAAAGTGGACATTCAAAACGAGTGAGCATTACAAAATGGCTCATAATCGGACTGTCAGTACCCGGGAAGGTCAGGTGGATTATTGGGGTTTCCATTTACCATATGAACATCATTAGCGGCTCGTTCACCCTCATGTAGCGCACCGACCACTGTCGCTGAATGGGTGATATTTGAAGCCTCCCCAGCAAGGAACACTCTATTTTCTGCGATAGGTGCCTGCAGATCTCTGCGCTTGTTGTCAGCTCTGGACTTAAAGGTATCGACCTTGGGGTATGAATATACGCCCAATGTATAAGGGTCTGCGCCCCAATTTTGTACAAAACCCTCCAGATAGGTTTGCGTAGCCTGACCCGGAGCTTGGGGGAACGTATTATCAAGGTCTTTTAAAATGGCATTCGTAATTGCAGCATCACCGGCAACACCGCCACCGGCGGCAACTGCAATATTATTAAGTGCCACACTATTTTCCCCCATGGGATAGCACATCAAAATATGTGAAGTCGCATTTAACTTGTAATTACTGGGCGGCCAACAGGCGCCAGCGACTCCCTCGGTCACCAACCAGGCCATCTTGCCACTTTCTGTTTCCCACCAGGGAGCGCTGAAACGCATAGGCACTTTCATGCCTTTATCGATACCAATGGCGTTGTAAGCTGTGACTGTTGAACTGGGCAAGTCAGGAATGAAATCAATCATCTCAGACTGCAAGACGCCAAGCGATACCGTCACTATCACCTGTCTCGCGGCATGCATATCGCCCGCAGCGTCTACGACAATCACATCATCACCGCGAGTGTCGATACTCACTACAGGGTTGTTAAGCAGCAAATCATTATTAGCGACTACGTCATTCCACCAGATATTTTCCAACACGTCTGCGTAGCCAAGCTCTTTATCCGCAACCACTCTGATTTGCTCAGAAAGGTCCCACTCCTTGCTTTGTAGGGCCAGACTCCTCGCTCCCAGTTTATCCAGATTGGTGGCATATGAGCCGCCGGCAAAGCCCGCGTCATAAAGGTGGTAGGCGCGATGGCCAAAACCGACGCCGTATTTGTGGAGCACATCTTCAGCGAGAGATGAAGCTGAATCCTGATGCTGCCCGGGTTTCCAGTACCACTGCCAGAATGCACCTGCAGCGGTAACATCCGAATCTACGGAGCAGGGATTTAGCGCAGTGCTTGATGTCCAGCAAGTGCTTCTGCCACCGTCCATTGAGTAAACGTCGAGACCCTGGTAAGCCAGCGCATAAACAGAGTCGCCATATTTTTGCCTCACTGCTGGCCATACCGGATTTTCTCCCGCTGCCATGTAATGCTCTTCCGCTCCAAGGTCGACGCGCACATCGCCCAGCGTCTGACTCTTTACGCGACCACCGATGCGTTGGGCCGCCTCGATGATCAACACATCATATCCAAATTCCTGAAGGGTCTTTGCAGCATACAACCCTGCACTGCCTGCACCGACAATCACTACGTCGTGAGTCGTATTTTTTATGGGGCTGAAAACAGCGGTAAGTGCTGGAATGGGAATGTCGCTATGCTTTTCGTCCCAGGACGCAACGGCTGAGGCATTCACATCAATGCGACAATTTTCATCGACTGAGAGAGGCCCACACCATCCTTCCCAGTGGCTAAAACGCCAACCTGTATTTGGCACTCCAGCATAATTTACAAAATAGTCACCTCGTACATCATTTTCGCATGCGGTAACGTCGGCGCTAAATACTTCTAGGGTGCAGCCGAAACCCCCGGCATTAAGATCGACAATATCTCCTTCGCCCACAATCAGCAGGGGATGTTTACACGCCTGCAGGAATATCAGCAGCGTCAGAAAAGTTGAAATTCGCCACATAAAAAACATTTCAACACTTCACTCTTAACACCCTGAAATCTCGCATCAGCCAGACCACTACCGTCAAATGCGCTCGCTTTACTACTCCGCCAGTCCATCGCGCCAACCTTGAAATGCGGCATCATAAAACTTTTCATCGGTGGTCAAATCAATACACTGCACTACTGAGACTGCGGTTTCTATCACCTCTTGATCATTTAATGCTTGTAGCCCGACAACCCTTTCCATCGCGTCCTGACGTGTGAAAGTTTGCAAAGAAACCAGACCACGCGCACCTGATTCAGTAACAACCTGACACTCAAATTGGTTGTCTGGCCACTCTCGCTCGGCGAAGGCCCAATGAGCAGAAAGGCAATAGAACGTGATAACAGCGACATTTTTCAGCTTAGGCATGGTTGAAACCTCGAGTAATTAGCTTACCAACAGGCATTAGAATCAGTCCCAGTAGCGGTTTTAGCGCCAGTTGAATCCAATATGAAGGTCGTACAGCGGCTGTCTTTGGACTGCAGTCCGCCGTTAACCGGTGTAGCGGTTAGCACATAACAACGCTGAATGGTTCCGGCAGCGCAAATACCAGCATCGACCGTATAGAATCCATCCGCGGACGCCATAGGATCCGAAGCGAACCCGAGTTCGGTCATGTTCTGCGTATAGGTGCTGCGGTCTAACATGAACTGCTCCTGGCGATTTGCAACATCCATCAGGGCGGACATGGCGTCACTCCGGCGCCCCTTTTGCAAACTGTTTTGATAGCTTGGCAGTGCCACTGCCAGCAGTACGGCCACGATCACAACAACAAACATAAGTTCGATCAAAGTAAAACCTGCAGCGAAACGGGCCCCCGCGCCCTGCGATGGTCCGCAGGGTTTACAACGTGATTGATTCACTAATAGGCCTCCTGGAACCAGTAGTTCCCGTAAGGCCGACGAAGCGACTCAAAGACATCACAGACACCGCCACTGCAATCAACATCACCGGGGTTATCCAAACTTGCTGCGGGCGTGCCCGGTGGCAGAAGCGCTCGAATTTTTCCGTCCTCTCCAAAGTGCACAGACAAGGTGTCTGGTATGATGCCGCCGAGATTTATAATGCCACGATCGCCATCGTACATGTCGATCACATAAAGCAAACCAGTACCGGCTTGCGGCTCGCAGACATTGATATCATCGAGTAAGCTCGACGGGGTGAAGGTCGTTGCGTAAATTCGACCATTAAGTGTGAGCGTCTTCGCGAGACTCTTTTCGCCCCCGTTGGCCAGATCCATGCGCCAGCCGTGAGACGTCTTCAGCGCCTCTTGTGCATTGGTTTTTTCAGTTTCTGTACCGTTGGACAGCAGATTTTCAGTGATGTCGTGAAGGTCACTTTCATAGAGCGGCAGATCGCATCGGAAATCAAGAACGTCCGGATCTGAACATTCCGATGTAGTTGGCGCCTCGGTGCTGTAAGGCACTGTTTTCTGATCCCGAATCATATACAAACTGTTATCGACATCCGTTGCATTAGGATTCGTGCGATCGCCACTGCCTATCACCACGGCGTCTGATGCCTGACCATTAAAGCGAATGCGAACAACGTCTGGCGCATTAAAGAAGCGACGATCGGTTGGGTTCAGCCCTCCATTGAAATCTCCCAGCTTGGTAATGAACCAACTATCCTGGCTTGAAGAGGGAAGCGCATTGCCGGGTAAATCTATACGCCAAACATTGCCGCCCGTGTCGCCGAAGTAAATGCGATCGGTTAACTCATCGGCATTACTGTCCAGAACAGTGACGTCGCCAGGAACAGCATGTAACAAGCCAGGAGCAGACATATTCTTAGCGTCATTAGCTGCCGGTGTCAGGCTCCAGACCAATGCGCCGGTCTGCGCATCCACAATGAATATACCGCGCCCCTGGCTGTCGATCGTGCCTACCCCTGAGCCATCTTTGTTTGTATCGTAGCCAGCACCGAATATCAGTACGGGTTTCGGTATACCCTCATCGTCTTTATAGCCAGAAATTCGGGTGACCACTGGTTCTGACCAGGTTTGGCCGAGCTCGCTGAACCCGCTGACGTCTTGCCCTATGCGCCACATAAATGAGGGCGTGTTTGGGCTGGTGATATCCAACGCGTAATAGGAATTACCGCCACGGCGCATGCCAAAGAAAGCCCACACTTTATCGCCGTCTGCAGACTTGATCGTCCCGTCGGCGTTAGCGTCCAAGGTATAGGCGACGGGTGTGAGGTCCATGCCATAAACATGCTCACTGGACGTGGCGTCTCTTCGCCGAAGCGGCAATATCGAAGCCAGTTCCTTTGGGAAAAAGCCCCAGGCTTCCTGGCCATCGGAGCTCTTAAACATATGTACAAAACCAGAATTGCTTCCCACCAACAGCCGCATGTCAGGATTTTCTGAGGTATAGCCACCGCCAGTAGCACCATAGTTAACCACCAGAGGCTGGCTGTGCAATATGTCGCCTAAAACCCAGCTGCGAGAATTACCGGTATTGTCGGTATTGGCGTCTCCTTCAGTGTTATAAGCGTCATAGCCCTGAGCCCATGCGACCTGCTTGATAAATGCTGCTTGATTGGAGGCGCCAAAAAGACTGTAAAGAGCTCCATCACTGCCAGTGCCCATTGCTGCAGCGTCGATATTGGTAGTGTTCATCACCTCCAGGGCACCACTTTCACCCGTATTAATATAAAGCGAGCGACTGCTGGGATCGCGCGCGGCCAATAACGCTCCAACGCCTCCTTCTCCTACCGAACCGCCATCCTGGGAAGAACCCCAAAATGTAACTGCCGTTGGCTTAATGTCGCCCGTATCGGCATCAATCGCTGCATTGCCATTAGCGTCAACTAATGAAGCCGTGCCGTTAACCACTTCGAGCCTCAACTTCTTGATGTTACCCGCCCAGTCGATGCTCTCGCGGGGCTTGAACATCGCATAAAACACTTCATCGCGACTCTGGGTTCGAGTAAAAGTGTCAACCGCGACGGCTGGAGATGTAAAGGTAGTATCCCGGGAGAGAATGCTGACTATAGCGCCTTGAAAGGCTTCAGTGAGTTCAGCTGCACTGTCTGCGGTGTAGTACTCACCTTTGCCTTTTTCAGCGGTATCTTGAAGCAACTGCTGATCAGTAGCGAAACCGATAGTGTAGGTAATACCAAACTGACTGCCATTGGTCGTGTCTCCGTCCAAATCGTTGGTGGCCATATATTCGGCGAGCTGAGGCATGCAATTTTTGCTGTTACCTTCTTCACTATCATACATATCACAGTCCTTTTGAGTCAGGGTCTCTATCGCATCATTGGCCCCCCCGTCTCGACCAGGTAGACCGTCGGTCATTATGATGATGTATGTGTAAGCACAGTCCGTATTCGGTGAGACATAGTTTCCGCCGCTCATGGCCGCAGAGTCGCTCGCTGCTATATCGTAACGCCAACCCGCATAGATACCGTCACTAGCAGAGCCTGAGTACACTGGACTCTCACCGGCCAGATATCGGTACGCTTCGTAGGTGGATTCACATAATGGCGTCCAGCCAGCAGGCTCCAAAGCATCTACAAGATTAATAAGGTTGGTGCGATTGGCTGCTGTCATGTTCTGGATAATTCGCTGGGTGACGCGTCCCCCCTCTCTGTAGTTGAATTCCAATAGTCCGAAATCAACACTGGTATTAGTATCAATTATCGTGGTGATAACGTCTGCCGCAATGTCGATTTTAGGCCGTGGGGTTACCAGGGAATCATCGTGCCACCAGTTCATATAATGCGATGTATAAAAGGTGTAAGCCGTGTTACCCCAACTGATATCGCCATCGACAGACCCTCCATATTCGTTGCCGTCCATTGCATTACTTTGTGGATAGCCATCGCCCACACCACTGCCGTTGCCTGCATTTAAGCTGTTTACATCATCAAGGCACTCCACATGGTCGGGCGTATGCACGCTATTTGAGAGTGCCGCCCAGTTTCCAGGCACCGGGGTGTCAGGCTCACAAATTTCCACGCGGGGGCCAGAAAACTGCCACTCTGTTGTGACCGTTGTAACCGGTTCTTCTAAAAGTTCAAAACAAGCATCGTAACGGTCATTATTGCCTGAGCCTGCCGGGTTAACGATGAGACGGTTCATGCCAGAAGGACAGTTGTTTCCGCTATCGTTTTGGCGATACACCCAACCTGATATGGGATCGAGGGTAGTCACCGTGTCGTAGCAGCCTTTTTCATTGCTCGGTTTGATCTTCACCCAAGTCAATGAGTTTGAAGAGCTTTGGTTGCAGTTTGCCCTGTTAGTCGATTCCACGAACACCAACTTGGGCGCAGGTGTTTCATTAGTGACCTGCTGATAACAACCAGCGTTGTTAGGCCCGGGCGGATTTCGGTAGGTCTCTCCCGCAGGACAAGCGGTGGTGCATTGCCCCTGCTGAATAGTCGAGTTCACCCAGCGCCGTGCCCGCTCTGGTGTGAATCGACCAGCGTCGCTGAGGCTGCTAAAAGAAGAAGCACAGCGATTTTTACTCGCTGAAAAATAATCGTTGCTGCCAGTACCAGGCACACTGCCGTCCGTCGACCAGTAAATACGATCGGCGGAGACGCTGGTATCATAAGTCGCGTTAGGATCATAAGGCGGGCGCTGCTGATCGATTTCATTACGCATACTTCCCGAGTCATCGAACACGATAAGTACCTTTGGCCTGGCGCCTGTTGAGGCACTGTAATCTGCTTGGTATATCTCGGTGTCGTCTGCCAACACAAAGCCCGTAAACACTGCAAGCAACGCCAGCAGCCCCGGGGCTTTAAAGACACATAAAATCCTTTTCACCATTGTACTATCCTCCACAACCTGCCTTCCGTTACAGGCGTTCACTCAAATTTCAGTACCAATTTAGCCACTGCTACCAATGACGGTCTTGACGACACCCAGTTCGACTCTTGTACGGGCTTTCCCCGGAAGGTCGTGTTCTGACTTGATTCGATAAAAGTCACAGTTCAGCAGCCCAACGCTAGTGCCACCGCCAGAGGTCGGCGGCCTTGGACATGTTCGTTCGATCGATATCAGAAATACATCTACGTCGACTGGCACATCATTGGGGTCAGTGGCCATATCGCGCAGTGGGTGCTGGGTTACCGACGCAAAAGGCGCTTCCACAACGGCCTGTCGCATAAAAGGATCTTGCGCCGAGCCCGATTGTCCCAGGGCGGCGTAAATACCAGCCTCCGCAGCTGAGAACGATTGATAAGCATCCTGCATATTGGCTGACATGCGTAAGCCAAGCGCACTGCTGTTGGCCGCGGTCACGCTGATAAGAGTGACGACCAGCAAAAAAAGCAGAGAAGTTATCAAAGCAATCCCCTGCTCACGCGCGCTCAAAAATTTTTTTCTCGCCATCAGGCACCTCCTCTCAACACCAGCCGGGGGTTCCGGAGGGTGATTTCTGTTTGCATCATTAACCTGCGAATATCGTCTGCGGGCGCTAATGTGATATCGCCCAACCGATAGGTTTTCTCGTTGATATAGCCGGGGTCGGTCTCCTGGCTACGAAGCAAAATAAAAGCCTGCATCG
>DS999226.1:86584-113462 GCA_000156295.1 marine gamma proteobacterium HTCC2148
TGTTGATGCTGTCAACATCACCATCGTTATTGCTGTCAAAGCCAAACAGGAAGCGCATGTTCTCAACTCCCTGCACCAGGTTCTCACTTTCTATCGCCATTGCAGTGCCATTCCAACCCAATACTTTCCGACTGAGGACTGGGCCCGCGACACTGTTACGAATATAAAAGATCTGAATTCTGTAAGGCCAAGCGACGCCAAGCGCTAGTTCACTTCCCTCATACACGTCAGGCTTCGCATCCGCGCCATCGACAATCAAACCGGCTTCACTGTTGGCGACAACATAGACGGACTCTGCGTCCCACACCCCCGCCGGAAATGAAATGACGCCATCGCGCAGAGCGTTTGGATCATCCGGATTGGCGTCGTACAGAGGCTGGGCCCTGACGTTTTTTAATACCAAAACATCGGTGTTGGGCATGGCATCGTCAATACAACCCAATACATCGGCACTCGTTGCCCGCACGGCGAAGAATGTGGCGGAAGTGTTGTAGGCGCTCGCGGGATCATCACAATCGCCTGACACAGCCCCGAGAGAAGCATCTTTGCGAATGTCTGCCGGTGCGGCACTGCCAAAAAAAGCAGCATGTCTGGCAGCATAATTTAAAATCTGCAGCGCGAAACGACCATTTTCAGAGACCGAGGCGAACTGCTCCGACTCGATGAGGGAGTTCTTGGAAGCGAGGTAGACTGAAGTAGCGCCGCTGATAATGATAAGGCCAAGCACCATGGCAATCATGAATTCTATTAATGAGAAACCACGATTAGTTTTACTGACTAATGGCATTGACAGCGTCACGCTCATATCTCCGCCTCATCAACTAAATAGCTGTCGATAACAACTTGCCTGCGCGTCGGATCAGAATTAGCCGATGCGCCGCCGCAAACTGACCCACCAATACCAACCGCATCGCTTGTTTCACGCATTCCTTGCCATTGCAAGATGACACTCACAATGCCGGTATTGGTTTTACCTGTATCAGCAGTAAAAGTGACGCAGCCACGAAGACCGCTCATTGATGTGGCGCTTACCGTGTTTCCACCACTGGTAACGGTGACTGCTGAACCATCTAGTAACTGCTCCCAGACCCAACGGTCGTGAGCAGCCAATTGCAACGGCGTACAGCTAGCAGAACTGCAACTGGGATCGGGCTCCTCGCTAATTGTGCTATTACCCAGGGGAAGGTTGAATCCCGAAGTGCCGGTGCGGTAAGTGGCGATGCCAGCTGGATTACGGCGAATACGTTCAAGCATATGATCTGCCATGGAGATTGCGCGAGTGCGCTGCATAGCTTCATGCTGAGACGCTTTCGCCATCGCCAGTAGGCTGACCACGCCAATTATCCCGATTGCTAAAATGAGACCAGTAATTAACGCCTCAATTAAGGTGACACCGCGGTGTTTTAGCGGCGGCGCTCTTCTGATGATGTTAACAGCCAATGTTGACGCCGCCGTCATCGTTAACTATGTCGTCACCATCGGTATCTAGAGCGCCACGCACCGACCCTACTGGATTTAAAATCAGCGCTCGTGCCTTGTTGGCACCACGCCTGTCACACAACGTAAAAGTGCCTTGTGAACTCAGGGCATAGCCTCGCGGATCGAACCGAACCACGTTACTGGCATTATCGAATGCGAGCATGGCATCAACACCGAGTACGTATTGGATGATTTCTTCGTCCGGGTCATTAGGGTCGGGGGCAAAGTCGTCGTTAGTGTCGACAAAGCTCATATACCCAGAAAACCAGTTGGGGAGCGTTGTATCGCAAGTAACTCCATTGTTGGTCGGGCAGACCACCACCGGAGCGCGCCTGGTCATGGCCTCAGAACGGGCATTACTGAGTGCGGCACGCAAAGAATAAGATTCGCCGAGCGATCGATTATTGAGAATCAGGCTCTGATACCCCGGCACAGCGACCGTTAACATAACAATGAGCACTACGATCACGGCCATCAGCTCTATCAAAGTAAAGCCCTGCTGCTGTTTTACCTTGGGCGAAAAATGCCCATGCTCTGTGTCATAAGGTGCGTTGCCGGAGGTGCGAAGGCTGGTCCAGCTCTGGTTGACGTAGCCGCCACCAGGAGTTCTGGTCAACATTAGGTTGTTAGCATTTGTCTCCATACGAACCCACCTTTAACTCTTCTCGATCCCCGTCTGGGCTTTAGCTGCTTCGACGGTGCAACTGCTATTGGCGCACTAATGAAACAACCGTTTCAATTTTCCGTATCGTAACACTAAAAATAAAAAATAGTTGCGAACTGGTTCTCAAAATTGGAAAAAACTCGCAAATTTTTGTCAATAAATGCGCCGTCGCCTATCGCTGGAAGCCATACAGTGCCTGCGTATTAGTCGTCTGCGCGGGAGGGAAAGTGGCTATCTTGCCCCTTAAGGGGAACGTAGGCCGAAAATGCCCGTGTCCGCCCACGAAGACTTCTACGTATCAGTAGACAGGGGTTTTGCAGAACTTTAGAGGCAGTTGGCAGTGAATGTGGGATTAAAGCGCCCACGGACGCAGGGAAATTAGCTGCGCTTAGGCATTACCCTTCCGAGATGACACGGCATGGACTCCAGGAACAGGCTCCGTCCTGCTCCCAGGTTGCTGAAGGGGTTGCTGAAGGTGTTGCTGGTGGACTTTAAGTGGACCTAGTCTTCTACAACATAGAGGCAAATTGCAAAATCTCTCCACTCCTTTTTCGTTGCCCTGGCGTCAAATCGTTCCATCTGTCGAAGGAAGAAAGCGATGTAGCTTCCTCGATGCTGAACATCCATCGCCGTCTTATTGGGGAGGAATCTCTACAACGACGATATATCCACGCCAGCGCCGTTCGCTATGGAATTGGTGTTCAGCGCAAGTACGCCCGATTCTTGAGCGAGGGCAACAGCAGCGCCACAAATTTTATCCACCAAGTCGCGTGAACGGGGCTGCTTAGGCTGTTGCCAATACTTGGAATTAGACCTGAACGTTGCGCCTAAGCTTATTGCCCAAACGACTCCTTAAGCCGCATTTTTTTTCGCTAAAATAGCATTGCGAATTGGCGTCAGTCAGCGTCACTCGCGATGACGTCAATGCCCGCCAAATTTTCGGCGTAGCGCTTTTTACGCTCTACATCCATGCTGCGTAGAATTTGTATGCGCTGGGCTTGCGGGGAACCAGCCCCGTGCAATGACTCAGTCAGGTAACCCACAGCATTCCTGCCCAGGGTCATGTTCTCGATAAGGCGGAGCATGCGCATGCGCTTTTCTACGGGTATGTCCGACCTGCCCTTCAGGTACTTTGCCAGTATTGGGCCCGCTTCTTCATGCTCAAAGTCCTGTTGCGATGGCAGCGTCACCATGAGACCTCCGGCAAGATCCTGCGCAAATCGTGCAATCTCATAGGGAAAGCGCGTTACGTTGTGCTTACAGACGTTAGACAGCAGTTCATCGTTCATAAAGATGCCGGAATCTAACTGACTAGCCTGATACGAAGAGGCGATGCCTGAAGAGAATATGGTTTCGTTGAGGTGCGTCATTTCGACCAGCTTATCCTTGATATGACTAGCCTTGTCCGCACCGTTGTATTCCGCAATTGCAGCAGCGGCGCCGACCATGACGTCACCAAGTCCTGTTTTACAGACGTAACTCGCACGGTGGTAGGCGGTGAAGCGTGACACCATGGTCTGGGCAAACTCGTACTCTCCGTCCATAAGCACATGTTCCCATGGGATGAAGACGTCGTCGAAAACGACCAACACTTCCTGGCCGCCATACTCGGCGTTGCCCGCATCGATATCGCCCTCTTCCAAAGCCCTTGTGTCACAAGATTGACGACCGTATATATAGCTTATGCCCTTCGCGTCTGCGGGCAACAGGCCCACCACCGCGTAATCGCGATCTTCCTCTAACATGTTCATGGTCGGCATCACGCAGATCCAGTGCGAGTTAAGACCACCTGTCATGTGCGCTTTGGCACCCTTGACGTAAAGCCCAGCATCGGTGCGTTTGGTGACATGCATAAACAGGTCGGGGTCATCTTGTTCATGGGGACGCTTGCCACGATCGCCCTTAGGGTCAGTCATTCCCGCTCCAAGGATGATGTTATTGCGCTGGGCATGCACCATGAAATCCAGATATCGTTGATGATATTCTGTGCCGTGCTTCTGATCGATGTCATAGGTAATCGAGTGCAGCACGCTGATAGTGTCCAGTCCAGCACAGCGCTGAAAACAGGTCCCGGTCAGCTGCCCCATTCTGCGTTGCATACGATTCTTGAGCACCAGGTCCTCCGGCGACTCAACCAGATGCAAAAATCGATTAACCGGAGCATCGATTAATGGCGACCATGCCGTGGCCAGATCAGGGTCGTCGATAGCCAGATCATAGGTAGCCCTGAGCGCGTTTATAGAAGGGCGGATAATTGGATGGTCGACCGGCTCACCAATTTGCTCACCCATCAAATAGACGATGAGGCCTCTACCACGCAGGCTCTCGATATATTCTTCGCCGGTATTTATCGGTGTAAATCTATCCCAGCGTTGCTGGCCTGTTTCTTCTTTTGAAATTGGTGTGATAGCGATCAACTGTATGGCCTCTTTATTCATCAACGTTGCAGGGCAGTGTATACCATGCGGCCACAGTAATTCGAACAAACGCTTTAGAATGAAAATAAGATTGTCGGCAAGCTAGCAAGGATAGTGTAAAAAACTGACTTTTAATAAGGTTTTTGTACAATCGACAATTCGCGCTATTAGTTGAACGCAACCCACTATGTGCGCTTGTCGATTACACCCGCTTCCGATAAACCTAGCTCACTGCGTCGATCGCGATCTGCATCGTAGCCAGCTTCTCCTGATTAAAAATCTCGTACTTTAGGTGCGACAAAAAAAGTAGTCATCATTTTTTTCCCTGTGAAAATAAAGCGTTTTTCAACGTCTTTAATCACTAGTTAAGGGAAATGTAATTGTAAACTGTGCACCGTTTGCAGTATTTCCAGCGGCAATAGTTCCGCGCATATCTCGGACAATTCCATAGGCAACAGACAAACCTAGGCCCGTACCTTGATTGATGTCCTTGGTCGTATAAAAAGGCTC
Organism: marine gamma proteobacterium HTCC2148; assembly: GCA_000156295.1. Taxonomy (GTDB): domain Bacteria; phylum Pseudomonadota; class Gammaproteobacteria; order Pseudomonadales; family Halieaceae; genus Halioglobus; species Halioglobus marinus. The sequence continues at coordinate 91,655 of DS999226.1, forward strand.
AAAAATTCGCGGCAGAACATCCTCCGGAATGCCTCCGCCAGTATCAGTAGAAGTAATGTGCACACCCTCAGCGTCTTCAAATACACGCAATGCGATTTTCCTTTCTCCGGAGTTTTGGTCAATGGCATCACGAGCGTTAGTTAATAGATTCAACATAACCTGTTCCATCAAGATCATATGGCCTAAGACCAACGAGCATTCTTCCGGAAGATCACTCGTGACTTCGATATTATTTAAACGCATTTGTTCCCCCATCAAATCTAGGGAATTCGTAATCACCATTTTAGGGTCGATGTACTCCAATTCTTCTTTGGCCTCGCGACCGAATATTCGCATATGATCGATAATGGCAGACGCTCTTTCTGCCTGACCATCAATGCGACTAAGTTTTTCACTGACGATTTCGAGGTCCGGGTTACCACTGGCTATTCTTTGAGAGGCATTTGCCACTGCCAGGCGAATAACCTGTAGTGGTTGATTTAACTCATGCGCGACCGAGGTCGCCATTTCGCCCAGCGTTGCCAATTTTGATGATTGTATAATTTGAGCTGAAGCTTCTTCACGTTCCTGCTCATGCCGGCTCAATGTATTGAGCATCTCGTTGATACCTATAAAAAGTTCACTGAACTCTGCATCGTTAGGCACTGGAAGCTGCCGATCATACTTTGCTTGGCGGGACACATATTTGATAACGCTCATCAAATCATTAACTGGAACGCTTAGTCGCCTCTGTACAAACCAATTCAGCAAAAGTGCCAATGAAAGGCTTCCAATAATTACGGCGACCAGTGCCAGATAAAAATCCGTTCTTTTCCCGTACCCGGGATAGTAGGTGTCTGCCGACAGGGTCACAAATCCAAGATACTCATTATCAAAGGTTATCGGACTGCGAAGGTAGATTATAGTTTCAGCATACTCAATCTCTTTATTGCTACTATCAAAACCACTAGAGTCAGCCTCGTTTAACCGCGAATATTCAGAGAATAAATTGCTGTCTGCATCGTAGACTTTCGCGTAGCGAACATCCTTATCCTGCTCTAGCGTTGACAATATACTCTGTGCAGTATTAACGTCATCAAACAGGATAGCTGACGCCACGGTTGAGGAAAGAAAAGACAGTCGCTCTTTCAGCAAAATTTCTTGCGATTCCTTAATACGAGAATAGCTGGATGAAAGGAGTTCGGTAGAAACGAAAATTAGCGGTATAGAGTTTATGACAACAAGCGCTAGGAGTTGCCTATAGAAAAAACTGATTCGAATTTTTTTCATCGAAAAAATCATTTTATTTTTGCCAGCTTCAGTAGCTCCGAGCTTACGGTAATGTTTTTCTTTTTAAATTTATCAAGATCAATTTCAAACCTTAATTTTTTATCAAGAATATAGAACTTGATTTCATTTTCAGGGAAATAGTTGTCACCAGAGTCGGTAACAATAACAGAATTATTGAGGGTTATTGGCAACTTATTATCTCTTTTTACGAGATAGATTAACTCGCAATCAACTGCCACATCGAGACTGACTACCTCCAGTAATTGTTGCGCTTTTCCGACCCGCTTATTGTTGATTATCTCGCCCAGGAATTCGCGGAATACTGCAGGCGCATCAACGCAAATACTAATTTTCTCAGACTTTGACTCAAAACTGGAATCAGGCCAGCGGATATATTTGGTGAAATTAAACAAATAAACGGCTTTTAGTTGATCGCCTCTTTCCAATGAGCTATCGGATCTCACTGTGAAGGTAGCCATGAGCAGGACCACACTTCCAAAACTGACAATCAGCCGCCTGATTTTTTTCATTTTTATATTTTTTGCTTAACGTTAGCTAGTTATTTATAGTTTTTTCGTCAACGAAAATGCACCAGTCCAGTTTTCTTTAGGTTGTGGCCCATTGAGGTACTGATACACGGGTTTATTTATGTCGAGCTTAAGGTAAAAGTCGCTCGTAGCTTCCCACAATAAACCGATGTTCAAATTTACTTTTTTACCGCCATAAAGGTCTGGATTGGTTATTGAAGCGGGATATGGGAAAGGTGAGTCAATTAGTAGCGCATCGTCCTGACCGTGGATTGAATCGCTGTACACAAGGCTCAATCCACCAAAAACATCTACTTTTTGAGATACTGCAGTAGAGTATTGACTGGTCAATTTGTAATTGTTACCAAGTCTGTAGCCTCGATCATTAGTGCCTGTTCGAATATTGGCTGAGGCGCCCAGTGTAATCTGATGTTTCCCGCTCAATTTATACCTGACGTCGAGTGGAAAATCATAGGTGCCCGAGCCAAGTTGCATAGTATACGGGAGTTCCTGATCTCCCGGTGCGCGAGGCGTATCACCCTCTTCATCAATCGACCCGGTCGGCAGTCTCAAACCAAATCCGATTGCCCATGTTTCCGAGCTACCAGTATTCCATCGATAGGTCGCTTGCGTCGTGATGTCTCCCAAGCCGTCTGTCTCGATAACAAAAGTTTCGTAATTTCCGACGATACTGATGTGATCTGTTTCTTGTCGGATATAGGGAACTAACAGACTAACTTGCCATTGAGGGCTGATGTCATAGGCCAAGGATACAGTATGAACCTCCTGGGTAATTACTGTGGGTACCACAGGGAAATTGTCGGACGTCCTTGGTTCATTTCCCGGTTCCCACAAGACTTCGTCATTGCTTAACGATGAATCTCCATCAAGATAACCCTTGTACTCGGCAAATTTATACGCGTAGCCCAATGTCCATGGCGAAGTCGAAGCCGAAGGACTACTATCGATGAAAAACAGCTCATCGAAGCTCATTTCAGCAAGCTCGGATGGCGTGCTTTGCGCAAAACATTGGCTGCAGAACAAAAACGATGCGATATATTTAAAGTATTTCATAAACGAAGCTCCTGTATAGGAATGCATGAACCGTTACTGTAGTTATCACCCTGAGCACTATTAGGCTATCGTTAGAAGCGACCTGACTCATGTAATAGCATCGAGAAAGGCCACAACTTTGCCATCTCTCACTCCGCTGCGTGCCGTTGAAAAACGTTTACCACGGCAAACCAGCGAATTGAATTTCCCAATTGGTGACCAGCAGAGGAGAGTCTAGAGGACTAACGTGGAAACAATTACACAGATTCTTTTAAATTTAATTCGTGTTTAGCGGCTCTATTATCAGCATCTTGGGTTAGTCACGTTTCTTGAGTGCAAGTAAGGCTTCGCGGCCAGCAGACCTCCGCGTAAATTGCGTATTGCATCGCAAATTGCAACTTTACTCCTCAATTGGCCATCAAATACGCGCATGAGCCAGATTTAATCCGGCCTTACTAATCACCAGTCTCGCGATACCCTTGCGCTGGCAACCCTTTGCGGATGTGATGTCCGGTGATTGTAAGTCGATTTCTTGCCCATAAGCTCTTTAGCACGCCTAGGCTTTAACCTAAAAAACCCTGGTGATAGTGATAACTGGGGCCTAACGCATCGTTTTTTTACTATTTTCAAAACTTGGCCTAAGCTGTATTGTTATGACATTGAAGCCAGTCTCAGGGTTGGGTTGGTTAAGCGCACGACATTGGTGAGAGAACATCGCTAAGGTCGTTAGGGAGAAGCAATTGCCCCCTTTAGGCAGGCGCGACAAGATATTCATCGCCACAGCAGCGCTGCTGAGCGCGTGCTTGTGGCTGCTTAGTGCTCGTGCACCCGTCCTTACTAAATCGACACCGGTCGCGACCAGACTGCCAACAGACGCATCCCCCCCAAAAACGACCGCAGCACCATTGGGCTCCTTTCCTATTGTTTCATCAGCGCAAAGTGAAGCTGTTGAACAGACAGAGCAAAGCGGTCGCGACACACTACAACTCTTTAAAGACCTCAATCGTTACGGTGATGGCACCCAGGCCATCACGGAGAAAAACCTAGATTTGGTTGACCCTGGCGCCCGCCACGAACGCAGACGACCATTGTCACGCAACCCTCTTAGCCCAGATGCAGACTGGGATATATTGCTAACCGCTGACCGATTTTTTATTACAGGCGATGACGTTGCAGAGATCAGTCTGGAACTGTGGCGCAACGACCTGCCAGCGGCCGCAAATACGCTCAGCATGCAGGCCGAAATTCGAAGCGCCGATGGCACCGTACTAAAACGACAACTGGCGGTTACTGCAGCAGGCCAAGGCGCTGAGACGAGTTTTCAGCCTGACTTATTCTGGCCTGACTACACGGGCCCAATTAGGGTGAGAGTTGCATTCGGTAACTTTGGCGTTGAAACACGTGAAGCGATATTAGACTTTCATTTCACCGGTTCAAGCAGGGTCCCGGCTAATTTCACTGCCGTGTCCGCTGACTATCTGCACTCGGGCGATCTTGTTTTTGACGTCGGTATCGAAGTAAAACTGGCGGGCACCTACCGTATCAGTGCCAACATACATGATCGATTTGGCCAACCCTTTGGCAGATCGCAGCTGGACACTAATCTGGAACCGGGCTCCAGGGTAGCTAGCTTAGAATTCGATGGTTTGCTTTTTCATGATAGAGAGGTGCAGGGACCGTTTTATTTAACGACACTTCGCGGAGAACGCCTGAACCCAATGTCAATGGCAGGCAGTGACCATCTTGCCTTAATAGAAGGTCAATACATCAGCCAGGATTACGACCTTGACCAGTTCAAAAATACAGTAGTGCGTAGCTTGCGTACCGAACGGATGCTAAAACTCTACAAAGAAGCGCTGGCGCGTGGCGTTGAATTCGCGCCGCCCGAATAACAAGTGCATAGCAACTGCCTGAAAGAATTCAGGCATATTTAGGGAGAGCATGGCGATGTTTTTACAACTGAATCGTTTGATGGTTTTAATGCAGGCCTTTGCATTGTTTCTGCTAATGGCGCAATTCGCTTCGGCAGGTTCTATTGGTGGAGGCAATTTTGGCCGATGCGAGATGCTGCAAAGTGAGGCGACTCAAGTCTGCGAAGGTAAGGGTAAAAAACGTAGCTGCGAGGTGATCGATAGCTATTGTGGAGGCAGCGGCAACGATGGGAGCTGCTCGTGCTTGCCCGATTGCGAATCACAGGGTAACTGTTGCGCTGACTATGCGCCCGTTTGCGCACAAGATTTCGGAGACTGCCAGAGCGATTCGGATCAAATTGCTTTTCTGCATCTTGGAGGCATGTGCTCGACGCAATGGGATTACCCCGGAGAGTCCGACAGATTAGCCGATGTGTCGGGGATTAGTGGTAACGCTGCTGCGGTAGAGATCAAGGCCGTGCAGACGGAGAACGCGGGGACGCAGGTTGCCGCTAAGACACTCACGCGATATCTCGACCATTGCTGCACGGATAGTAACAGCTGTGTGATTTATAATTATTCAAACGGGGATAATGTGTTGGGTTACGCACTGGACCGCATGGCTACGCAAGATGAGGTCTGCACTGGTAAAGGCAAACGCAGAGTGTGTGAGCGGTCTCTCAGCTGGAATATTATTGAGGTAAGGACTTCAGCTGGAGCCGGTGGCGGAAGTGAATTGTCTAACTGGGGTAGCGTTGCTGATTTATTTGCATGCGATTTAGCAAGTGAGTTGTCCCCCAGCAAAGTTCGTAACCTATACAACCACAGCAACACACAGGGCGTACCAATCAGGCATATCGGTGGCTTTTTGGATGAAGTCGGTAGTGACGATGGCACGTTGAACGCAGGTTGGTGGTTATTGCCCTGGCACAGCGACGGCGCCGTGGCTTTTCATTCTGCCGGCGCTAGAAACTCCACAGTAGAGTGGTGTTCAGATTTATGGTTTCCACCGCTTTGGTGTAATCGCGAAGATATATGCGATAGCCGCTACGGCAGCTTATATCAGGGTCATGAAATGGCCTTCTGCGGTAGGGAGTTTCGCAATTCTGATCACTATGATCAGAAAATGGAGTTTATTGAGCAAATGGGGCAGTAGTTACACGTAGCAAGGATAGCGAGAAATTAGCTGCTCAAGACCAGGGAAAACCAGCTCCCGGTCTTGGGCCACCGCCCTACTCACCAGACAAACTAATTCCTCGATGACTCTGCCGGGCACCGACCAGGTGCCCGCTCAGATTGCAGTGCAACTTAGGCCAAACTGTGCAGCAAAAAACCAGCATCTTCCGCCTTATTTCTTCGTTTGCAACAACTTATTTATTTGTCCTGCCAGCGTAAAGTCCAGCTCAGAAATCCCACCTGCGTCGTGCGTCGTCAGATAAATATCCACTCGATTGTATACGTTGGACCATTCAGGGTGATGATCCATAGCCTCAGCCAGCAGCGCTACCTGAGTCATGAACCCAAAGGCCTCAATAAAGTCTTCGAAAATCAAGTGGCGATAAAGCTTAGTTTCATCAAGGGTCCATTCAGGAAGTTGGTCTAGTTGTTGCGTAATCATCGCAGACGATAGCTTTTGTGAGCGCATGGGAAACTCCTGTTGTTCATTCTGCATTGTAGTCCAGCTACAGTCGCTGCAACTAGAAAAATCATTGTTCTGCAGTGCAGATCAGTTCAGTTGGATTACGACAGGACTCCCACAGGGGAGTCGCAGCTCTCGACGTTAGCCAGTTGCCGCTTTACAATTTTTTACTCTTTTTCACGGAAATCTTGGTGAACTCTGATTCTCAATCGGATAACGTCCTCCCAATGTTAATAACGCCTGGACAGTAATCGAACCTGCTTGCAGTAAGGCTATTGATCAAGGACATACAGGCCACAACATGTCAGTTATTCACTTAATAAGATCGTTGGTATCTGCAATCTTAGTCTTGTTACTGGTCGCCTGCGGCGGCGGTGGCGGCGGCTCTTCTGCGCCCGCCGCAAACACCAGTCCCGCGCCAGTTGCAGCGCCCCCCACAGATTCTACTCCCGCGCCGGAACCTGAGTCGAAACCAACTACGTTGGTGTTTAAAGAGGCTGAGGCAGCACGATTCCTAAGCCAAGCAACGTTTGGCCCGACGCGAAATACCATCAACGCTGTGGTGGCTGATGGGCCCGAGGCTTGGCTGCTAGAGCAACTGGAGAAACCCGCAACCTTGCATCTCGAAGCAGTCTTGTCGCAATTTCCTGCGGACGGCCGGTTCTTCGACGAGAATGGTGACACCCTGCAAGAGCTAAAGCCGCTTCCCGCGGTGTCTTTCTGGACAGCTGCCATAAAAGGGGAAGATCAGTTGCGACAGCGCATGGCCTTTGCTCTGTCGCAAATCCTGGTGGTGTCAGCAAACAGCAGCGTCGGCGACGCCCCACAGATCCTGGCGCATTATATGGATACCCTGACCGAGGGCGCCTTCGGCAACTATCGCGACTTGTTGGAACGTGTCACCTATTCACCAGCCATGGCAATCTACCTGACCTACCTGCGCAATCGCCCAGCAGATGCAGAAACGGGCCGGGTGCCAGACGAGAACTATGCCCGGGAGATTCTCCAACTGTTTACGCTTGGACTAGTGGAACTCAAACCCAATGGCCAGCCCGTGAAGGCGGAAGATGGCAGTGAGGTAGAACTCTACGACAACAGTGACATCACCGAGCTTGCAAAAGTATTCACCGGTTTAAGCTTCTCAGGGACCAACTTTGACACCCGCCTAAACCGGGTGCCGCTCGCCTCCTTTCATGCATCGCTAGAAATGTTTGACGAGTACAGCGCAAGTGGTTCCAAACAATTCCTTGGCAATACGATAGCCGCTGATACCGGCGGAGCAGCGAGCATAGAGCTTGCGCTTGATATCATCTTCGAACACCCCAATCTGGGCCCCTTTCTCGGGCGCCAACTCATCCAACGCTTTGTCACCAGTCATCCCACTAACGCCCACGTGCGACGGGTGTCCGAGGCATTCGACGCAGGTAGTTACCAACTTCCTGGAGGTGAGGTGATCGGAACAGGGCAGCGCGGCGACCTTGCGGCGGTGATCTCGGCTGTGTTGTTCGATATAGATGCAGGCGACGCATCGGGTACCGATAACCCTGCGTCAGGCAAGCTGCGCGAGCCAGTTATTCGCTTTACTCATTGGGCCAGGGCATTTGAGGTAAACAGTGCCGACAGCAGCAATGAACGAGCTCTGCGAAACACAAGCAGTCCTCAGCTTTTAGGTCAACAGCCCTATGGCTCGCCCTCCGTATTCAACTTCTACCGACCCGGTTACATCGCAGCGGGCACTAGTACCGGCGATGCCGGCCTCACCGCGCCAGAACTGCAGATCACCAATGCGGGGACGATCATCGGCTATGCCAACTTCCTCACCCTGTTCGCGCTGCAAAACTCACCCCGGTATGACAACAGTCTCCCGCGGGCCTTTGTGCCAGACTATGCCCCCTACATATCACTGGCCGACGACACCACCGCCCTACTCGACAGTCTCGACCTGATCCTGACCCACGGAACCCTGGCTCCGGAAACACGCCAGCGCATCACTGATGTTCTCGCTAGTATTGACCAGCAAAGCACCGACACCAGCGAGCTCAAAACACAAGCAGCGGTAATTCTGATAATGACGTCGCCAGAGTACATCGTGCTGCGCTAGGTGGGGCAATAAAGGAACAGATTATGCATAATCGAAGGCAATTCTTACGCAATACAATGGCTTTGCCACTGCTCGCAGGCGGTAACACTTTGCTGGGGAATCTCGCCAGTTTCCAGGCACATGCAGCGGACACCGAAGGCTATCGCGCGTTGGTGTGCGTTTTTCTTTTCGGCGGCATGGACTGCCACGATACCGTATTACCGTTTGATACTGCGTCCTACAACCAATTTGTTACTGCGCGTAAAACCCTTATGTCCACTTATGACGCGCTGCCACAGGGCTCCTCACGGGCTCAGAACCAATTATTGGCCCTGGAAACCGCCAGCAACCCTTTTGGCGATAGACAATTTGCCCTGCCGCCGCAAATGAACGGTCTACACTCACTGTTTCAGCAAGGCAAGGCGGCTATCGTAGGCAATGTTGGCCCGCTGCTGGAACCGACGAATCGGACCACCTTTAACAATCGCAGCGCTGAACTCCCAAAAAGGCTATTCTCGCACAACGACCAGCAATCAACCTGGCTGTCCTTTGCACCAGAGGGGGCTCAAGTAGGCTGGGGAGGACGTTTTGGCGATGCCGTTAGCGGTGCCAACACGGAAGCCGTGTTCTCGCAAATATCTCTGTTCGGTAATACCGTTTTCCTCACAGGCAACAGCGTAGGCCCCTACCAGATCGGCACCGATGGCGTCCCCACGATCCGGGTCGTAAAAGCGGCGCCCGCCGGCGTCTCTGGGATGCTAAGAGACCATTTTGCCTCGGTCGGTTCAACCCGCCAAAGTCTGTTTGAGCAGGACTTTATTGACATCAGCCGGGTTTCACTGGATGCCAACGATAAGCTTGCGCTAGCTACAGAAAACCCCCTTGACACTCCGTTTCCTGCGAGCAGCCTGGGCAGCCAGTTACGCGCCGTGGCTGAGACTATTGGCTCTCGGCAGGTCATTGGTGCTAAACGGCAGGTGTACTTCGTGGGCTTGGGCGGATTTGATACGCACTCGAACCAGGCACAAGCACTGCCGGGACTGCAGCAGACCCTGAGCGACGCAATGACCGCTTTCTACAATGCCACCGAGGAGTTGGGTGTGGCGGACCAGGTCACCACCTTCACCGCTGCAGACTTTGGTCGCACTCTTACGGCAAATGGTGATGGCACCGACCATGGCTGGGGCGGCCATCACTTTGTGGTTGGCGGAGCCGTTCGCGGCGGCAATATTTATGGTGACATCCCTATCGCGCAGCTTGGCCATAATCAGGACGCCGGCAACGGTCGTCTCATCCCTACTGCCTCGGTGGAACAGTTCGCTGCCCCCCTGGGTCAATGGTTTGGTTTAAATAACCAGGAATTGGCCACCGCTCTGCCCAGACTAACAAACTTTCCAAACGGCGCGCTTGGGTATATCTAGAAGGCACTGGCAATGTAACGCTTGGGTCCCCAGTGAATCTGCAAGGCTAGATTAGAACCGTGGACGTTTCATTTTCGAGCACGATGGACCAAGATTTGCGACGTTTAATGAACGGCTTTAGCCACCTCGCGCAATAGGTCCCAATAATCAAAACCCTCAGGGCTATAGTCTAACCCTCGCCTGACAATCACCAGGTCGAGTGTTGGAACAACGATCACAAATTGACCACGCGTCCCTGCCGTTGCATAAGCGGATGCGGGCACATCTTCACGGCCCTCGGGAACTAACCACCAGTGCCCCCCATAAAAACCACCATGCGACAAAGCAGTGGGTGCTGGCGCGCGCACAAAGGATATCCACTCTTGCGAAATAATTCGCTCACCCTGCCACATCCCATCTTGAGCATAAAGAAGTCCAAATCTCGCGAGGTCTCGAGTATTCGTGTAAACCTGAGAGCTCAAAATAAAATCACCAAAGCGATCAACGCCCACTAAGGTGCTCCTCATGCCAATTTTTTCAAGCAAAGCACGCTGAGGAAATGTCCGGTAATTTTCGCCGCCGCCAAGCGCTTTTTTCATAGCGTAAACCGCTAACAAGGTATCAAAATTTTCATAGTCCCAGTAAGTGCCGGGTTGACGGACCAGGCCGCGATCGCGCATGCCATCAATGGATGAGGCGCCCGCCCAGTAAGCAAGGCTAGATCCGGCTGTATATTTACGGTCAGTATCGTCAACCGGATATAAGCCGCTAGACATATGCAGCGTATGGCGCAAGGTAATGGCATTTCTGGGATCAGCCTCAGGGTGTTTCAGCACCGGCAACCAATCAATATCCAGAGGCTCGTCCAATTGCAACTTGCCTCTGTCGACAAGAATACCAATGAGTGTGGACGCGATACTTTTCGCAGTCGACCACGTTCGAGTGCGGGTATGTCTGTCAAAACCGTCGGCATATCGCTCATGAATTATCTGCCCCTGATACACAACAACAAGACTCGTCGTTACCTCTTGCGAATTGGGCCGCTTAAAGGCCCAGTCCGAGGCAGCCTGCAACGCTTCGATGTTAATGCTATCAGGTATTACCACATCGCTAATCAGGTCACCAACAGGCCAGGCAATTGAGTCAGGATCGTGATCGGGGACTGACAACTCAAGCTTGGGCAACGAATCGATCTCGTTTTCGCTCTGATCAGGCGCCATAACGACGCAACCAATGCCGGCTCGAAAAACCGCACTGACAATGGGACCCGAGTCGCCGCCACCTACGGCTACTGAGCGCAAATTTGAGTTAATTTTATAATCCCCGCCATCAACATCGCCGACAATACCGCCGAATCGCTCACCGGCAAGGTAAGCCAATTCTTGCTCAAAAATTCCTCCGAGCTGGCGATGAGAGGTGTAAAGCCCGTTGCACATCAGCACGGCCTGCATACCGTTGCGCACCAACTGGCGGTTAACCGAAAAATAATCATAGGATGCTTGAATATTGATCGATGTGCATAAAAGCAGTGTGATGCTTATATAGCGAAATTGTATACGCATGCTAGTTACCCTACCGTTGTTTATTGTTTTCAGGACACTACGCCAGGCCTAAGAAAACAGTCTAACAGGGATCAGCAGTCCATGACTGATTACGCGAATACATGGCTTCTTCGCTGACGAGTAGCGCTATTACAGCTATGCTTAAAATACAATTCACAGGAGACAGAAAATGGCGAATGTAGACCCTGGTAAGGAAGACGAATTTTTCATGGAGGTGGACGCAGCGGCCAAGAAAGCGGTCTGGTGTGCGTTGGCTACAATCAGAAACAATGCACCCCGAGTACGCATGGTTCATCCCACTTGGGAAGGCAAAGTCCTATGGATCGCAACGGGGGTGGAGACTGCAAAAGCGAAAGAAATTCAAAAAAATGCGGCGGTCGATATTCAGTTTCAGGTAGCACCAGATGATTTCGTTCACCTAATGGTTCGCGGAACAGCGGAAGTAAAGGTCGATTCGGCCACTAAAAACAGAGTCTGGGAGGTTCTCGATTACGACCTGACCCAGTTCTGGCCTGACGGGCCAGCAAACGAATCTTACTGCCTCATTAGAGTGGAACCATTTCGCGTGGAATTGTCAGAGATGTTCGGCTCCAGAAATAAAAGAGTCTGGCGCTCGCCCAGCGATTATTCTTGACATAAAAAACCCCGCTCTCGCGGGGTTTCGTAACGCTGAATAGGTGTTAGCTCCTGGTCTCAGGACCCACTTCGTCCGATTCTGCGACCAAGTCTTTCTGCTCTGACGACTCCCCCGCCAACATTTCAGTCGTTCGCTCAGCTCCGACTGCCGCTGCGAATTCGTCCAGCGCCATGTTGTTGCACAGATATCCATTGCGTGCGTCTCGCAGGCGGCCGCTTCCTGGCGCTAGCGCCACAACGGAGTACGCTGATGGGATGCGATAATCTGCAAGCAGCCGTGACAACTCACTCACGTCGTCCTGCAGTACTGCGCGACATACTGCCACGGCGTCAGCGGGACCGGCCTGAGGTGCTGCTGCCAGCCCTGACGCCATTCCCAATCCTGCAACGACCATTGCGGCTTTTAAAGTCAAAGTCCGTGTAAACATAGTGTTTTCCTTCCCGTTTTCGTTGAGTGGCACGTGCCGCGCCGATTAAGTGTTGCCATTGATTCGTCGGGCGCCCAGAAACGGTTCTGTGTGGTAGTCAATTTTCTTGCGCAGATATGAACAAAAGCGAAACAAAAGCTCTGTCACAGCCTTTGCAAAGTCGATTAAATCTTGGGTCACACTGATTGAAGTAGAGTTCGACTCGCTAACTTCAATGCAAGTGACTATCACTTGTAATGAAGGCGGCAATAACGTTTTGGATAGCGCGAGAAAGAGAGAATCGAAAGAACAATTGAAAGAAAAACTTGGCTTGCGTGCTGAAAACTACGCTGACTGTCTGGGGAAAGGGTCAGTGCAACCCAGCCGGTTAAAGCTGGGTCGCACTGCAGTGAGTAAAGTTACATGCTTATGGCGAATTCCATGCCGTAACTCGCAGGACGGTTCCAGGAATACCAGCCCGTCAAGCCACCGATTTCAGCAAAATTCGCCTCCCGCTCATCGGTAATATTTCGACCAAAGGCCGACACACGGTAACGTCCATTTTCGCCAAAGCTATAACTAATCGTGGCGTCGAGGTTTTGAATGCTATCGAGCAGACTCTCAGGCTCATTACCAGCAAGCGTGTACACTTCATCGCGCCATCTGTATGAACCCATCAACGATAGCTCACCGTTACCCAACTGCATCACGTAAGTTGAAGTAATGCCGAACGAGTTTTCTGGAGTATTTCTGGGCGTCAAACCAGAGTTATCCGTTACTACCGTGTCGCCGTTCAGGTCGGCATCGAAGCTGTCATACTCGGCATCCAGGTAGCCATAATTTGCGCGCAGGTTCCATGCCTCCGTCACCTGGAAAAGTACCTCCAGTTCAGCGCCGAAAATGTCTAATTCACCGGCATTTCGAACAACCGTTGACACATTGGTAAGGCTAATTGGTATCAGGACAGACTCCTGTTTATCCTCATAACTATTTAAGAAAATCGTGGGATTGAAGATCATGCGACCACCCAACCATTCGCTCTTTAAGCCTAACTCAAAGGTGTTAACATATTCCGGCTCGTACTTGGCATCCACATCGACAAAGTTCGACTGGCGACCAAAGTACCCTCCGCTCTTGAAGCCTTCGGTGTATGACCCGAACACCATCATGTCGTCATTAGGTCGGTAACTGAAACCAACTTTGGGAGTCACTTCACTCCACGTCTCATCAAAATCCTGATAGACCGCAGATACATCAGGTCGCGGGCTGCCGTCTTCATAAAATTGGCCTCCGTTACCCCCACTGAAGTCTTTTTCTTCCTGCGTGTAGCGCGCTCCCGCAGTTAAAGTCCACTGATCATTCAGGTTCCAATCGCCAGAAAAGAATGCGGCAATGGAGGTCGTCTGCTGTTCTTGACCATTGGTCGATAGTGTATCCTCTGTAAATCCAGCACCACCTGGCACACCTGTGATCGCTCCAACACGGTCTAGGTTGTAGTGCAGCTTGCCCACATCCCAGTACTGCTCGTAGGCAACATCCCAGTAATACAGACCGCCGACAAACTGAATAGTATCCGAGAACTGCGACGTTACTCGGAGTTCCTGACTAAACTGTTCCCATTCATTGAAATAATTCAGATAGAGAAAATCTGCTGGGGAAGGGTCAAAGTTATTCAAATACTGCTCATCCTTATCCTGGTAAGCAGTGATAGACGTCAGCAGAAACTTGTCCAAGTCCCAGTTGGCGGTCAGTATCGCCATCTCGGTTTCAGCTTCCGCATAAGACTCCCTGCCTCCAGTGACGTTATCTTTGTCGCTCGCAGTATCGGTGCTTGCACATCCCACCGGCCATAAGACGCCCTCCAAGTCACATGCAAAGGCTCCCGGCGTATTGCCGTTCGCGGCCGTTAGTACATCAGAATCGTCCCCAAACACCTCGTAATGGAACTTAAGGTCAAAGTCTTCAGTGGGGCGCCACAGCAACGCGGCGCCGTAAGTTTGCATGTCGTCTCCACCCACATCCTTATCAAGCGTGACATTCTCAAAATACCCGTCGCTTTGGACGCTGCTGACCATCACTTTCATGCCCAATGTGTCGTCGATAAGCGGCACATTAACCACTGCCTTGACTTCTTCCCTACCATCGGTCCCTAGCGCGAGGCTGGCATCCACCCCCCACTCCATGGTGATATCTCCACGAATAATGTTAACAACACCTCCCGTAGTGTTTTTGCCGAACAACGTACCCTGAGGCCCGCGCAAAACCTCTATCTGCTTGGTGTCAAAATTTTGCATCATGCTGCCGCTCGCAGTGCCAAGCACTAAACCATCCATGATGACGCCGATTGATGGGTCAAAGCTCTTGTCATACTCCGACGAAGACACGCCTCGAATAGCAATTGACAAGCCACCGGGCGCGGAGCTGTGTTTCCTTAGGTAAACATTAGGTGTAAACGACTGAATGTCATCAAGACGACGGAGACTAGCCTCTTTCAGCTCAGTGGTGAGCGAAGTGACCGATACCGGCACGTCCTGAATCGATTCAGTACGCCGGGTTGCGGTGACGAGAACCTCTTCCAGTGCAAACGAACTTTCTTGCGCAATGGCTACGGTTGGTCCAGCAAGCGTCGCCGCTACAATCGCAGCCAGGGCCGCTGGAATAGTTTTGCGAGACGTGCGGCACGACAGTGATGACGTTGCAGAGCAGGCGCTTGCCAGCGCATGCCGGGCTGTCCCGGGCTTCATTAGTGTGTTGGAGTTTTTCATCGATATTTCCTCTTGGGTTTTATAGTTGTTAGGACGAAAGCCTAATCGGCTGTTTTGATACAGGTGTTATCGCGTGTTGAAACGTGTCCATGCGCTCTTCAAGCCACTGTTTGCGGCCGTCAGTGCAAAAGGGTATCAGCGTGATCACATGGTTAAGGTTGGATTGTCTGATCAGTTGCTCTAGAGAAATCATATTTTGCTGCCACATTAAGGCCACACCCCATTGGTTAGCAGCAATAATTAATGACAATTCCTGTAGATCGACTCCAGATTTAAGTTCGTCGTTTTCTCTCGCAACTACCAGCGCGTCATAGGCCAGCATTTGCACCCTGCCCACTCTCTCGCCCGCACCGGGGGTGTTTTCGTTCGCAGCAACAACGATTGCGACCACCGTCTTCATAAATTCTGGGTTATCCCTAAACGGCAGCATAGCGAGCTCTGTTATGGCCAGTAACCTTGGAATTCCGGGTGTTGCTATCTGAATTGAGGCACTCCCTACCAGCTCATCAAGTCGGTTGGCGGCTGCTTGTAAGAGCAAACCCTCCCGATTAACGAAAATATTGTAGAGAGTTTTAGTGCTGACGCTGCTCATTTTAGCAATGCGAGCCATACTAATGCCCTCGATACCCTCTGATTCAAGGAGTTCTCGAGTGTTAAGCAGGATTTGACTGCGCCTTTGGCGCTGCAAATCAGAGTCATATGGACCGCGCTTTACCGCCATTATTTTTGTTCGGTTAGTGAGCCATGAGTAAAAACTACACCACTATGTAAAATTAAGCAACCCAGGCCATTAGGATATTTTTCCAGAGGTATCGGGGGCCGCTATCGGCGATAATCCGCAAGTGCACTGCCAAACTACCCGCGGATATTGATCAGCCGTTTATGCCTTGCAGGATAACTCGCAGCATTCAAGCGCAGGCTCAACGGCGGTAATATCAGTCGCTTGCAGGTTGTAACCAGCTAGAAAATTTTGTAATCGGGTGGAACACAAACACAACGAACGCTGACTATGGACATTGACATGAGTAATACGCAGATCGTGCTGGACTTTATAGCAGCTTGGAATCGAATGGATTGGGATGCTGTCGTCTCGGCGTTCAGCGAGGACGTGCTCTATCACAATATTCCCATGGAACCGTTGAAAGGAAAGGCCGCAGTGACAGAATTCATCACCACTGGCATGGACCTTGATGCCGTAGACTGGCAATTGCTCGCAATTGCGGAAAACGGCAACAAGGTGCTCACTGAGCGCGTCGATAACTTTTATCTTGTTGGCGGCAAAGCAGTGTCGATGCCAGTTATGGGCACCTTCGAAATCGTAAATGGGCAAATCACCGCCTGGCGAGACTACTTTGACCTGGCGACATTCACTTCACAAATGGCGCACTAGCACTAGGCGATTGGGGCGCGCTAGCGGCACAGATATTACGCTGTTCCCTAAACTTGCTGGGCCACCTTGCGCAGACGACTGAAGCATCAGCCGGTGAAAAAGTCCCCTCTGGGCACTCCGTTAGGGTCGTACACAGGTTCGGCGTGGTCAATGCGATACTTTAGAATGTCGGTTGCGAGCATTTCGTACTGGCCGAGAAGACCCAGCATATCAGCGTAGTAACGACCGGCCAGGTGCGCATTGAGATCCTCGCTGGATTCCCAATTTTCATAAACGTACACCCGGCCTGGAATAGTAGGGTCGAGGCTCCACACGTACTCCCTGCACCCGGCCTGGCTGCGAGTGTCAGCCATTAATTGAGCCGCAGTCTGCACCGCCTTACCAGCATTTTCAGGGCTGAACTCTACCCATCCATTGATAATTACCGTCATAGTGTATTCACGCGTTGTTAATGATGTCGGAACACTAGCAAACGCTTGTTAAGAAAACAAACAAGGTTGATTGCACTCTAAACAGACGGTATGTTTCTCTGCCAGTGAAGCAACTCAGCGCCCGCTCGATGACTTTCTGAAGTTTGAGAACGCGCAATTTAGGAGTGAACAAGTGACCCAAGCTGTCAATCGCCAGTTTTACCTGGCCCAACGCCCCAGTGGCTTGCCGACTACCGACGATGTCATCCTGCGTGAGCTACCGATACCCGAACCAGGAGTGGGAGAAATTGTTATTCGCAATTTATACATGTCACTGGACCCCGCCATTCGCGGCTGGATGAGTGACGCCCCTAATTACATCGAACCGATCCCTGTTGGCAGTTGCGTGTGGGCAACCACGATCGGACGTGTTGTCGCGTCCAATAGCCCTGAGTTCGCCGTCGGCGATATTGCCCTGGGCATGAATGGCTGGGAGGACTACAGCCTTTGTGCCGCAGAGGCTGCCAGTAAAATCGAAGACACGATGGGTCTACCGTTGACCAATTTCTTGAGTATTCTTGGCTCCACCGGATTGACGGCCTACTTCGGGTTGCTCGACATTGGCAAACCTCAAGCAGGAGAGACGCTATTAGTCAGTGGGGCTGCAGGTGCAGTGGGCTCTCTCGTGGGCCAGATCGCCAAAATTATCGGCTGCCGTGTTGTGGGTATCGCCGGGGGCTCACAAAAATGCAGCTGGCTACTGGACGAGTGCGGGTTTGACGAGGTCATTGACTATAAGACCTGTGGGGACCTGACCGCCGCAATTGCAGAGAAATGTCCGGATGGTGTTGATATTTACTGGGAAAACGTGGGTGGTGACATGCTGGACTCTGTGTTGCTTAATCTTGCACAAGGTGCACGCATTCCTTTTTGTGGCTGGATAGCTACCTATAATGATGCCGAACAGCGCCCGGGTCCAAAAAATCTGTGGCAACTGCTGGCCAAAAGCGCTCGGATGGAGGGTTTTCTGGTTTTAAACTATATACCGCGTTTTCCCGAGGGCATCGCAGCAATGGCTCAGTGGCTGCTCGAAGGGAAATTGCATCACCGTGAGCATGTGGTATCCGGATTGGAAAATGCACTGGACGCTTTTCACATGCTGTTTGACGGGCGGAATACCGGGAAACTGATTATCAACATTGGTGACATGGACGACTGACTGCGATAGAGACAACGGTGTTCTGCGGAGCCAGACGTAGCCACTGTAACGCGTTAGGTCAGGAATACGGTGTGTAATCGCCGCTCAGGTCTTCAGATCCCCGGTAGATTACGTGGTAATCGCGTCTTGCAAATACCCAGCGTCCATCTTCGCGAACATACTGATCGTCATATACACCTTCGATATGCAGGCCGTTGCCATCCTGCCCCAACAGGTGCTCGGTGACATACCAGCGCCCGGTTGCGGTATCACCGCTAATATCAATAGTTCCTGAGTTGAGCACCATGAACGCGAATTTGAAGCTGGCCATGGCAGTCTGCCAAAAGCCAAAAAGTTCCTCGCGTCCAGAGACCTCTTGCCCCATCAGGATCCACGTACCATCGTGGCTCCAGGTTGCCTTCCATGCTGCGCCATCAGTGCGGTTTACTGCGTCGATGTAGTTAGCGGCCAGTTCACGTATCGCCAGATTGTCTGCCAGATTTGCATAATCACTCAATGTTTTGCTCCCAATCTACCCAAATGTGTCCAGCTTACTCTGCGTGCAATAGAAAAGAAACAATCCGTACTGTTTTAGGAAAGTGTAGTCTGCTAATATTTCAGCTTCACTCTTGTGTTCATTAGTCGCAGTGGGAAACATATCGATGCGTACAGTATTTACAGAACTCAGCATGCACCTCTCCAGGCGCGCAGCGAGAGTCCCAGTAGCTATCGATGGACCTACCTTCTATTCGTCTAAATCAGCGTTCGAGCACACTGGTATCAGCGCGGTAACAACATCACAGCGCTGATGCAGCGCCCCACTCCCATGGAGGAACCCAAATGAGCAATAAAATAAATCTGACCGAAGAAGAAATTGCTGCGCGCAGTCCTGCCTACTCCTACCAGGACTTGCTGGACCAGGAAACTAACGAGGTACCCGAAGCGCTGCGATCGGATACGGCAACTTACCTGGGATCTGAAGATCTGGACATAGAACGATGGACCTCACGAGCATTCCACGAACTGGAAGTTGAAAAATTGTGGAGCAAAACTTGGCAGATGGCGTGCCGGGAATCACAAGTCAGCAAGCCAGGCGACTATTTCGTTTATGACATCGTTAATCAATCAGTGCTCATCACGCGCACTGAGACCGGAGAGCTCAAAGCACACATTAACAGCTGTTTGCACCGCGGCAGGGCTTTAAAGCGAGGCCAGGGCAAGAACGCCAAGGAACTGCGTTGCCCATATCATGGCTTTACCTGGGAATTGAGTGGTGAATTTCGCGGCATGCCCTGTGAGTGGGACTTCGCGCATGTCAAAGAGGAGAACTTTTCTCTTCCAGGCCTGCGGGTCGAGACCTGGGGGGGTTGGGTGTTCGTCAACTTTGACCAGGATTGTATGCCGCTTGAGGAATACATGGGGATACTGCCTGAACATTTCCAGCGTTGGCCCGCAGAGCGGCGCTATGTTGCCATGCACGTAGAGAAAGTCATCAATTGCAATTGGAAGGCGGCAGTAGAAGCCTTTATAGAATCCTATCATGCGATCCATACTCACCCACAGCTAATGCCATACCAGGGAATTGACAACTCACAGTACGACGTTTGGGGTGATAATGTCAGCCGCACCATAACAACCTACGCCACTATCAATCCCAGTCACGAAGACCAATATTCTGAACAAGACTCACTTGACAGTATGCTGGGCGTGGAGGGGGAGCCGGAAAAAGATAATGTTGTTGAAGGAAGGTTTTCTGCTCGTCATCGCTTTGCAGAACTAAATTACGAGGCCTACAGTGAAATGAACGGCGTCGATCTGAAGTCCTTCGCCACGGAAGCGGAAGTGATGGATTCTATTTTGTACCTGCTGTTTCCAAATTTCGCTCCCTGGGCCGGATACCATACTGCACTTACCTATCGCCATCGACCAAACGGTGATGATCACGAAAGTTGCATCATGGATATTTTCTTGCTCAACCCATTCCCTGAAGGTGCTGAAAGGCCAGCAGATGCCCCCACTGTTCGACTGGGTGCAAACGAACCTTTTGCAAAAGCAGTCGATGTCATGGGCGAGGGTCTGGCCAATATCTTTGACCAGGATGGTGCCAACTTACCCCAGGTTCAGCGTGGTATGAAGGCGTCTGGAAAAGGCACTATCACCCTTGCCAACTACCAAGAAGTGCGGATAAGACATTTTCACAAGACCCTAGACAAGTATCTTAACGCTTGAGCACCGCGGCATTAACGGCCGCGCGTCACAAGCGGGACAGTCACAGCTGGAGGAATACTACGGTCGCGGTTGAGGCGTTTGCGAAAGCGCGAACCCGGCCCAATGACGTTGCTTTTTTTCTTGAGTCAGAGCCAGATGCGACCTATGGCTCAATTGCGGATGAAGCGCGTCGTCTAATTTCTGCATTGCTCGAGTTGGGTCTGGGCAAAGGCGATGTCGTCAGTTTCCAGATTCCCAACTGGCGCGAGGGTGCGGTCATCGACATTGCCGCTGCTGCACTGGGGCTGGTGGTAAACCCGATCGTGCCTATTTATCGCGATGCTGAGCTAAGGTTCATTCTCGGTGATGCTAAAACTCGCTTGATGTTTATTCCGCAGTCGTTTCGCAGTATCGACTATCTGGAAATGTTGCTGTCGCTGCGCCCGCAGCTACCTGACCTGGAATACCTGGTTACGGTGCGCGGTGACTCAGATAGTCCTGATGTGCTGGCATTCGAAACACTGCTGCAGCGAGATCCGGCCGACGAAACATCCCTGCCCCCGGTGGACCCTGATTCAGTGAAGTGTCGCCTTTACACTTCGGGCACAACCGGTTTCCCCAAGGCAGTTTTACATTCTCACAACACCCTCACCCGCATCATGGATAATTCAGCCGAGCACGCCGGAGTCAGCGCGGATGATGTGATGATAATGCCCTCGCCCATTACTCATATCACTGGCTACGCCAGCGGCATTAACTTTCCGTTTATTGGCCGCGGTCGAACAGCATTGATGGAACGCTGGGACGCCAATCGCTGTATCGACCTTATCAAGCGTGTTAACGGTACTATGTCGGTAGGTGCCACGCCGTTCCTCAGGGAATTACTGGATGCGGCGGAGCAACGGGGTGAGTGTCTACCCAGTATGCGGCAGTTTTCCTGCGGTGGTGCTGCGGTGCCTCCAAATCTGGTTCTGAGAGCCTATGAAGTGCTCAAAAACTGCCGAACAACCAGAGTATATGGCAGTACTGAAGCGCCAATTATCACTCTGGGCTGGCGCGAAGATGCACAATTGGCAGCGACCACAGATGGCCAACCCTATGGATACGAGGTGCGCATACTCGATGACAATGGCGCTGATACTCCTGATGGCGTAGACGGAGAAATTGCGGCTCGCGGCCCAGGCATGTTTCTGGGGTATGCGGATGAAGAGCAAAACGCCGATGCGCACACCAACGATGGATTTTTCTTGACCGGCGATATTGGGCGACGCACGCCTGAGGGTGCAATCCTGATTACTGATCGGAAAAAGGACATTATCATCCGCGGTGGTGAAAATCTCAGCGCGAAGGAAAT
>DS999226.1:113482-148760 GCA_000156295.1 marine gamma proteobacterium HTCC2148
TGAATTCTGATGACGACTCATTATCAACAGCAGAAGTTGCCAGTTATGCAAACGATATTGGCATGGCTCGCCAGAAATTCCCGGAGCATATTATTAAAGTCGACGACCTGCCCCGCACTCCAAGTGGCAAAGTGAAGAAAGACACCCTGCGAAAGCAACTGAAAGAGAATTGAAAAGTGACTACAGCAAACCGCCAAATCTTACTCAATGCGCACCCTAAAGGTGACTTAAAGCAAAGCGACTTCCGCATGGTCGACGCTGAGATACCAGCCATTGCAAACGGCGAGGTTCTCATTCAAACCTTGTACCTTGCCCTGGAGCCAGCCATGAAGGGCTGGATGGAAAATCGTGCCGACTATGTGTCACCACTGGAAATTGGTGATGTTATGCGCGGCTATGGTACCGGCCGTGTTATTGAATCTCGCAATGATCGATTGCCAACCGGGACTATCGTAGGAGGAAGCCTGGGTTGGCAGGAATACGTGGTAACGGATGGTAAGTCTTTACCGGTAAATGTTTTACCCAATGACATCGAAACCCCGGCGGCAATGGGGGTTCTGGGCGTTACCGGCTTAACAGCCTACTTTGGCATGCTGGAAATTGGAAAGCCAAAAGCGGGCGATACTGTGCTGGTGTCCGGTGCTGCCGGCGCGACCGGTTCGATAGCCGGTCAGCTAGCCATGATTGAAGGCTGTCGAGTGGTCGGCATTGCCGGTAGTGATGAAAAGTGTCAGTGGCTGACACAGGACCTAGGTTTTGATGACGCCATCAACTACAAGTCCGAAGATGTTGCAGCTCGCGTGCGGGAAACCTGTCCGCAAGGGGTCAACATCTATTACGATAATGTGGGCGGTGAAATACTGGATATTGCTCTCAATAACCTGTCCGACAATGCGCGAGTGGTTATTTGTGGCGGCATATCCCGCTACAATTTAACGGGCGCAATTCCGGGACCTAAAAACTACTTCAACCTGGTTTATCGTCGCTCCCGTATGGAGGGGTTCATTGTTAGCGATTTCGCCAAGCGGTTTCCTGAAGCTACCGCAGTGCTTCAGGAACACCTCCACTCCGGGCGACTTAAACACCGTGAAACCATTCTTGAGGGTTTTGAGAGCATGCCCAATGCGCTGATGAGTCTCTTCAGTGGTGACAATATTGGCAAGCTGCTGGTGCACGTTTCTTAAAAAAACAAACAGTATTGACTGTATTTTTTTATTGGGTTACGGTGCTCACTTTCACAATCACCACCAATCTGGTGTACTCCGCCAGGGTGATTATTTTATCAGTGCGCGGTTCGACCCAGGGGTCCACTGCCCGTCATATACAGTGGAAGTCTGGAGAAATAGCATCTAGGCCAGCGCTTTAGCCAGCGCCACTGATGCGAAAACAGTAATAACAAATCAGTCTCTTCAAAAGGTAAAGCCATGAGAGCAGCAGTGTTTAAAGAAGTCGGAAAGCCCATGGTGGTTGAGACGATTGCTGACCCAACGCCGGAGGCCAACGAACTGGTCGTCAAGGTGGGCTACTGCGGAATCTGCGGCACCGATCTGCACTCCACTCGCGAAGGCGCCGCTACAGTCCCTTGCGACTCCGTTTTGGGCCATGAATTTTGCGGAGAAGTGGTTGAAACTGGCAGCGCTCTGAAGAGCAAGTGGCAAATTGGAGACCGCGTGGCCTCCCTTCCATTCGTAGCCTGCGGGCACTGTGAATTGTGCGCCCGCGGCCGACCGTTTGAATGCCTCCAGGTGAAGCTAACGGGTTTGGAAGTGCCGGGCGGGTTTGCCGAGTACGTTAAGACCGGTGATGCTGAGACCCTGAAGTTACCCGATCAACTGAGCATGGAAACAGCGGCACTTATTGAGCCTTTGGCGGTAGGCCTGCACGCCGTGCGAGTGTCGCGACTGGCAGCGGGAAGCCGAGTGCTAATTATAGGAGGCGGCCCAGTAGGGTTGGCCGTCGCGCTGTGGGCCCGGTTTATGGGCGCGCGCGATGTCCTGGTCTCTGAGATGGCGCCCACGCGCATTGCGCTTGCCAGTCGCCTCGGTGCTACTGGAACGCTGATGCCGGGAGAAACCCTGGGTGAGCAGTTCGCAGACACCAGTGGCGCTGCCCCTGATATCATTTTTGAGTGCGTTGGCGCACCCGGCTTGATCCAGCAGTGTATCGAACTTGCACCACGCAGGGGGCAAGTTATTCCCGTCGGCGTTTGCGAACAGCAGGATAACTTTATGCCGTTCCTGGCTCTGGTCAAGGAATTGAGCATGCAGTTTGCGATAGCCTATACGCGGGACGACTTTGAGACTGTAATCGCGATGCTCGCGCAAGGCAGGATAGATCCAAGTGCAATGGTTACCGATGTTGTTAGCCTGGATGATATGCCAGCGGCCTTCGAGGCATTACGAAACCCCAGCCACCAGTGCAAAGTGCTGACCCGCTTTGACTGACGGCCAATAAATAGCACGGATTATCTAGAGGAGATCACATGGAAAACCTGGAGCAGAGCCAATCGCTGGATGGAATGAAATTGTTCGATACAGAGAGCTTAAAATGCCCGTATCACTATGATCGCAGCTTGCGCGAGGCAGCACCCGTCTATCAGGATCCGGACTCAGGAGTGTTTGCGGTATCAACCTATGAGTTGGTGCGTGAGGCCCACCGCGCAAAAAATGTGTTTTCCAACGAATTCACCTTGGCTTTAGGGTCCACTGATAAACTTGATCCGGAAATTCGTGAGGCCACTCAGAACACCTACGACCTTGGCAAAGGCACATTGTTGACGCTTGATGAACCGGGACACACGATGTTTCGCGATGCGGTGAAGGAACTCTTCACGGCGACGGTGATGGCCCGCCACGAGCCCTGGATCAGGGATCTGGCGCGGACCCTTGCTGACAAGCTTGCGACCAAGAATGAGTGCGACTTTATTCAAGAGTTTACCAGGCCCCTGCCCTTGTCAGTGATTATGCATGTGCTGGGCATACCACTCGAGGAATTCGATCGAGCCTTCCAGTGGACACTGGATAATGTCACCGTACTGTCACAGGTGGCCGACCAGGACAAACTACTGGCAGCTCATCATGGGCTCAAAGATGAGTATGATTGGTTTGTCGCTGCCATGGCAGAGCGCACTGACAACCCTCGCGATGACCTACTGACTAAAATCAATGACCTGCGTGTTGAGGGCCGTGAACTCACTGTCGAGGAGAAGCTGTCTTTCTGTACCCAGTTTTTGGTTGCCGGCAATGAAACCACCACAGCAACCCTGGCCGAGGGCATGCGCCAACTCTGTCTCAACCCGGAACAGGAGCAATTGATCCGTGCGGATCGCAGCCTGATTCCAAATCTGGTTGAAGAGTCGCTGCGCCTGGCGTCGCCCACATCAAACATGTGGCGCGTTACGAAGTCTGACTACGAACTGGGCGGTGTCTTGATTCCTGAAGGGAGCGCGGTCCTGCTTAAATATTTCTCCTCTAATCACGATCCCGCGATGTTTGAAGAGCCGATGAAATTTGACGTACAGCGGGCTAACCTGCGACGGCACATCGCATTCGGCTTCGGCAACCATGTCTGTATCGGGCAGCATTTATCGAAACTGGAAATGACTATCGCCTGGGAGGAGCTGTTTGACCGATTCGAAAACTTTTCACTTGCAATCGCAGACGGTGAATTGGAGTACATGCCGAATATTCTATTGCGAGGACTCGAAGAGATTCCTATTCGCTATACCGTTGTCGGTGCCTGAAATTAAAATGATGATGCATAAAGCCAGACCGCATCATTAATTTTATCGACCGGGCACCGCATTCTTCGCTAAAAAGTCGCGAATGTAAGCGTGAAAGTCCGGTTCGTCAGCTTTCCTATCTGCCTCGATGGTCCGCGCGATTTCGGATTTACGCATGCCCCTGTTCCACTCTTGCATCCCCGGAACTTCGGCCAGAATATCCCAGTCTAATTGCCGCGATCCGATAGAGTTGACCACCGAGTTAACATAATGCACATAGACATCAGCCAAGGTCATGTCTGCGCCAGCGATGTAGGGCGAAAATGCACACAATCGCTTCATTGCAGTCAGTCCTCGATTCGTGACATGCCGCGCGTCGTCCAGCGCTTTTTGCGGTGCAGGTTTACCTGAAAATGCATAGGCGATGAGGCGTCGACTGGGCAGTTCCAGATAAAGTTCAGCGACTTTCATGATTTGCCTGATTCCAGCCTTCGCTGCGGGATCCGCGGGATACAGCGGCGCATCCGGATAGGTTTCTTCCAGGTAATCGCAGATAACCGTAGTTTCAGAGAAATGCTGACCGTCTTCGGTCGTCAATGCAGGTATTTTGCCAACGGGGCTGATGGCAAGCCAATCCTCACCGCCGCTATAAATAAGGCGTTCCTGAAAGGGAATGCTTTTGTAGAGGAGCACGTACTTGACGATGTTGTAATAGTTACTGGATGCGAATCCGTGCAGGGTTATCATGGTCTTAAATCTCTTCTAATTGCGGTTCATTAAAAAGCAATGACAGCATTCATCGCTGACACTACTATTGTCGGCGACTAGACAACGCTATCGCGCAGCTCAGTCTTCAATATTTTACCGATATGACTGCGCGGTAATTCCTCGATCTGCCTAAGCGCCGTGAGTCGCTGGGTTTTACCTAAATCAGCATTAGCGTTGCTCTTGAGTTGATCAAGATCAAGCTCAACCCCATTTCGCGCAACAACAAAGCCGAACGGAGTTTCGCCCCACTCCTTCGAAGGCACGCCAACAACAGCCGCATCAATTACATCAGTTTGTTTCATCAATGCTTCTTCAAGGTCTCGAGGGTAAATATTAAATCCGCCAGAAATAATCATATCTTTTGAGCGACCCATGAGGGTTACAAACCCCTCGTCATCCACTCTACCGATATCACCCATACGCTGCCAACGTTCACCGTTTGCATCATACCAACTGCACTCTTCGGTTTTCTGCGGCTGATTCTGATAGCCCGTCATCATCGTTCGGGACCGGCCAACCAACTCGCCCATTTCACCGGCAGGTAACTGATTAAGATCCTCATCGACTGTAATAACTTCGCTACCATCCCAGGGAACGCCAACCGTATGCAGTTTGTCAGGATGTGCGTGGGCGACCAGTATGCACACCACCCCCCCCTCCGTCATGGAGTAAGCTTCAATTAAACCCCCGGGCATTCGCGCCAGCACTTCAGCTTTCAGCTCAGCAGAGAACGGGGCGCTAGTGCAATACTTGTGCGTAAAGCTGCTCAAGTCATAGTCATCGAACCCATCAAAGTCCATGAGGCGCTGATACTGGACAGGAACAAGCATCGTGTGGGTAGCTCGATGTTCCTGCGCCAGTTCCAGCCAACGCTGGCAATCGAACTTTGGCATCAGAACTGCGGTACCTCCATAGGCGATTGTGCTTATAAAAATACTGAGAGTGGTGTTTGAATATAGCGGAGTGGAGAACAACGAAACCTGCCCGGGCTTACCATAACGGGCGCCCTCTCCCACTGCCATCTGATGCCAGCGCATTTTTCGGCTGTGAACAATACCCTTGGGCGTTCCCGTTGTTCCACTGGAGTAAATAATATTAAAGGGATCTTCAGGGCTAACGCACAAGTCTTTGGGCAAAGCACCATCCTTTGCCATCCAGTCAAACAAAAACTGCACACCTTCAACCGGCTCATTTAACATTATTTGGTTAAGCGGTGGCAGTTCAACCCCACTGTGATTGAGTTCCTGAAGCTTTACGGTGTCGACGAACAAATGGTCTGCACCGCTGTCGGCCATCATGGCGGCCAGTTGTTTCGGTGTTGCCGACGTCGTCAGCGGCGCAGCACAGCCGCCTGCGACTATTGCAGCCAAATAAACCAGTGCATAGCGAACGCTTGTCGCACCCACGATGGAGACGGCTTGACCTTTAACAAGACCATCAGCCTGCAACTGTGCTGCTATTTGATTAATCAAAGGCACAGCTTCAGACCAGCTCAACTTTTCGGTGCCGTCATCTAGCGCAATTCGATCCGGCTGGTTGCGCGCATGTGCGTTAACGAGGTCTGCAAATTGCCCGAACGGTTGTTCCAGGTATGCCACCGGGTCTATAGTTTCCGGGGCTGTTAGAGTAGTCATAACTGAGCTTCCAATCCGTGATTTATGTTGAGCCTGGCGAGCCAGGTTAAAAGCGAGGGGCGCGTTTTTGTTTGGCTGCGTTTAAACCCTCTGCAAAATCTTCGCTGGATAATAGCAGCGCCTGATTCGGTAAATTAGCAGTCCACTCAGCCTCCATATCACTAGACAACCCGCGGTGGATTGACTCCTTGATTGTCGCATATGCGGCCTGTGGCAGAGCTGCAAGTTCCAGCGCCACCTGCAGTCCACGAGGCTGCAAATCTTCGGGCTTTACCACTTCACTGACAAGCCCTGCAGTCAGTGCCTGGTCTGCAGGCATCGGAATACCACGCAAGCACATATCTTTTGCGCGACCCATTCCAATGATTCGCGGTAGCAGAAATAATCCGCCCAGAGGCGGCATAATTCCAAACTTGATCCATACCTCCATGAATGAGGCGTCGCTTGCCGCTATTCGAAAATCGCAGGCGAGTGCTAATTCACAACCAACAGAAACTGCAGCACCCTGCACCAGTGCAATTGTCGGTTTCTGACAATGCCAGAGACGTCGCGCAGCACCCTGAAAATATTGATATACCTGATCCTTGATTTGTGCGGGTGTTTTTTGCCTGAGGGATTCCAGAAATGCGATATCGGCTCCCGCAGAAAAATGTGCCCCATCCGCCGCGAGCACGATTACTCTAACCGCCTCATCAGCGCTCAAGATATCCATAGCTTCGCAGACTTCAGCCAGGCCTTCCGGTCGCGAGGTATTGTTCACATCGCCCCTGGCAAAAATAATTTTCGCTATCCCGTGATCGAGGTACTCAACGCGAATATCGCTAAAGTGGTTCATAACTTGAGGGGCTTCCGGGGATAATGTGCAAGCTGGAGACCTGCCGTCTGAAAAATTCGCTGTAGACGTGCCAGTTGGGCGGGTGGCGAATATTGGCCGTGTTTGTTGCTCATGAATGAAGTTCCTCCAAAGCTTGGCACCTGTTGAATTTTACACTAATATGTAATATTTGACAAGAATACGCGGGCACCGCGCCCGCCCTGGTTTGAGTGACAGATGGATACGACTCGTGAGCGATAAAAACATTCCGGTACTCATTGGTGCGGGACAAATAACGGATAAGCGCGATCCAGGTGAGGCCGCTACTCCAGTTGAGTTAATGGCTGAGGTAGCCCGGCTCGCGGCAGATGACGCCGGTCCCGGCGCATCATTGCTCAATTGCGTAGACGCGATTGTAGCAGTCGGCATTACCGTGGATAGTCCCGAGGCCAATAATCCAGCAAAAGGGATGTACACCAACATTCCTAAAACCGTCAGTAATTTACTGGGCATTGATCCCGCCATCCAGCTGTATTCAGCCACCGGGGGTAATACGCCGCAGATGCTGGTGAATAAATTTTCGGAAAAGATTGCTCAAAATGAAGTGTCTACCGTATTACTGACTGGCGCTGAAGCACTCAACACAATGATTGGTCGACTAAAAAAAGGACTGCCTCTGGATGACTGGTCAGATGATCCCGGAGGCACGCCACAGATCATCGGCGATCAACGCCCTGCAGCCAGTGAGCACGAAATCAGCTTTGCTATGCAGACCCCCTCCATTACCTATCCGTTATTTGAAAATGCGCTGCGTGGAAAATATGAGTTGAGTTTAGATGAGCATCGCAAAAAATTGGGGGAGCTTTACTCTCGCTTCAACCGTGTGGCCACGCAAAACCCACTCGCCTGGTTTCCCACGCCCCGCAGTGCGGATGAGATTGCCACTCCCAGTGAACTCAATCGCTACGTTGGCTTTCCGTATACCAAATATCTTAACTCCATTATTCAGGTGAATCAGGGTGCAGCGGTGATTCTCACTTCAGTCGCCAAGGCCAGAGAGCTTGGTGTCAGTGAAGATAAAATGGTCTACCTACATGGCTGCGCAGATGCTAACGACATCTGGAATGTTACTGAACGTGTTGATTACCACTCGTCACCAGCCGTGAGAACCATGGGTAAAAAGGCGTTCGCCATGGCCGGCAAAACAGTCGCCGATATGGACTACTTTGATATTTACAGCTGTTTCCCTTCCGCCGTACAAATCGCTTGTGATGAACTGGGCATTGCCCACGATGACCCTCGGGGGCTGACTGTCACTGGCGGATTGCCCTACTTTGGCGGCGCCGGTAACAACTACGTTATGCACTCAATTGCTCATATGATGAATGTATTGCGCAGCAATCCGGGAACGTTCGGACTGCTCAACGCCAACGGCTGGTTTATAACCAAACATGCACTGGGTATTTATTCGACTACGCCTGTCGATAAAGCCTGGAAGCGGGAGGCCCCTGCTGACTACCAACAGCCTATTCTGGAGCAGCTTCACCCGCCGTTCACCGAAGACCCACAGGGCGACGCCTGTATAGAAACTTATACAGTGCTCCATGGCAGACAAGGCATCGAGCGCGGACTGATCATTGGTCGACTCGCTGACGGGACAAGGTTTGTAGCGCAAACGCCCGGTGATGATGAAACTCTGGGCAAACTGATGCAAACCGATGCGCTTGGAATGTCAGGCACAGTAAACAAGGTTGAAGGGGTAAACACATTCGTACCCAATTTTGAGAGCGTGTAATTTTCGGGGCGAACAATGTGAGAGGTCGCTCTATTGAAATATCAACAGACAGCCCAGCAACACCTGCAAGTTTTCTTAATGCTTGCAGGTGTACTTTAAATTTTAACGAGCAATGGGAACAATTATGACCGAGCAATCTGTAAATTATGATGACGTAAAACGTTATAGACTCGACCCGGACAGAGAGCAGGAAATGCTTAAAACGGCCGGCGAATGTACCTTTATTTGGGCAAACAAGGCCGGGCACCCTCTGGGGGTCACCACCGCCTACGTGCCGGTGGATGGTAAGATCTGGATGACAGCTACCCGTGAGCGTGTTCGCATTAAAGCGATTGCCCGTGACGGTCGTTCGGCAATTGTGGTCTCCAGCAAAGGCACCCCCATGGGCGGCGGTAAGACAGTCACCTATAAGGGGCACACGGTCATTCACGATGACAAAGAAACCAAGCTCTGGATGTACGGGCTGCTCGCCGCAGGTATGGCAGTAAAAGGTGCTCAGGACGAGGGTAACGAGTTCACTTCGGGCATTGACCCCGATATGTTCATCCGGTTTCTGGATACCCCTGAGCGTATAGTGATGGAATTCACTGCAGAAATGTCGATACCTTTTGACGGCGACAAAATGGCACAGGGCACGGCTCAGGCTTATGCTGAGTTCGCCGCGGAAGATGAAAGTAGCAAGGGCTAGGCTGTTGCCCCCCATCCTTCTGCGATACCCCATTGCCATATCGTTTGAGGTTCCTGCCTGGCCTGAGTTGCAAAACTGATGGACAGTGCAAACCTCATCCGAACTGGCCGACAATTTGCTCGCCCTCAGCAGCGAATCGCGCCTATAATCGGAACACTTTAATTTTACTCAAATACGGTAGGTTTTTATATGTCGGCAGTGGCAGTGGCAGTACCCAACTTCGGGGAATTACTCGCACAGTACATTTCTGCAGTCCCAGAAACTGCGGTTCCCGCTTTTCTCGCGCGGCTGGAACGCACTGCAGCGGACCGCTACAGAATGTGGGCAAAAGCTGTTCCTGAACATGCAGAGGGTCTTTTGACCTGTGCTGCACGGGAAGATGATATCGCCGATCGTGCAGAACAAATCTACCCTGCGACGGAAGCCGAACAGATTGCCGCAATGGACAGTGCCATTGTCCCAGCACGGGAGACGTATTATCAGGTTTTCGCTAACCTGACAGCTATTGAACAGATGACAATTCAAGCGAAGGCGGAACGCCAGGGCGCAGCAGCCTGGCGGGCTATGATTGCCGCCGAAAACGATGCAGCCATTAAGGCAAGCCTGGAAAAGATGGCCTTGATTGAAGAAGCCAGTGCTGACTATTTAGACGCATTGCTCAGCGAGCTGACGTAAAGCAAATACCGACATAAAATACTCTCTATGTCAGCTCAAAAACAACGTGGGCACAAGCCTGCCGCAGTTACCGTTAAGCGGCGTTCTGGTTTATTGCAATGCACCCGCGCTACCTAAACTATTGATGTGAGTCTGGAATAATAATGAGTAAATATTATCGATATTACGTGCTCATTATTCTGACCGTAGTCTCGATGGTCAATATCATGGATCGGCTGATAATGTCGATCTTGCTGGAAGATATAAAAGCTGAATTTGCGATGACAGATACTCAGCTGGGCTTGCTGGCGGGGTTGGCGTTTGCATTATTTTATGCACTGATGAGCATTCCTATAGCGCGCTGGGCCGATGTCTCTAATCGAAAAAATATTTTAGCTGGCGCCTTAATTATTTGGAGCGGAATGACTGCTTTGTGCGGAGCAGCCACCGGATTTGTGAGTCTTTTTCTCGCTCGGTTAGGCGTCGGTATCGGAGAAGCTGGTGGCAGCCCGCCAAGCTATTCGATAATGGCTGACTATTTCAAACCGAGCGAACGCGCACGGGCGATGGGCATCTATTTCACTGGTGCCGTATTAGGTACTGGTGGAGGGCTAATTGTAGGCGGCCTGCTTGGCGAATGGCTCGGTTGGCGTATGACTTTTTTCGTCCTGGGTGTACCCGGGGTTTTGCTCGGGGTACTACTGTACTTCACTGTCAAAGAACCGCCCCGTGGCCGCTATGATACGGGCAATCAGGCCTCAAAGGAGGCCACCGATTTACCGCGCACCCTGAAATCCTTGGCACGTAATAAAGTCTATGTGCGCGTTAGCATTTCTTTTGCGATGCTCACTATGGTCGGCTATGCGATGGCCATGTGGTTAGCACCTATCATGTTACGAAATTTCGATGTCTCTTTGGGGAAGGTAGGCCTGTATCTGGGTATCACCTATATCTGCGGCGGCATACCGGGGCCACTGATCGGAGGCTATTTAACCGATTATATGGTCAAGCTCGATTCACGATGGCGAGCCTGGATACCGGCAATTGCTGTCGTTTGCTCTGTAAGCACCTTTTGGTTTTGTCTATCTGCGGAAAGCCTCTGGGAGTTTCTCGGATTTTTTGCACTTACTTATGCCATTTTCATGATTCCTCAAGGCGCAAGCATGTCATTGCTGCAATCTTCTGTTGGTTCTGGTGAACGTGCATTGGGAACCTCGTTTGCCTTGCTGGTCAACAGCATGGTCGGATTGGCCCTAGGCCCCTTACTGATTGGAATATTAAGTGACGCGCTGGCTCCCACCTATGGCGTAAAGTCGCTGAACTACGCCCTGATGACAGTCTGCGGTATAGCGGCCCTGATCGCCACGCTGTGCTATCTTTGGACTTCCAAGGCAATGCTTGCTGGGCCAGATTTAGATGAGATCACAGACAATGCCGTTGAGCAAAGCACTAGCGCCGCGTAAGCCGGTTATAGGCTTCATTCAGCTGTCATGAATCACGTTTAAGGTCGTTTTGAACTTACATACTTTTTTCTCAACTACCAATCGGGAAACCTTCACAATGTTAAGTGTATCGACACTCAGAAAAATCACTTCATTCACTGTCTTTTTTTTCGTCTTTTCTGCGTCATTTACTCAGGCACAAGAGTATTCGACGCCCATCAATGAGGTCAATAAGACGGATGTCTATTGGGGTGACCTGCATGTGCACAGTAATTATTCCCCCGACTCTTTCGCCTTCGGCAACACTCGCCTTAATCCTGAAAATGCCATTAAATTTGCAAGGGGTGAACTAGTTACTGCCAATAATGGTATGAGCGTGCAGTTGCGCAGGCCGCTGGATTTTATATTGGTAGCTGACCACGCGGAGTTTATTGGTGTACTCCCCATGCTGATAAACCGCGACCCGGTTGTTCTGGAAACAGAACTAGGACAGCAATGGAGTGACCTGCTGGAAAAATCAGGCGGTGATATAGGCGTCATCATCAATCAGTGGCTGGCTCGCCTGTCCAATCCTGACTATGAGCAAGAGTTGTCAGAGGAGTTTCGCACCACTATTTGGAAAAAAGCAGCCGGGTTTGCCGAGAGTCAAAATGATCCCGGTGTGTTCACAGCCTTTGTCGGTTATGAATGGACGTCGATGGTTCAGGGCAACAACCTTCATCGTGTGGTTTTGTTTCGTGACGACGCTGAAACAGCGACTCAACTCCCTCCCTATTCATCACTCGATAGCCTGGATCCGGAACAGCTTTGGGCCGCAATGCAGCAGTACGAAACCAAGACGGGCGGAAAAGTGATGTCGATCCCGCACAACGGCAATGTGTCCAATGGCCTTATGTTTGCTCTGGAAGACCTGGACGGAAATCCTATTGATTCGGACTATGCAGAGCGTCGTGCTCGCTGGGAGCCTATCTACGAAGTTACGCAGGTCAAAGGTGACGGAGAGGCCCATCCGTTTCTATCGCCAGACGACGAATTCGCCGACTTCGAAACATGGGACGAGGACAACATTGCGCGCACAGTAGCGAAAGAAAATTCGATGCTCAAACACGAGTATGCGCGTTCAGCCCTTAAGCTGGGTCTGCAACTGGACAATGAGCTGGGCGTAAACCCTTATCAATTTGGAATGATCGGTTCCACAGATTCGCACACGACTTTGTCTACCGCGGACGATAATAATTTTTGGGGCAAATTTCTCGACTCAGAGCCCAATCCCAAGCGATTAACTAATGATATGGCAGATATGCTGTGGCAAAACTGGAGACTCGCTGCCTCAGGCTATGCTGGCGTTTGGGCCAGGGAAAACACCCGCGCGGCGCTCTATGATTCGCTTGCGCGTAAAGAGGTTTATGCGACCACCGGCCCAAGGATCGCTCTGCGGGTGTTCGGCGGTTGGGAGTTTATAGAAAGTGATATCAACTCACCCCAACTCGCAGACATTGGCTATACCAAGGGTGTGCCTATGGGTGGGCATTTGTCTTCGGCGCCAGAGGGAGACTCGCCAAAGTTTTTGATCCAGGCATTCAAGGACCCCGATGGAGCGAATCTTGATCGCGCCCAAGTAGTGAAGGCCTGGCTGAACAAAAACGGTAAACCAGAAGAGCATATTTATGAAGTTGCACTCTCTGATGGACGCAGCGTTAATGCCAAAACAGGTCTTGCGCCACCAATCACCTCCACTGTTGACGTAGAGCAGGCGAGCTATAGCAACAGCGTTGGAGAGGTCAGTTTTAGTGTGTTTTGGCAAGACCCCGATTTCGATCCTCTACAACATGCTCTTTATTACGTCAGAGTCATAGAAATCCCGACACCGCGGTGGACAGCCTATGATGCCAAATACTTTAATCTTGACCCGCCGAAAAATATTCCAATGATCACCCAGGAACGTGTTTACAGCTCGCCAATATGGTACGACCCAAAAGGCGGCACAGACTGAGCTGATGTGAGTATTGAAGAGCTCACAGTGGGTGTCGGTTAAGACGCAGCGACTTTGACTACAGCCTTACCGAAGTTTTTCCCGGCAAACATATCACTGAACGCAATACCGCACTGATCCACGCCGTGGTACATATGCTCATGCGCCTTTAGTTCGCCGGAAGCCAGCCACTGCGCCAATTGCGACCTCGCTTCGGGGTAACGCTCTAATTGAAAATGAGTCATGAAACCCTGCAGAGTGACGCACTGTGCTACTAACTGAAACAAGTTAGACGGCCCGCCTCCCCCACTTTTTTGCGCAGTGTAATCGGCCACCGCGCCGCAGAAAGGAATACGCGCACCGTGGGCAATATGCTCCAGAATGGTCTCCAGCAATAAGCCACCTACATTGTCAAAATAGACGTCAATCCCATCTGGACAGTGTTGTGCAATCAACTCCGATAAATTGTCAGCCTTATAGTTAAGGCCGACATCGTAACCAAGCTCATTGACCAACCGTTGACACTTCTCGTCACTACCTGCCAGACCAATGACACGAGCGCCCATGATCTTGGCAATTTGCCCGGCCACAGAACCAACGGCTCCGCCGGCCGCAGAAACAACCACGGTGTCGCCAGGTTTAGGTTGACCAATGTCGACTAAGCCAAAATACCCGGACATACCCGTATCGCCCAGCACTCCCAGATGATAGCTAAGGGGTAATTGATGTTCGTTGTCGACCTCTACCCACCAGTCGCCCTCGTTTACCACTGAAAACTCTTCCCAAGCTAGACGCGCCATCAAGAGGCATCCCACTTCAATACCGGAATTTCTGGATTCAATCACTTCACCTAAAATCAGGCCCATAACCGCTTTACCCAATGGCATGGCGGGTAATACTTCGTCACCGGAGTCTTCATCCATCCAGTTGCGAAAGCCTGCATCCAGCGAAATATAAAGATTTTTTACCAGGGCCTGGCCGTCTTCCAAAGGCACTGTTTCCGTCTCTACAACAGCAAAATCGTTGGCTTTAGGTGCCCCTTCAGGCCTTTGGGCCAACACGACCTGGGTGTTCTTCATATATTCTCCAGTCACTGCAGTGACGTGTTATTACAGATGCAAATCTGTACCTGCGGATATCTTAGTCCGTTAGGCACTATACAACGGGGTATACAACAAAACACTTAAACGAGCGTCATTACTTCATTTTTTGTCCCTCGCAGATTGCAATCAACGCATAACGCTAATTGACAGTAGTTAGCGTTAGTAAACAGATTCTGGATGATATAAAGTTGCTGCAACTATAAAAAAGCCAATCAGCTTAAGCAGTCAGGAAGCCTCCGCAAACAACAGCATAACGACTTTTTCGAAATAATTTCACGGCTTTGGCGATACCCGTCAAAACGTCAGTCGCAAGCAAGGAAAATAATATGACCAAGGTACAGACCAAAGATCATGAAGTTGTCTCCATCTATCCTTTTACCGAGGAAGAGACGGAGCAGTTGATGACCAATGCGGTTGAAGCCGTCCTTATGTGGTCCACTAAAGATGGTTGGCCCATAGGGGTCACCCACGCCTTCGTCTGGCACGAGGGTAAAGTCTGGCTAACATTCACCGCGCAGAGGCACCGCGCTGCGGCTATACGACGGGACAACCGGGTATCAGTTAACATCAGCAGCGCCAGCTATCCAGAAGGTGCTGACCCATCGTTGCCCCGCGGCGCGATCACGTTTAAGGGGCGCGGTGAGTTCTTCGAGGACAGAGCAACAAAAGAATGGCTGTACACAGCGCTTTCTCGCAAGCTCAACCGCGGCAGCCCAGAAGGTGAAGCCGCTTTTTACAGCCTGCTGGATTCCCCGCTACGGATTTTGCTTGCGGTTACACCCGAAAAACGCATTATGTACAACGCCGGGCTTGCCGAACGCCATATGGCAGGAACGGTTGACGACACCGAACTTGGAGAAAGGTTGGCGAGCGACACGGCTCGCATTGATCAAGAGCGCAAGGCTCGGGCACTGGACTAGTATTGCCTTAGATAAGGTTCTGCATGCAGAAGACGGTCCGGCGAGCGCTTATGGCGGTTACACGAACATGGCGCAAACTCCAATGTCCGATCACGCGGAAAACATGATATCCCAATGTTTTAATGCAGCAGTGCGCAATAGTCGGACTGCTTCTCTTGCTGTTTTAGTAGCGCTCGCGCTCACAGCTCTGGTCAGTTGCGCACCAAACACAACGCAGAACAGTCAAGATTCGAATCAGTGGAATACCGCGACAGACCGTTTCGAAAACTCGCCCGTGACTCCTATCAGCACATCAGAAAATTCATCGGCGAGTTCAGCGTGGGACTTTTTCTTTTTGAAAAATGAGCGCATACCCGGCGAAAAACTACCAGAGATGCAACCCACTGACACTGAGCTCGCTGCACCTGGCGATGCACTGGGCTTCATCTGGTTTGGGCATTCAACAATAATGCTGGATCTCGGTGGTACACGCGTGTTGTTTGACCCAATTTTTTCGAGCAATGCGTCACCAGTGCCATTCACTGTGACGAGATTTCAACCTCCGGCGGTCGCCCTTGAAGCTATTGGTGACATAGACCTGATTCTGATTTCACACAATCATTATGATCATTTGGACCGACCGACGATAAAACAGCTTAAAAGCCGCCCGGTTAAGTTTCTGGTGCCATTAGGCGTAGGAGCCCATCTTGAATCCTGGGGCATCGATAGCAGTCGAATAACTGAACTGGACTGGTGGCAGTCCATCACTATTGATGGCACAAAGTTTACCGCCACGCCCGCACAGCATTTCTCCGGTCGCGGCTTGTTTGATCGTAACAAAACACTGTGGTCGTCTTGGTCTGTTGACCACAATGGCAAGCGGGTATTTTTCAGTGGCGACTCTGGTTATGGGCCTCACTACAAGGCGATTGGTGATCGGCTCGGACCATTTGACCTTACCTTTCTGGAAAACGGCGCTTACAATAAGTCCTGGGGCTTAATCCATCAATTTCCTGAGCAGGCTGTGCAGGCGCATCGCGACTTGAAGGGCAATACTATGGTGCCTATCCATTGGGGCATGTTCAATCTTGCCATGCATTCCTGGTATGACCCTATCCGGCGTGTTCACAAAGCCGCGCAGAATGAGGGAGTGCACTTAGTCACTCCAAAACTCGGGCAATACGTATACCCCAGTGCAGTTCCCCCAATGGATCGGTGGTGGCCATAACCTGAAACCGCTGGCAATCAATATACCTTGCCAGTAAAAATCAGGCCGGCGTCGGTTCTTCTATTCATCGACAAATGATTTTAATACGGTGCTCGCAGGACCTTATTTCGCTCTGTAATAAAGTCAAAAAGCGTTCAATTACAACACCGCATCCAGTGCGCTAAGCAATTGTGTTATTTCGCTCTCGCTGGTGTAGTGCACGAAACTAAGCCTAAGCAAACCGTGCTCAGGCCGCTCACCCATTGCCTCGATGATACGACCACCATAAAAATCGCCATCTCCCGCCATGATTCCATGGAGCGCAAGTTCTGCCGCAGCTTGTTGACCCGGGACTGACAGAGCAACCGCGACAGTCGGCGCTCGACGCTCTGCATCACATGGCCCTAACAGGCGTACCTGATCTTTTGACATAATATAATCCAACAGCGGCTGTAGCAGTTGCCGCTCATGGGCCCTGAAAAGGTCATGCACAAATTGTGCTTTGGCATGAGGGCTTTGCGCATCACAATCATGATGCGCAGCAATACTATTCAGGTAATCACTGATCCCGGCACAGGCCGCGATTTGCGCATGATCTGGTCCAGCGGGAGTAAATTTCTTGGTGAGATCACCACCATTAAAATAGTGACCTTGATTGGGCAGGCGTTGCGCAAGCGCCTCTCGCACCACCATGACTCCTTGATGAGGACCGTAAGTTTTGTAGGTGGAAAACAGGTAAATGTCAGCGCCCAGGTCGCACACGTTAGGTAAACCATGAGGCGCATAGGACACGCCATCAACACAGCTAACTGCGCCCGCCTCTCGTATCAATTGGGTGATAGTTTGCACGGGGTTAATCTCTGCCACAATGTTTGAGCAGTGTGGAAAGCACACCAACTTAACGCGTTGATCAAGAAGTTGTTCCAGTGCTTCGATCTCCAGGCTACCGGAGTCCGGATCGACGCACCATTCCCTAATCTCAATACCTGCATCCGCAAGCCGTCGCCAAGGCCCGGAGTTAGCCTCGTGATCTTGATTCGTTACAATAATTGCATCACCGACTTCAAGCATTTGCCGAAACGCCTGTGATAACACGTAGGTATTTTGCGTGGTAGACGGTCCAAAACTGAGCTCAGACGCGTCTACACCTAGCATCGCAGACAGACCGCTGCGAGCTTCATCCATTTCCTCTCCACCGAGTTTTGATGCTTCAAAACCATAATAAGGCTGAACTTTGCGAGATCGATAAAACCGATCCAGACGTTCGGTTACCTGTCGGCAAGGGTAAGAACCTCCCGCATTTTCAAACAAAGCTTGGCCTTTTAGGGATGGTTCTGAAAATGCAGGGAACTGAGCCCGCACAAAGTCTATATCAAGCATAAAGCCACTCCGATCATAAAGATTCTATCTTCTCGAGTTGCGTTTTGATTTATCGCATTACACAGCAGAACTGCATATCTGGTATTGAGCCTGCGATCCTGTTCAACATTTATACACAATTTAGCTCATGACACATTAACTTCTTATCACATGATGAGTCCGTCGAGATAGAGAAGTCGCAGATAAAAGGGTCGCGCTGTTTATCTCGCCTGTTTTGGCTTCGCTTTCGACTGTGAGTAGACTTTAATGTATGATTTTTGGCCGCGTCTAATTCGCTCACGGGATTTAAGTGGGTTTAAGAGCTGTTCATTGGGTCTACATGACCTGGTGAAGTCAGACTACAGTTCAAAGGCCCTCTAAACGTAATTTCGCTCCGTCCGTCATTGGCGCAGGAACGAGGAAAATAAAATTGAATCGAGTTACAGTATTGCTATCCGCGATCGCTCTGTTGATAGCCGCTATCAGCGTGTATTTGAGCTTCCGTCTATTGGATCCAACGCCCCCGAAAACACTGATACTGGCCACCGGAACGGCCGGCAGTGCTTACGAGGAAATGGGACAATCATACCGAAAAATACTGAAAGAGAGCGGCGTCGAAGTTCAATTATTGGCCTCAGGCGGGGCACTAGAAAACCTTGAGCTGTTGAAAAGTGGGCAAGCCGATATTGGCTTCCTCACTATGGGATACCCTGCTGGTCAGGATGCGGTTAACCTTCGGTCCCTGGGCGCAATGTTCTTCGAGCCGCTATGGGTATTTACCCAGGACAATGACCTTCTGGAAGGGAATCTTGACTCGCTTCGTCGCACCCGCATATCAATTGGCCCGAGCAAAAGTCGCTCAAACTCTGCATCAAGAAAGCTGTTTGAACTTAACGGCTTGGAAATAAGCGACCTTAACCTCTTTGAACTTGATCCCACCACCGCAGCCCAGCAGTTAAAGCAAGGTACGCTGGACACACTATTCATTACCGGTAACTCAATTTCACCGGTTATCAAGCAATTACTATCCAGCCGAGAAACCGTGCTAGTCGATTTCAAACGAGCAGATGCCTACGTCGCATTATTTCCCGAACTCACCAAACTGGTCTTACCGGCTGGTGTCGGTGACCTGGCTCTTAATATGCCCTCCAGTGATACTCGCCTGCTGGCATTTACGGCGATGCTCGGAGTTAACAAAGACCTACATCCAATTACCCAAAGCCTTGTCCTGGAGGCTGCGGAACGCATTCACGCTAAACCTGACCTATTTCATCAAGCGGGTGTATTCCCCCAAGCCAGAGATCAACTGATTATTTTAAGCGATAGTGCAAAAGCTTATTACGCAGATGGTAGACCTCTGCTGCTGCGCCTTCTGCCTTATCCCGTTGCGGTGCTCTTCATGCAACTGATCGCCGCTGCTATTCCCTTGCTCGGCATCGCTTACCCGATGTTTAAACTATTACCGTCTGCCTTTCACTGGATCATGCGCCACCAGTTTTATCGAGTTTACAGTGAGTTAAGGCAGATAGATCGCAGTATTGGAAATATCACTGAGGCTGAACTGAAAACGCATCTGGAGCGTCTGGAAAATCTGGAGCAAAAAGTCACAGGCCTGAAAGTTCCGATCACCTATTCAACAATGCTTTATGCCCTCAAGGGACATATCGGATCAGTGCTCAAGCGAGTCAGAGATGCTCTGGGCTAGAGTGTCATGGCAATATTATAATGTTCGACTCACGCTGCAACCTGATCCACAGCCCGTCCGCATTTCCGCTATTGACGTGACCAGGAAACTGGTGGCGTTTACCGACACACTGATCAGAAACGCGGATCGAAATCTATCGCAGTCGAATAAACCAAAATACAGGAAGTAAAAACCATGATACGCACTGCCCGAAAAGTCCATCGCATTACGGGCTATCTCGTTTTCATTCAGGTCATGCTGTGGATTGCTGGTGGAGTGGTGTTTTCTCTCGTGCCTTTTAACTCTCTGGTCAAGGGAGGCGCAGCAGTTGATCTTCCTCCCAACCCTCCCTTTCCCAGCAACTGGCAAACGGATATTCGCGGCCCGCTGGCTGAAATGGACAGTATCAGCGAGATCAAAAGTCATAATAGCAGCCAAGGGTTACTGCTGGAGGTTCGCGCTGACGAATCGATTCAGTGGCTGCGCTTGGCAGACGGGCAATCAATAGAGCCACCATCGCCCGATTCAGTTACAGCCTATGCCCGATCAATTTATAGAGGAAATGGCGAGCATCGTTCAACCTTGAGATTACAGGAACCCGAGCCCTACGTTATGGGACTGGTGGACGAGTTGTACGGAAGAAAAGATGTCTGGCAGGTAAGCTACGACGACAGTCCGGGTACCCGGTTATATTTTGACGGTGCCACCGGCCGCTATCTCACCGTGCGCAACGACTATTGGGTGGTGTTTGACGCGCTCTGGCGCCTGCACATCATGGATTACTCTGAAGGAGAGGATTTCAACAACTGGTTCCTGCGTATTTTCTCTGTGCTGGCCGCCGTTTTCGCACTGTCTGGCTCGGTACTGATCATTAGCGCTTTAAAGCGCGCGGCCCGAAAGTGGTGATTGCGCCGGTTTAACTCGGCAATACCAGGTTGGTAAATTGATCTATACTTGCTGCTAATCTTCAGGAGTATCATCCGATGAGCAAATCATTCTCTCCCGGCTTTAATCGACGTCTTTTTATTCAGTCTGCTGTAGCCGCGGCTGTGTTTCCAACGGCATGGGCCTATGGAAGTCCATGTCGCGGCCCTCAACCAAATCCTCCGGGGGACCTTCCCAGGGGTCCCTTCGGAATAGAGAGCACGGCCGAGCAAGTGACCGCAGGTTTGGACCTTAACGGCATCAACGTTGTCATCACAGGCTGCAACTCCGGGCTAGGTTACGAGACAATGCGAGTATTGGCTTCTCGGGGCGCTCATGTGATCGGTACCGCTCGGACTGCGGAAAAAGCAGAAAAAGCTTGCGCCAGTATTGCCGGAAAAACGACGCCCGTTGTGCTGGAACTGGGAAGTTACGAGTCTATTCATGCCTGTACGAACTCTATTAATGCCTTAAATATTCCGCTGGACGTCTTGATGTGTAACGCTGGCATCATGGCGCTTCCAGAAATGAAGTTGGTGAACGGCCTGGAAGCACAGTTCGCCGTAAACCATCTCGGCCACTTTTTATTCACCAACAATTTAATGCCTGCCGTCAGCAAGGCAAAGAATGCCAGAATTGTAATCCTCAGCAGTTGTGCACATTTTCTAGCCCCTGAAACGGGTATCGAATTCGACAATCTGGATGGATCAAAGTCTTATGCCCCCTGGGCGGCCTATGGGCAATCCAAACTTGCCAACGGTTTGTTCGCTGCTGAATTGTCCCGTCGCCTTGATGGCACGGGCATTACTGCAAACTCGCTACATCCTGGCGTCATTAAAACCAACCTTGGCCGTCATTTGGCACCAAGAGAGGACGACAAAAAAGATGAGGATATCTACGACAAAACTACGCCGCAGGGAGCCTCTACCCAGGCCTATCTGGCCGCACATCCGGCACCGGCTAACATAAGCGGGCAGTATTTTGCCGACAGCAATCCAGCGCTGGCCAGTGAGCACATGTACAACGAGGAACTAGCCGCTCAACTTTGGGACGTGTCAGAAAAACTGACCTCATAGAAAATCTGATGGCTCCGAGAGCTTGTGCAGAGGAGCGGGACCATAGCGCCGGGATTTTGCGCATCGGCACGAGGAAGCAAATTCATATCTCTAACGCAGCGGTGACGCACCAGACCGGTTCAATAATGAATCTGCACCTTGATAGACCGCGTTGATTTGTCCTCGGCAACGGCGAAAGCCTGGTCAACCTCGTCGAGACTAAATGTATGGGTCACCAGTGGTGTGATGAGATCGGCGTGTTGGGTGGCAAGCTGCGTACCCAGATAAAAGTCACTCAACGTAGACTCGCGACTGTAGCAATTCGACGCGGCGATTGTGAGTTCCTTTTGAAAAAAGGCCATACCCGGGATCGCGGGTGAACCCTGAAACAAGCCCAGCACGGAAATCCGGCCACCTGACCGAGTGATTCGTACCGCTTCATCCAAAGTGTTACCTTCGCCGCCAACAGTCTCAATGACGATATCTGCATGTTGATCACCGATCTCTGACAACAAATGCTCCGCACTCTGGAAGACCTTATCAGCGCCCAGTGCCAAAGCAAGTTCCTGCTGGTGTGGGTGGCGAGCGGTGATCAAAACCTCTCCAGCCCCAGCCTGTTTTGCAGCGAGGATACTCAAAAGACCGATGGAACCAGCGCCAATAATTGCGACACGATCACCAATACCCACTTGGGCGATCCGTGCACCGCGAACACAGACTGCCATGGGCTCGCTCAACGCGGCACTGCTTTTGTTGAGATTCTGCGGCAACCGATAGAGCAAGCTTTCGGGTACGAGAATATATTCAGTAAGGCCGCCCGGTAGCGCTATGCCAATAAACTCATGGTCAGCACACAGGTTGCCGCGCGCGGTGTAGCAAAAGTGACAGCTGTTACAAGCGACAATGGGTTCAACGGCAACATGGGTTCCCGTTGTGATGCTGACACCATCTCCAACGGCATCGACGATGCCAGCGATCTCATGACCGGGTTGGATACCGGCGGGGTCACCGAGCGCGCCATGTTTGATGTGCAGATCTGAACCGCAAATTCCTGCAGCTGTGATGCCTAATCGAACTTGACCCGGCCCGGGTTCAGGCTGTTGCTGAGTGAGGACGCCAATCCCGCCTCCTGACTGAAACACCGCCGCTTTCATGTGATCACCTTCCCTGCCTAATCCTCAACGAAAA
The DNA here is from genome assembly GCA_000156295.1 of marine gamma proteobacterium HTCC2148. Classification (GTDB taxonomy): domain Bacteria; phylum Pseudomonadota; class Gammaproteobacteria; order Pseudomonadales; family Halieaceae; genus Halioglobus; species Halioglobus marinus. The sequence continues at coordinate 136,390 of DS999226.1, forward strand.
TAGTATAAGCCGCCACATGCGACTGCAACTGAGCGCTGTCTTGAATTTGCAATAGAACCTCTGACGGTTTTATCTGGAACCTTTCTGCCGACCGAGCTGCTCTCCTCGCAGCACCCTCACCCGCCTGTTGGCAAGCGTTTCGATATGCTGCTACCGCTCTTTGCCAGCGCGCTCCGTAGCCTTTTTAGCGTGTCTTTAATCGCCAGTGGTAGCGCCAGCATAGCGGGCGTCGCAACCAGCGTCAGCACCGTTGCAAACGTCAGGCCGAACACTATCGCCTGAGACAAAGGGCCCCAAAAAATAGCCATTTCACCCTCTGCCGTAATCGTGCGCGAAATCAAGTCGACCGAGTAGCCACACGCCAGTGGCAGGAGGCCGCAGACAGTGGTCACCGTGGTGAGCAGGACTGGCCTCAGTCTCTGAGCGGTTGCCCTCACGATCAGGGTTCTGCTGTCCAGTTCGGGATGCAAACGAGACAGATGGTTGAACGTATCGATCAAAATGATGTTGTTGTTTACCACAATACCGGCTAAAGCCAGAATACCGACGCCGGTAAGAAGAGCGCTAAAGGGGTTACCCAATACCAGCAGGCCAAGCAAAACGCCGGCGGTGGACATGACTACAGCCGCCAGTATGAGGGTGCTCTGATAGAAGTTATTAAATTGCGTGACGAGTAAGATAAACATCAGCGCAAGCGCAAGGCTGAATGCGGCAGACACAAAGGCCATTGAGTCCGCCTGCTCCTCATTGGCACCTCTAAACCGGATAGAAACGGCGGGGTCGAACGCCTGCTGCTGCAGCCAGTCGTTGATTTCACTGACCATGGCATCTGCCATGACGCCCTCTTGAACATCTGCCCGGATCAGTTCAACAGGAATGCCATCAATGCGTTTGAATGAATCTACTCCTGGAGCAGGCACAATCTCTACAAAATTGCTAAGCGGTATCATCCCCTGGTCGGTACTGAGACGGAGCTCTTCAATAGCCTTCATGCCGCGCTCCTCCCGTGGGTAGCGAACGCGGATATCCAGCGAATCATCAGCATCGTCCGGACGATATTCTGCTACCTTGACGCCATTAGTAACCAACTGTACGGCGAGACCGGCGGCAGATACGTCCGCTCCGTAAAGCGCCGCTTGAGTTCGGTCGACTTCGACCCGCCATTCTATCGACGGTAATGCCGCTGTATCATCAATATCCACCAGTTCAGGGAGCGTATCGAGATAGGCGCGCACTTGAGCCATTGCCGGCTCCAGTAACGGGCGGTCTCGCGATGTCAGTTCGATCTGAATCGGCTTGCCAACTGGAGGGCCTTTTTCTAAAGGCGCTATTTCTACTCTGATCCCGGCCAGATGTGCAGTGCGTTCGCGCACCTGACGCATGACATCATTACCCTTCAGATCCCTTTCAGCCTCTGGATACAGCTCCAGGAAAATAGATCCAATCTGATCGGAACTGCTGCGTCCTAAGCCATTAGTAACGCCTGGTAGCATCGTCTGCGTATTGACAAAACGGATGCCCGGTATCTCGAGAATTTCACTCTCTACTTCCAGCACCAGCTTATTGGTTTCACGCGCCGAAAAATTCCCGCGACCCAGAACCGACACCTGAATAAATTGCGGGTCGGCATCGGAAAAGAAAATAGTGCCCACGCCAAACTTGCCATAAGCCCAGAAGATGCTGCTAAGCAGTCCCAGCACCACGACCATCGTAAACCCGGGGCGAGCGCATACGACGGTTAGCAAACGGGCAAAGTATCCAGTAAATGTTTTTAGCTGGGTCGGATCACCGCTTTCCAATTGAGTCTGGTCGCGAAGTGCGCGCGCGCTTTGCGCAGAGGGCCTTCCCAGCAATGAGCCCAATACAGGGCCAAATAGCAACGCGTAAAAGAGTGACCCTATAAGCACCGTGAAAACGGTAACGGGGAGGTAACCCATAAATTGGCCCGACACACCAGGCCAAAACAACATCGGTAAAAAGGCCGCAAGTGTGGTGGCGGTGGACGCAGTCACCGGCCAAAACATTCGTTTCACAGATTCCGCATAGGCCTCGCGATGGTCCCACCCCTCGGCCATCATTCTGTTGGCGTACTCGGTGACAACAATACCACCATCAATCAACATTCCCAGCCCCAGTAACATGCCGAACATCACCATGAAATTGAAGGTATAACCCAACAAATAAATTACGATGACAGAAAATAATAGAGAGAACGGAATACCAAGCCCTACAACTAGCCCACTACGGAAGCCCATAGCGGCAACCACCAGCACCATCACCAGCGCGAGTGCAGTCAGAATATTGCCCTCCAACTCCCGCACTTGAACCATAGCGAATTCCGCCTGGTTTTGTGACACGATCAGCTCCATTCCTGCCGGGAGGCTGGCCCTGGTCGCGTCTACGCTTTTCAATACCTGCGCTACGCTGTCAATGACGTTGGCATTGGCACGTTTTTTAACGTCAATTGAAATAGTTTCACGTCCGTTATAACGCGCGTGACTGGCGCGGTCCTTGAAGGTTCTGCGCACGGTTGCAACATCCTTCAGCGTGACAGCAGCTTCTCCAGAGGTGCGGATAGGAATACTCAGCACGTCGTCGGACGATTCAACAACGGCAGGGACTTTAACGGCAAACCTACCATCGTCAAGATCGACGCTGCCCGCTGGAATCAGGCGATTGTTACGCTGCAGGGTTGTGATTAACTGCTCCGAGGAGATGCGATAGGTGTTGAGGGCGTCGGGGTTAATAACGACTTCTAGCACTTCTTCCCTATGGCCCTGTAGATCGGCACTCAGCACGGAGGGTATAGATTCGATTTCATCGCGGAGCTTTAATGCTGCCTGATACACCTCGCGCTCACTGGTGGTGCCCTTGATGAAATTCACTTGCAGCATGGGGAAGGCGTCGGCGGTCAATTCTTCGACAAACGGCTCTTCAGCAGTTGCCGGGATTTCGGCTCTGGCCCGGTTGACCGCCTCTCGGACCTCGGCCACGGCTCTGCCGAGATCTTGGGATACATCAAATTCAACAAAAAAGGATGCCATACCCTCCGCGGCAGTAGACTTCAGCTCTACTACGCCCTCGAGCTTGCGCAGCTCGGCTTCCATAGGCTGCACCAGCAGCCGTTCGGCGTCATCCGGAGAGATACCGTCGTGGACCACACCGACGTAAAAGAGGGGCAATTCAACGTGCGGATCATTAGCAATGGGCAACGCTATGCGCGCCATGATCCCGGCCAGCACCAGCACTGCAAACAGTGACAGCGTGGTACGCGTGCGACTGAAAGCAGCGGCAATCAGGGCGTTCATCGACTCACGATTAGACGCTTGCCTGTACTACCAAAAACGGGCTCCACAATATCGCCCAGCGCAACGTATTCTTGGCCCACGGTGATCAGGTTGACGGTGCCCGGAAGCCCCGTCACCCACATACCGTCTGCGCCATCCTCGAGAATTTCGACAGCCCTGAAGGCTACTCTATTTGCCGAGTCCAGGATTCGCAAGCCGACGTCACCTGCGTCATTCAAGGTGAGCAGTGACGGTGCAACCTGATGAGCGGCAACCCGCTCTACTTCGATAAGAAGCGTTACGGTGAGACCAGACCGAATGCCGTAGTCCTCGTTCTCTACGGTAATTTCGACTGGGTAGGTGCGCGTGACTTCGTCGCTTTGGCGAGCTACAAAAGTGACGCGTCCCTCGATGTTGCGCCCGGTTGTCGTGGTGCCTGTTACAACCTGCCCCTGCGTTAAACTATCGACCTCAGCTTCGGTGACGTGCGCCAAAACGAGCATCGGGTCCAAATCAATCAGCGTTGCACATGGAGCGCCCGGAACTGCGTAGTCGCCAGCGTTCATGTGCAGATCTTCCACCACACCAGAAAACGGCGCTACTACCCGGGTGCGGGCGAGATTCAATTCTTGCCGATGCAGATGCGCAGCTGCGGCTTCCTGCTTGGCAACGGAGTTAGCGATGGCGACATCAGACAACAGACCCTTGGTTTTCAGTCGCAGGCTGCCCTGGTGCTCTATCTTCGCAGTCTCAAAAGCTGCGCGAGCTTCTTGCAGGGTCACAGCCCTGTCGTCAACGGCAATTTCGCAGAGCAGGTCGCCCTTCTCCACTTGCATGCCTCGGTCCACTGGGCGAGCAACCACCTGACCGGTGATCTCTGCTTTTACATCGACTGTTCGCTTGCTATCTGTCCTGCCTCTGAGAGTCAGGTTTCGCGTTCGCGCTTCTGCGTCCATCAATGTTACGCGCACTCGCTCTCGAGTCTCGTCTGGCAATATCTCGCCAGCAGCTCGAACGCCGTCGCGGCTCCTGTCCTCAGCCTGCGTGCTATCGCTTTCGCGCAGGTTGCCCGACCCGAGCCAAATAGCAAGGACCGCGACTACGATTCCGGCGGAAACAAAATTTTTCGACATTACTTACAACCTGTGTGGGATAGCGCGCCAAGCCCTCGTCATTGAAGGCTTCAACAGATATACGCAGTGCCAGGGCGATTAGACTACCCCGCGTGCTAAGTCTCTGTGTTGCGCCCAAGAGAATCAGTGGAGGCAAAAAATGGACGGCTCTTTGCCATCACTTGTGAGCACCTGACGCCTAAAAACCAGTCTGCTGTGACTACCGGCTATTTTTCATAAGAAAAACGTCATTTCATCCCACTTGAAGGGCTTTTATGCCAAAATTTAGCCTTAAAACTCCACTTAACAGGTAAAAAGAAGCGGTATTTCTGAATAATGCTAACAAAGCCGCACTCCTTCTCTCGGACTAAAGGCGCCAAATAACGATAGCGGCTGCCAGCTGACAGACATTAGGTGTTATTCTTTCACTGCAGTCTTGGTTCTCTCAACGAGCCACTCCACAGTCAGGGTACTGAATGTCAGGATCACACAAAATCAACCTTAGCAAAGGGCCCCATTTTACCCCCATGAATTTGCACAGCTCGCTCTAGGCTTTAGCGTGGAAAAGCCATTTTCAGCCTATCGGGGGCATGACCCCTATGTGTTTATCTGTTACGCCCATCGTGATAGCACCGTTGTTTACACCGATTTGGTATCTCTCAAAGAACGAGGTGTGAATGTCTGGTACGACGAAGGCATCCCGGGCGGCACCTCCTGGCGAGCAGAAATCGCAGAGTCTTTAAGGGGGTCGCGCCGTCTATTGTTCTTTATATCGCCTCGGTCGCTTACCTCCGAACATTGTATGAAGGAAGTGCGTTTCGCTCTGGATGAGTCGATTGATATCGTCCCGATTTTTCTCGAGGACTGTAAACTGCCTGCCGAATTTGCACTAGCGCTGGGCGGCGTTCAGGCAATTTACCGATATTCAGATATCTTATATGCCCAACACCTGGAGGCAGCAGCGAAAGGGAAGTTGGCTGGTGAGTCATCTGCAGGGCGTCGTCGTCCTGAGAAGAAATCATTCATTACTCCGTTCGCCCTTGCTCTCACCCTACTGGTCTTAGTGGGTATAGCGGCCTTGTACTTCAAACCCGGCAGCGGTGAGATCGGCGAAGCTTCGCAAGCAGCAGCGGAATCAAGCCAGGTGGACCAAGCGTCGATAGCGGTCATGCCTTTTACCAACTTTAGCGACAATAAGGATATGGGCTATTTTGGTGATGGACTGGCAGAAGAAATTTTAAACCTGCTGGCGAATCTGCGGGAGCTTAATGTCTCTGCCAGAACCTCCTCTTTTTACTTCAAAGATAGGACGGTGGATATACCTACCATCGCGCGTCATCTAGGCGTTCGTCACGTGCTGGAAGGCAGCGTGCGTTTCGACGGAGATAGGGTTCGAGTGACTGCACAGCTCATCGATGCGGAGAAAGGATTCCACATCTGGTCAGACTCCTACGACCGGGACATGTCCAATATCTTTACTCTTCAGGATGAAATTGCGGGGGAAGTGGTCAAGAACCTCGAGATCGTGCTGTCGAGCTCGTCCAAAGGTGTGTTGGCCCGCAAAGTCAGTCTTGACCCTGACGCCTACGATCGCTATCTACGCGGCAGGGACTACCTGCGTCAACCTCACGATGACGAGACGCTATCCAGGGCTGAACTGATGTTTCAGCGCGCATTGGAAATTGCACCGGACTACGCTGATGCCTATGCCGGGCTCTGTGACACGCTGTTGCTATGGTACCTGGTGGATATGGATGCCAGCCGTTTTGCCGCTTCAGAGGATGCCTGTCTGCAGGCGCAAACCCTGGATAGTCGAGCGCCTACCGTCCATGTGGCACTTGGCAATCTCTATCGAGGTTCAGGTCAATATGCGCTGGCAGAGCGAGAGTTCAATGAGGCTATTTCACTGAACACGTCTGGAGTCGACGCCTATGTAGGGCTTTCCCAAACATTCGCCGCCGCAGGTAAACTTGCGCTGGCTGAGCAAACGCTGGTCAGGGCGATCGAACTGCAACCCAATAATTGGTCTGTTTCCATGGCCATGGGCAAGTACCTGGTTAATATTGGACGCGTTGAAGAGGCCATTTCTTACTTTGAGCGTATCGATAGCCTGCTACCTGAAAGCGGCGCAGCCGCTAATAATCTTGGCTCGGCATTTTTTCTCACCGGACGCTTTGAAGACGCGGCAGAAGCCTGGGAGCAGGCAATTGCCCGCACGCCTACAGTCGATATTTATGCCAACCTGGGAGCCAGCTACTTTTTCCTCCAGCGCTTTGATGAAGCTGCAACGATGTATCGCAAGGGTCTGGACTTGGCACCCAAACACTTTGAAATGTGGGGCAACTACGGGGATGCGCTGATGGCGGCTGGGGCGCCTGACGATGAACGCGCTCGTGCCTATTTGCGCGCCTATGAACTCGCTGAAGAAAACCTGCGCATTAATCCATCAGATGCCATTACCTTAAGCCTGATCGGCCACTACCTCGCAAGGCTGGGTCGCGATGAAGAAGCTCTGAAAAATGTGAAGTTGGCTCTGGAATTGGCGCAAAAAGATATCTACGTCTATTATTTTTCTGCCATCACGCTCTCCACGCTCAATGAGTTGGATCGCGCGCAGCAGGCTGCTGATGAGGCATTGGCACTGGGTTACCCCCAATTCATGCTCGATGCGGATATTGGATTACAGCCATTGCGAGAGCAATTGCGCAGTACGCAAAACACTGTGCGATAAATAAGTGTTTACCTTCGGAGAAAAATATGAAAATGGATTTTAATACCTTGCAAAGCAAGTGTTGTGCGACCGCCCTATTGGCACTAGCTTGCATTGGGCTAACAGGCTGCGCACAGCAAAAGTCGGCAGCCTCTGTGGCAAATATTCCTGTCAATATCGTTTTCGATAGCGAGAATTGCCCTGTAGAGGTGCGCCCCAGTTCAGGCGTCAACATCAGTAAAGCGGCCGACCAGCGCATTCTTTGGCAGTCAATCAACTCAGCCGGAGAACCTATCAAAGCAGACTACTGGATATTTTTTGATCCGTTCAAAAATGGGCACCTGAAGTCAAATGGTAAAGGCTTCAGAAAGTCTCCCAAGATTTCGTCTGATGCGCCTACAGGAGTGGAGTACAAGTACACGATCGAGGGTCAAGACTGCAAAGCAAAGCCCTTCGACCCGCGCTTTTTCCTCACCTGAGTCAACAGATTTTAAGGTTCGCTTTCAGGGGCAGCGCCCTCCGCGGTAGCCAGGCCCCTCAGGTTCTCAGCACCTGCCATGCGTTACTGCTGCGGTGCCTCGTGCAGCCTAGCAGGGGCAATTTTGGCAAAATCAGCTGACGTAGCTCAGCGTGCTGTTTACATCAGCTGGTGAGGCGCACTTATTCGCAAATTGCGTTTCATTATGCAATTTTAAAGGCGGTAATTTTCTCACCGGATAACTGGCGCATTTTGCAATTCGGCGTACACTTAAGTCAGTGAACAAAGCCTACTTCCGAGCTTAGGGAAAAATCGGTTCGAAGACATTCAATTGAAGACTGTGTCTTGGAAGCGCCACCGAAGGTGCGATGAGACCGAATTAAAACCCCAAAGGCTCAAGCAATGAAACACATCAAAAGACCAATTACCCACCCCCAATTTGTTAATTCCCTTTATCAACTCACAGCCGCTTTTTTATGCTCGATGATGGTTATGTCGGCAAACGCAGATGATAGCCGGTTCATCATTCAGGTAGATGAGGCCAACAAAGGCCTGGTCAAAGCACTGTCAAAACGAGCAGGCGGCAGATTAAAACTGGAAGCGAGAGGTTTTTTCGCTGCCGAGTTCCCGGGCCGCTCCTTAAATGATGTTCGTGGTCTGGTGAATAATCCGCATGTCATCAGTATTGAAGAAGACTTCAGACGCTTCCCAATGGGATTTGCTGATGAGGGTGCTAACCCGATGACCTCCCAGGTGATTCCCTACGCTATTATCCAGTCCCAGGCAGATCAACTGCAAAGTGAACTCAGTCCCGGGGACCTCATGTCTCAAAAGGTTTGCGTCATCGACTCGGGAATCGCAGGTTCCCAGGGCGAGACAGGCGGCCTTAATAGCGATTTCGACTGGAATGTTATTACAGGCGATAGTGACTCTGGCACCGGTTATTGGGGCAGCGACGGCGGCCCACATGGCACCCATGTTGCCGGCACAATCGCTGCAGCGGACAATACGGTGGGGGTTATCGGGATGGCCCCAGGTGTGCCATTGCACATCATCAAAGTGTTTAATGCTGCCGGGTGGGGTTACTCCTCTGACCTGGCTTATGCTGCCCAAAACTGTGCCCAGGCAGGCGCGAATATAATATCAATGAGTTTAGGCGGCGGCGGCAGTAATAACGCGGAAAGAAACGCGTTTGATAGTTTCACAGCCGACGGTGGCCTGGTGTTGGCAGCCGCAGGCAATGACGGCAACAATGTTGTTTCCTATCCAGCCGGTTACGAGTCGGTAATGATGGTTGGCGCCAATGATGCTGACAACAATATTGCATCGTTCTCCCAGTATCCCACCTGCACCCAGACTACCGGCCGCGGTAAAAAACGCACCACGGTCGTCAAAGACGGTATCTGTGTAGAAATCTCAGCAGGAGGCGTCAATACCTTGTCGACTTACCCTGCCGGTGGAGCATCGGTCGCGATTGCCTCATTGGACGGCACTTCACTGGCGGTAGCCGCTATGGAAAACCAGGGTGCTGCGGAAGCTGCAGTTTACGGTTTCGGGATCGGTAATAGTCAAGATCCAGGTGCGGACGGAAAAATCTGCGCAATAGACAGAGGCAGCATTTCTTTTTACGACAAAGTGAATAATTGCGAGGGTTCAGGAGGCGTTGGCGCTATCGTTGTTAACAATGAGCCCGGTGCACTCTTCGCAACTCTGGGCGACGCTAATGACACCTCCATTCCCGCCGTGGGGGCTGCACAAAGCGACAGGTCTGCTGTATTTGGGGCTACCAATGCAGCCATTACCATAGGCGCTGGCGACTTTGGGTATATGAGCGGTACGTCAATGGCTACGCCGGCAGTAGCAGGTGTGGCTGCATTAGTATGGTCTCAGCACGCCAACTGCACCGGAGAAGACATTCGTAACGCGTTGAAACAATCGGCTCAAGACGCTGGAGCGCCAGGTAAAGACCTTTATCATGGATACGGCATCGTTCAGGCCAAGGCGGCCAGCGTTTGGCTGGAGCAGAATAGTAGTTGCGGCGGTGGCGGTGGCGGTGGCGACAACCCTCCCACAGCCAGTTTCTCACAGAGCTGCACATTACTGACTTGCGAGTTCACTGATACCAGTGTCGATGATGTCGGCATTGCTACTCGCGCCTGGAACTTTGGTGATGGTAATAGCAACACCCAAAGCAGCACTACCCATACTTATGCTGCTTCCGGTACCTATACGGTCACACTGACAGTCACCGATACTACTGGCCAGATCAGCAGCCAGCCGGAAGCAGTGACAGTGACTGATGGAGGCGGTGGCGGTGGTAGCGACTACACCGTTGCGACTTACAACGCAGGCCGGAATTGGTATGCCGTAGTGTCATCACCCGATGGCGTATGGGGCAGCTTTGACAACGGCGCAAATTGCGATGGCGGCACCACCTGCCAAAGCAATCAGCAACGTAAGAAGAGCGGGACCATGGTCTTCTCCCCGAGTTCGGGCGACCCGATTACCATCATCTGGTAAGGCCAGGATTTTCTGTTAAAACCGGCTTACGCCGGTTTTTTTTTGTCGAGTCTTGTATTAATGAACAACGCTTCGTCACTGGTAGACGCCCCACTCGGGTCCGCGATGTTTTGTCTGGTCGTCCCCGGAGTGATTAGGGCTGCAAAACGCTGCGCCTCGTTGGTACTCTTTGTCGTTCCGGCCTGTTGGCTTACCACTATGCCGTGCTCTGTGATGAGAGGCAGCGGTGACATGGTAGGTCCTGCATTGGTCGCCGGTGCCGCAGTTATTTATGGCGTCGTCGTGGCGATGGGCCTCAGTTACTGCGCGCCCCATCTATCGTCATTTCAGGGTCGAAGACTCCTTACCTAAAGATCCACTAGTCTCCATAGCAAAGTTGAATGTGATGCGCCTCGCCAGCAATTTATCTCCAGCTTGTTTATTGAAGATCATAACGATCAGCCTGCATCACTTTCACCCAGGCATCGACAAAATCGCTCACAAATGTTGCATTAGCATCATCAAATGCATAAGCCTCAGCAACAGCGCGCAATTCTGAGTTCGATCCAAAAATTAAATCCACAGGTGTAGCGGTGTACTTCACAACACCCGTTTTTCGATCGATTCCCTGGTAAATGCCGGGGCTGTCTGATTTTCGCCACTGGGTAGACATGTCCAAAAGATTAACGAAAAAGTCGTTACTCAAACGGCCCGGATTGTCGGTAAACACTCCATTCTGACCACCGTCATAGTTGGCGTTTAAAACACGCAGGCCACCAACCAGCGCCGTCATTTCTGGCACAGTGAGGGCAAGTTGATCCGCTCGATCAACCAACATCTCTGCTGGAGAGCGATAGGATCGTTCCTCGCTGAAGTAATTTCGAAATGCATCGGCGGTCGGCTCCAGCAAAGCGAACGATGCCACGTCAGTCTGGATCTGGCTTGCATCCCCACGGCCCGGTGCGAAAGCCACCTCTAGTTTGACGCCACCATCATCTGCAGCCTTCTCAATCGCAGCTGCTCCGCCCAACACGATAACGTCGGCTAAAGATACCTTACGTCTATTGGACTGATTAAAATCCTGCTGCACAGCGCGCAGCACAGTTAACGCTTTAGCGAGTTCCTGCGGGTTATTGGCTTCCCAATTTCTTTGTGGAGCCAGCGCGACACGCGCGCCATTCGCTCCGCCACGCATGTCACTGGCACGGAAGCTTGATGCTGATGCCCAAGCGGTTCTCACTAATTCAGACGTAGTCAGCCCGGAGTCCAGAACCTTTTTCTTCAGCTTTTTGATCTCGCGGCTACTAATTAATTTACCTGCTCCAGTCGGAATCGGGTCCTGCCATATCATGGTTTCTGTCGGCACCTGATCACCCAGGTAACGGATGCGTGGTCCCATGTCACGATGTGTCAATTTGTACCACGCTTTGGCGAACGCCTTCTGGTAATCGTCCGGGTTAGCCAGGAACCGTTCGGTGACTTTGCGGTATTCAGGATCGAACTTCAGCGCAAGATCGGCTGTAGTCATCACCGGCGCATTGAATTTACCGTCCACATGCGCGTCGGGCACAGCGCTATGCAATGATTCGTCTGTGGGTATCCACTGAATTGCACCCGCCGGGCTGCGAGTCTGTTGCCACTCAAAATTCAATAAGTTTGAAAGATAAAGCGTTGTCCACTGTGTGGGGGCCTGAGTCCACGCACCCTCTAGTCCACTGGTGGTAGTATCCTCTGAGTGTCCTTTACCACACTTATTTTTCCAGCCCAGGCCCTGGGCCTCAACAGGCGCTGCGGCCGGTTCCGCGCCAACACAGTCAGCCGGTTTGCGAGCACCGTGCATTTTACCGAAGGTATGGCCGCCAGCTATCAAGGCCACAGTTTCTTCGTCGTTCATGGCCATGCGACCAAACGCAATGCGAATGTTCTGGGCCGATGCGACAGGGTCAGGTTTGCCCATTGGTCCCTCAGGATTCACGTAAATCAAACCCATATGGGTAGCGCCCAGCGGGCGTTGCAGTTTGCCATTGTCATCGCGACGATCACTCGCCAGCATCTCCACCTCAGGACCCCAGTAAACCATGTCGGGTTCCCAGTCGTCCGCTCGACCGCCGGCGAAGCCGTAGGTCTCGAAACCCATATTTTCAAGGCCCACGTTACCGGCTAAAACCATCAGGTCTGCCCAGGACAGGCTATGGCCATACTTCTGCTTCACTGGCCACAACAGGCGTCTCGCCTTGTCGAGGTTGCCGTTATCAGGCCAGCTGTTGAGTGGTTCAAAACGCTGC
>DS999226.1:148780-296643 GCA_000156295.1 marine gamma proteobacterium HTCC2148
GCTGTGCCAGGTCATCCGGATGAAGAAAGGTCCGTAATTGCCAAAATCAGCGGGCCACCAGTCTTGAGAATCAGTAAGCACCGAGTCGATATCTTTCTTAACCTCTTTAAGGTCAAGCTTTGAAAACTCCGACGCATAGCTGAAGCCCTCCCCTGCTGGGTTGGAGCGCGCGTCCTGGTCGCGAAGTGGCGATAGATCCAGTTGGTCTGGCCACCAAAACTGATTCGATTTAGCTTGCCCCGGCGCTACTGTACCCATGCCGATGGCTGCCTCTGGTTTGCTGACGGCAGCCGCCTCTGCTAAGAGTGACTGGGGCACGGCCCAGAGGCTAAGCGCTCCAGCGATAGCGGATAACGTTAGTTTTATGTTTTTCATGATCGCGTCTCTCTTGAGAGCTGCAGCTGCAGCGTGATGTCGCTCACCGTCGCTGGACTTAAGCCAAGCCCGACTTCCGACGTAACCGCGTTGCGACGCAGGTTAAGGCAGTAGTCCCTGATCCGCATACGTTGACCAATACACTACTTCCGCTCATCACACGCTATCGCTTGTCGGCGTCGATGTATAATTGTTAAATCTGATGATGGTGATAGGTTTTATTAAAAAGTCAGTAAACAAACCCTCTATATCCAATCCCTCGTAGCGGTAACAGCCTGAAAGAGATTGGATATAGCTTTGAAAGATCAGCCACGGCGTCGTTCATTCCCAGCCGCTACAATAGAACTTTTATATCAATGTGGCCTGTCCTTGTAGGCCTTTCGCGCTCACGCTTGACGATTTATCGGTCGGAAACCAATAGCTTGCTCGCGATTCCGCTCTGTACCTCTGTTCACTACTTCTCGATGACCAGGCTGTATGGTCAACACGGAAATGATCCCAGCCGTGGCAGTGTCGTATTTCGTGGTCGAGCGTAGCCCTTTTATGATTCTTATGTATCCAGATGTCACAATAACCGGCCGTCAGTCTCGCACACCCTCGAGCATGGAAACTGCCGCATAACTCGGCCGGATTTTCAACATAGTGAAGGCGTATTTCGGGGCTGAAGATTTTTTGATAATTATGCATTGTGTTCCAGTCACCAAAGCCTGCGTCACTCAGCCAATCTCCGGGACCGTAGCTGTAGTTGGCCCAATTTCCTGAGGCACAGCCTTGTAGACTTACTATGAATAACGAAATGCTCATTGCTACCATGAGTCTTTTAGCTGAACTGGTCGAATACAACATTTATAGCCTTTTGCCGCGGATTACTTCCTTGGCAAAATACTAAGCTTAAAGTGTAGGTCTAATATGTAGGGGCTGTAAATATTTGTAGAAAACTAGTCACTCCATGTGACAGCCGAACAAAACTTATAACCTTGTCCTCTTATTGTTTTTATATACTCGCCGTTTTCACACTGCAGTTTTTTCCTGAGTTTTCCCACCAGTACGTCGATACTTCGATCATACGGTGTCCAGTTTCGACTACTAATAGCGTTGAGCAGAAAGTCCCTGGGAAGAACGCGGTTATTGGATTTTAAAAGCGCAAGCAGAATGAAGTACTCGTGACTGGTAAGCTCAGGCGTGGCATTGTCTTTACCAGAGATCTCTTGAGTGAGGCAATCCAATTGCCAATTTCCAAAATGGGCCTTAAGGTGACCGGCCTCTGACTCACTCCCCGAAGAATTGTCAGTGACGTGATCCAAACGACGCAGGACGCTCCGTATCCTTGCCAGAAGTTCTCTGAAGTCGAACGGTTTCTGGATATAGTCGTCTGCTCCCAGCTCCAGACCGACGATTTTATCGACCTGTTCCGTGCTCCCGGTGATAAATATTATCCCGATTTTTTTCAAAGAAAGTAGCTCTTTTGCTATTTCAAACCCATGCGTTCCGGGGATATTCAAATCCAGTAAGACAATGTCGATATCCAGACTAGAGAAGATTTCGAGTGCCGATGGGGAAGATGTTGCACTGTGTACATCAAACCCCTCCTTCTCCAAGTACCTGGAGATAGTTCGACAAATTCTCTCATCATCGTCTATGACAAGAACCTTTTTTTTACTAGAAGACATGCTGCTTTACCCTGAGTCTCAATTTTATGCAGTTACACTCGCTGCACATTACGGGAATTCTACATTTTCATGGCAAGCTTTACGAGTTACGGCAGTAACATTAGATAAATCTCTGCACAGTCTTTACAAACTATTACATTAGCTGGTCATTGCATTTACGTTCACAGACTAATATGTCGGCATATACCTAGAGATATTGCGAGTACTATGGCTATGGATAGACCACAGGTTTTAATCGTAGACGACGACCCAAGAGTGTGCCGACTCATTCAGAACATGGCGTGCAGCGAGCAATTTGAATACACAGACATCGTAGATCCACGGCGCTTGAAAACTGTGTATGAAGACCTCCTGCCGGAAAAAATATTTCTTGACCTCTCAATGCCCGGAATGGACGGAATCGAAGCCCTGACTTTTTTAAAGGATAGTGGCTCTACGAGCCATATTTGTCTTATTAGCGGTTGGAGTGAAAAAGTTCTCAGGTCTTCCTGCGCGCTAGGTAAAAAAATGGGGCTTAACATGAGCCCGCCAATTCATAAGCCTTTCAGGGCAACTGAAATCAGAGCATTTTTGAAAGCGGATCAGTTCACTCATACCAGCGTTCCAGTTTCTCCTATTCTTCCCAGGTCTCGAAAATTCAAGGAAGAGCTGAAACACGCCATCTACAATGTCGGAGAAATTCAGCCCTTTTACCAACCGATCGTAGACTTAAAAACTGGAGAAGTAGACTCGCTAGAGGCTCTTTGCAGATGGCATCACCCTACAAGAGGGATACTATGTCCCGGAGATTTTCTTCCTCTTGTTGAAAAATACGGTCTGATGAAAGACCTGACTTATAGCCTACTAAAAATTATATTAGAAGACATGGCTTGTTGGGACTCAATGGCATCTCGACCCAATGTTTCGATAAATCTATTTCCGGAACTGCTCGAAGAGCAAAGTCTTCCCGATGTTTTTATGGCACACATGAAGTCAGCCGGAATTGACCCATCACGAATAACGATCGAGATAACAGAGCAAAGCAATTACGGAGACTCGGTTCAGATGATGAATGTGATTTCGCGATTGAGAATCGCAGGGTTTGGGCTTTCGCTAGATGATTTTGGCACCGGTTTTGCGTCAATGGAAAAAGTAAAAGAGATACCATTCACTGAATTAAAAATAGACCGATCGTTTGTGTCTGATTTATTACACGATCCAGACGCAAAAGCCATAGTGAAATCGTCAATAAGCCTGGCGCAAGAGATAGGAATACCGACAGTCGCTGAGGGTATCGAAAATCGCGAGACACTGTCCTGGCTTATTTCAAATGGATGTACCAGGGGCCAAGGCTATCTGCTGTGCCCCCCGGGCGATTTTGATAAGTCTATCTTGCTAGCGCAAAGTTCGACCAATCATAAATATGAGATCGGCGAATTCGATTCTGGTGATGTTAGTTCCAGCACCGATACTGTTTCAACGAAAGAATGTCAAACCACAGCGACGCTAACAGTTACACCGGATATAACATGAACTCCGAAATAACCACATGGTCAAATCAAAAAGCCTGGCGAAAAAATGGCCAGCAAAGCAACGTTTTAATCGTTGATAGTAGCGCCACGACCAGAATCCTGGTGGCGAACATGTTTATTGATTGTGGAATCGATGCAGACACAGCTGGAGACTCAACAGAAGCTGTACTGAAATACAGAATTTTTAATTTCGATATGGTGATTGTTGAGGTAAATATGGAAGCTCTTGCTGGAATACACATTGCGAAAGCGATTAGAAATGCTCCGACCTCATCAGAAAATCCCTTACTGATCTATGCCTTAACCGACAACGAACGGCAAGAATCGATCAAAAAAATGAAGGATGCGATGATGGATGGTTTTTTGCGTAAACCAATCACCATTGAGGCTATCGAAGAGATTGCAAAGCACCATTGTTTATCCAGTGAATATTAGAGATGCAGTTGTTATTTGAATCTGCAAATACTTAAAAATTGAGAAAACATACTTCGAGCATGAAAATCTCAACAAATAAATCGCAGAAATGCTTTAGAAAAGGATCAAAGAGATGCTTACCATATCAAAATCTGAAATAGCGATTCTCGCCTCTCTTGTGGCAGTATCCTCAATGTCAGCATTCTACTTCCAGCAATTCACGGAGAATGGGCTATTGCTGACAGCCTTTACTTCGGTTACTTGTATTTTCTTTGCATACTTCGCTTCACGCAATAAATATCGCAATTCTTACCCAAAAGACTCAGCTTCCGATGCTCATAATGATACTTCCCCAGATTTAAATAGGGCAATCTATTCGAGTGACCTGAACCAAAATAACGAGCTTCGCCAATTTATAGATGACGCAAACGCACCTATTTTTGGCATTAACGAACTAGGTCAAATCGACGAGTGGAATCGGATGGCCGCTAAAATAACTGGATTTTCAAAGGAAGAGACGCTCGGTAAAAATATAGTAAAAGAGTTCATTACCGATGAGTATAAAACCTCCGTAGAAACCGTTCTTAGTCGTGCGCTTGGTGGCGTACAAACCGACAGCTACGAGTTTCCTTTATATACAAAAAATGGAGAGCGAGTCGAAGTGTTACTAAACGCTTGGACAAGGAGAAATAGTGATGGAAAAATTGTTGGGGTTTTGGGAGTGGGACAGGACGTCTCTATAGCGACGCGCGCGAGGGCAGAAGTCGAGCGAACCGCCAAAGAACTGCGACAGTTCGTTGAGACCGCCAATGCGCCGATCTTCGGCATTGACAAGGAGGGCCTGGTGAACGAATGGAACCAAATGGCTGAGACTATTACTGGTTTTGAGAAAGAGGCGGTTATAGATAAGGATCTTGTCTCCGAGTTCATCACTGACGAATACAAAGAGTCTGTCAAGAACGTACTAGACAGAGCTTTAATAGGTGACGAGACGGCAAACTTTGAATTCCCGTTATACACAAATAGCGGCGAGAGAGTTGAAGTGCTGCTAAACGCATCAACAAGGCGAAATGTAGAGGGCGATATAATCGGAGTAATTGGTGTCGGACAAGACGTTACGCGTACGTCACGAGCGCTGGCTGAGGCCGAACAAACCGCGAAGGAACTTCGTCAATTTGTTGAAACTGCCAATGCGCCTATATTCGGTATAGATCAATATGGGCGAGTGAATGAATGGAACCAGATGGCTGAAAAGATCACCAATTACACAAAGTCAGAGGTCATCGGGGAAAAACTTGTAGCTCGATTTATTACTGAGCAATATCAATATTCCGTACAGGACGTTCTAGATCGTGCGTTAAATGGCGACGAGACAGCCAATTTCGAGTTTCCCCTTTACACAAAAGAAGGTGATCGGGTTGAGGTTCTGTTAAATGCAACCACCCGTCGGGATGTAGCGGGTGAGATCATTGGTGTGCTCGGCGTGGGCCAGGATATTACGGAAATACGCAAACAAGAACGTGCCGCTAGGCAAGCCCAGAAAATGGAAGTTATCGGCCAACTTACAGGCGGTATGGCGCACGACTTCAATAATCTTCTTACTGTGATACAAGGTAACATAGGCCTTATAGTTGAGGATATGGATGACGCAGACGAGTCGACCCGCGAAATCTTGCAAGACGCTTTATCTGCTGCCGAGGATGGGTCTAATTTAACACAACAACTTTTGGCATTCGCTCGAAAACAACCGCTGCATACCCAGGACGTTGACATTGATCAGCTTATTAACAAACTCAGCCGCCTTGTTAAGCGTACTATTGGGCAAAATGTCGATGTTTTTGTTGAGCCTAACGTTGGCGTTGGAAAACTCGTCGCTAAAGTCGACTCTGTCCAACTGGAAAGTTCATTACTGAATCTTTGCCTTAATGCACGAGATGCCATGGATGGAGACGGTGTTCTCACTCTCGCCACTAGTAAGGTCCAGATCACTGAGTCTGACTCACAGGGCTTTGCTGACGTTTCGCCAGGGAAATACGTCTGTATCAGCGTCTCCGATACCGGCAAGGGAATGTCAGCAGAAGAATGTGAAAGGGCTTTTGAACCTTTCTTTACTACTAAGGATGTAGGGGCAGGATCAGGGCTCGGGCTTAGTATGGTTCAAGGATTCGCCATACAGTCTAGCGGATCGGTTAGCATCTCTAGCGTGCAAGGGGAGAAAACAACGGTCAACCTATTAATACCGATGGTGGATTCTGTCGAGAATGTAACCGCGGCAGAACCTGCGTTGATAGTTAAGAAGGTGGGAGTGTATAGCGCAACCATACTTGTCGTGGAAGACGAGCCACGTGTTCGAAAATACGCTGTGCGGTGCTTAAAGCTGCCCGGCGTTAAGGTGATCGAAGCCGAGAATAGTTTAGACGCTCTGGAAATACTTAAATCAGACGAGCATATCGACCTCGTCTTTAGTGATGTCATTTTGCCAGGTGAACTCAACGGAAGACTGTTGGCGAAAAAAATAAGTGAAGATTTTCCGGACATTAAAGTGAAGCTCACAACTGGTTACGAAGACCAACTAAAAGACGACGATATAGAACACGATATCCTTCGCAAGCCGTACTCAAGAGAGGAACTCATTGAATATATCTCAGAGGAAATATTTCTACCAAAATCAAAGGCCAGTTAAGATTCAGGAAAAAAACAGCTGAACCTTAGTTTTGACCCTGCGGAACTATTGATAGAGTTGCCTCTTTCGACTCTCAATCGTCGTCGAACTCATGAGCATATGGTGTTAGGGTTATGCCTAAACTTGAGCTTGTAGCATTATAAAAACATGAGCCACAACACTTTTGATGAATTCTCAGGCCTGGTATCGTGGCCTGCAGCACTGTTACTTATCACTATGTTGGCGACGGCTATCCCCACCGCAAGTAGCGCCTCCGATGCCGACCAAACTCCCCCAAATTCGCCAAAACTGGTCGTGCAAATCACAGTTGACCAGTTACGCGGCGATCTGCCGATGCGTTATCGTGAACGACTTATGGAAGGTGGCTTTCGGTACCTTATGGAACAGGGGACGCATTACACCAATGCACACTATCGCCACGCAAACACCGAAACTGCGGTCGGACACTCAACACTGTTCACCGGTGCCGATCCTTCACGGCATGGCATCGTCACTAATGAATGGTTCGACCAAAAAACAGGCCAGATCGTTTATAACACCGAAGACGACCGTCACCATCTCATTGGCAAGGATCCGAAGCCGCACCAAGGAGTGTCACCCCGCAACCTCTTGTCCAGCACCATAGGTGATGAATTGGTATTGTCGAATGCGGGACAATCACGCGTCTTCAGCGTCTCGGGTAAAGACCGGGGAGCCATCCTGCCGGGCGGGCATGCTGGCAAGGCTTTTTGGTACTCTAAAAGCTCAGGCCAGTTCGTTACCAGCACCTACTATTACCAAGAATATCCTGAGTGGGTCGCCCAGTGGAACGCGTCCAAGCCTAGCGATCGCTATCGTGGCAAACAATGGAAACTGTCACAATCGCTTGAAAGTTACTTCGCACGAGATATCGATGACAGACCTTACGAAGCTGATTTTGGTTCACTGGGGCGCACGTTCCCACATCATTATGGTGACGACAAGTACACCAGCCTTGTTGTAGGCCTCACCCCAGCGGTCGACGAACTGACAATAGAGTTTGCGAAACTAACCATCATTCAGGAGAAGCTGGGCGCCGGTGGCGCGACAGATTTCTTGGCTGTCAGCTTGTCGGCAACGGATTACGTTGGCCATTTATTCGGCCCATCAAGCTTGGAAAGTGAAGACACTATCCTGCGCCTTGATCGACTTTTGGCGTCATTTTTCGAGTTCCTAGACCAGACAGTTGGCCTGGACCAAACACTGATAGTGCTGTCCGCGGATCACGGCGGCCCCGAGGCCCCGGAATACATCGTAGATCGAATCGGTCTGGAGACAGGCCGCTATGCTTTCGATCACTTCAAGCAGCCAAATGAACTGACAAAGGCGCTAAAGCGACGGTTCGGGCGCGGTGATCTGATACGCGCACACAGCCACCCCTACCTGCACCTGGACTACAACGTCATCCAGGAAGCAGATTTGAACCCAGCGGACGTGGAGCGTTTTCTGGCAGCAGAAGCAATCAAACTGCCAGGCATCTTTTACGCCATGAGTCGAAGTGAACTGGTCAACGGGCAGTATGTCGATGGACCTCTGCAACGCCAGATCAGACGGAGCTTCCACTTTGATCGTTCAGGCTCGGTTCACCTGGTAGCTGACCAGTACTGGTTTATGCATTCTACCGGCGAGGCTGCCGCAATGGGTTTACCAGGTCTGGCGGCGATTCATGGCTCACCCTGGCCCTATGATACCTATGTGCCCATATTCTTTGCCGGGCACGAAGTGCGAGCACAAACAGTTGAACGCCGAGTTGCACCAACCGACATAGCACCTACAATTTCCAACTACTTGGGCATCAAATACCCCTCCGGTAATATCGGTGATCCTTTGCCCGAAGTAATCCAATAAAGACAAGTCCTGACCATATTCAACAGGCTAAAAGAGTGACTCAATAAAAGCACAACCAGAAACCAGAAAGATCAACTATACAATTTGGCTGACGACCTAAGACAGCGTGCTGCGCACACCTGTCTCTGCCTGGCTAATAGGACTCGTTTTCATCTCGCACTGACACAAATAAATTGCCCATGGAATCTGATGTCACGCTAACGATTATAGGTTTACAACACACCTGGCAGTCTTCAACATACTCATGACCGACCTCTTGCTGGTCTATGAGGACCTCTATCTGCTCACCGCAATAGGGGCAGCTAATAAGCTGTTCTTCTAGTGATTGCATCAGTTCATTACCGCGCTCAAAAACACCAATATATTAGGCCGTCAGTAAGCAGTTGCAACTAAGAAAGTCATCTTGCAGGCTGCTGGCGACACTATAAAACCATAAGCTCTTTATAGAAAGAGCAAGAGAAAGCAGAACCCGCAGTTACTTAAAGGCACACACCTTGCGCCTAACTGATCATTAGCCGTCGAAACGCTCATTGAGTTCCATATGACCGCAGTTTTTTACGAACACACGTCTCAGCATTGGTTCAAAAAACTCAAGCGGTTTACTATCAAAGCAAGGGTCGAAAGCGCACTGATCGTAGTGCTGGCAAAAATAGATGCAGTCTTCGTAATGAGGACTGTCACGGTAATTTTCACGCGCGTTGCGATCCCCGCCGAGATAGTGATTGTAGTAATAACCCTGAAAAACGGGATGATGTTTGACAATCCAATAGGTCTTTTCAGACACATAGGGTTTAAGGATAGCAGCCGCCACCTCACCGTGGTTATAGGGCGCAGCAACATCGCCAATGTCGTGCAATAGCGCAGCAATGATCATTTCTTCCGCAGCGTTATCGTTAAGCGCGCGAGTCGCGGCCTGCAGCGAATGCTGGTAACGATTGATCGGGTATGGTGTCGACTCCTCGTCCAGCATTTTGAACTGTTGCAGCAGCCGATCTACCAGCCCTGCGTTGAATTGGGCCTCGTAATCCGAAACGGCCTCCCAGTCTGCCTGGGTCGCATTTTCAAAAGCGGTCCAACTAGCCTTGTATTCTTTGCTCATTTTTCCTCGACTTCAATTATGGTCAGCATCGAACCCGCTGCTTTTCGACCATACGCCGACGGCCTTCCCTAATCAAATGGTCGCTCTTGGCAGACTTTCATGGTGCTCAGTTCAGAGGCTGCCTGGTTATGCTCCGGAACATAGATGAAGACCCCATCAGTAGAAAACGCCTCGCCGCAGCGCCGGTATTTTCATTTCGATCAGCGCGTTAAATGATCAGGAGGCATTGCACGCTCTTTGTGCTTGCTATCCACTAAATTAAAGTATGATGTGCGGTCATTACTACCGCTTGATCATTAAATTGGACAGCACTACCCATGGCAAAATCATTCAGATCTATCGGTCTCGCTCGCGAATGTGAATCACCCGAAAACCCCGGCGCCCTGGAAAAACGCGTAGCACTCACCCCGGAAGATGTGGCAGCCCTGGTCGCCACGGGTGCAGAAGTTGCCGTAGAGCACCATGCAGGAGAAGGTGTTGGTTTTAGCGACGAAGAGTATCGTGCGGCCGGAGCGCTGCTTCAGTCTGAAGACAGTATCTATCGTAACAAGGACCTACTGATCAAGTTCAAGGGGCCCTCTATGGCGTCCATCGAAAAGATGCAACCAGGCACCACTCTTTTCTGTATGGCGCACTTTCACTCCTACCCGCAACGTGCAGCTTTATTGCAGGAGCGGCGAATTAACGTTATTGCTATGGAGGAAGTGCTGGAGTCGCCGCGGGTGCAAACCAACACACGGATACTTGGGCGCATGGCGATGAACAAAGCGCTAACGCCATTCATCGAAAACAATACCATTGGCGGCACCCGGGTGCGGGTGCTGGATTGGACCCCGCGGCTGGACAGCGCCATTCGCCGAGCGGGCAACCGTGATCCGCGCTCACTCGACGTGCTGCAGGGCAACTCCAAGCACGATGAACTCACCGCCCTGGGCAGTGAAGCACTGTATTTCTACGACAGCGCGAGCTTTCAGGATAACAACGACATACTGCCACGCCTGCAGGCCTCAGGCTGTCACCTGTTCGATATGCATGAGTTTGAGCAAAACGAGGGCGAGGACGCCATTGCTACCTATCGCGCCGCCCACCCTCCCCTGGAAATGGGCCTGCGTCGCATTCAATGTCTACATGAGACAGGACGCGCGGGGGCGCGCTATGGCCTGGAGTTATTGCGCAAAAACAAACCCGATCTGGATCTGCGCTATGCCCGGGTAGCGGTACTGGGTTACGGCAACGTCGGCCAAGGCGCGATTCATGAAGCCTATGCCCAGGGCGTCGGCTGCGTTCATGTGCTGGGCCGTACCCACACCGTCAAGGGCCGAATCGATTACTGGCTCAGAAATGCGGACCTTGTAGTCAATGGTGCCGAACAGAGCCCGGCGCTGCGTGGCATCAATTTCCTGATCAGCAACCAGCAACTGCAGCAACTGATTCCCAACGGTTCTGTCATTATTGACCTGGTCGGTGGCAGTGAAACTAATCGCAGCCCGGTGGAACCCGTAATCAATTGCAGTTTCCTGACTGATCCGCACTTTGTACAGGATGGAGTCACTGTCTCTGCACTCTGGGGATGGCCCATGATGGGCATGATGCGGGAAACGGCAATTCGCTACTCTGACCAGATCAGGGACGTGCTACTAGGACCCGAGCGACTGGTCGATGGATTAGACACTTTAACCCCGGGAGTGGCCCGGGC
Source organism: marine gamma proteobacterium HTCC2148 (assembly GCA_000156295.1). GTDB lineage: Bacteria > Pseudomonadota > Gammaproteobacteria > Pseudomonadales > Halieaceae > Halioglobus > Halioglobus marinus. The sequence continues at coordinate 160,095 of DS999226.1, forward strand.
ACTGGTGTGCGGTCCATTCCAGTAGCCGCGTTAAACAGGTACTGGCGTTAACCCACCCCTGGACGTTACGCAGCAATACAGCACACGCGCACTGATACCCGGCACGCAGTGACTTATTGACTTGTTCATATCGCCGTTAAAAAACATGTCTAATTTTCGGTACTGTACCGATAGGGTGTTGGGCATTACACTGAGCTGATAGACGTAAGCGTGGTTTACATGGCGAACAGGGATTATTCGGAAGCGGCCTTTCTCGATTTTTTACGACAGGGCACCATGGCAGGCCTTATTCGCCCGGGTACGGCCCGCTCACGTAAAAAAGCCGCTGAACAACTGCTTGTACAACTCAAATCTAACGAGCGCGTAGACTTACGTCAGCTCGATATTGACGAGCTCTGTACACGTTTTCACAAGCTGCAGGGTTCTACTATTCGTCCTGAAACTCTGCAGATTTACAACGATAGGTTGCAGGCAGGCTTGCGGGATTTTTTCAGTTGGATAGAAGATCCCAATAGTTTCTCCAGTGACGAGGGTGAGACATCGGAAATACAACTGGTCGCAGAACGCGACAGCCCGGATCAAAGTCGCGCGCGCGAAGAGTTACTGCTTAATCCGCCACGCAGCCCTCATGAAATTTTCCCAGTTCCAATTCGCGAAAATTTGGTTGTGTATATCCAGAACCTGCCATTGGACCTAACACCAGCGGAAGCTGATCGCATTGCAAGGGTCGTCAGGGCATTGGCCAATCCGGGGGAAGCGGAATGAGCGCCGGGAAGTGGCAACGATGAGGCGTTTTATGGTTTTTGCGCCGCTGCTTTTATTCGGACTGGCCGGCATCTACTTTCTATCTTATTTTTTGCGCGTCGCCTCAGAAGGCGCGGTGCAAGAAAATTTACTACCTGAACTGATCGGTTTTTGTCTTGAAGGCTTCTTCATTGTGGGCCTGTTTTCATTAGTTCAACGGCGCATGGAACGTGATCGCCGACACGAGTTGCGCCAGAGCCTTCGCGGGGCGTTGCGCGACGTGCTGAGCCATCTGGATGTGGCGCTGCTAGAAAAAAATGCCGAGCCCACCAGTTCGCAGTCACTTGAGCGAGACCCTAAAGTGGCCGCAATATTGTTTCAGAAGCTCAATCGGGTGGAGTTGAATCTGGATGATATGGCAAAATTGAAGTCCGCTGCCGAGCGTGGCTATGGCGTCACTCGCGATCTGATACCTGTCGCCGCGCAGTTAAGTGCAGAGCATATGCGGTGGTGGCTGGCAATCACCAATAGCGTGCGGCACTTGTCTGAGTCCACCGACCGGGCAGCTGTAACATTCGCAGCGCATAAATTCCTGATCCATCTGGGTGAATTTGATGAACTTCATCTCTGACTAGCGGGTAAAAAAACCGTCGCCACTGCCGCTGGCAAGGCGAACACGAGCTTCTCTCCTTCATTAGAATGTACCAACTGATACCCGCACTACTGATACTCCCAAATGGCCTTGAGGGGCTTGGCCATTTTTCACTAGCCCTCAATTACGGCCTTTGTAGCATTAGGAAAGCGATTCTCATTTTTCTGACGTATAGGCTGAGATGTTTTTGACTGCGCCCCCCTGTTAGTCTCTTTTATGCAAGGGACGGCATGAGGGCAAGGACGCCCTACTTTCCGCAGGCCTATCTAATTAAACTGAGTTCCTCTCGCAAAGCCACTATGACGACCTCCGCGCCCTTAGCGCTCGCTTAGCGAGATATGCACACACGTCTGCTCTCACCTGCAAGCGGTTATGGCTATGCTGGCGCGTTCGGATATGTTCAGACAGCTGTTAAAGAAGGCTCGAATAGGCTTAATGCGCCCCAACTGGCCTGATTCGCGACCAACCGATGGGCTGCGCCCAGCCAATAGTCCTTAAATTTTTTTAAAGCTATCCTTAGCTTTGGTATGATCTGAGCGTTACTTTTTGCTCTTGGTTATTGTGATGTAATCATCAATTTCTAAGCGCAATAGCTCTAAAGGTAGCCCTCCACGTGCAACCACAGCATCGTGAAATTCACGAATATCAAAGCTCTCCCCCAATTCACGTTCGGCTTTCTCTCGCAACTCCCAAATGGTCAGCTCGCCCATTTTATAGGCCAGCGCCTGGCCCGGCCAAGCAATGTAGCGATCGACCTCAGTTTGCACATTGTGCAGGGCAAGTGCTGTATTTGAAGCGAGATAGTCTATCGCCTCCTGTCGAGACCAGCCCTTGACGTGTATGCCGGTATCAATAACCAAACGACAGGCGCGCCACATCTCCCATGTGAGACGGCCAAACTGATCGTAAGCGTTCTGGTAAACACCCATTTCAACGCCCAGTTTCTCAGCATACAACCCCCACCCCTCACCAAAAGCGTGTGGGTAGAAATTGGTTCGGAACATCGGAGCGGCGTCTATTTCCAGTGCCAGCGCCGCCTGCAGGTGATGCCCAGGAACAGCCTCATGCAGAGCCATCGCTGTCAGTTGGTAAAGTGGACGAATCTCGTGCCTGTAGGTATTCACCCAGAATTGCCCACCTCGATCTGCGTCCAGGGAGGCACCGACGTACCGAGCATTCGTGTAGTTCGCCGCAATTTCTGCCGGAACGGGTTCGACGGAATAGGGCTGTCGCGGTAGCTTGCCAAAAAAAGCCGGCAAGCGGCCATCAATATCCTTAGCGATCCAGGCTGCGCGATCCAACAGTTGCTGCGGTGACGCTGCGTAAAACTGCTTGTCATTGCGCAAGTAAGCGATGAACTCGGCAAAATTTCCCGCGAAACCGGTGTCGCGAATCACTACATCCATCTCCTCGCGAATACGCGATACTTCACGTAAACCTAACTGGTGTATGTCATCTGCGCTGGCATCGTCGAGGGTTGTGAAGTAACGAATCAGTGCCTCATAACGTGCTTTACCCTCAGGCAGTTCCGATGCTCCAAGAGTATCTCGCGCATTCGGAACATATTCGTCTCGCATAAACGCCAACAGGCGCGCATAAGCCGGGATCACCGAATCAGAAAGTACCGCTTGAGCCTGCTTTTTTAACTGCTTTTTTCGATCGCTATCGATTGCCGCTGGAATGGCTTTAAAAGGCGCGTAATAGGGGTGATCTGTAGAATCTGCAATCACCTGCGCCTCAAATGAGGGCAGGATGAAGGGCAGAATTTCACTGGGTTGGGTAAATCCGTCTGCGAGCCCGCGCCGCATGTTTTGTATGTTTTGCTCGATGAAAACTGGCAGCGCCTGCAACCGTTTTAAATAATCTAAATAATCATTTTCTACCCTGAAAGGCGTTGCACTCACCACATAGCTAAAATCTGTGTGAAATCCGCTATCGGCTAGGAATGGCATTCGCCATTCATCAAAAGCAGCCAGTGCGACCTTGTGCTTCAATATAAACGCAAACAATTCTGCATTGAGTTGGTCTTCCCCGCTTAAATCGGCAGAGTCGATTGCATCGAGACGATCCAGGTAAGACGACACCTCGATTAAACGCCGTTCCTGGTCGGCGGGGCTAACAGAAGGCACCCGGTCATTGAACTCGAAGATTCCCGATTTTGTTGCAGAGAAGGGATTCTCTTCCATTTCATTAGCCCAGTACTCTTCAAACAGTGCATGCAGCGCCACCGTTTCCGAGGCGAGTGTTGATTGAGTGCTAAACAAGAACGTGCAAAATAGTACAATTCGAAACATGGCAATTCACTCCTATCTCTTTTATAGGCCCTCGATCGCTATAACGTCAACTCCCGGTTTGTATTAGGTCAACCGTCTATTGAAGACTGTACTATCGTAGCCACAGCTTGAAACCGACTACGCGGTGAACTATTGGTGGCTTGTTAGATACCCCGAAACGACTTAATGCTTTTCAATAGCAGGCATGTGGGTGAGATGGCTCAGCACAGCGTACTTTTTATTGGCTCCTCCGATATCGCCGGCTAGTGATAGCCCGTGTATTGCTCGTTTAGTTATGGTCCGGAATTTAGGAAGGTGCATTAATTCATTAGCTTACCCTCAAACATGTTTGAGGGTGTCATTGCGTGGAGGCGACCAGGCCAGAGTCGAACTGGGCCATTGCTTCGGCAGTTGCACGCTCATAACAAGCCTGGTTCCTGGCGACAGCGTGCAGTGAGAGCGTGCCTGAGGCCCGATGACCTATAGGTCCACACACTTGCTTTGCAGCGAGCCGTATCCGGCGCTCAACCGCCGCACGGCCTTCCGTCGTATTTAATTCGGAACTCTTGAAGCTCACGGTCTTGGCTGGAATTGCGAGGCCTTTGCTGGTTGCTTCTTCCATTGTGTCCGTCGCTGCAGTTACTGAGTGTGACGCCGTCACAGCCAGCAGCAAGGCAGTGCACAGGATGCTTCTGAACGCGCCTACTTTCATTACTTATCTCCCTCAAAGGTCTGGCTTATTGCCGGTTTTAACTGGCTCAGGCTATGGCTGTGCCGGTATTGAGGCCCAATATGAGGGAATTATGGCGGTATCAAAACGGAGTATCGTTGAGTAGTGGTCAACTCAAGATCAGAGGCTAGTTATTTGCGATGAGCCGCGCAAGTGAAGCCCAAACTGCAGGGGAGATAGCGCTATTGGTGGCTATATAAGGAATGAAATTGAGAGCGGTCGCTACCGATGTTCACTGCCGCTATAGCACCTGGTAGCATCATGGTTGGCTCAGTTGGTAATGTTGGCCATGAAGAGCCGCTTTAAATAAGTGGCTCGGACGAGAGTTGTGGCTATTCAATCAGCTCACCTTAACGACCAACTTGCCAAAATTCGCGCCTTTAAAAAGACCGAGAAAAGCCTCGGGCGCGTTTTGCAATCCCTCCACCATATCCTCCCGATATTGTATTTTTCCTTCTGCCATCCATGTGCTCATATCACCGATAAAGTCGGGTGCACGATGAATATAGTTACTGACGATAAAACCTTGCATCTTGATGCTTCGGGACAAGATCATTCCTTGAAGCATGCTCATTCGGTCGGGGCCAGGTGGTAGCTCCGTCTGGTTATAGTGTGCAATAAGACCGCAAACTGGCACCCTGGCAAAGTTATTGAGCAGTGGCATTACGGCTTCCCAACTCGAACCACCAACGTTCTCAAAATACACGTCAATACCTTTCGGGCAGGCTTCCTTTAATTGTGCGGCCATGTCGTCATCGTAGTGGCTTACACAGGCGTCGTAGCCCAGTTCTTTCACTGCGTATTCACACTTCTCCTTAGCGCCGGCAATACCCACCACACGACAACCCTTGAGCTTGGCGATTTGTCCAACAACCGAACCGACCGCGCCAGTTGAGGCAGCAAGCACAACTGTTTCCCCCGCTTTTGGCTCCCCGAGGTCGAGAAGACCTACGTAGGCGGTTAATCCCGGCATGCCCAAAACCCCCAGCGCATAGGATGGCCTGGCAATTCTGGTATCAAGCTTCATCAACCCTTGGCCAGTCGATACGTCGTATTCCTGCCAGCCTGAGAAAGCATTGACTAAATCACCCTTGGCATAGTTGGGATGATTGGTTTGTACCACCTCACTCACAGTACCGCCGACCATCACATCACCCAGCTCCACCCGATCTGCGTAGCTTTTTCCGGCATTCATTCGGCCGCGCATATAAGGGTCTAATGAAAGATAACGGGTACGCAGCAAAACCTCTCCGTCTCCTACTTCGGGTATTGCCACACTCTCTTGACGAAAATTCTCGGTACTCGGTTTTCCTACCGGCCGCGAAGCTAGCAAGATGCGTCGGTTAACTGCTGGTTCCGCAGCAGCCAGTGGATTGATACCGACAGCTCCTAGTGCCGCAACAGATGCCATTGAAAATTGGCGCCGACTCATACTCATTTATTTTCTCCAGACTTGATTCGTTAATATAAAAAAATTCTGCAAGCAAGCGCAGACACCACTGTATTGTCTTGTTTTGCGCAATGTCGCCCCAAAGAAACCGCTCCAATGATCAGTTGAAGGACGGCAGCATAAGATCTTTATAATTGGCCAACAATGGACTCTGGATAGCATTATCGAATGCAACCGCGGTGGCATTGAAGCGAACGTTCACGAGAGGTCGATAACTGGGGTGAGTAAACACATAGAGCTCCTTAGCTTCCAGCGCTTCTATTAAGCGCTCGGCGACCACACCGCTGGGCATGCCTGTCTCTACAACTTTTTTCAGCGTGCTATTTAAGCTACTGGCACTTTTACTCTCGTCACCGGACTCATTATTGGCGTAACGATCGTGTTTGTTTCTCTCAGATAGATTGATACGAGTTTGCGTGAAGCCAGGACAAAGGACACAGGCATGAATACCCTCAGGCGCCAGTTCCTGTGCCCAGTTTTCTGTCATAGCCACCACGGCAGCCTTGGTCGCTGTGTAAGGCGTTGCCAGCGGCAATGGCCCAAAACCCGCCATAGAAGCCACATTAACAACCCAGCCACCTTCTCCATGGGACTTCATCAGTGGCACCATCACCTGAGTGCCGTAAACAACGCCCATCAAATTAACATCGATAACCCACTGCCAGGTGCTCGAATCGGTTTCTTCGATCGTGCCCCCTTTACCGCCAACACCGGCGTTATTGACCACCATGTGCACTTTGCCAAAACGCTCGATGCTCTGCTCGGCTACCCTCTTCCACTGGCTAAGGTCAGCCACATCCAGTGTTGTTGCCAGCACCGGGATTCCTGCGCCAGCCAGTTCAGCTTCAGCCACTGACAGCTGTGTTGCATCTATATCGGCAATAACGATATTCATACCGCGCTTACCCAAAGCGCGGGCAACCGCAAGCCCAATGCCTTCTGCGCCGCCACTAATGACGACTGTTTTGTTTTCGAATATGTTCATAGAGTAGACCTAATACAGAGTTTTTTGAGCCCGCAGACTATAGTTGTCCACAAGAGCTGACACAAGCATATATCCTCTGCCCGGTGGGCGCAGTGCAATCTGAGGAAGACCCTGCTGGCACTGAACTGAAGCATCTGACGTCCACATACTGCAGCCGAAGGCGCCTAGCGACTCGCAAGCGGCATCGGCTTCAACGGTAAAGAACTTTATTACATCTATTGGGAACTCGCCTTATCGACCCACTTAGCCAAAATGCAGCGTCTTGATCTCTTGATAATCTTCCAGCCCCTGAATGCCACCCTCGCGGCCATTGCCGGACTGCCTGTAACCACCAAAAGGCGAACCGTAGTTAAATTCACCCCCGTTTATATGCACTGCCCCTGCCTTTAGCTGTGCAGCAACTCGTTCAGCACGGTCCGCGTCGCCGGTTTGCAGATATGCAGCAAGCCCGTACGAGGTATCGTTTGCCAGCTTGATAGCCTCGGCTTCATCGTCGAAAGGCATGATTACCAAAACAGGGCCAAATATTTCCTCACGGGTGACTCGCATAGTGTCAGTGACATCCACAAATATCGTAGGCCTCACAAACCAGCCTGTCTCAAGACCCTCGGGCTTGCCGGCTCCGCCGCAAAGCACCCTGGCACCCTCGTCAATTCCAACCTTGATGAGGGCTTGCACCCGATCGAACTGAATCTGGTCAAACAGTGGGCCAATGTGGTCGCCCTCCTGGCATGGATCACCTACTGCCTGGTCCATTGCCACACGCCGGGCTATCTCCAGTGTCTGGTCATAACAAGAGCGCTCGACCAACATACGAGTGGGTGCATCACAGGATTGGCCAGTATTGTAAAAACATTCCAATACCGAGGCGGTTACGCGAGCCTCAAGATCACAGTCGGCAAACACCAGGTTCGGAGACTTGCCTCCCAGTTCCAAAGTCACTCGCTTAACGGTATCTGCAGCATCCCGGGTGATAGCCTTGCCCGCACGTGTTGACCCGGTGAAAGACATCATCTGGACATCCGGGTGACATGAGAGCGCCGAGCCAACCGATGGGCCATCGCCCTGAACCAAATTAAAAACACCGGCGGGATAACCCGCCTCATGAATAATCTGGGCATACACTGTGGCAGAGATCGGGGTGTGTTCGGACGGCTTGAGTATGCAGGTGCAACCGGTCGCCAGCGCAGGGATCACCTTGAGTGCGATCTGGTTAATTGGCCAGTTCCACGGGGTAATCAAGCCACACACACCAATCGGTTCGTACAAAAGGGTGTCAGCATTGGCTAACACATTGCGCTGGTGCTGTGCCTTGAATGCCTCAATGTAGGCCACCAGGTGGCCCACCGCTGCGTCCGCCTGAGCTTCGCGCGACATGGTTATCGGCGCGCCCATTTCCAACGTCATCGCCTGAGCCAACTCTTCAAGGTGTTTTTCTGTTACCTCCAGCAGGTTTTCCAGCAACTCGAGTCGGTGTTCTTTACTGGTGCGGGAATAGGTTTCGAAGGCCCTATTTGCCGCTGCCACTGCAAAGTCTACGTCGTCGGAATTGCCCAATACAATTTCGCCCAATTGCTGTTCTGTCGTCGGGTTCAGCACCGCAAACATCTGCCTTGATTGTGGAGTGATCCAGGCACCGTCGATGTAAAACTTGTTGAGATTTTCCATAGATTTGATCCTGTCCAACATAGAGATATATCTCCGTACCACTATTTTCTCACCCTGGTCATTGGATTCAGGCTTAGGGCCGAAGGATTCTGTCAGTATAGAACTGAAAATGAGCTAAGCACATGCCTTCAAGCACAGTACTGCAAGTACTCAATAAGATTGTGTGCGTGGAATCGCGATGGCCAACGCCGCAACGTCAAAAAAGAAATGATGGCATTAACCGGGAAGTTAAGTGACGAACAGGTTAGCGTCGCGGCGGACGGCATCCCCCTGTTGCACCCTCTGGAGCACTGCGTGCCCCAGAGGACTGGCAAGGCACTGTGTGAACAGGCCTCGTTGGTTTACTGTGGAACTTGCGCTTGCCACTGCGACGGTGCCCACTCGATAATAACCGCGGCATCCTCATCGAGCAGAAAACCTGCTTCAACTGCCGCCTCGGCGGAATCCTTAACAGCATTCACATAACCCGCCTCATCAACGTAGCGCGTAGCCAGTTCTTCTGCCGCAAACAACTTCGTAGTACCAAATAGCCGGCAAAATCCATCTCCGGTATTTCCCACTCCAGACAACACCGCAGTTGGGGCATCGACATAAGGAGTGCGAATACCCCCTACTACGTTCCCGGAATCATCGAGTTGGTAACCACCCTGCTCATCCAGGGCAAGCCGTGGTGCATTGGGCGGCAATTCGCCAGTGCGCATCCATTGGTCCATATCACGAAGCGCGGTGTTGAACACATAGTGCATGGGGCCTGAATTGAACGGTAAGTCGCAGCTTATAAAGCCGGGAAGAGAGCTGCTTTCGACAACAGCGGCAAAGCGGGCGGCCCCGTCGCTGTCGAGCCGTCCCGCAACGATCGTGTAGTAATCTGCATGAGATGTACCGGCGACCTCCCAGAGCAGCACGTTGCCCTCGTCGGGTTGCCGTGCCTCACTAAACCCAAGTTCAGTCACGTCTGTCTCAGTCTGGAAAGTCATCACCGGAACGTTGATATCGTCGCGAATAATCGGCGCACTTGGTGCAGGTATTCCCGCCAGCGGTTCCTGGGCCAAGGGTGCGCTGCCGCCTCCTCTGCTGTGCACAATATATCCATCGTAGGGATTGTAAAGCGGATGAACAGCATTGATATAGGTCACCAGGCGGCTAGCCGACTGTGATTCCCCCAAAGCCAGCAAATAGTCAGCCTCCCGGTCGCCCAAAAGCTCAGCTGCCTCGGGGCCGCGCAGCAGACCGGCAACCTGAGTGAAAATGTCGTAAGAGAAGCTATCACCGGGATGTAACAACTCGCCATAGCGGTCGGGGTTTACCGCTTTCAGGTAAAGCGGCGCGAGACCACCTTCTCTGCCATCAATACCCACTTTTTGGGCGCTAACCCCAATCCAGATATGACCGCTGCGATACATTTCCACGTGCCCTGTGCCCCAACTCGGCGGCGTATCGAAGCCGGAGGTTACGTTTAACCACTCTACGATGACCGTGCCGCTAAAAGCTGCTCCCTCCTCGGGCCGCTGGACAACAATACGAGTCCGATAGGCTTGCTGCTCGGCAGGTTCAGCCTCCCAAAAGCCATCAGGCGAGAATTCATTGAGATTCGTAAAAGCGCTAGCCTCGCCTCCGATAAAGTACTCTTGATCTTCATACCCAATGTCGGACAGATCAAAAGATTGCGCCAACAGCGATAGAGCACCCGAATCAGGCGGCGTCGATACTTCAGCTTGGGCAATGGGTAAGTAGGTCGGCGACGGCTCTGGAGGCTCAGGCTCGGGCTCAGGTGAAGCAGGCGAGTTACTATTGGAGTCGCTGCATGCTGCGAGTACTAGTCCTAAAGTCAGGGCAACAGCGAGACCTGTGATGGAAGAATTTAATAGTTTCATTAGCGATCACTATCCTGTTCTGGGCGCTCTATAGTACCTGACAGTTGCACGCTCTACCTATTCTCTCGGACATTGTGTCCTGAGCTGTTAAACCAGCACTGATATTTTGAAGATTTTCTATCTGGACACAATTACGCCCCGGGAATGTTGCTACCACCTGACATTAACCGCCTTCGATAGCAGCTATCGGCACCTCCCACACTTCCCCATCATCAAAATTGAGTATCCAGGTGTCACCTTCTAAACGCGAGCTGAGCTCGCGATTGGTTGCGTTGACGTAATCGGACATAAAATTGATAGTGAATTGCTCGCCATGCTGATTCTGTACTGTGATGGAAGCCTGACTGTGTTCCATACGAACGATGCCCGCAGGACAGCTGGCAAACGCCTGTTGGCCGGCGCGGCGACACCGCAACCGTGTAGTTGCATCAAAGTCCTGCGTACTGAAGGGCGCTGTCCCGCTGTCGTCTGCAGACACTGTCAGTCGATCGGCGTTCCAGTACAAATAAATACTCTCCTCAGGGAAGCGAAAAATTTGCCCCTGATCACCCAGGCCGCTCTGGCGGATCACAGAGCGCCCGTGCTGGTCTGCAAAATACCCCGGCGCGTCGCCCTCGGGCGACAATTGGTGCGTCACGCCATCCCCCCGGTTAATAGTGATATAGCCCTGCCGCTGACTGAAGGTGCAAGGAAGAAACACATCCGTGTGATCCTCGCCGCGCGGATAAATTTCGCAAGCCGCTTCCGTCATGTCTGCGATCGCGACTGCTGCCGAGCAGCTAAGGCATATTGCTGCGACTGCTCGGTAAACTTTTCTCATCATATTCCCCCAGAAGCATTCGCCCCGAAGGGCTTTTGTTACGAACAGCTTACTTAGCGGACGAATTTTAGCAATGCCTGAAAATCTCCTCTTAATAGTCCGTTTATTTAACTTATACTCCTACTTCTACTTCTACCTACGATTCTAAAAGATACTGGAGTTCACTTTGACGATTGGAGTTGGTGGATCGACCCCTGCAAAAGAGTTGGCCGATCTCGATGATATGACGATGGGTATCACCCCCGTTGCACTTCCGGAGTATGAGGCCCGCATTCACAAAGCTCAGAGGTTGATGCGTGAAAAAGATATCGCCGGGATCTACGTCAATGCAGGCACCAGCCTCTACTATTTTACCGGAACTCGATGGGGTGCCAGCGAACGTATGGTGGGTGCCATTATTCCCGCCAGTGGCCAACTGGAGTACATTGCTCCAGCTTTTGAAGAGGCAACGCTCGTTGAGTACATGACAATCACTGGCCGGGTCAACTGCTGGGAAGAAGATGAAAGCCCCTATGCGTTGATGGGCTCTGCACTCGCCCGCATGGGCCTGAAAGAGGGCACCATCGGGATCGATGAAACAGCTCCTTTTTTCATCTCTGATGGAATCAGACAAAGCAACCCGCAATACCATTTCAGAAACGCCGCAGAAGTCACTGCAAGCTGCAGAATGATAAAATCCTCTACTGAATTAGCACTCATGCAGAGAGCGAAAAATATAACTCTTGAAGTGCACAAGTGCGCAGCTCGAATTCTGGCACCGGGGGTCACCACTACCGAAGTCGAGGCGTTCATTCACGCAGCACACAAGGCAGCGGGAGCCAGCGCAGGGTCTTACTTTTGCATTGTATTGTTTGGTGAAGCCACTGCCTATCCACACGGCGTTAAGGACCCGCAGGTACTGCAAGATAACGACATGGTGCTTATCGATACCGGTTGCCAGCTAGAGGGTTATATTTCAGATATCACTCGCTCCTACGTTTATGGAGAAATCAGTGATCGTCAACGCCAAATCTGGAACCTGGAGAAAGAGGCTCAGGCTGCCGCTTTCGCAGCCGCCAAAATTGGCCAACCTTGCAGTGCAGTAGATACGGCTGCCCGAAAGGCATTGGAAGCCCAGGGTCTGGGCCCAGGCTACAACATTCCCGGGCTACCCCATCGAACCGGCCACGGTATCGGCCTGGATATTCATGAGTGGCCTTATCTCGTCAAAAATGAAACAACGAAACTCGCACCAGGCATGTGTTTTAGTAACGAACCCATGATCTGTATACCCGGGGAGTTCGGCATCCGTCATGAAGACCATTTTTACATGACTGAGTCGGGTCCAGAGTGGTTCACCGAGCCGGCCTACTCGGTTGACGATCCCTTTGGTTACGAAGCATAAGCAGGCGCGGATATCCGGATTGAACTCACCTCACTCTCACTGCGTATATAGAAGTTATGACTACACAACTTAAGCCCTCGGCTTCAGGTCAGGCACTACTGACTAACGAAGCAATCTTTAAAGACTGGTCGTATAGCGCCAAGCGCCCGGGAACGGTGCGATGGGCTGACCTGGGCGCGACGTATACCGCGCTGGAGATTGCGCCAGGTTATGAAGATGCTGTGCTCGAAAAAGACGAGAATGGCAACGACATAAAAATCTATCAGGAAGTTGTTCAGTACGACCCCGTTAGCGGGGACCGAAAGATCTTGATTTCTTTACAAGATCTCACTCCCAAAGGCCACGACAACGCGCTAGTGGTAGACGACTACCGCTGGTCAGACGGCGGAGATCGCATACTCGTTTATACCGACGCGAAATACGTCTGGCGTGAAAAAAGCCGCGGTGATTACTGGCTAATCGATCGCAAGGACAACGAACTTTGGCAACTCGGAGGTGACCACGCTGGTACCAGCCAAATGATGTTTGGCAAGCTCTCTCCTGATGGTCGCTGCTTCGCCTATGTTTGGCGCAACAACATCTACCTGCAAGACCTGTCAACAAAAGCTGTCACAGCACTCACGCACGATGCTTCCGATACCATTATTAATGGGCTGTTTGATTGGGCCTATGAGGAAGAATTCAGTATCCAGGATGGATTTCGCTGGAGCCCGGACAGCAGCCGAATCGCCTACTGGCAACTCGATACACACGCTGCCAAAGACTTCCTGATTATCAACAATACCGACACCCTGTATCCCGCCATTACAGCCATACCCTACCCTAAAGTAGGCGAGGAGAACGCCGCAGCACGCATTGGCATTGTCGCTATCGCCAAGCCACAGACGCTATGGATAACGCTGCCAGGCGCGTCGAAGGATATGTACGTTCCGCGCATGGACTGGGCCAACAACAGTGAGCAACTGTTTATTCAGCAGTTAAATCGCAAGCAGGACACAAATACGATTTTCCACGCGGATGCCAAAAGCGGGCAAGTAGACGCAATATTTGCGGAAACGGAAGATACTTTTATCGAACTGCTGGAAAGTCCCCAATGGCTTGAGGATTCGCTAACCTATATTTGGCAAAGCGAACGCGATGGCTGGAAGCATCTATATCGGGTCTGCCGAGACGGCCAGACCTTTATCGACCTCACCCCCGGCGACTTCGACGTCACCAAACTGGTATCAGTGGACGAGGGTAACGGCTGGGTTTATTTCATTGCCTCACCTGATAACCCGTCACAGCGTTATTTATATCGAAGCCAGCTTGATGGCAGCGGAGAAATAGAGCAGGTCACACCCTCGCAATTGAGTGGCTGCAATTTTTATCAAATTTCAGCAGACTCCAACTGGGCCATTCACACCTATTCCAGTTTTTTGCAGCCGCCGGTGTTCAATCTTGTTTCTTTGCCGGACCACAAGGTTCACCAAGTTCTCGAAGATAATGCGGAACTCACCGCCAAGCTCTCAGCACTGCAAATAGGGGAATTAGAATTCTATTCAGTTGAGGCTGCTGATGGCCTGGAACTCAATGGCTACCTGCTAAAGCCTCCCAACATGGATAAGACCAAAAAACATCCCATTATCAATTACGTCTATGGGGAACCCGCCGGTCAAACGGTCATTGATGCCTGGCTGGGTTCTCTCACGATGTGGCACATTTTGATGTCCCAGCGGGGCTTCATCATCTCCTCAATCGACAACCGAGGTACAGCGGCACCTCGCGGCCATGCCTGGCGACGTTCAATTTATGGCGCAGTCGGCACTTTGGCTTCGAGCGATCAATCCGACGCTCTCAAAGCGATCTGCGCACGCTGGCGTTATATAGACGCCGATCGGGTGGGTGTATGGGGCCATTCAGGCGGAGGCTCTATGACACTGAACATGTTGTTCCGCTACCCCAACCAATACAAAGTGGGTATTTCCTTAGCGCCAGTTCCAGACCAACTCCTGTACGACTCTATTTACCAAGAACGCTACTCTGGCCTGCTGCAGGACTTTGAAGAAAGCTATCGACAGTCATCTCCTATTACGCATGCGAAAAATCTCCGAGGGAAGCTGCTGCTCATTCACGGCACCGGTGACGACAACGTTCACTACCAGGGCACCGAGCGCTTGTGCAATGAACTGATTAAACACAACTGTCAGTTTGATTTTATGGCCTACCCGAACAGACGTCACGGTCTTGTCGAAGGTGAAGGCACCCCACTACATTTACACACGCTAAAGAGTCGGTATTTTGACGATCACCTGTAGCACAACTGGCAAGAGCCACAAATGCAACCACCGCAACTAAAACACTGGCTCTTACTGTTCCTGCTCAGCCTCGCCTGGGGCTTTGCATTCTATCTGATTGCAATTGCTCTTGAGTCTTTTCCGCCTCTGACGATCGTCAACATACGCCTCGCAGTCGGTGCAGCAACCTTGTGCATGGTAATGCATTGGCAAGGGCACCGTTTACCCCGTGAGGCCGGCTGGTGGTGGCGCTTCGCACTACTGACAATACTGGGCAACTTGATTCCCTTTTCGTTAATCACCTGGGCAGAGACCGAAATCAGCAGTTCCCAGGCGGGCCTGCTCATGGCCTTGATGCCAATCAGCACTATGGTGCTGTCGCACTTCTTTGTTCATGAGGATGCACTGACTCCGCGCCGACTGTGCGGGGTAATGCTTGGATTTGGCGGTGTCGTTGTGCTCGTAGGCGGTGAAGCACTTAAGGGTATCGGCGGCAGTGCCCTGCTCGCTCAATTGGCAGTATTAACCGCAACCGTGGCCTATGCCAGTAATACGGTCTATGCAAAGCGTCTTCCACCCATCGATACGGTCGTGGTCGCCACCGGCTCCCTGAGTGTTGGCACTCTACTCCTGCTGCCTTTTACCCTTTATCTGGAGCACGCGCTCTGGGTAGCACCGTCCTTTAATGCGCTGGCCGCGACCTTAACGCTGGGTATCGTCTCAACCGGACTCGCTACCTGGACCTATTTCCGCGTGGTTACAGACTGTGGCCCCTCGTTTTTATCTATTATCAATTACATTATCCCTGCCATCGCCTTCGCAGCCGGGGTAATGTTCCTGGGCGAAAGCGCTGAACCCAGCCAATTCGCCGGATTGCTGCTGATTTTGGCAGGCATCGCTCTCACCCAAAACCGCGCTCTGCGCAAAAAAATGAACAAGCCATGATAAAGAAACGCAACAACCCGCTGGACCGCTTTGCCCGAGACCTTTCGCCGGGCGTTTTAGAATGGATAGGGGTTCGACCTGAGCGACGTGGCAATTTGTTAGAAATGCAGCGGGTTGTCGCCATCGCCGGCGCTGGTCTGG
This sequence comes from marine gamma proteobacterium HTCC2148, assembly GCA_000156295.1. GTDB lineage: Bacteria > Pseudomonadota > Gammaproteobacteria > Pseudomonadales > Halieaceae > Halioglobus > Halioglobus marinus. The sequence goes on from DS999226.1 coordinate 176,037, forward strand.
AAGGCGATCATAGAACCGAAAAAGCCAATGGCTCTGCGCGCCAGGTCACTATCATCTCTCGCGAGTTTATTGCGCAAATTATGCACTACAGCACAAAGCAGGACATTCATCCCGGCCTGCTTCGCCGCAACCTGGTGATCTCGGGCATCAACCTTAATGCCCTGCGCCACCAGCGCTTTGAAATTGGCGATGCGCTGTTTGAGGCTGGCGCGCTGTGCCACCCTTGTTCTCGCATGGAAACAGCGCTCGGCAAAGGCGGTGTGGCGGCTATGATTGGGCACGGGGGCCTGTGTTGCAAAATCTTACGAAGCGGCAGCATCGCCTTGGGCAATACTGTTGAAGTAAGACCAGAAGGTGAAAACCTGGACTTGTTCACGTCTTGATTGGCACACGTGGCAGTTGCATCGATGGGAATGGAGCGAGCCGCTTGTTGAATCACTCAACTACCAACAATGAATATAGCGAGGGGCCCTTTGCTATAAGCCGGCAAACGCGAGTGCTTTTGCAACATACAACGCAATAGGGTGCTCGCTGTACTCGCCGGGTTCATTCTGTGAAAGCAGTACGCCTACCAATCCGCTCTCTGGACTCACGAAAAAGTGCGTACCGAAGTAACCGGCCCACCAGAAGTCACCGGTGCGGTCCGGAGTGAGACTGGCATCTGCGTCTGCTACCACGGCAAAACCCAGACCCCACCCGATGCCATCGATCCCTTCTTCGCTGAGAACCCCAGATGCCACGTGCAAGTCTCGCATTTCACGCAAGGTATCTTCGCCTATAATCCTGGTGCCGAGGTATTCGCCGCCATTCCACAGCATTAAGGCAAATCGCATATAGTCGCCAGCGGTCGATACCAGCCCGCTGCCGCCCTCCGGATAGTCAGTATCGCTATCTGGCACGACGGGAATAAGATCTCCTTCCCTGCTGTGTGTATATACCGTTGCCAGCGTTGACCGCTCAGCTAGCGAGGGCAAGTAACTCGTTTCATTCATCCCCAAGGGAACAAACACGTTGTCATTCAGGTAATCGTCCATTCGCTGCCCGGAAACAATTTCTACCACGACGGCCAGCACATCGGCGGACCAGCCATAGCGCCAGCGAGTGCCGGGCTCTTCGAACAGCGGAAGTTCCGCTATGGTTTCAATCCGTTCCCGAAGCGTACCTGATGGCAAGGTACGCGGCCCACTCGCCTGCCAATATCGCCAGAGTTCTGTTTCTTGATCTCGTCCTGGACCGATTCCCGAGGCAAACATGAGGAGATGACGAACCAGGATCGTCTGTTTGACCGGCACACTCAAAAACTCACCGTCTGAACCGCGGGTTTGGTGGGTTGCCACCCGACTAGCACTGAATGCGGGGATAAACTTGGAGACCGGATCGTCCAACCCCAGAAGCCCGCGTTCCACCAACTGCATGGCTGCAACGGCGGTAACCGGTTTAGTCATCGAAGCAAACCGCATACGGGTGTCGAGTTCCATGGGGCGCTTACTTTCGATGTCTGCCCAGCCGTAGGCATTGGCATAAACAGGCACGCCCTCATGCGCGAACATTACGACATACCCTGACCGATTACCGCGCCACGTATCCTGCCGTAAATAAGCGTCTATGGCGGCCCTGCTCCACCAACTCAAGCCAGCCCCGGATTGATCAGACCCGTCCACTAATGGCACGTTAGTTTCAAGGGACTTTCCACTGCAACCGAACAAAATAAACGCAGAGGCAACGATAAGGACAAGGGCAGACGCCCCCCTCATGGTTTTAGCACTATCAAGCATGTTAGCCAACTCTTCTCGCATCGTCACGAATGCCGATCACTGTCGCGGTGAACGACTACAACATTAACCATGCCACCAGCGCTTTCGGCTTTCAAACACTCTTTGTAGATACGAGCAAACGATGCGAAAGCGTAGGCTTCGAGATTGCCCGGCGACTCTCTGCACCATGGGGGCGACTAAAACAGGTGGGCAAGACTGCTGTGGATGGCAGTATCTACCGATTCTGGGCTGCTGACGAACGAGACTACCCCCACGAGATAACCCAGCCCTCAGTTACTCGCGAGGGACTGTGCCCGTTGATTGAACCGTATCAGTGTCTGGTTGTATTTCTTAGCGGTCTGGAATGCCGAGTCGACAAAGAAGTTGTGCTTCATGTCACTGACCTCTTTTCTCGGGCAGTCCAAGAATGCCGCCACAGAATCGACATAAGCCTGCGCGTCCACCTGGGCCTGCTCTATTTGCAGCCTCGTGGCGGTGGCACCTTCCGGCATGGAAGGCACCTCAGTGGGGAGACCCGACTGACAATCTGCGCCGGCGTTCATTGCGATAACCAGTGCTGGCACTGCAAGAAAAACTTTCATCATACGTCCTTTGGATTCGGGTGCATCGTCTGTGCGTGAGCGTCCATGTCATTCATACTGCCGCCACCCGACTTTGGAGCACTCCCGGGCAACGCAAAAACCGGACAAAACCTGGAACCCGACCAGCTACGGCTGTATTTGAAGAATGCTCTACAATGCTGTGCGTCGGGCCCTTAAAGACGCGACCTGCTACAAAACTCCTTCGATCGCCAGTTCCAACACCTTGCTGTCTGGCGTGGTACCACCGTCAAAGTGCTTGACCACATCGCCGGAAGCGTTCACCAGGTACTTGTTGAAGTTCCACCCGGGGGCCTGACTTTGCTTGGCGAGCGCCTGAAAGACAGGATTTGCTTCCGGGCCCTTCACGTGACTGGGAGCGAGCATGGTAAACGTCACGCCATAATTGACGAAACAAACGTCGGCGGCGCTCGCTTCATCTTTTGCTTCCTGCCTGAAGTCGTCGCTGGCAAAACCAACCACTACGAGGCCCTGTTTGCCGTATTTTTGGTGCAGCGCTTCCAGTCCTTTGAACTGTGGCGTATACCCGCAGTGGCTAGCAGTATTCACAATTAACATCGGCTTTCCTGCCTGAACCTCGCACAGATTGGCCTGTTCCTTAGAATGCAGCTTCCTCATCGAGCCCTCCAGGAACTCGGGGCAGGCAGCCAAGCTGAAGTTGCTAAGCGAAAGAAAAGCGAGTGCTATCATGTATCGATACATATCGTTGCTCCTTAAAATAAGTTTTAACTTAACCCTTAAAAGATACGCACAGGAATCGACAACAGTTCTGCGAGTGGCCTCAAAAAGCCTCCACACTAACGTTGCTATCTCTTTACTTCCCTGCGGCGATTCTATAGGTTCGAGTTACCGCTAAATAAGGGCGGAATCACGACATCACGCATAAGTACAAGAATTATCACTCACTAGTAGGATAAATTATGAATATTCAAAAAATATTAGCTGCAGTAACCTCCGCTGTGTTGCTGCTCTCACTGTCTGCGTGTAGCAAAGAAGACATGGATAAGGCCGCGAGCCAGGTCACTGACACGGTAGACGCCGTTGCAGAAAAAACAGAAGCAGCAGCCGACGCCGCTGGCGACATGGCAGCTGACGCAGCTGAAGCCACTGGCGAAGTCATGGCTGATGCGGGCGCCGCTGTTGAGGACGCAGCCGAAGCCACTGGCGACATGGCAGCTGACGCGGCTGAAGCCACTGGCGATGCGATTGGCGAGGCAGCAGAGGCAGCTGAAGCTATGGCTGACGATGCGATGGATGCCGCCGGTGAAATGGCAGAAGATGCAAGCGCAGCGGTTGAGGGTGCAGCATCGGACGCTGCCGATGACGCCAGCGCCGAAATGAACAAGGCTATGGGCGACCACTAAGCCTCAACCAGCAGCAAAAAAACGGGGAGACGTCACTCCCCGTTGAAAGCACTGCCTTGCCATGCGAGAACCATCGCTACCAACGGTTGCAAGTTGGTTAGGAAGAGCCGGTTTACTGCCGTTCATCGGTCTCTCCCTGGCCACTTATCTCGACCCCGAGCGAGGCAATGTGTGGCGTACCGTGCTGGCAAGCTATGCGCTTTCCATCCACTGCTTTCTTGTGGGCGCCTGGTGGGGAATTTCACTTATCAGGCGTCACTGGATTGTCCTGCTTATCAGTAATGTGTTTGTACTCATTGCATTTTTCGGTCATATATTTTTAGCGGTTGAAACATTTTTGCTACTTTGCGCGCTACTTTTTCCATGCACACTCATCATTGAAAGACTGCATCCCCTGTTCGAGCCACAACCTATTTACTATGCACAACTCAGACTGCAACTCACTGCGGTAGCAACCACTGCGCTATTGTTAGCAGCAAACTCACAATGAAAAGGATTTAACATGCAGGCAATGACACTCAAGTCGCCAGGCGGGCTGGATCAGTTGAGCCTTAAGAATATCGAACCCACCGTACCCGGCCCCGGTGAGGTACAAGTTGAGGTTAAAGCCAGCTCACTCAACTTCCACGATTACGTAGTAGTTCTGGGTCTACTGCCCACTGATGATGGCCGTATACCTCTGTCAGACGGCGCCGGTATTGTAACTGCGGTCGGCGAAGGCGTTAGTAAGTTCCAGGTAGGAGATAAAGTGTTGAGCCATTTTTTCCCGCTGTGGCAAGACGGCAGACCCAATTTCGAACGCATTCAGGGTGTTCCTGGCGACAACGTAGACGGCTTCGCCGCGGGCAGCGTTACAGCCGCAGCCAGCACATTCAGCCGAATGCCCCGTAATCTTGACTTCGCAGAGGCTGCGACGCTTACCTGCGCCGGCCTTACCGCATGGCGGGCGCTAATGGTAGAAACACACTTACTTCCCGGTGATTGGGTACTCGTCCAGGGTAGCGGCGGTGTTTCGGTCTTTGCCCTGCAGTTTGCAAAAATGATTGGCTGCCGTGTCATTGCAACCTCTTCTTCCGATGAAAAGCTTGAGCGCCTCAAACAACTGGGCGCCGACGTATTGATTAATTATAAGCAAACGCCAGAATGGGGCGACAAGGTACTGGAACTCTCTGGTGGTCACGGCGCTGACCTGGTTGTTGAAGTTGGCGGTTCGGGCACGATTGCCCAGTCGGTGCGAGCGGTCGCATTTGATGGATGTATCAGCATGATTGGCGTGCTCACTGGCATTTCAGGTGAAGTACCCACTGCTGAGCTGTTTCAGAAGAATGCTCGAATCCATGGTATTACCGTGGGTAGCCAACAGCACCAGGCCGATATGATCGCCGCTATTGAAGCCAATGATATTCATCCAGTGATAGATAGTCGCTTTGAACTTGCAAAACTGGCCGATGCCTTCCGCCTGCAAGAGTCACAGCAGCACTTTGGTAAAATCTGCGTAGAAATCTAGCGATTAGTCCGTCGCCGGGTTCCCCGGCTTTTATCACACTTGCTACGCCAGTAAATGCGCTGTTCAGGCATCAGCTTTAAAAGCACTTTCCATATCCAAAGCTGGCGTAGCCAGTGAGGATAGGTGCCTGGCGCGTTGTTCTGCCATCATTTGAGTCATTTCGGGATGGGTAGAGACCCAGAATTTGCCTGCTGACAATTGCTGTAAAATAGTTTGCGCCGCGGCTTCAGCACTCATTCCATTGGTGTCGAGCAAGGCCATCATTTGCTGTCGATGCTCCGCCGCCACAGTATCAAGCTGCTCTTCAATACACTCGAATATCTGCGTCTTTACTGGACCCGGCAGCACAGCTGATATTTGCACATTCGCCGACTTCATTTGCATTTCGAGATGCAGGCACTCACTAAACGCCAGCACCGCGTGTTTACTCATTACATAAGACGCCTGTATAGGTGCGATACTAATGCCAGCAATCGATGACATATTAGCGATGACACAGGGTTGGCCAGAATCAAGCATTGCAGGTGCAAAAGCATTGACGCCGTTCACTACCCCGTGAACATTGATCCCAAGAATCTTCTCCCACTGCGCGGTTGGAATCTCCCAACTGAAGCCAAGGGTCTCTATGCCGGCGTTATTCACCAGCAGACGGACGCTGCCAAAATGCTCCCGCGTTTTTGCCGCTAAGCGTTTCATCGAAGCAGCATCGGCAACATCAGTAGCAACCGTTAGCAACGAGGCTCCCTGCGCGGAAAGATCAGCTGCCACTCGCGCTAGACCTGCCTCATCGATATCGGCAAGTACCACTTTCATACCTAGGTGCAATGCCGCTTCGCGCGCTAACGCTTCGCCAATGCCTGCGGCGGCTCCAGTGATCACCGCGACACCACCCTGCAAGTTTACTGCCGATGCTTGGTTATTCATCACAACCTCTTTTTCACTGTTCTTGATGGCCCCTTAATCACACAGCATTGATTTCATGTGCGCGAGCCTCTGGGTCTTGCCCTGCGTCGAAATTTCGCAATCCACGTGATCATAGCCATGCACAGCAGCGTCGATCATGAATTGCCTTACCTCAACGCCAGCATTACTCAGGGCTTCCCCATAGGCCAAAGCCTCGTCCCGCAGGGGGTCAAATTCTACACATTCAATATAGGCGGGCGCGAGACCCTGAAAATCGTTTCTGTGCATGGGCGAAGCATACGGGGGAGGCGGCGCCGGATAGGGCGAATCGTGCAAATAAACCTTCCACATAACAAGGTTGTTGTGGGCATTCCATAATGGGGTGTCATGGAACTGGGTTGCCGAAACCGTCTTGCAATCGCTATCAATAACCGGATAAATCAGCAATTGCGTGCGTATTTTTTGCGGCAGTCCTGCTGCCCGGCTTTCATCGTAGGACTGCTGCGCCACTGAGGCTGCCAGACAACCTCCCGCACTATCTCCCATAACAGCGATACGCTCGGAGTTTACCCCGAGAGTCGCCGCATTGTCATAAACCCAATCAAGCGCAGACACACAGTCGTTCAAAGGCCCGGGGAAAGCGACCTTGGTGGACACACGGTAACAGACGAAAAAAATACGCACCTGCAATTTCTCTGCGTAGGCCTCTACCTGCTTCAAGTGCCCTGCCCCATAGCTCATAAAAAAGCCACCACCGTGAAAATAGACGATCGCGGGGGCTGAACCGGTGATCGATTCGGGGGCTATTTCGATGACTTTAAGCCGATTACCCTCTCGCCCCTGAATCACGTGGCTGGTGACAGATAGTCCGTCATTCCAGCGGTGGAACAGTCGGCTACAAGAAACCAAACAAACTGAGGGCACGTAAAACCCACGTACTACCTGAAATTTTTATTCGAGGTAAGCGAGCGAACGCGGGATCGATTTCGTAGGGAGAATTCTTCATCAAATATTAGCCTTTTAGCATCAGAAAATGGCGCATGTCCGGTTCTTTCATCGCTTCAACAAAGCGCGAGTAGTTCCATGGCCAACTGGCCGGCACTCCCTCGGCATCAAGATACCAACTCTGACACCCGCCCGTATACCAGATCGTTTTCTTGGCTGCCTCAACCCGCGCCTGATCAAAGTCCTGAGTTGCCTGGGCAGATGGATAAACTGCAAGGCACTGCCCGTCTCGCACCAAGTCCATCAGTTGAGCGATGTAATCCCACTGCAGTTCGGCAATATCGATCAGTGAAAAGTTGCCCACGGGACCATTGGGGCCATTAAGCATAAAAAAGTTGGGCATACCGGGCATTGCAACGGACAAGTAGGCCACTGGCTTTTGCGACCACAAATCTTCCAAATCGACGCCATCAAGGCCAGCAACGTGCATGGGACGCACAAAACGGTCAGTACGAAAGCCCGTCGCAAAAACGATGACATCACATTCATGCAATTGGCCATCGCTGGTACGGATACCCTTTGCCTCTGCGCACACGATCTTCTCTCGTACCAATTGCGCGCAGTCCTTCTGTATCGCCTGATAGTAATCCGGCGAAAAAATTAGCCGTTTGCACATGGGTTCGTGATCCGGCGTCAGTTGCTCTCGCAGCTTGGGGTCCTCGATACTCGCCGTCAGATTTTCTCGGCAAGCCTGACTCATAAACCATGAGCCCTCAGACTCAGGATCAGTCAGCGCTTCGGTATAGCGCTCTACACTGGCGCTGTAGCCCTCGAAGTCCATCGCTTGGGCAAGCGCCTCTGGATCTGCACGAAATGCCGCCCTCTCGGCCTCTGTGTAATTTCCATTTTCCACCGGCATAATCCACTGCGGGTTGCGCACAAAATGGCTGACCTCTATGCCTCGCCTGGCCAGGCTTGCAATTATTTGCACGCCTGTCGAGCCCATCCCAATTACCGCGATTCGCTGACCTTCCAGGGGCTCAGAATGGTCCCAGCGAGCGCTGTGAAAATGCCGGCCTGCGAAGCAGTCCAGGCCCGGCAATTTAGGCTCATTGATGTGATGAAGCACGCCGGTTGCGGCGATCACTATATTTGCGCTGTCACGACGGCCGTCACTGAGTTGCAGTTGCCACAAATGGTCTACGAATAGAGCCTCTGTCACCTCCGTATTAAACTCTATCACCTCATGCAGGCCATAACGGTCTGTAGTGCGCTCGAAATACGACTGTATCTCTGCGCCACTCGAAAGGTGTTGGCTCCAATCCGGGTTGCGCTCAAAACTGAAGGTATAATGATGCGCTGGCACGTCACAGGTCAGCCCTGGATAGGTATTCTCCCGCCAGGTACCGCCAACAGTAGCCGCTTTCTCATAGATTGCGATATTGCTGTAGCCCGCTTCGCGAAGCTTGATTCCTGCAAGAATACCGGCCATGCCGGCTCCAATCACTACCACTCGTAATCTCTTATCTGGCATATGCTGTGTTCCGCTCGACCGCTATCCGGTCAATACTAAACCTACCAGGGGAAAACCTACAAACGAGAGTGTGACCGCCGACGCGGCATTAAGATATAGAAAATGCGGGCCGAATGATTCCGGCTCCGCGAGGTGGGTAGTGGCTTGACATGAGACCGGGGGCGGCGCCCCCAGCCCTGTCGCAGTGCGATTCTGCCCTTAGCCCTGAGTCGAAGTCTCTGGAGAGCACTTCCCGTGGCGTTTGGTCTTGGTGTTGATATCCAACACGTACCACAGGTAACAGCGTGAAAAGATCCCATTCAAAATTAGTGCCGTTGAGATGATAGCCACAAACCACTCTATTCCATTCAAATGGGGCGAAGTTAATCCCAACCAAATCAGAAACGTGCCCAATCCAAGCCGTGTCACTCTCTCGACGTTGCCCAGGTTTTGTTCAATGCTCATTGTTGCTGTACTCTTGATTGCATGCCACTATTTACGTTGGTTTCCTCCAATTGGATGAGTGCACGTTTCACTGCCGCGTGGACTAATGCCCCTGTCTTCACTGGAGCCGACAATTGGCCCAGACTGTATTCACTACCCATAATGCGCGGAACCCCACTCTGATGAAAAGTGTCGTATTCCAGTTCCCTCGCCTGGCCTTCGTGTCGGTCATTAGTCTGCTCTTTCTCATCCTGCTACTGAATGCTTGTAGCGACAGCTCAAACCCGCGCCCCGACCCTGTTGAACCCGAACGGCCAGTTGAACCCATAGCACCCGCTTCGTCTGTTTCAGCCCGAGTTGCTGCGGACGAGGATCTTCTGGCGGGACCTCTGGCACGCGGGCGTGCTGGCGATTTTGTATTGGAAAACGAGCACCTCAGGGTCATCATTCAACAAACGGGTCGCCAGTGGTTAAGCATCGGCACATTTGGCGGCAACATTATTGATGTCAGCCGCAAGGATTCGCAGGGTGGTCTGCTACCTGATCACTTGGAAGAGTTTGTGATCGGTTTAAATATCGAAAACACCGCGAACTATACCCAAGTGAGCATCGAAAACGACGGCAGCGATGGGGAAGCCGCGGTGATTTGTGCTTCTGGTCCGGACGATTTATTGGAACTGGCTAACGCGAGCTCCGCAATCCTGGAGTTCGGCGTGCCATTGCCGCCCAGCGCCGACGACCGAGACCTGGCGGTAGAAGTCGAAACCTGCTATCGCCTTGAATCTGAAGCGCGATATATCACCATGGACACTTCCGTAATAAACCTTGGACTGGACGATATTCCAATTTACATGACTGAATATCTGAACGGCTCCGGGCAGGTTGAATTCTTTCAGCCCTACGCAGGCTTTGGCGAACCCGCATTTACGTCCTCTTGCCCCGAAGAAACCTATGTCGCCTGTGACGCACTGGAAGATGAATTATGTGATCAATGCAACTTCGTCACATACAGCGGGTTGGACGGCGCTTCTGGTGTCTCCTACGGATTAATCCATAGCGAGCAGCGTTCATCCAGCTTTTCAACGGCTGGCATTAACATTGTGGTTTATGGTGAGGCAGTACTCAATCTTATCCTTGGTATCGTAGGCCCGAACTATACCGTGCCCGCTGACGATGCTTTCACTCTGCGCAGATACTTCGCAGTAGGCGATGGCACAGTCAACAGTATCGCAACTGTTCGCAATGAAATATTTGGCATCGAAACGGGTGCAGTCAGTGGCGTGGTCAGCAGCAATGGCGATCCGCTGCAGTACGGTCAGGTGGTTGCCTACCAGGTATTAAACGCGAACACGAGTCCGGCCTCTTTGTTTATGGTGAATCACAGCCGAACAAACGCCGCTGGAGAATACAGCCTTAGCCTGCCCCCCGGTGAATACGAAATCAGGGCGAATGTCGAGGGCTATCGCTACCCCGAGAACGGCCCGTCCCAACTCACAGTCGCAGCCGGGGAAGTAAAGACGCAAAACTTCGAAATGCCAACGTCGGGATTCCTTGAAGTTACTGTTGTTGACGATATAGGGCCCGGGCCGGCGAAAGTGCAGTTGGTTGGCTTCGACCCAAGCCCGCCTCTCAGCAACCCAGTAGCTGGCGGTAACGCCGGTATATTCGGTGACAATAACGCAGACAATCTTCCCCACGGTATCGCACAAGCGCTCTTTATTGATCGTGATGGTGCGAGCCAAAAGATCACGATTGAGCCTGGAAACTACCAACTTGTCGTTTCCAGAGGCCCGAGATATTCAGTGTTCAAGCAGGCCATTACTATTGCGCCAGACCAGGTGACCACTGTACAAGCTGAAATAGTCAAAGTGCTTGATACCGATGGCTTCGTGCACGGTGATTTTCACGTGCATTCAATAGACAGTCCAGACGCTGAAGTAACACGCGAAGAACGAGTTGCCGTTATGTTGGCTGAGGGGATAGACTTTTTCACGCCTTCGGATCACGGAGTGCGCTCGGACTTCCTGCCCACGCTTCAGGCAATGGGCGTTGAGGATCTTATTGGTGTAGCTGCCAGTAGCGAGACCACGACCTTTGACTACGGGCATTTCAACAGTTGGCCAGTATGGGTTGATCCGGACAGCATCAGCGGAGGTTCCTTCGACTGGGCCGGTGAGGCGCCGCCTGGGATGGACTTTCCTGCCTATGGCAATTACAACTTGCCCCCCGCTGAGATTATTTCCGGGTTGAAAAGCGATCCCATGGACAACCTGGTGCAAATCAATCACATCAGTTCACATTTTGGCCCCTCCGGTTTGGCAATTGACACCGGCATGACACCACCACGGTCAAGTACAGACCTGGCTAGCAGAAGGCTGGACCCGGCACTTGATAATGGTTTCGACGATGGATTCGATGCCCTGGAAGTGTGGATTGGTACTAACGGTCGTGGCGGGATATTGAATGGATTTCTCGGCCAGAATGCCGGCGATTGGTTTAATTTGATCAATCAAGACCTTATCAAGATTGGGATTGCAAACTCCGATACTCACGACCGGCGATTTACGCGCACCTCTGCCCGGACGCTCATCGCCAGTGATATTGAAGATGCCTCTGCGTTGTCATCAGGCGCAGAAAGTCTTGCTGCCAATGTGCTGGCCGGTAAAGCCGTCGCCACTAATGCCCCTTTCCTGCTGCTGCAGGCCGACGGCGAGTTTAAAGGCTCGGAACAACGCGCCAGCTTCAGACTGGAACACGAAACCACTTTGGCGGCGGATTCAGGGAGCGATGTGTTACTGACGGCCACGGTAGCCACGCCGTCTTGGGCTGAAGTAGATACTTTAGAGTTTTACATTAACAATCAGCCCAAGCGAATAACGCCAGAAAACATTGCAGCGCGCTATGGCGTCTGCCCAAATATTATTGTCAGAGCCGGCGACAAGGGATGGATAGCAAATGAAATCATCGTTAATGAAGCCGTTCAGGGTGCATCGCGCACCGAAATTACAGCTACCGTTAGTCTTCAAGACATCAGCGAAGATACATGGGTCGTGGTCATAGCACGCGGCAGTGATGGTATTTCAGAGCCCCTCTTCCCGGCGCTACCCGCCAGCCTCAATGAAGCCTCTAACCAGACCTTAAACGATCTGATCGACGGTAATCTCGGTGAGGGCGGTATCCCTGCATTTGCCTTTACGAACCCACTCTTTATTGATGTCAACGGTGACGGCTGGAGCGCCCCTGGGGTTGCGAACGCGGCCTGCTCATCGCCACCCTGATATCGGCACTCTCGGAGTAGAACTCGAAAAACATGATTTTTGATGCCGCTGACACAGAAGCCCGCAAAAACTATCAACTGCTTAACGGTGGAGTAACACCCAGGCCCATTGCATGGATCAGTACTCGCTCTCGCGATGGTGTTGATAATCTGGCGCCGTATTCTTTTTTTTCCGTCGCCAGTTGTAATCCTCCGGTGTTGCTTTACACACAGGTAACGCAGCGCAGCGGTGTCGACAAAGACACCCTGAAAAATCTGGTTGATACTGGAGAATGTGTCGTCAACATAGTCAGTGCCCATCTTTTGGATCAGGCCAATAAATGCAGCGCCGGTATTGACGCGAGTGAAAGCGAATTTGACTTCGCCAGTGTAGAGAGCACTGCTAGCTACAAGGTTTCGCCTCGTTCGGTAAAGGCATCACCAGTGCGCTACGAGTGCTCACTGAAAGAGGTAATTTCTATTAGTAAGTTACCCGCGGGAGGTACGGTTGTGCTCTTGGACGTCAAGGCCATTTACGTCGACGATAATGTGTATATCGACAACGCTATCGATCAAACGCTACTGGATTCGGTGGGCAAAATGGGTGGTGATCTTTACAGCTATACGTCTACTCAAGTCGCACTCGAGCGCCCCTAGACTATTGCACCTGAGCAGCCTCTGTAGCTGCCGCTATTGACTAGAAGAAAAGATCAAAGGCTAACGTCAGGCACCGCCAATTCCAGTCGTTAAAAGTCGAATACCTTTTTCAGTAATTCCGAAGAACGGGCTACAGGGTCATCCCTGATGCGCTTTTCTTCCTGCGCGACAACTGCAAACAGTCCGTCTAGCGCTTTATCGGTAACATATTGATCTAAATCCACTAATTCCGGCTGCAGAAAACTGCTGAAGCTACCTACTTTCCGCATGATATCTTGGTAGGTGGAAGTCACTCCTGCACTGGAGGTAGTTTGCTGGACGATTGGCAGGAACTCGTCCCGTAAGGTCGATTCGCTGTGCTTGCGAAAATACTTGGTAGCGGCGTCTTCCGATCCATAGAGAATGCCTTCCGCATCTTTGACCGTCAGGTTTGCAATCGCGGACTGAAACTGGTCCAGAGCCAAGGGCACCGCTTGCTCCGCCGCGCGATTGATAGTGATGACAAACTCATCTGCCATGTCTTGCTGTCCAGCCTGCCGCAGGCCCTTTTCAATCCATGATAGTTCCTCGGGCATCGGTATCCTAACGGTGGGATTATCGAGAAAACCTCCCTGCTCGCCTAAGCTGTTCACAGCCAGTGCGGACGCTGTGTTCAATGCTTCCTTAAGCCCGGCAATCATTTCCTCGCTTGAAATCGCGGTGACGCCCGCAGCATCTGCTGCATCGTTGCTTAAGAGAACATCTTTGGCGCTGTCTGGCAGTTCATTGAGCAGGTCTTGCCAACCTGCCTGCACGCTAATGGCGATGCTCGTGAAGAGTATTAGCAACATTGCTTTTAATGTGTGCACGCAGGTTTACCTCGAAAAGGGGCGGAGATGACGGTATCTCCTAGTATAGGAATTTGTTTAAGAACTTGCCTAATTTTCTACCTCTTTCGCACCTCACTAACAAAATCGGATGGCAAAGTCGCTATCCGTGCGAGCGCCGATTTGCCTTCGGATTCCCGCTTGCTGCATCACTGATTGCCTGAGTCATCCACTTGGTGAGCGATCGCGTAAATTCCCCTATGCCAGATAATCCAAACCCTCAAGGAAAAGCCAACCTACCGCTGCTTAGCGACCTGCAGATGTGGCGTAGCAACGCGGCACTGCCTGCGAGCATGCCTCGAAGAACGCCCCGAACGGTCGTTGTAGACTATCTTGCAGCGCTGTTGGTACTGTCCGCCGAATTCAAGTTTCGACCTGTGCTGGGCAAAAAATACCATCTCTACTTTCGGAACAAGCAATGGCAGCTATCGCTGGTTGCCCCCGCGGAGTGGCGGCCCACTCGCGAGGCAAATTATCTTGCTGCATGCCGGCTGCGACCCGATGCTTCCTGGGAGATAGAGCCGGCTGACGGGCTTGACCAGCGACACGATTTATTAGCAGCGCTAGCGGACTTTGAGCAGCAGTTTCGGAACCACGTGGAGTCGTCAGACACGCTCGCCGAGGGCCTTCCCCATTATGAAGCGCACTTGCCCTACTACAGGAGAGTCCTGGCATCAGGGCTAGCGAGTAGTCTTCAGCGGTCTTTGGTACAACTGGGACTGGAGCAAGCGAAAGGTGAGCAAATGCTACTCACCCTGCGGGTTAGCGATGATGCAGCGAGCTTTACCGCAGCCTCCTGAGAGGCACGAACTGCTTGACATCGTAGTGACGAAGACCGAGCGCTGGTCCATGTTGTTATCCCACTGGGAACAGGCAAACTGTTATCCTTGCGGGCACATATAACGCCAGAATGAAACGTCTTGATGCGAGTCGTCTTTAAAACCCCCCTGCTTAGCGCGGGCCTTGCTTTGCTCTTTTACAGTGTGGGTCTGCCCGCCGCGTCAGTGACGCAAGACCGTCTTGTTTCAGCTTCCACTGATGCTGACCATTGGCTCAGCCATGGGCGCGACCTGAATGAAACCCGGTTCAGCCCGTTAAATGACGTTAATACGACCTCCGTCGACAATCTCGGTTTAATCTGGAGCTACGACTTCGACGATACCCGTGGGTTGGAAGGAACCCCCTTGGTAGCCGACGGTGTTATGTACGTCACTGGCAACTGGAGCGTTGTCCACGCCCTCGATGCATCGACTGGCGAGCAGCTCTGGGTTTACGATCCAGGGGTGCCGCGGGAGCGCGCTAACGCCTTCTGCTGTGGTGCAATTAATCGTGGCGTAGCCCTATGGGAAGACAGTGTTTTGCTGGGCACCCTAGACGGCTATCTGATCGCTATTGACCGAACTGACGGCCGCGAGCGCTGGCGGTCACTCACTATTGACCCAAGCAAAAACTACTCGATCACTGGTGCGCCCCGTGTTGCTAACGGTGTTGTTGTCATCGGCAACGGTGGCTCTGAATACGGCGTTCGCGGCTATGTGAGTGGCTATGACGCCGCAACCGGCGAGCAGCTATGGCGCTTTTACACCGTACCGGGCAATCCCCAAGACGGCTTTGAAACCGAGCAGATGGCACTCGCAGCAGAGACGTGGACGGGGCAGTGGTGGACGATGGGGGGCGGTGGCACGGTTTGGGATTCTATTGCCTACGATCCGGAGTTAGACCTCTTATACATCGGTGTTGGCAACGGGGCGCCCCACAATCGGGAGATGCGCAGTCCCGATGGTGGAGACAATCTCTACGTTGCCTCCATTGTTGCCCTGCGACCGCAGACCGGCGAGTACGTATGGCATTATCAGCAAAATCCAGGAGAAACCTGGGACTATACGGCTACCCAGCAAATGGTGCTTGCCGACATCAGTTGGCAGGGTCAAACCCGTCAGGTGCTGATGCAGGCGCCAAAGAATGGCTTCTTTTTTATTATTGATCGGATCACGGGTGAACTGCTCTCAGCAGAACCTTTCGTGCCTGTGAACTGGGCTAGCCACTACGACCTCGATACCGGCAGACCGGTTGAGAATCCGGCTGCCCGCTATGTAGACGAGCCCTTCAACGTGCGCCCCAGTGGCCTCGGTGGGCACAACTGGCACTCAATGTCCTACAGTCTGCAAACCGGCCTGGTCTATTTACCCGCCCTGGACTTTGCAGCCCCCATGGAGCAGGAAGAGGAATACACCTGGTTCGAGGGGCAATGGAACCTGGGCTACAAGATGGGCCACTCACCTTTTGGCCGACTGCTCAGCCAGGCCCTGTTGCGGCGCATGCTGGATAGCTACTTATTGGCCTGGGACCCGGTCAATCAACAGGAAGTCTGGCGAGCCCCGAATCCCGAAATGGGGGGCGGCGGTGTTCTGTCCACTGGAGGCGGACTTGTATTCCAGGGAACAGCCAACAATCGTTTCACCGCTTATGACAGTGAAAATGGTCAGGCGCTCTGGTCCTTTGATACCCAGCACGGCATTGTTGCAGCCCCCATCACCTACAGCGTCAATGGCCGCCAATATGTTGCAGTGATGGCGGGCCAGGGAGGCGGCTACAGCATGATGATCGGCCTTAAAAGACAGGCTGCCACGCCCAAGCGCCGAGTACTCACCTTCGCACTGGGTGGCGACAGGGTATTGCCGGGGTACGAGTTACCCTCAACTCGAAACAAGCCCCCCGCCACCACTGCCAGCGCCGAAGAGATTGATCGCGGTGGTGTGGCCTATACCCGCTTCTGCGCTCGCTGTCACGGTGCTGGCGTCGTGTCTGACGGCAGTGTGCCCGATCTGCGCAAGCTCGATAACAGCTGGTATGAGAGCTTTGATCAAGTCGTTCTCGAAGGCTCAATGCTGTCGGCAGGCATGCCTCAATTTGATTCCGTGCTCACGCCGCACCAAAGCGCTGAAATCAAGGCTTACATACTCGACAGGGCCGAGGATGAGTGGGTACTGCACAACGACCCCAGCTGGTGGCTCGCGATTAAGACATGGCTCGCTGACAAAGTTGCAGCGCTATTACTATTGTTTGTTTGACCTGGAAGAGAAGGAAGCAGCATGGCGAATTCCGAAACGCGTTCTTTTAGAGTAGCGATCATTGGTGCTGGACCCGCAGGCATTGGCGCTGGCCACGAACTGCTACAGCAGGGGTTTAAGGAATTCACCATTTTCGACGCCCTGGATGCGCCGGGCGGCACTTGGCACTTACACTCATACCCGGGGCTGGCCTGTGATGTTTGGGCACACTCATACAGTTTCTCCTACGCGCCCAACCCGGAGTGGTCGGCAAATTTTGTAGAGGCGGCGGAGATCCAGTCCTACCTGGCACGCTGTGCCAGCGAATTCGGTCTGAACCCGCATATGCAGCTCAATACCCGGGTTACCACAGCCCATTACCAGGATAATAATACCTGGCTTTTGCAAACCAGCACGGGTGAAAACCACGAATTTGACGTGGTGATTAATGCGATGGGCAACCAGCACACACCCCTTTACCCCAATGTACCGGGCATGGATAGTTTTACCGGAGAAAGTTGGCACGCAACGCGATGGAACAATGATGTCGACCTCACAGGCAAGCGTGTGCTGATTGTGGGGTCAGCCGCCAGCGCGGTCCAAATAGTGCCAGAGGTCGCTAAAATCGCGGGACATTTGACAGTATTGCAACGATCCGCCAACTGGATCATGCCCAGAAACTGGAAAGAGTACACCCCCTCCCAGCAGCGTCGCTGGCGTCGATTCCCCTTTCTCATGTCACTGATTCGCAAGATTCAGGGCACGATGATGGGCCAGGTAGAGCATGCCGTTACCCTCGGTCATAACCGCATGGGCCAGTTCGAGAAAGTCGCAAAAAAATTCATTGATCGCAGCGTGGATGACCCTAAAGTGCGTGAAGCTCTTACTCCTGACAGTCGCTACGGTTGCAAAAGAGGCCTGGTTTCAGACGACTTTTATCCCGCCCTGAATAGGGACAACGTTGACCTCGTTCATGCAGGCCTCAGGGAGGTGACAGCCGATGGCGCGATTACCGATAATGGAACCGAGCTTGAAGTAGACGTCATTATTTACTGCACGGGCTACAGAATTCTGGACTTTGATCGTATCGAAGTCATCGGCCAGAACGGCAAGAATTTGGCGAATCTAATGGCCGACAATCCGCGCGCGCACAAAGGGATCGCCATGCCAGGATTCCCCAACTATTTCTTTGCCATCGGCCCCAATGGCCTGGTGCTCAATGTCCCCTATTTCAAAACTGCTGAAAAGAGCCTGAGCACTATCGTGCGCCTGCTCACCGAGATGCAAGGCTCCGACGTTACCGCGATCTCTGCCAAACCAGAGGCCTTTGATCATTACAATGACTGGATGGCCGATCGCTTTGACTCATTTTCCTGGGGAGCAAGCGACTGCAACAGCTATTATCGCAACGCATCTGGTCATGCCCCCTTCCTGTTCCCGGGCAATTTTAAAGAGTACTGCCGCTCCCAGGATGAAGGCGGATTGCATGAATATGAGCTGATCAAAACCTGAAGAACGAAAAGGTTACCATTCCGTTAAATTATCCTACCACCGGGAGTACTCATTTATGCAGTATCAAAAGATCCTGCTGACCCTGTCGATCCTGTTTTCTATGTCCTGCGTCGCAAACGATCAGCAAATAGACGTCGAACGACTTTCAACCACTGTCAAAGTTCTCGCTTCAGACGAGTTTGAAGGCCGCGCACCAGGGGGGGTGGGTGAACAAAAAACGGTCGCCTACCTCATTGAGAGATTCAAGAGACTAGGCCTGCACCCCGGCGGAGACGATGGTAGTTGGACGCAGGCGGTACCGCTGGTCCATACCCAATTGCAGGAATCGGTTGGTCTGACTTTTCACCACGCAAAGGCTAACCAGAGTTTGACCCAGGGAACTGACATCGAAGTCAGTACTGTGCGTGCGGTAGAGCAAATTGCGATCGAGGAGGCCCCTGTGGTCTTTGTTGGCTTTGGCGCTAGCGCACCGGAGCGACAATGGGATGACTATGGTGATATCGACCTTTCCGGCAAAGTCGCCCTGTTTCTGGTAAACGACCCCGACTTTGCGGCAGAGGCGGATGAACCGGTCGCCGGAATTTTTGGCAACAAACGTATGACCTACTATGGCCGCTGGACCTATAAATTCGAAGAGGCCAGCCGCCGAGGCGCTATTGCAGCACTGGTCATTCATGAAGACGTAGCCGCTGGTTATGGCTGGAACGTGGCTTCATCGTCTCCAGGAGAAAATTACTCCATTGTTCTCGCAAAAGGGGCACCCAGCCCAATCGCATTGCAGGGATGGCTGCATGGCGATGCAGCGGCACAATTATTGACAAGCGTCGGTCTCAATCTGGATGAGCTACGGGTGCAAGCGCGCAGCTCATCCTTTCAGGCTTTTGAACTTGAGGGCGTCAGTTTCAGTGCTGCAAGTACTGTTACAAAAGAAATTATTGAAAGCCAAAACGTACTGGCATTATTACCCGGCAGCACCCGTCCCGAGGAAACCATAATGGTATCAGGCCACTGGGATGCCTATGGAATGGGTGAGCCTGACGAGCAGGGCCGCCGCGTGCGCCCCGGAGCCAATGACGACGCCCTGGGTATTGCGGGTGTACTGGAGCTCGCTAGAGTACTCAAAGCAGGCGCTCCGCTGCAGCGCAGTGTGGTATTTGCGGCCTGGACAGCGGAAGAAAGCGGTCTATTGGGTTCAGAAGCCTATGCCAGGGCGCCCATCTATCCGCTGGAGAAGACTGCTGCCAACTTGACCCTCGACATCCTCCAAACCGCTGGCCCAGCTCGCGATGTCATTTTGGTAGGTGAAGGTCAAAGCGACCTTGAAGATGACCTTGCCCGGGCAGCCACACTACAGGGGCGCGTATTAACACCCGAAAGCCTACCCGAGAACGGCTTGTTTTTCCGCGCCGACCACTTTTCCGTCGCTCGACGAGGCGTACCCGTATTACTGATCATGGGTATCGCCGGCGGATCGGACCTGGTCAAAGGCGGTCGAGCTGCCGGCGACCAATGGGTCGCCGACTACGTGGGCAGGTGCTATCACCAAACCTGTGACGCATGGAATCCCGACTGGGACCTGCGTGGCGCGGCACAGGACATTGAATTATTCCAGACGATCATAAGCGCTTTGGGTAATTCTACGCGCTGGCCTAAATGGCGCGAGGGGTCTGAATTCAAGGACGTGAGAATGGAAAGCGCCAAACTGCGTCACTAAGCCACCGTTGGCGTTTGCCCGGTGATAGCTGGCACCTCGGCCAAAAGACAGGATAAGAAACGATCAATCAATATCGCCTATATGCAGTTATTTCGCTGGCCTGATAGCAACGGCCGCTAGCAGAGGATAAACTGGCCACCTCGTGGTGACTGACACTGGATTCGATCGGAGAAATTTGCGTGGCATATGATTTAACTGGAAAAATAAAACTTATTCAGGATGCAAAAACTTTTGACAGCGGGTTTACCAAACGAGAGATGGTGGTCATCGTCGAAGACGGCAAATACCCTCAAGAAATCAACCTCGAATTCGTTCAAGAAAAAGTGACATTGCTAGATTCGCTGCGGCCAGGACAAGAAGTAACCGTCACCTTTGACATTCGAGGAAGGGAGTACAACGGTCGTTATTTCAACAACCTCCAGGGTTGGAAAATCGATGCCGCGGAAGACGCATCAGCAACTGGTATCGACGAGCAATCACCACCCTTCCCTACTCCGTCTGACTTTGGGGACGAAGATATACCGTTCTAGCATGCCCGGTTTTTTGTCGCCAGCAGGATCAAAAGCAGGCTGATCGACCAACAGCGATATAATAATATACGCTGATGTTCCCTCCATTTTTGACTCGTTTTTGTGTATGCTGGGGGACCAGATAACGCATTTAGACATATCATGGCTACGAAACCACTGACAACATTAGGCAAAAAGAAGCAACCCGCTGCTGTGGAGACTTCATCTTCTCTTGACGACAAAGTGAAAGCTTTTCTCGAAGCCGGCGGAAAAATAGAGAAAGTCGAGTCTGGAATTAGTGGGCAACCCAGCATGGCACCCCCTAAACCCAAACCGTCCGAATCCAAAGAATCTGAATAAACCGAGGTGATGGCCCCTAAGCTGTAGAGGGGGCTTGTACCCAGGTTTTATCTAACCCTACCTTGCTTCATTTTGCTTCCCGACCTGCACCTCTCGGGATGTCCCGTAGATAAGCCATCACCCACAGGGCCTGTCGTAGAAAATGTACTACGGAGAAAAACTTAACAGCATCAGCCATTTGGTCGGGGCCGTCATTGCACTGATCGCGCTTGGTGCGCTGCTCGCATTGGGCATTCAAACTGGCGACCCTCTGGTCATCGTTGGCTTTACAGCTTTTGGCCTTGCCCTGGTACTGTTGTACACCATGTCAACGCTTTACCACAGCTTCCAGGAACCTCGACTTAAAAAAGCCTTTCAGCTTCTGGATCACATTTCGATCTACCTGCTTATTGCTGGCTCATATACTCCTTTTATGCTGGTCAGCCTGGGCGGCAGTGAAGGAAAGATGATTCTTTCCCTGGTATGGACACTGGCCATTATCGGAATCCTTTCTGAAGTGTTCTTATCTGGGCGAGTGGTCAAGACGATTCAACTCGTCATTTACCTCAGCATGGGCTGGGCGTGCTCCCTGGAATTCGCCAGTTTAAAAGCAGCCCTGCCTGAAGTGGGTTTCTTTTGGCTGACCGCAGGTGGAATCGCATACACAGCAGGAATTGTATTTTATTTACTCGACAAGATGAATCGACTTGATCACTCCCACGGTATCTGGCACTTTTTTGTTCTTGTCGGTTCTGTCTGTCACCTGATCGCTGTCATTGGCTATGTTCGATAAACGTCGACTAAAGCAAAATTCAGAAAAACAGAGCGGCAGCGGCAGACAAATAATTCCCTCGTGGACTCTTCAGGCATCATCGTTTACTCCAGTTAACGCACCGGAGCCCAAATGTCTAATAGCAACGTAACTTTTATCCGATAAAGTAGAGACCAGGAAAATGACAAACAATGACGTTCTACGCCGCCTGCGCTTTATCTTCGATTTTGACGATGCAACGATGATTAAAATTTTCGCATTGGCCGGGGCAGAGGTGAGGCGTGGCCATATTATTTCCTGGTTGCTCAAAGAAGATGAAAACTCTTATCAGGAGTGCAATGACAAAATGCTCGCGACTTTCCTCAATGGACTAATCAACGAGAAGCGGGGCAAACGTGATGGCCCGCAGCCCAAGGCTGAACATTCATTGACCAATAACCTCATTTTGAAAAAACTGAAAATCGCCTTGAACCTGCAATCCGACGATATTATTAACATCCTGCATCTTGCCGACTATAAATTGAGCCTATCAGAACTCGGCTCATTTTTTCGAAAGCCAGGGCACCGAAACTATCGACAGTGTAAGGATCAGGTATTACGAAACTTTCTTATGGGCTTGCAGATTCAGCAGCGAGGTCAGAAAGAAAAAAAATCGGATTCCATTTGGCCAAGCAGAAACTGAAGCAAAGGTGGATTCCTGTTTCACTCGCCAGCGAGCAAAGCAACTTATTTTCCCATACCATTAATCAAGGTACCGTTGATAGTATCGCTTCGTTAGCCGGGCCAACATCGCCGGTCGCGCTGATATGTCGCGGTTTTATTACTGCCCGGACTTTGCCAACAGGGTAGTCTGGGCTACAGTAGCGTCATCCTGAGCCACTGAATCAATTATCATGCCAATCAGCAGAAGGACCGTTCTAGGCCTACTTTCCAGTAGTACATTTTTGCTGACCGCAGGCAGCTTGGGCGCTTCCAGCTCACCAGGACCCACTCTTGCTTTGCGTTTCCCCCAGGGGGTTGCCTCTGCCGATCCGCAGCCGACTGCGGTGATGCTCTGGACGAGGGCTGTGCCCGAGGCTACTGCCGACGAGACAAGTGTCCAGGTACAACTCAGCCTGGACAGTGATTTTTCCACCCTAGTTGCGCAAGAAACGGTTGCTACCAGCCTGGAGCATGACTTCACTATTAGAATCTTGGTTAGGGAGCTCAATCCGGACACACGCTACTACTACCGTTTCGTAGGTGCGAACAGTAGCTCTCGTATCGGCCGAACACGCACGGCCCCCGCGCCCGGGCAAGAGCGCAACGTCAACATGGCCTTCGTCAGTTGCCAGAGCTACGAGCAGGCTTACTATGGTTCCTGGGCTCGTATGCTTGCCGATGACAAAGCCAAAAGCGACAGTGAACAGATCGATTTCGTCCTGCATCTGGGGGATTTTATTTATGAACGCAGCTGGCCCAAGCTCGCCAATGACATGCCGGTACCCCGACCGTTGCCCCCATTTCCTGATGGCGTCCAGCAGGACGAGTACAGTTACGCTCTGACTTTAGCTGACTATCGTCACCTGTATAAAACCTATCTAAGCGATCCAAACCTGCAGGAAGCCCGCGCTCGCTGGCCTTTCATATGCACCTGGGACGACCATGAATTTAGCAACGACAGTTACCAGGTTTACACCACATACCGAGAAAGTCCGGTCGCTGAGAGCGAGCGCAAAGTGGCCGCCAACCGCGCTTGGTTCGAGTTTATTCCTGCAGTGCTGGATGAGCTTGAAGAACAACCCGCGCATAACTTTCGCAAACCCAAAACAAACGTCACCAGTTCTACTGATGGCGCTATAGAAAGCCTTTGCATTTACCGCCAACTCAATTGGGGCAAGTACCTGGATATTTTACTGACGGATAGCCGCAGCTACCGCAGCCCTGCTTGTCTGCCAGATGACTTCGCGGAGTCGCTGGGACTGGTAATGAGCTCAGTACAATTGGTCGAAATGGCCGATGCTGGCGACGAATACAATAACGGCAACCCACCCGCTACCCTGCCCTATGCCGACGGTAACACCCCCAATCCAGGTAAAGGCCGCGCGCCGGGGTCTTTGTTGGGAGAATCGCAACGAGACTGGTTACTGCAAGGACTCTCGTCCGCTGAGGTACCCTGGAAACTGTGGGCCAATGCCCTACCGATGATCCCCATGCGACTGGATTTATCCACTCTCCCCTTCACCGATTATGAAGACGGCATCTTTCACCTTGATGCCTGGGCCGGTTACCCACACGAGCTCGGCCTGATCATGAAACAGCTGCAGGCAGAGGAAGTCACCGGCGTAGTTTCCTTCTCCGGAGACCATCATATGCACGGAGCGGGAGCGCTGCGACACAATGCCAGTGATACTGAAGCAAAGCCGGTAGCGGTAGACTTCAGCGTCGCAGGTATCAGCTCCCAACCGATGTTTGAAGAGCTTTATAAAGTCGGCAGTCAATCCCATCCCGATTTCGCGGCATTGGTTTACAGGCTTGAAGAGGGCGAAGTCACTCCGACCTGGAACATGACCATGTTGGACGGTGCTCTGGCCTCATTTGCATATTCTCAAACAGGATTGCGCGCGCCTGCCCGATGGCTGGGACCAAACGGTGCGAATCCAGACCTTAAGTACCTCGATAGCACAGCGAATGGCTATGGACTGGCGCAGTTCAGCGCAGAGCACTTGAGGGTATCCATGGTCACAATGGAAAGCCTTCTTTCGCCATTTGAATCAGCACCCCAAATCAAACACATTGCCCACTTCGAGTTACCCATTTGGTCGGCAGCAAGCTCGCCTGAGCTCAGCGAACCTGTGTTCGAGGGAGGCGCTTCCTTTCCGTTTACACCGCCTGACCCCGCGGCAACATAAACACCTCATTCCAGCAGACAAGCGAGCACTGACGACCATGCGCCTACTTTACTGCGTTATTCTGTTGGGCTCAGGCAGCAGTGCTCCAAGCCCAGTAAATCCAGCTCCGACAGGGTCAGTTCTCGCCATTGCCCAAGCGCAGGGCCAGCCGCCATTGATAGTGAGCCCACCGAGGTCCTATGCAGCGCTTTAACCCGGTTATCGAAACGACCAAACATTCTTTTGATCTGGTGATAGCGCCCTTCGATCAGGTCCACTTCTGCCTCGTATTGACCAAGAATTCTTAATTCAGCTGGTCGCGTAGTCACACCCTCAAAATCAAAATACATGCCATCGGCAAAAGCCTTCACGTAGCTATCGTCCAGTGCTTTTTCAAGCAGGACCCGATATGTCTTGGCGATATTGTTTTGCGGATCAGACAGGGACCTCGACCAACGCCCATCGTTGGTCAACAGCATCAGTCCGGTAGAGTTAAAGTCCAGCCGCCCTACGATGTGCAATTCGCTGCTATAGGGCACAGATAACAGATCGATGACTGTTTTGTGCTGCTTGTCCCGGGTGGCGCTAACCACGCCAGACGGTTTGTGAAGCATAACGTAACGTGCCTTATTGGCCTGCAAAACACGCGCATCGAGAGTCACCCGGGTAAAAGGGCCAACAGCCTGGTTGATTGAGTCAGCGGGTCGACCATCAATATGTATTCGTCCCTGCGCCAACAGCAAACGCACCTCTTTGCGATGCACACCCCCACGTTCACTCACCAAACGATCCAATCTGGTCCGTTGAAGTTTCATCTTAATTTAAAGATGAGCACAGTCATCCCCTTTAGACATCAAACGCGCTACTGCGGCCGCGACAGAACGCAACAGTCGAGTTAATATTGTCTCATCTTTATCAGGCACAAACAGTATGAATACTATAAACGCAGACTTTCGCAGCGACACAGTCAGTCGGCCCTCCCCTGCCATGCGCGAGGTCATGGTAAAAGCCCCGGTAGGCGACGACGTTTTTGGCGACGATCCTACTGTTAATGCGTTGGAGACCTGGACCGCAGAATTTGCGGGCAAGGAAGCAGCACTTTTTTGTACCTCTGGCACCCAGAGCAACCTGGTGGCCCTGCTGGCCCATTGCCAGAGGGGCGATGAGTACATCGTGGGTCAGGAAGCCCATACCTATAAATACGAAGGCGGTGGCGCTGCTGTATTCGGCGGCATCCAGCCTCAGCCCATAGAATACTCAAATGACTCAACACTGGACCTGAATAAGGTGCGCAGCAAAATCAAACCAGATGACTTTCATTTTGCACGCTCGCGCCTCTTATGCCTGGAAAACACGCGTTCTGGCGATGTGCTACCGATGGACTATCACTCGCAGGCCGCGAGTCTCTGCAGCGAAACCGGCCTGGCACTGCACCTGGATGGCGCTCGCTTGTTCAACGCCTGCGTCAAGCAGCAGGTAAGCCTACAGGACATCGCACAGCACTATAACTCCGTTTCCTTATGCATATCAAAGGGCCTTGGCGCGCCCGCAGGGTCAATTTTGGTGGGCAATGCTGAACTGATCGACCAGGCGCGCCGTTGGCGCAAAATGCTGGGCGGTGGTATGCGCCAAGCCGGCATCATGGCGGCTGCCTGCCAGTATGCGCTGGAGAACAATATTCCGCGGCTGGCGGAGGATCATGAAAACGCCCTGCATCTTGCCAAAGGCCTGGCGTCACTACCCGGCGTGAACTGCGATATTGCAAGAGCGCAAACCAACATGGTGTTCATGACACTTGATGATGCAGCTATCACTAATGGCCTTGTTGCTCGTTTAGCTGACGAAGGTATTGCCGTGCTGGGCGGTGACGTTATGCGCCTTGTTACCCACATGGATATTGATCGCAGTGCCGTAGATCGACTAATTAGTGTCTGTGATGCATACCTGCAGGGCATCGGGCAACATTGAAGACCGCTGTGACCAAACATTATCTTGCGTCACAGGGCTAGTGGATAAAATCGCCGATTAGCACCTGGTCATGTCCTCAGGAATAACGGTATTCGGATAACCCAAGATCACGTAACACAGCTTCAAGGTGCGCCTTGGCCTCAGGTGTCGGACCGGGATAATCTCCCTCGATTGGTGTATTGCCGATATAGCCCAGATCGTCCGTGCCCTCTGCAGAAGCAAAAAAGGCAATCGTTACCAGTGTTCGCAGACCGTCAAACACCTTGGCAATGTAGATGTAGCGCAAATCGCTCTCTGCCTCTTCGTAGGCAATCACATCGATAATTTCTAACTGCTGTGCCGATGAGGCCTGGACAAATTTTTTGTCAAAGCAGCGCTGAGACTCCTCGTCTAGCCAGGCTAGACCCGACAGTATCTCTTTGCGGTCTGCCTGGTGGCTAGGATAGGGAGCGCTAACCCACTCATCGATTGCGTCAGGCACGCCCACCTCGGAAGCCGATGGCACGCTCCCCTCTCTGGGAATTAAAATATCGCAGAGCGTTGCGGTCAGGTTGCGCTGGTCCTGAGTCATGGTGAGCGGCCAGGGCGATTGTGGAGGCGATATCAGATTGGGATCTGTGCCATAGCCCTCACCGGTGACAGGCGCAAGTTCGAGGTCGGGCCAACGCCCAGCCACTTTTGCGGCGGAAATCGCCGCCGAATCGCAGCCGCTAATGACGGGTAAGGTAATACCAGCGGACATCACGCCCAGCCATTTCAGGGTTTGACGACGACTTAGCGCGCTTTTATAGGCTGGGATTGGCTCGTTGATGTCAGGCACCTAAATAACCCCCTGATCGAGTTGAGTAGCCAGCCAGGTCGAATTGCGCATCGCCAGGGTCATGATAGTCAGCGTGCAATTTTTATGAGGATTGGACGCAAACACACCGCCGTCCATCACGAACAGGTTGTCACAATCCCAGGTCTGGCCCCATTGGTTAGTCACCGAGTCCTTTGCCGAATTGCCCATACGTGTCGCACCTACTTCATGGATAATTTCTCCCCCTTTTTTGATGGCGTCTTCGGGAGCAGGTAGCGCGGCGGAAACATCTGCACCCATAGCCTGAAAAATTGCCTGTGCCGTTTTTAAACCATGTGATATTTGGTTCAGTTCATGCTGCGACCATTTCCAGTGAAATTTGGCGACGGGTATGCCCCATTTATCCTTCAGCTGATTGTCTATTTCCATGTAGCAGTGTTCGTTGGGCAACATTTCACCACGCAGAGCCAGACCGATCTTGGCGCCGTAATCGTATTTGGCCTGGCGCTTTAACGCCGCACCGTAACCTTGCAATTTTTCCGGATAAAAAGCCCCCGGAGCCTGAAAACCAGTGCCCATTTCAAAGTGGTAACCGCGCGGAAAATTCAAGTCGCCTCTCGCTTGAGCGCTGTGCCCCCACCAGGGAATAAACAGGTGATTAGCAGTATGCCCGTCTTCGTTATAAATGGGGCGCCCCTTCAAAGCAGGAACCGAAGCACTGAAGCTCATACCCGTGGAATCCATGATATTACGCCCTAACTGCCCACTGGAATTAGCCAGACCGCGCGGGTGATGCTCACTCTTTGAATTCAACATGATGCGCGCCGATTCACAGGCGCTGGCAGCTAAAATCGTGACCGGCGCTGGCAGTTCGTTCAGTTCACCTGTTTTCTTGTCAACATAACTAATGGCGTTAACCCGTCCCTTGTCGTCAACGTTTACCGATTTAACCATGGCGTCAGTAACAATCTTCAGCTTGCCTGTTGCGCGGGCCATGGGTAGCAATGACGTCGTGGTCTGGAAAGCGGCACCAATGGAGCAACCACGGCCACAGGAGGTAGCATAAAAGCAGGCCGCACGGTCGTCCTTGGGACGCGTAAGCACCGCTCGATGCATGGGGGCTGCAGCGATACCCAGTTTTTTTGCTGCTGCCGCCACCAGTAACTCAGGCACCCTGGGTGTAGGCGGCGGTTGCAACACGCCGGGAGCTGAATCGGGCATATCGTCTAACCCGGTATTGGTTCCACAAACACCTACCAGTTCTTCTGTTTTGTCATACCAGGGAGCGATATCAGCGTATTCAAAAGGCCAGTCTGCGCCCAGACCATCGCGGCTGTAACCCTTAAAATCATGTTCACTAAATCGCAGCGAGTAACGTCCCCAATGGTTGGTTCTTCCTCCCAACATGCGCGCGCGCCACCATTTGAATTCTGAACCTTCACCCGTGGAATAGGGTTCGCCAGGCACCGACCAACCCCCGTCAACAGTGGCATCGTAATAACCAAAATTTTTGTCGGGAGTGGGAGCACCCATCAGCGGCGCCTCCCTTGGCGTCTGGAACATCGGTGTTTCCTTCACCGGGTCATAGTCGCGACCTGCCTCCAGCATCAGCACTTTCTTGCCTGCCTTGGTCAGCGTATAAGCGGCCATTGCACCACCGGCACCGGAACCAACAACGACGACGTCATAGTCAAAATCAGTCGTCATTGCAGCTCCAGAATCTTGATATTCTTGAATGCGACCGGATCGCTATGATCCTGAAGACCAATATGACCTGACCTGGCTTCAGCAAAACCCTCGAAGTCTCCGAACATCGTACCAATGCTGCTGCTGAATTTGCTAGCCTCAAACAGCGTATTCCAGGTACTGTCAGCGATCGTGACATTCACTGTCTTTACGCCGTTCTGCCAAACTTGCAGAAAGCCATCACGAAACAAAATGCGCACCTGATTCCACTGCCCAGCGGGTTTATGTGAGGACGGATGAGATGCCACCATGTCGTAAAGAGAACCGGACCGATGCGAATCAACTTTTCTGTCGGAGTGTCTTTCATTATCGAGTATCTGTATTTCAGGAGCGTGTGAAAAAATAAACTTGCCCTCTTCATCTACCAGAATAAATATTCCGCTATTGCCACCCTCTGAAATCAGCCACTCAAGTCGCAAGTCAAAGTTGCGATACGACTTGTGGGTAAGAATGTCGCCACCCCCGCTTCCCACTAGCTTCATTGTGCCGTTATCAACGACCCACTTTTCGTTCAAGCCATCTTTCTTGAAGTTACGCCAATGACGAATTTCATTGCCATCAAATAGCAGTTCCCAGCCCTCCTCAATCTCAGCTTGGCTAAGTTTGTTGTCGACCCCAAAAGCCCCCGCGCTCGACACTATCAGTAGCAGGGCTGCCAGCTGTGGCAGCAGATCCGAGACTGCGGTTCTCTTTATCCAACACATAGACATCTAACTGCCTCCCATTCTCGCTGACGGCAATCGAGTCGCCAAGGTCTTTTATCTATTTAGCGGTGAGTCATTCACCTTATGTTATTGGCGGCTTAATGAATACTCTAAATAGCATGCGATAGAGCTTATGGTAACGACTGATGTATCAAATCCCTGCAGTTAACAGTGAGCCTAAATTCATCAACCCTGGCAGTTATAGTGCGACCTCAGGGTTACCGCTGACAGCAATAATGAAAAGCATGCGTTTCTCAGAATTTTAGGTATCTATCGTGGACAGAGTTGGCTCAGAGCGACTCCTGACTAGAGTGCATATCCTCAAAGTAAGCGCGTAAGGTCATGGCTCCATGGGGCGGGCCAACGCCATCAATCTCTCCGGCAGTCACAATAAATTCAGCGAGGTCGCCAAACTGGGTAGACATCAGCGCAATGACTTTAACCAGCCACCTCGCAAGCCACATGGGAATAATGGTTAGCTTAACTGGCTTGCCAGCGACATCAAAAGCCAGCTCTGCGGCTTCCCGCTGGGTCATTGTTTCTGGGCCACCGACTTCAACCTCCAACTCAGAACCTTCTGAGATTTGAACGCAGGCCTCGGCGAGATCCTGACCGTGAACGGGGCTCATTTGGTTAAGCCCATCACCGACAAGGTAGACGCGTCCTTTCCGAGCCATGTCGTAAAGCACACCCATATCTGAAAAATAGCCACAGGGGCGCACCACACGGTACTCCATACTGGCGTGCTGTAGCGCTGCTACTACTTTTTCATGGGCCTGAACGATGGCCAGATCCATAATATTTTCCGCCCCCTGCATAGAAACGTAGGTAAAGCGGCTAACGCCCGCGGACTCACCCAGTTCGATCAGATTTTTATTACATTGATAGTCGACCTGTTCAAAAGTGAGACCATCCCGTTGGCGGGATATACCGACACAGGAAAAGACCAGATCGACCCCATCCATAAGCCCCGCGAGCGTCTCTGGTTGGGTGATCTCGCCAACGAATACTTCGTCCATATCGTCATCGGTAAGGGCGGGGGCAGTAAATGGCCCAACTTCGTAGAGACGTTCTTTGCTGCGGGTTAAAACGCGCACCTGGTAACCGGCTTGTTTGAACGCCTTAACAGCGAACTTGCCCAGGTAGCCGGTTGCGCCAGCTACCATCACTCTTTTGCCCATGGTTTCACTCCTTGCTCTTGCCCGCTCCATCGCCGACCGATTAAGTTCACCTGTCATTAAGGTATTTTGCAGCCAGGACACTTCAATGTTATTTTAAACAGTATGTACGGTTTTTTATGTTGGGATTACACCCCAATGTCGCCTGCTTGACAAGCCGAGCGCAAACTTGGGACAAATCCGTTAACAAAGCATGACCTCCAAAGGGGCTATGGCCATGAAGAACTACCCTAACAGTCTATCGAACCCGGTCTCGGACTCCGGGTGCCCTTCGACTTTAGGAGAGGTAGACCTATTTGGAAACGGCTGCCAGGAACACTGGTACCAGGCCTACCCTATTCTCCATGAACAAGCTCCGGTAATGACACTGCCCGGAGAGGGCATGGGCGGTATCGGCGATGCTTTTGTGCTTAGCTGCTATGAAGATATCGAGCGGGTAGTCAAAAATCCGGAGCGCTTTACCCCGGTGATGAGTCTGATGGTAGAGGAGATGCAGGCTGCCGTGGACAAAGGCGATACCCCGCAGCAAGACACTTCTCGCTTCGATCTCGCCCTTGACTCTGTGCGCACCCTGCGACCGAACCAGAAGCTGTGGAGAGCACATCGGCAAGAACTCACCGACCCATGGGTCGGGCCCGGAGCCAGACGCCATCGACAGATGATTACCCAGATCGTAGATGAGCTCATCGATGACTGGATAAGCCGGAAAGACGGCGATGGCAAGGGTACGGTCGAATTCATCCAGGAATTCGCACGTCTCTTACCGCAAAGGGTCACCGCGCGTATTCTGGGACTGCCGTTTACCGATATCACTCGCCTCGCTAACTGGGGCAGCGCCCAGGTCATGCAATACGTTTATGGTCAGGGCCATCTCAATATTCTTAACGATAGCCAAATGTCGCAGCAGGCAGAAGATTTAAGCGGCTTCGCAGATTACCTGTCTGATCAAGTCGCAAGCAAGCGAGCCAACCCACAAGACGATATGATCAGTGACCTCACCCGAATTCACTATAAAGCACTGGATCGGAAACTGACTGACGGTGAAGTCTATGGCATCGTCTATTTCATGGTGCTGGGCGGTCTTGAAACTACTCAATACGCGCTGGAACAGCAAGCGCAGTTGCTGTGTGACCAACCCAGGCTCTTTGCCACCCTGAAGGCCAATCCAGAAAAAATCAGAGCCTTCACCGAAGAAGCCATGCGACTGCGCGCACCTACCCAGGGCCTCTCTACAAGATTAACGACACAACAAGAGGTATTCCAGGGCGTAGAGGTACCAGCAGGCTCAGTTCTTCATTTGCGCTTTGCGGCTGGTAATGTAGACCCGAAACATTACGAATGTCCCTATGAACTGAACCTCGAGCGCAAGTCCCTGGGTAATCACCTCACTTTCTCGCAGGGACCGCGGACCTGTCCCGGCGCCGGAATTTCAAGACAGGAACAGCTGATCGCCTGGGAACGACTGCTCGAACGACTGTCCAGTCTGGAATACGGCGAGGGTAATACTTTCGAGCACCAGCCGGGAATCATGCTGGGAACCCTCACACTCAATCTCAAGTTCCGTGCCGAACCGCGGTAGTCCTGCATCGGCCTCCAGTCCTTCACCCGTTAACCATTCGGAGCAACAATACAATGAGCACTTTGCTGGCAAAAATAAAAATCCACCCAGGCAAAGAGAACACATTTGAAGCTGTAATGCAGACAATGTATCAGGCAACTCATAGCACCGAGGACCAGGTGATTCGCTATGAATACTGGCGCGGTTGCGAACCTGGCTTTTATTACTGCCTACTGTCTTTTGCCACCACGGTCGATTTCTGGCGACACCAGGCCAGCGATCACCACGAAGGTGAGATGCAGCGATTTGTCGATTGTATCGCCGAACTCGACCTGGAGACCGTCGATCCGGTGCAGGGGGCGTCTCCTCTCCCGGCAACCCAAGTGGGAACACTGGACCGTGGGGCATCGCTGCAACTCGCAGATCAAGCGGAGCAGTTTCCCGTCTCACTGGCCCAATGGTGGCTGGCCCATCGCAGTTAAATCGCAAGGCCAGCACAGACTCTGACTCTGCAATGGCTTGTAATTACGCTGACAGGTAGTCACTATTCCTGAGAGGCATAGTTTCAAATAATAAAAGACAAGGATCTAACCACGGTGCCAGAAAACACAAGTTCACTGCTGCATCATCGCACTGTCTTTGATGACTGGCGCTCCATAACAGTTGCAATATACATGGCCCTGGTGGGTTATGGTGTGATGGTTGGTATCCCTGTCATTAGCACTGCCTGGGTGTCGCTACTTGGGTACTCAGAAGTTCAGGTTGGCCGCATAGCAGGCGCGGATCTTGGGGGGTTTTCCCTGGGCGCAATTCTGGTGTCACTGGTCGTCGCGCGGGTAAACCGGCGCTTGATTGTTCTGGCCGCCGCGACTGTAGCTGTAGGCGCAAACGCATTTTGCATGGTGACGACCAGCTACGAAGATACCCTGTGGCTAAGAGCGATGGCGGGCATCGGCAGCGGAGCCTTCACCGCGGTGGCAATCGCAACCCTCGCGGGAACCTCTAAACCAGCCCGGGCCTTCAACATTCTGCTGTTTGCCTTCGCTTTTTCACAGGGCGGAGAGCTCTACTTACTCCCCACACTCAGTATGAATCAAATTTACCTGTTCTTTATTGGCACCACGGTGCTGAGTCTACTACTACTGCCCTGGTTACCTCCGCGGCCGGTAGTAACAAGCCTCGATATCGAAATTGACGAACAAGCGCAAAGCGGCGCGCATAACACCGCGTACCTGCATGTTCCCTCCTACATACCCTGGCTAGTATTAGCGGCAGTATTGTTTACCTATCTAAATATTGGCGCCTACTGGACTTACATTGAACTGGCCAGTCTAAACTCTGAGGCATCCCCGCAATGGGTGAGCCAGCTACTCGTTTACACCTCTGTATTCTCGGTCATTGGCTGCGCCTGCGCGACCGTCATCAGCAACCGTTTCGGCCTGGCAAAACCATTGCTGGTGACCCTGATTGTGCAGGCCATTATTGTCTTAATGTTGGCAAACGGAATTAATAACACCAATGTAATGATCAGCATGTTCACTTTTAATTTTTGCTGGATTTTCGTTGATGTTTACCAGCTTGCAACCATTGCAAATATCGATCACTCGGGACGATTTGCGGCCCTTATGCCCGGCGCTCAGGGCCTTGGCCAGATCATCGGCCCCAACATGGCGGCTTCCATCCTCGCCCTGGGACTGGGTTACGGGGGGATATTCGTTATGTGCGCCTGCGCATCCATTATCGCTTTCGCAATATACCTGCTCATGTATCTGAGATTGCGGAAACTTACTCCGGCGCTGGCGGATGCGTCCTGAGGCGCTAAGGTGCTTCGGTTAGGCTCAAGGCTCCAGCGCTCGTTTTATCTTCAACAGCAGCACGGAGGTGTGGCTACGCGTAGTCGGATCAACCGCAGAGCGACCTTTGAGCATTTCCTGAATCTTAACAACCTGTCCCAGCGCTGAAGCCTGCGCCATATTGGAATGACCAGTCTCACTAGCCTCAGAAATAATAGCCAACAGCTGATTGAGATACTCGCCCTGTAACTGCTGACGCAGTGAGTTGACCGATGTAGCGAGGTCTGCATCAAAGATCGCCGCCGTTAAGTCACGCAGCATGTCAGCAAGGCCATACTCGTTACCATACATCTGAGAGTCGACAATACGGAGCATCACTTTAGGGTGCAAAAGATGATCCAAAGCCAGTTTTTGCTGCTGCAGGACCCGGCTGTGAAGTTGAGCCTCCTGAGGTTTTTGATAAAAGCCGCTACCACGCCTCGTCTGTAACAGATGCTGATAGAACTCAGGACTGAACGAAAATGCTGTAGGCGAGAAAATGTCATCCTCTAGCAATGCCATAGCTTCCCTTTGACGCATCAGCGGCACCGGCCGAAGTGGCAGTTCAGACCCTGTTTGATCTTGAAAAGACTTATCGACGAATATGCCGCCTATCCAACGCGAAGCGATCATGCCCTGATTTCCAATTTCTGCCGTCAGCCGGCCATAGGCGTCATACACCTCTTGCCAACTGGTATTTTCTTGAGCGAGTCGACCCATCAATTTAGCTTCAGTCGCATAGGCGAGCGCAACCATACCCCTACCTGCGGCCACTGGATCAGCACTGGAATCGTACCTGAGCACTCGCGGATCAATGCCCAGTGCCGAATCATTCATCGTTTCGGCATCCATTGAAAATGCATGACCGGGAAGCGTCGATCTCGATAAAATCATAGCCAGACGGTTTGCTTCTTGTTCTGGGTTATCAAGAGGCTCACTGTAGCCGTACTCGATAGCCCAGCGATCATAGATACCAACATTATTAGAAAAATACCGACCCTGAGCTCGTCCGGGTGGTGCCAGGTTAGCCGGCGTATAGTCCATTACCGAGCTCGACACACCTCTCTCAGTAGTGAGTTTTTCATCTTGAAGTTGCTCCGGCGTCAAATAGGTGCTGGCGATAAAGTTGTGATTCAGCCCCAAGGTGTGTCCGACTTCATGCATTACCAGATCTACAACAGATTGCCGAATGAATTCAGAATCTTCATCGAACGTGTCATTGCTGGCTAGCGCGGCGAACGCCCCGTTTTGACCTCGCAGGGCACCCAAGTCGCAATGGCGCGCTGTGTTTTTAGGCTGGCTTTCTCTATCGATATATATACGATCGCGCCGGTTGTATGCGTTCAACCAACCAAACTCGAGCATAATATCGCTTCCCAGCACTTCACCTGTGCGTGGGTTGGTAAATGCAGGGCCGTAACCACCCCAAGGCGATTCACTAGAGGCAGTCCAGCGAAGCACGTTATAGCGAATGTCTTCGGCATCCCATTCGGCATCATCAGGTTGCACCTTTACTGCTATAGCATCTTTGAAACCTGCCATTTCAAAGGCTTGATTCCAAGCCAGAACACCGGCGGCTACGGCGTCACGAAACGCTTTAGGCGTAGTATTTTCAAGCCAGAATACGATGGGTTCTTCTGGCTCCGATAGCGCCGACCCAGCGTCTTTCTTGACCAAACGCCAACGCTGAATCGGATCGCGCCAGGGCGTCGCACTAAAGCTGGTCATGTCTGTAACCTGACTAGTAAAAAAGCCAACTCTCGGGTCAGCCAACCGAGGGGTGAAGTCGTCGTCAGGCATCGCCAGAAAATTGTGCTGAAGAACGAACGTTACGATTCGGGGATCGACCGAGCTTGAACCGGGAGCAACCAGTGGAGCGGGATCCTCAAATACGTAACTTGCAGTTACCAGACTGTTTTGCGGATAGGAACGTATGTCACGTATGCTACTTTTTTCAACTTTAAATTCACCAAGTACAAAGCCCGCTCCTGGTTCATCCGTAGGGTTAAGCGCTGGTTTGATGGGCGTTAAGGCTTCACTGATAATGACCGGATCAATTTTGGCGAGAAGTCGCCCACTCTCTGCATCCTCTGCAACAATTTCCGCGACCGCCAACAGCGCCGGCTGAATATTTGCATTTGCCGACCTGGATAATTCAGAGTCGGGGTCATGATAGTAATTCACATTGACCTTTAAAAACTCGATATTTTTGAACTGCCTATGCAGCTTAAGTACTACCGCATCGAGGTGAACCCCACGCGAGGCCCAGTTACTTGAAATACCGTCTAAAAACTTCGCTGCATAAATAAACTCGGTACCTAATTGATCAGGTTCCAACGCAAGATACGTTTCACCGGTCGCACGATCGCGGTAAAAGTCGAAGAAACCCTCGATATGTTCGCTGCGTTCAATAATTTGGTCATAGGACAGCACTGCATCTGCACTGACCGGAGGACTCTTGCCACTACACGCGCTTAGCAGACACGCCAACAGCAGTAATATTGAAAATTTTCTGGTTAATCTATCCATAGTGTCCTCTCATGGGTGCCTGACATTTACATCGCCTAAGTCTTTGGGTTCTAGGCACTCTTTGCGACTGCTTTTCTAAGCAATCCTATTCATATTTGCAGAGATATGCGCTTTCTCGGGCCACCCGCAGTTCAAAGCGTTCGCCTGACTCCACAGTAAATGTCTCACCGTTCGTAACATCAAGCCAGTCCATCGATCCGGGGAGTTTGACCCGCAGTTTCCCTTCTACTACGGTCATGTACTCTCTTTGACTGGTCTCGAAAGTGTATTCACCCGGGGCCATCACGCCAATGGTGGCAGGTAGATCGCCGCCGTTTACCGCGATCGACTTCACTTTGCCATCAAAATACTCATTGACCATTAACACGCTGGCGCACCTCCGTTGAAAAGCCGGGATTTTACACCAATCGAACGCCCAAAACCGCGATTGGAGGTAGATCACAACGCTTTTTCAGCGCCCGCTAACAAAACAAGGGCAAGATAGAGCGGCATCGTCACAATTACTGTGGTAGAATCGCGCGCCCGCTGAGAAACCCTTTAGTTTTTAGCCTGTTACGAACTATCAACCCGCCTTCTTGCGCACCCTTTCGGGGCGTCAGGTTGGACACTCTCGTCTCAGGCAGGCCATTTCGAATGCGCTCTACAAAGATGCAGCCAGGTCTAGCCACCGACAGGGTCGGGGCTGCGGGTATTGAATATTACCGCCAACAGCGGATTGAGACAAAACACAGGAGAAACTGAATGCTCACCACCAAAAATCTTGAGAAACTGATCGAACTGGAAGACAAGCTTAGAACTGAGTACCAGAGCCAGCTGGACGCAAAAACAGCGGAAATTGATACGCTGACCAAAGAAAAAGAACAGCAAAAAGAACGTTTGGACACTCAGCTGAAAGAGATTTCCACGTTGTCGACAAGTGCCACAGCGAATAAGCACACCGAACAACTGAATCGCGAGCTGACCAGCCGTGGTGAAAACCTTCAGGAAGAAGTGACAACCCTAAAGAAGCGCGTCAAGTCACTGCAAAAGGATCTCGCTCAAGAGCGCGACGAGCTCAAGGCCCTGAAGCAGTTCGACCCGAAGAAAATGAAGAAGAACCTGGACGCAAACAAGAAAAAGCTGGCCGAGAAGACCAAGTCGGCAGACGCATTGCAGAAATCACTCGCGAAAAGCAAATCTGAATGTGCCGAACAGAAGCGTGCCATCGAGGAACTCGAAGCCAAACTGGCTGAGCTGGAAACCGATCTGGATGACGACGAAAACAGCGAAGCCGAGGCAGCATAGGCTCAAAATGCGCGATGTCCTGATAAACCACGAACCGGTTGAACTCTACAAGATTCTCAAGTTTGAGGGTCTTGTAGCCAGTGGCGGTGCTGCCAAATCCGCCATTGACGGTCGCGAGGTGACAGTCAACGGCACAACTGAAACTCGCAGGCGCAGAAAAATATTGGCCGGTGATACGATTAGCTTCAATGGCGAATCTTTGCGGGTCTCACTCGCCTAGGCTGGACTTACAATAGGCCTGCAACGCCTATCAATCCGCTCTATACTGCGTCCTGTCTCTCATCAGGATGCCAGCATAATGAGCAACCCCCTTCTCATTCCAACACCGTCACATGGCGTACCCAACTTTCCCGCAATCAAACCAGGGGACTTCGCCAGCGCCTTCGACGCCGCTTTTACGGCACATGACCTTGAAATAACTGCCATCATCGACAACCCGGAACCGGCGGACTTTAGCAATACCATTGAAGCCCTGGAACGAGCGGGCGCAGTGCTCGACAGCGTCAGTTCGATATTTTTCAACCTTATTTCTGCGCACACCAATGATGCCCTGCAGGCCCTGGACCTCGATATCGCTCCACGCTGTGCTTTGCATGATAGCCGAATTTTCGCCAACCCCGCCCTCTTCGCAAAAGTCGAGAAAGTCAATTCGAGCGAACTGCAACTGACCGGTGAGCAAAGCCTGTTGCTGGAAAACACTTACCGACACTTCATACGCGCAGGTGCAGCCTTGGAAGAGGACGGGCGTCAACGCATGGAACAGATCAGCGAACAGCTCGCGCTATTGACCACTCAGTTCAGCCAGAACGTATTGGCCGATACCAATGATTACCAGCTACTGCTGGAGGAGGAGCAACTGGACGGACTCCCACAATTTGTGCGATCAGCCGCTCGCAAAGAAGCTGAGTCCCGCGACTATCCAGGACAATATCTGTTCACGCTGTCCCGGTCTTCGATTACGCCTTTTTTACAATATTGCGAGCGCCGCGAACTGCGCGAAGCAATCTATAAAGCCTATACACAGTGTGGACAGAGTAAGACTGATAACCACGCTATCATCCAGAAAATTATTGCCCTGCGGTCAGAGCGTGCAAAGTTGCTTGGCTATGCCAGCCACGCGGATTTTATGCTGGATGACCGCATGGCAAAAATACCCTCGAACGTAATGGCGCTGTTGAATCAGGTATGGGAACCCTGTCACCGTAAGGTTGACGAGGAGTCTCAAGACTTGCAAACGCTTATCGACAAAGAAGATACCCCTTTCACGCTGGCGGGTTGGGACTGGTTCTATTACACCGAAAAACTCAGACAACAGCGTTACGACCTTGATGACAATGAACTCATGCCCTACTTTCAGCTGGAGAGAGTGCGCGATGGAGCGTTCGAGGTGGCGCGAAAACTCTACGGCATCAGCTTCCAGCCGCGCACCGACCTCCCTCTCTATCACCCGGATATGCAAGCCTTTGAAGCTCACGAAGCTGATGGTTCCAGCATTGGCATTTTCCTGTTTGACTTTTATATGCGCCCTTCCAAACGCAGCGGAGCCTGGATGTCCACCTACCGCAATCAGTCGAACCTGGATGCCCATGTAGCACCTGTTATCGTTAATTGCTGCAACTTCCCTCACGCTGATCCCTGCTTGTTAAGCCTGGATGAAGTCCGCACCTTATTTCACGAGTTTGGGCACGGGCTGCATGGCCTACTTTCCAATGTGCGCTATGAGAGCCTCAGCGGTACTGAAGTGAAGCAGGATTTTGTTGAGCTCCCATCACAAATCATGGAGCACTGGGCGATAGAACCAGACGTCTTACGCAGCTACGCGAGACACTTTGAAACGGACGAAGTTATCCCTGAAGAGCTCATCGCGCGGCTGCGGGCTGCTTCGAAGTTCAATACCGGTTTCGCAACCACAGAATATCTAGCAGCGTGTTTCCTGGATATGGCGTGGCACGGAGAGAATGCGACAGACATTGAAGATGTTCCTGCTTTTGAGGAAGCGATTGCCCATCAAATTGGCAACACAACGGTGGTCGATCCTCGTTACAAGTCTTCCTATTTTCAACACATTTTCTCAGACGACCACTACTCTGCAGGCTACTACGTTTACATATGGGCCGAAGTATTGGATGCGGATGCGTTTGAGGCATTTAAAGAAAATGGACTGTTCGATCCAGCAACAGCAAAGGCCTTTCGGCAAAATATTCTCGAGCGAGGCGGTTCGGCGGACCCCATGGCGCTTTACCGTGCATTTCGCGGCCGTGATCCCGAGGTGCAGGCACTATTGCGTAACAGAGGGCTTAACTGACACCGGCCCAGCTGCTCTTATCGGGCAACATCAGCCGTAATTGAGCACCCCGTCATCCAGGTCGCCTTCCTCAAAAAACGATTTTTCTACGCTCAGAATCTGAGGATTTGTCCAGGGAGCTTCAGGGCCCTGCTTCGGAAACAGGTGCTCGCTCCTAGTGATATAGCCCGCTGGGAAACCATCTATCCATGGGCGAGGCTCCATCCCAGAATCTTCAGGGCGCAGCGTAGGCGTTACGCTCTCGCTATGTTTGCTATCCATGTGGTTTAACAGGCGGCAGACAAAACCAGCGATCAAGTCGGCGCGCAGTGTCCACGAGGCGTTAATATAGCCAAAGGTACTCACTAAATTGGGCACCCCGGAATACATTAGCCCACGGTAATACCAGGTATTGCTAAAGTCGACTGGTGTTCCATCAACACTGAAGTCAACCTTGCCCAAGCGAGTCAGATTAAGGCCTGTTGCGGTCACAATAATGTCAGCTGGCAATTCCTCACCTGACTTCAGCGCAATCCCACGGGGTGTAAAGTGGTCAATCTCATCGGTGGCAATACTTGCCTTACCTTCGCGCAAGGCAACAAAGAGATCACTATCAGGCACCAGGCAAACTCGCTGATCCCAAGGGTTGTAATTGGGAGTGAGATGAGTATCGACATCATAATCGGGCCCCACCTCCTTGCGGATCATCTTCAATAACTTTTTCTTGGTAAATTCAGGGCGAGTTCGAGTCAGATGGTACAAACGCTGCTGGAATTGAACGTTTTTCCAACGGGCAAACCGGTAAGCCCAGGTGGCAGGCAGGAATTTTCGAAGCGTTAGCGCGAGCCTGTCTTTAGCAGGCTTGGAGACTATCCAGGTAGGAGAGCGCTGCAGCATGGTCACCGATTTGGCCTTGTCCACCATGGCTGGCACCAGGGTTACTGCGGTTGCGCCAGAACCAATAATTACGACCTGTTTACCGGTGTAATCCAGATTCTCGGGCCAGTGCTGGGGGTGGACAATTTCACCATCGAAAGATGATTCTTCAGTAAATTCCGGACGAAAACCGCGATCGTAGTCATAATATCCAGAGCACATATAGAGAAATTTGGCATGGCATTGAACCGTTTCTCCATCGTTCAATTGGGCGATCACCGTCCAGTGCGACTGCTCTTTGGACCAGTTCGCACTCAGTACCTTGTGGCCAAACTGAATGTGTTTATCGATGCCGTGCTCGGTGGCGGTTTCAGTGACGTAGGATCGAATAGCCGTCCCGTCCGCCAAACTCTTGCCCCCTTCCCATGGCTTGAATTCATAGCCAAGAGTGTACATATCGCTATCAGAACGAATACCCGGATAACGAAATAAATCCCAGGTACCGCCTATTGCATCACGCCCCTCAAAAATCGAGTAAGACTTTTCCGGACAACGCTCTTGCAAAAATACCGCGGCGCCGATGCCAGACAAACCAGCCCCGACTATGAGTACATCTACACTTTTAATTGGCATACATCAGTCACTTAGATATCAGTAGTTAGTCAGCAAGGCGCGCATTACGCTCAAACAGTTTTCCGCCATGGCTTATCTGCACATCTGGTTTTGCTTGAATTCGCGCCGGATCGCGCTCAGCAAATAATTTGCTCTGTTTCACTTGCGGGACCGGATTCGCTGCATTTTCACCCAGAACAGTAGCATATAGGTTACCGATTCGAGCTTCAATTGTGGCCCTGTTAGCGCCTGTAAGCTCAGCTGTTCTGTGCTCATTGGTACACCTCGCTGGCCTATTTGCTGCGCACTGCATCGGCATGGCAAACTGGCTAGACTCCTGAAACTGACAAACGAACATAAATAATGCATAAAACAGCCTGTTTGATCGGTCTTTTTTCAACACTGATGCTCGCTTGCTCCGATGAACTGCGGTCCAACGAATCTGCCAAAACAACCGAAGAAGCGCTGCTCATTCACTGTGGCAGCCTGATCAACGGACTGGACGAGCAAGTCAGAACAAGCCAGATAGTCACTATTAAAAGCGGTCGAATTACTGGCATCGAGCCGGCGAGCAACACCACGGGAACTGCGACACTCGATCTGCAGGAATATACCTGTCTACCTGGAATGATCGATACCCACGTCCATTTGGACATGTACCCTGAGGACGCAGAAGACTACCGCATTTATCTGAAGCGCACGCCCGAAGACACTCGAGCAATTGCCCTGGACAACGCCCGTATTACGCTTGAAGCCGGCTTCACCAGCGTCCGTCACATTGGCAGTTACCTGGCCTGGGTAGATCGGGACACCAAGGCGAGCATTGAGTCCGGGCAAGCGATAGGTCCGCGGATACAGGTGGCGGGCTTTTATCTCACCATCCCCCACGGCGGTGGCGACCTCACCATACCGGGTGTTGATGATAATGATATACCAGACTATTACCGCATGGGAGTCGCCCGCGGCCCCGAGGCTTACCGTGAGAAGACCCAGGAGTTAATAGATGGTGGAGCAGAGGTCATTAAAGTCATAGCCTCCGGCGCTGTATTCGGGTTCGGTGGCAAGGTGACAGAACCAGAGATGAGCGAAGAAGAAATCCGGGCAGTCGTTGAAATAGCGCACGCAGCTGGACTCAGGGTGACAGCGCATGCCCATGGTGCGCGCTCCATTAAGCAAGCGATACGCGCCGGCGTCGATAGCATCGAGCATGCTTCTCTGGCAGACCCGGAAGCAATCGCTATGGCGGTGCAAGAGCAAGTGGCATTCTCAATGGATGTTTACAATGGTGATTATACGGCGGAG
Organism: marine gamma proteobacterium HTCC2148; assembly: GCA_000156295.1. Taxonomy (GTDB): domain Bacteria; phylum Pseudomonadota; class Gammaproteobacteria; order Pseudomonadales; family Halieaceae; genus Halioglobus; species Halioglobus marinus. The sequence continues at coordinate 219,304 of DS999226.1, forward strand.
GTCGGTGCTATCAACAATTGGCCCCAGGAGTTCATGGAAAAGAACGAACAGACCACGGAAGCTCAGCGCCTGGTATTCGAAAAGGCGGTCATTGCAGGCGTACCTATTCTTTACGGCACTGATGCTGGTGTTGCACCTCACGGGGGTAACGGCCGACAGTTTCGCATCATGGTGGAGCGTGGCATGAATGCCATGCAAGCTATTCAATCAGCGACCTCCCTGGCCGCTGTCCACATGGGTTGGCAAGACGATATCGGAGCCCTGGAAGCTGGCCGCTACGGCGACCTGGTCGCGGTAAAGGGAAACCCCTTAAAAGATATCACCCTACTTGAATCCATTGACGTCGTGGTCAAAGGAGGAAAAATCATTCTTCCAAAGTGCGCTGCCCTGCTCCCACAGGAGTGCCTCGCTGCTCCAGGGCGCTAACCCCTGAATCTGGGCTGCTTGCGCTGTTCAAGGGCGCAGGGAGTGCTCGCAACCACATCGCACCCCATTGATGCTGGGGCATAGGCGTTAACAAATCACTGACGTCCACCACATCGATAAATCCAAGTGAGGGTTGCACGGCAGTGCCACCACCGGCGCTTTCATCCCAGCGCGTAAAACTATAATCAGTGGCTTGATGCGATCGATCAAACCGCAACATCAAGAACTCGCCTGCCATGCGCGCTCCACCCCAATCAATAGAGAACAAGTCCACCCCCAGAGGGCCCAGGCTAACACCCAGACTTTTCTCTGAAATTCGCCAGTGCTCCCACGCCATCACATAACCATCGACGATACCGGCAACTCGCTGCGGTGGCCCGAGTTCATCAAGAACCTGCGCCAGTTCTACCTTGCCTGAGACGCGCTCTAGTTGCTGATCGCTCAACGGCGAGCCAAGCTGATAAGACATGCGACTGCAGCCGGCCAGAAGACAACACAGCAAAATTGCACAGCACCGCATATCAGGGATTGCCAGCGGTAACGAATTCGCTGGAGAAATCAGTCAGGCGGTCATCAGCATCGAAGAAAAAGATCGCTCGATCGTACCGTGTATCAGTCTTGAACTCATTGTAAACAATCAAGATCAAGCCCTTTCCTTCAGTGCGCTCGAACAAGTAATACAAAACGGTTTCGTCCCCTAGGGCGATGACCTGCGATGGAGGACCCAGCGCCTCCAAAATATCCTGGCGACTCGACTCACCGCGCACGAATTCCTGCTGGCTGCCGCCCTGCCACTGCTCCAGCACGCCGCGCTTGTTCTCATATTGCGCGCAGCCACTGGCCAAGACTGCTAACGCTGCAAGTGCGCAACCCACAAAATATTTATTCATAATCGCTCCACACAAGCGTCATAGAAGATTGAAGAGCCGGTAGGCTAACAGGAACCCCGGCGAATTACCCGCCCAGCAGACGAAAAGCGTTATCCAATTCCCAGTGTAAGATCCTGTCAATCTCTGCAGGATACAGACCTGCTGGATTTACTCTCGTCAGCTTGTTTGATTCAGCCGTGGCCGCGGCCCGACAGTTCATCAGAAAAAACTTCACCCGCAGGATCAATTGCCACCCATGGAAGCCCCAACCTGCTCAACCATTGCAGCGATTCTTCCTGAGGTTTCAGCATCGCCACAGTCGCTGCACTCCCTGCCACCAGACACTGGGGGGCACTCACGCTGACCGCAGCAAATCCCTGCACAGGCCAACCAGTGCGCGGGTTGAGTATATGTCCGTAGCGATTACCCTCAAACTCAATAGCACGCTCGTAATCCCCACTGCTGGCAAGCGCTTGTCCTGACAACTCCAGCGTGGCAGCCGCATGCGCGGGACTGTTGGGGTGGCGAATACCAATCACCCAGGGTTCGCCGTCACCGCGTCCGCCAACACTCGCCATATCTCCCGCGAGATCTACCAGTGCATGATCGATACCCCTATTTCGGAGAATGCCTGCCGCGCTGTCTGTGGCGTATTCCTTTACGCAACCACCGAAGTCCAACTCCATTCCAGCCTCCAGCAGAAAAGCGCTGGTTTTAGTCCACCGTAGTCCCTTCCAGCCAACCTTACGCAGGAGTGATTTAACCAGTTCTGGATCAGGAATTTTCCCGGAACGGAAGTCCCAGGCTTGTCGTAGTAACCCAGAGGTCGGGTCGAACAGACCAGCACTCTCTCGCCATGCCGTATCAGCGTATGCAAGCAGACCTGCCGTTTCTTTGTCGATCTCCACTGCCTCAACGCCGGCCGCACTGTTAATTGCCGTAGTGACGGAGCCCTCGCGATAACGGCTGTACTTTGACTCCAACCGCCGGACCTCGGCCTCGCAGGCAGCGAGCGCGGCCACAGCAGTTTTCTCGTGGGGGGAAATGACATGTATTTTGCAGGGGCCACCCATCGCCTTGAAACTGTGTTCAAAGCTCTGCATTACCCCGAACACCTAGCGGAATCGATAATCCAGGCCAATACTGGTTCGCCAGAAGTCCACCAATGCTGGCGATTCCTCACCACCGTAAATGCCCCACTCATTGTTAGATTGATAACGCTCTGCAGCAAGGTTCAGCCGCCAGTTGCCAATATCGTGACGCAACTTCAGACCCAGGCTGACGGCACCGTAAGCTGAAAGGCGGTAGTCATCTGCGTAGTAGCGCTCGCTGAAATCGACACTATTGGCAAAAAAGTCCGCCTCGTCCTGCGTGTGGTAGCGCAAGAAAGGAATAATAGCCGTTCGCCCGCCCACATTTTGGTGCCAGGCGATATCGACAGTGTGGGCGTCTATGCCCCAGTCATCGTTGAAGTAACGATAGTCCACATGCAGCGCCGCATTAGGGGTCACCAGGAACTGGCGGTATCCACCCTGTATAACCCATTCGTTGCGACGGTCGGGGCGTTCATCATTCAGTTTATAGGGATCCGTCAAAAAGCCATCCCGGTAGGTATAGCTCAGGCCAAAGCGAAGTATCGCCCGCTTGCTCACTATTCTACTGACACCTACCCAGGCAGAACGAATATCTTTTTCGTCTTTTAGGGTACCAGTAGGTGTGACACCCTGGGTTGGCTCAATCTCGTCTGCAGAAGCACTCAGTGATGCGCTATAGGTGGACATGCCATCGTCGCTGTCATAAGAGGCATCCACAGCGACCGCATCAGATTCGTAATCGTCTTCATCAGAGCGAGAATAGTTAAACCCCGCGCTGCCTCGGTCGTAGTAGTAACGGGTGGTCACACTGACTTCAGTGCGGGTATCTTCAATACTCGCACCGCTCATGACAACCTTGGAATCTCCCTCGGCACTCTCACCAACAAACCAGGGAGAAGCGCCGCTCATATCCTCCCAGGAAACATCAAGTGCAACGGACCAATCGTCAGCCACCGGCGCCAACAGGTGAAATTGGGCAACGTCCACTTCCATGCGTTCGCTACTACCGCCAAAGGTTTTACTGCTTGCAGTGTCGTCTTCCTCATAATTACTGTAGCGCAATCCAACCTCAGTAAACTCCGGCGGAGCTTCAGCATTTGCCGCCTGATAAGCCGGAAGCAATAAGGCGCTGGAAGTCAGTGCCAACAGGGTACTGTTACTCTCCTTCTTATCGCCCGACATTAATTACACCCACATCCGCCACCAGCAGCGCCACCACCGCCACTCGCAGCTTCCTTGCTGTTGTAAAGCTGACCTTTGAGCCGGGCTTCCATCGTATCGGTTTGCCACTGCATCTCCGGCTTTGCCAGAGTGCCGCGCTCCCACGGTGCTACGGTTTCACATCCGCCAAGCATCAATGCAAGGACTAACAAGCTTAAGAGTTTCATCATTCGGTACTCTCCAGCAATTGCACAATTTCTTTCCTGAGTTTCTCGCCATCACTGCGCCGGTAACCCTGATGTACGCGTTTCACCACGCCTTCGCGATCCAGCAAAAGGCCGGTTGGCATACCAAGAATGCCATAGCGCGCAGGACTGTCGGCATCCGCATCTCTAACCACCGGGTAAGTCACGGGAATTGCGTCGAGGAACGCCAGCGCATCGTCTTCAAACTCATCGACATTAACGGCAAGGACTTCGAAGCCCCGTGGCCCAAGTTCCTGTCGCAATGCTTCCAGTTGGGGGAAAGACAATCTGCAAGGCCCGCACCAGGATGCCCAAAAGTCCAGGTAAACCACTTTTCCGCGCAGCGCCTCAAGACTCATGGATTCGTCCGCTCGCGCTCCCAGCAGCGGCAGATTCAGGGCGGGAGCCAACTGGCCCTCCTTCACCGATTCCGCCTGCACTGAAAAGCCCAGCAGTAATAACAGCAATGCTAGCCAATGGCGTTTAAAACTCATCGCTCTACCTCCACCCTGAGCAGCGGCCAGGTAATATAGTCATGATCGTGAAAATACCTTCCAACAGCGTTCCCTGCTGGCACGAAGTCCTGCAGGGGTAACTTCACAACAAAGATTTCAACCTCGGAAGAAATGTCGATTTTCCGCTTCCAGATCAGCATGAGAAGTGTCAGCCCGCTGGCTTAACAAAAACCAGTGTCATGCGATCACTTTCGCCGATTGCTCGATAAGGCGCCTTCTCTTCTTCGGACTCCAACTGATCCAGGGACGGAGGAAGACGCCACACACCAACATCATAGCGCTTATTGTCCAGCGGATTGCGGTTGAAGAAGCCTTCTGCCTCCAGCACAAAGCCGGCTTTCATCGCAGCCGACACGATAGCGTCACGCCCGACGTAACCAATATTTCCAGACGTCCAGTCCTGCTCTGGATCGGCACGATGCTGAACCAGCCCCAGCTTGCCTCCGGGCTTAAGAATATCGAAAAAGTGACTGAGAGCGGCGTCTGTTGTGCCTTTTGCATACCAACCGTGTGCATTGCGGAAAGTCACAACCCGATCCACCGAATTGGATTTTGCCGCACCTTTGGCCAGGGTCCCCTCAGTTTCATCAAACATAAGCGAGGCAACCTGCACCTGTCCATACGCAGTACTATTAGCCGCCATTTTTTTCTCAAAGCTTGCGCGAGAACGCGGACGATAGCTCGCTTGCGTGTCTTCACTGTCATAGTGCGCTGCAATCAGTTGGCCGTTTTCCGCCAAATAGGGAGCGAGAATTTCGGTGTACCAACCACCGCCTGGCCATACTTCCACAACCGTGTGATTGGGCTGCACATCAAACAAGTTCAAGGTTTGTAGAGGGTGTCGATAAACATCGCGGTCGACATAAGCCGGCGTACGATGATCGCCGGCAATTGCGGTCGACAATTGTCCGACATCTGCCTGCACGAGTCCGGGGGCAGCTAAAGCCAGTAACAGGGCCATTCTTCCAAGCATAACGCTATCCTTTTTACACAGATTAATTGGCACGACAATCAATTAGCCAAAGGCGCTACGCCTCTGGAGTTTTTGATTTTCCATCGGGACTACGATACCAGATCGGAGACGACCAGGCGCGTTCTTGTATTGTTCTGGGCAAGTCACTGCGCGGCGCTGCTCCTGCGCGAAGGGCATCCCAGGTAGACCAGCGACAGCTGGGGTCTTCCAGCGCGCGGGAGTAGTAAAATGCCTCCTGATTGACATCGAATTGAGGGTCCTCCCACAATACCTTCAGCTCTGCTGCTCCGGTGCCTTCCTTCAAACTGCAGTCTTCGGCATAAACTTCTGCTCCATTGTCAGGACATCGATGCGTTGACGGATCAACTTTGGCACCGCCTGCGCAGGCGACGTCGAAGATTTGTTCATGAGTTTTACCGCCCTGCTCCCAGCCTTTGATCACCTGTAGACGCTGCAACGGAGCACTACTATCGTCAGCCATTGCCCATACCAGAAATGCAGGAGTGGCAGCAGGGTCGCCCTCAAGGTCCCCGCCCATGGCAACACCTCCCGCATATGCCTTGCTTACCGCCATCGGGTCGTTGACCAAGTCTGGCGAATAGTCCAAGCCGGCAAAAAACCGCATACGAATACGCGGCCCACTGGTAGCAAAGGTCTCTTTGCGCCGAAACGCCTCGTAAATCGACTCTCTAGTGTTGTCCTCGGCCCACACCGCCGCCACCCCAGACGCACCCCAATATTCGAAGACATTGGCGGCCATATAGGCCTTGCCATCGACTTCCTTGACCAGATCAGGAACCAACCATTTAGCCGCGGTACCAATCACAAAACTGGCCGGCACCGACCCCCTGCTTTCTGCTGTCCCGTCCATCAATCCTGCTTTGGAGAAAAACTTTTCCTCGCGCAGTGCGCCCCCTCCTACGTGAGTGTCAGTAGAGCCTATCAAACCGAATTTATAAGGATTACCTGCTCCCTTGCTCGCCAACTCAAGACCAACACGCAGAGCCTGACGCACATAGGAACCGTTGGCTTCACTAGGCAATTTGCTTGCCACACGGTAGTCCATAATCTCAAATCCGGCCCACTCATCATTGTCTGACAGCAGCGGATGAGTTTCAGACGTACCTTTTATCTGGGTCACTTCCACCAGTGGCTCGTTGCGTAGTCGTTGATCACTGTAGCGAACGTCGACAGGATTTTCGGCCCAGTCCACCAGTTTAAACATTTGTCCATTAGAGCCATTGGAATTGTGAGGTATAGCCAGACTTTCCATGCCCTGGTCACGGAGTTGATCCATCCAATCCCAGAGACCCTCCGGGCTGCGAGAATTCAGCCTGGAAAACGGGACTGCTGGCAATTTATCTGAACGTTTAAATATGACGTTGCGATGGAGATTGCCACGGGTGGTGGTGGAGGACGTGTATTCATAGGCTGGAAAGGTTGTGAACTCACCAGGGCGATAAGCCTCATCGGCAGCATCGACACTGTCCTCCCAGGCTGAGCGGGTGATATCCATCACCATTTCAGTATCTATCTCGCCATCAGTAATCAACTGCACCATGGCAGGCGCAAATTGCCCGAATGCCTGACTTCTGGCCAACAAACTCAATACACCCCTGTTTTCGGGGACGTTCATATCATGCATGGGGTCCGATATTGGCTCCCTGGAGAGCACTGAAGACGTATCGGCTGCTTCGCGAGCCACACCCAGAAACATCGCATGATCCGTTACCGCGTAAAAATCCAGAGGGCGATCCAACTGAATAGAGAAACCTGACGGGTGAGGAATTGCCTCTCCCAACGCATAGCGATAAGCATCGCGAGGGGTAGCGAGAGAACCAAAGGCATAGGCGTCAAAGGAATATTCTGTGTGGACGTGCAAATCACCAAAATAGGCGTTTCGATCCGGGTTTCCGACCGAGGTTGAAATCGGTAAATTTACCTCACGCTCGAGCACACCTGAATCCGTCTCCAACACTTGATTGGATGTATCCTTGCCAGTCAGGGATGACTTCTCATCGGTGCTCACTGAAGAAATAGCATCCAGATCTACACCACAGGAAACCAACATCGGCATTACCACTGCCAGGAAGCCAAGCACCGACATCATTGGAGTTGAGTGGGTCATCGATTATTCACCTGTATTTGATTTCACTGACATTTAACGTTATTGATTATTCTCGGTTTGGGCGAAAAGCGCCAGCATTCGCCGTTATAGAGCCGTCGTTTCAACGTGGTCGACTGCTCCGGATTGTTGACCGAGCGCCAGCAAGCACCCCGCTACAATCAAAGCTGTTCCCAGCAAAGTCAGCACGGTCACCTCTTCAGCGTAAATCAACCAACCCAGCAAAGCGGCCCATACGAAGGCAGTGTACTCCACTGGAATCAATAGCCGCGCCTCCGCTCTCCCGTAAGCCCAGGAAACCAGCATTATAGAAACGATTGCCAGAATAGACGCGAACACCAGGTTCGGTAGTGCCGTCATGGGCGGCGGTACAGCAAGCAGCGGCGCTAACAGCAGATAAGTTACAAAAATGGCAATGGTTTGAAAAAAACAACCTCTACTGGCTTCGCAATTAAAGCCTGGCGTCGCTGCAGAATAAGGTTATAGGCGTACAATATGGCAGAGACAAGAATGGCACCGATACCCTTCCCCACATCCTCATCGTATTCACCCGATAGTTTACCCGCTACCACAACCACCGCCCCACATAGGCCGATAATAGAGGCCAAGATGGCCTTGCTATCAACCCGCTCGCCCAGCAGAACCGCGGCGAGATACAGCGCTACCAAAGGAGCGATAAAGGTCAAACTGATAGCCTCAGCCAGCGGCACATAAATTAGCCCCCAAAAAAACAGGAACGCAGTAGCGGAAATCACCACTCCCCGCCAAAAGTGCAGCCTGATTGTTGCCCAGGGCGGCCACGCGGGACGCTTTAGAAGGTATAGAAAGGTCACGATCAAGACACCGCAGCCGGTGCGCCAGAGCATGGCATTATAGGCACCCAATTCAATAGCCAGCCCCTTCATCACCGCGTCCATGACGGCGAAACAAGCAATGCCCAAAGTGGCGACAAAAAAGGGAGCGGCAGTAGTATGAGTCGTCATGTAAAAATTCAGTCGAATCGGAAAACCGATACTACGAAATTCATGCTCCGCATGCACCGGTCTTTTCTTATTTACTTCCTTCACTCCGCTATCGCTACACAGCACACTGGCCGCGCAACCCGATGGGCAAGCAAGCTGCTCCTGTGCGCTTGGGCGGTTTCAGCGCCGGACGAATGCTGGGTGTATATGCAGACCGGGTTGGCGGCGGTAGTATACGCAGCTGACCCACCCCCAAGTGACTCCAGGAAGTAACATGTCCGAAAAGCAAAGTTCCTCCGATGGAAAACTACCCGCCAGTGCCCGTGTCGTTGTCATCGGCGGTGGCATTATCGGCACTTCTATTGCGTATCACCTGGCCCACATGGGCTGCGATGAAGTGGTGTTGCTGGAACGTGACGAAATCACGTCGGGGACCACCTGGCATGCAGCGGGACTCATGGTCACCTATGGCAGCCTTTCTGAGACAGCTACTGAGATACGCAAGTACTCGAAATCACTCTACAGCAGGCTCGAAGCAGAGACTGGACAAGCCACCGGCATCAACAACTGTGGATTCATAGAGCTGGCAACCAGCAGTGACCGTCTGGAAGAGTATCGACGGGTATCGGCCTTTAACCGCTATTGCGGGGTAGACGTGCAGGAAATTTCTGCAAAGGAAGTTCAAGATCTTTTTCCTATCGCCAGAGTAGACGACGTACTCGCAGGCTTTTATGTCGAAGATGATGGCCGCGTGAACCCCGTTGACGTCACCATGGCTTTAGCCAAAGGGGCAAAAATGCAGGGCGCAAAGCTAATAACCGGGGTGACGGCTACCGGGGTGACTCGGCAACGCGGCAAAGTGACGGGGGTGACTACAGATCAGGGCACCATCGCCTGCGAGTTCGTTGTCAATTGCGCCGGCATGTGGGCCAGACAGTTTGGTGAAAATCACGGCATAGTCATTCCTAATCAGGCGGCCGAGCATTACTACCTTATTACCGAAGATGTCGACGGAATCAGCCGGGATTGGCCGGTCCTGGAAGACCCTTCAAATTACGGCTACTACCGCGAGGAAGTTGGCGGCCTGATGGTAGGTCTCTTCGAGCCTGTATCTGCTCCCTGGCGAGTGGAGGGCATACCTCACAATTTCTCATTTGGCGAACTGGAGCCCGATTGGGAGCGCATGACGCCGTTCCTGGAAAATGCGATGAGCCGCATACCCATCAGCATGGACAGCGGAATCAAAAAGTTCTTCTGTGGACCGGAGAGCTTTACCCCTGACCTTGCCCCAATTGTTGGTGAATCACCTGAACTGAAAAACTATTTCGTTGCCGCAGGACTCAATTCCATCGGCATTCTTTCTGCCGGCGGCCTGGGCAGAATAATGGCGCACTGGATACTCAAGGGCAGCCCTGACGTAGACGTGACTGGCTTCAACGTGGACCGCTTTCATGCCTACCAGTGCAACCCGGACTATCGGCGTGACAGGGCTGTGGAGTCACTGGGCACGGTTTACAAGTGTCATTACCCGACCAAGACTACAGAAACGGCTCGCAACGTTCGCCGCTCGGCCCTCCATGATCGCCTGAAAGCTGCAGGCGCTTACTTCAGTGAAGTCAGCGGTTGGGAAGCACCTAATTGGTATGCCCCGGCTGGAGAAAAAGCCGAAGTGGAGCAGTACTCCTTCGGTCGAATGAACTGGTGGCCATACTGGGCAGAGGAGCATCGGGCCTGCCGCGAAGATGTGATTTTGATGGACATGAGCATCATGTCAAAGTTCCTGGTCCAGGGTCGCGATGCGGGTGCTGTCCTGGAACGTATTAGCGCTAACCGGGTCAACGGAGCAACCGGCGTTATCACCTACACCCAGTGGCTCAACAACGACGGCATGCTTGAAGCCGACCTCACCGTAACAAAACTCGCTGATGATAAGTTTCTGGTCGTTGTTACCGATACCATGCATCGACACGCCGAAACCTGGATGCAACGCCATATCCAGGAAAATGAATTTGCTGTAGTTACCGACGTTACCGCCGGGATGACGCAAATTAATATACAGGGTCCTAAAAGTCGCGCGTTACTGCAGGCGGTAAGTTGTGCCGATCTCAGCAATGCAGCCTTTCCCTTTCGCGCTGCACGCGAGATCGACATAGGCTATGGCCGGGCCCTGTGCATTCGCATCACTTACGCCGGCGAGCTGGGCTATGAACTTTATATCTCCAGTGACCAGGCCGTAAACGTTTATGACCGACTGGTTGAGGAGGGCCATCAGCACGGTTTAGTTCACGCCGGACTGAGAGCTCTGGGCAGCCTGCGTCTGGAAAAAGCCTATCGCGACTACGGGCATGATATAGACAATACTGATAACGCCTTTGAGACTGGTCTGGGTTTTGCTGTTGCGTTGGACAAACCGGAAGGGTTTATCGGCCGGGACGCCGCAATCGCCCAGAAAGCCAACGCACCCTATGACAGGCGGCTGGTGCAGGTGCTGGTGGAAGACCCCGAACCCATGTTGTGGCACGCCGAGGTCATTTATCGCAACGACAAAGCGGTGGGCTATGTCAGGGCAGGCAGCTACGGACACACTCTGGGTGGTGCCGTCGGCCTTGCAATGATTGAACCTGGCGAAACAGTTAACCCGGGGTACCTCAATGAAGGCACTTGGGAAATTGATATCGCCGGCACGCGCTACCCCTGCCGCTGTTCTTTACAGCCGCTTTATGACCCAGGCATGGAACGCATTAAATCCTAAGCGCCGATAAAGGAACCCAGCCCTCCGCTAGCTACTGACACTGCGTATCGCTCTGTCGGTAAATCTAGGGCCTACAGCGCTGACCAGCGCAGTGCCCAGCCGCTCCCCGTATCGAGCAGCTTGTAGACAAGCTTGCGAGTTCCGCCCGTGGGCGCGGCGTTAACGTCGCCCGATTGATAAAGCGGGAATCGCCTGACCAGGGAATTTCCTACGATAGAAAATTCATCATGTCCCATGTAGCCGGCACTGATTACGGCATCGCTACCCAAAGCTTGTAATGAGATCGGGATCAATTGGAGGTTGTCAGCAATCGCATAAGCAACCACTGAACCGTAACTACCGCTGCCGGCAGACGACACATAAGCAAACACTTCTGGCCTGCCATCCCCATTGAGGTCGGCTATTTCAGCACGGTAAACAATGCCGTCCACTTCGTCCGTTACACCGGCTTGAGCGTCACCAAGGCGGATACTTAAGCTATTCATAGAGCCCACGCCGGAGGAAGACATAATCACGTTGAATTCGAACAAGGTCAGCACGCAAGCCCCCTCCTCCAGGAGTGCCTCCTTGCCACAATCCAAGCCTGATGCCTCAGCTTGAACAGGGCCCGTAATTACCGACGTCAACACGGCCAGAAAAACCCAGGAAATACCCTGTAATACTCTCTTCATAAGGAACCTTTGACCAACAGTGGCGAAGTGGGTGTTCACAAAATATGGCAGCCATGATCACATCTGCGAGTCTATCGGTAACAAGCCTATAAACCAGTCTTCCAACTGCTGGAACTTGGAATCAGCAGGCGGGTGACGCAGTGTTTGGTCGTCTCCAACCCAGACTAACTCTCCTTCCTTGATCTGAACCGACCAGCTGTTTTCCGGCAAAAAGTCCACCTCGGTAAGCTCGCGCAGCCGCGTGTTCAGTTCCTGACTATGAATCATTAAGCCAATTTCGGTATTCAACTTCAACGATCTGGGGTCAAGATTACTACTTCCAACCACTGCCTTGTCCTGGTCAATAATCATAAATTTTGCATGTAGCCCCAGTTTCTTCTGCTTGGAAGGTGCTTGCATGTAAAGATCACGGTCTTGCGCATCTGCGCGAGTTTCAAAGATCTCTACCCCCGCCCCAAGAAGGCCTCGCAAATAGCCCTGATAGGCGGCGTGCGCTGCCAGGTGATTATTAGATCGCATAGAATTGGTCAGCACCCTGACTCGTACACCGCGCTTTACTACCTTTTCCATTTCTGCCAGCAACTCAGGCGTTGGCACAAAGTAGGCTGTCACAGCGATGATATCGGTCTGGGCCTCGGCGATTGTTTGCCGCAAAAAGCTCGCCAGCTGACTGGGCTGGTCGCTATCTGCTGCCGGATCGTTAGTGGCGGGTTGATCACTGAAAAATATCGCTTTTCCTTTTAGCCCATTGTCCATTGCCGCTCGCCATGCTGCCAGCAGTTGCTGATCCTCCAGCACATCGAACTCCTCGGTATTGTCAGCGATGTACACTCTTATCGCCTTTAGTTCAACGTCGTCTGAGGGAGCATCCACAATCTGACCCACCGGAAAGGACCAACCACTGTTCCAGAAATTATCAAAGTGCGTGCTGACGGCAGCAACACTGTTACCAGTGGTCAACACCTCCATGTCCCGAAAGTTATAGTCCCCGTGAAACCCGAAATACTCGTCGGCCATATTACGGCCACCCACAATCGCGGCCTGACTATCGACGACCAGCGCTTTGTTGTGCATTCGGTGATTCACCCGGGCGAAATCACCCAAATTAAAGATCGTACGGCCTACCAGGCTCGCCGGCCTATTGCTGTAAGGATTGTAAAGTCGCAGCTCGATATTGGGATGGAGATCGAGGTGATGCAGGGCTAGATCCTGGTGCGGGGTGAAGGAATCATCAAGCAGGATACGCACACGGACACCGCGGTCGCCCGCCGCCACAAGATGCGCCAAAATTTGATTCCCTGTTTCATCTGGCAGCCATAAAAAACTTTCCAGATCGATTGATCGCCTGGCGCTGTCTATTGCCAACAGCCGCCAACGCGATGCCTCGTCACCAGCATTTAACAAATGAAATCGTTCATCCTCCGCGCTGTGGACAATTTGCTGCCAAAACTCATCCTGTGATGGCAACAAGGCCAGCTCTTCTTCCAGAACGGCTCTTTTAACAGGGGAGGAGCAGGCCGAAAGCAGCGTGATGAAAAGGGTCACTGCAAGCAATGCCACTTTCATTGAGCGCCCGCAGTGGACGACAAAAGAAGAAAAATGCATGTTTAAAAGATGCCCTCACCAGCAATGGATTCGAGCGTTAATGTAACCGATGACCCACCGGGGCGCACACACTAAGGGCCTATTTTTAGTGAAGGCGCTCAGGCAGGAGGAGTGGAGAAATCAAAGCAACTAGAAATGCGTATGCACAGCGATGGCCACACAAATCGCACAGAACGCGATCGCAACAGTAACTTCATCAATCTTAACGTGAAAGCTTTCAAACCTGGCCATTCGCACTCTCCATTGCACTTCGCCGAGCGTTAGTAATAGCAAAATGTGACTAATGCCCTCAATTACAGTGAATTACACCAAGTTTCAGCGAGCCTGATTCGCGTAACCCAGGGTCTGAAGAGCACTACTGATTTCATCGAGAATAATCGGATCATCAATAGTGGCCGGCATTTTCCAACGCTCACCATCGGCAATGTTGCGCATGGTACCTCGCAGTATTTTGCCTGAGCGAGTCTTGGGCAAACGCTCCACCACCGCACATAGCTTAAACGCAGCCACTGGTCCGATTTTATCGCGCATAAGCTGAATACTTTCAGCCACTATGTCTTCCAAAGGCCGGTCAACGCCGGCATTCAGCACCAGCAGTCCCAGCGGCAACTGACCCTTCATCGGATCGGCCACACCAACCACGGCACATTCCGCCACGTCAGGATGATCCGCCAACACTTCTTCCATTGCCCCAGTAGAAAAACGATGTCCCGCCACATTGATAACGTCATCCGTGCGTGCCATCACAAAAATATAGCCATTTTCGTCGATATAACCGGCATCACCGGTTTCGTAATAGCCCGGGTAGCGGCTGAAATATGCGCTGATGTACCTGTCTTCAGCATTCCATAAGGTGGTAAATGTACCGGGCGGCAGTGGCTGCTTAATCACCAGCGCGCCAATATCACCCGCGGCGACCTGCTCTCCCTGCTCATTGAGCACTTGCACGTCATACCCAGGGACCGCCCTCGCTGGGGATCCGGGCACGATAGGCAGCAACTCAATGCCCAGACAGTTTGAACATATAGGCCAGCCGGTCTCCGTCTGCCACCAGTGGTCAATTACCGGTACGCCCAGTTTATCCTCGGCCCACGCCAGGGTATTTGGGTCACAACGCTCCCCGGCAAGGAACAATGACTCCAGACAGGACGTATCGTATTGCTGCAGCAACTTTCCCTGAGGATCCTCTTTCTTGATCGCCCTGAACGCGGTGGGCGCAGTGAACATCACGTTTACCTTATGTTCAGCGATAACTCGCCAAAAAGCACCGGGGTCGGGCGTTCCCACCGGTTTGCCCTCATAGATAACCGTGGTACAGCCAGCGAACAATGGGCCATAAACAATATAGGAGTGGCCAACCACCCAGCCCACATCAGAAGCCGCCCAGTAGACGTCACCCGGCGCCACGTTATAGATATTTTTCATGCTCCACTTGAGCGCTACAATACTGCCTCCGGTGTCACGCACGACCCCTTTAGGTTGTCCAGTGGTACCGGAGGTATAAAGAATGTAAAGCGGATCATTGGCCGCGACAGGAACACAGGGAACGGGTTGCGCACCAGCCATGGCCTCAGCCCAGTCCAGGTCCCTGCCAGAGATCATGCTGGCATCCTGCATGGGACGATGGAGGATAATGCAGGCACAGGGCTTGTGCTTCGCCAGGTCAATAGCGGCATCAAGCAGCGGCTTATAAGGAACTACTCGAGCAGGCTCGACACCGCAAGTTGCCGACACAATCACTTTGGGTGAAGCATCATCAATGCGCACAGCCAGTTCGTTGCTGGCAAACCCGCCAAACACCACTGAGTGCACTGCGCCCAACCTGGCACAGGCGAGCATGGCGATAAGCGCTTCAGGCACCATGGGCATGTAAACGATGACACGATCACCCTTCTCAACCCCTTGCGCGGCCAATACACCAGCAAACCGCGAGACTTCGTCGAGTAATTCGTTATAACTGTACTGGCGTTTGGTCGCTGTAATGGGGCTATCGTAAATCAGCGCAGCCTGATCACCTCTTCCCTGCTCCACGTGCAGGTCCAGGGCGTTATAACAGGCGTTGGTTGAGCCATCCGAAAACCAGCGATAGAACGGCGGGTTCTCCTCATCCAGCACGGTGTCTGGGGCCTGGTACCAGTGAATATTTGCCGCGGCGTGTCGCCAGAATTCCCGATTGTTCATTGAGCTATCCGATTAAAGCTGAGGCGAGAAATCAGCTCTTCAATTTGACTAACAGGTTATACATCCGAGTCGCAAAACTGCCATAGGGCGGACGCAGAAACTGCAGCGATGAGAAGCCCGCCTGATAGAACACCGGACGCAGTTTAGAAAACGTAATAAACCCCTCTTTGCCGTGATAGTGCCCCATGCCGCTGGGGCCCACTCCTCCAAAGGGTATGTCGTGCTGGGCGACATGAAGCAAGGCATCATTCACTGTCACGCCGCCGGACATAATTCTTTCGATATAGAGATCAGCCAGCTTGCGATCATTGGTGAACGGATACAGAGCAAGGGGTCTGTCCTTGCTGTTCACGTAGTCGATCACTTCCTGCGGTTCCTTATAACTTTGTACCATCAACAAGGGGCCAAACGTCTCCCGGTTGCGGATTGTCATCTCTTCGGTAGTGTCCAGGACCAGGTGCATAGGGAACTTGCGGGACTCATAATTAATCGGCTGATCACCGCACAGATTGACGATAGTCGCGCCTTTTTCCTGCGCGTCGGCGAGGGTATCGGCGAGGCGTTTCATGGAGCGATCATCGATAACTGAGGTGTAATCAGTGTGCTCAATATTCGGACAATGCTTAGCCACGTAAGCCCTGGTGTGCTCTATAAATTCCTCTCGCTGGCTCTCGTGGACGAACACGTAATCAACGTTGGTGCATATTTGGCCGGCGTTGAACTGCTTCACGAACATGATGCGTTCAGTCGCCTTCTTCAAATTGTAGTTGGGGTCTATTACTGCTGGGGCTTTACCGCCGAGTTCAAGTACGACAGGTGTCAGGTTTTGGGCGGCGGACGCCATAACGGACTTGCCGGTTTGGCCAGAGCCTGTGAACACAATCAGGTCGAAAGGTATTTTGGAAAATTCAACGCCTACGCCACCGGTTTCTTCGAAAAAGCGTAGCTTGTCCACCGGGAAGTATTTGGGCGAGAGTTCCATCAGCAGGCGGGTCAAGTTAATAGAATTTTCCGACATTTTAACCATCGCGCGATTACCCGCGGCAAAGGCTGAAGCCAAAGGCATAAAGCTCAAATTGATCGGGAAATTCCACGGTACTATCATGCCCACCACGCCCAGCGGCTGGGGGATCACTCGGTTTTTAGCACCGGGAAACATCATGATATCGACATGGCGTTTCTGCACCTTCATCCAACCCTTGAGGTGCTTGATAGCGTCGTTAATGCCATCTGTGACCGCAATGATTTCCGCAAACTGGGTCTCATGCCGGGAGCGGTTGCCATAGTCTGCGCTGATAGCATCGATGATTGCATCCATGTTTTCCGACAGCATTCTTTTGAGGTTCTGCAAATCCTGCTTACGCTGCTGGTAATCGGGATTAGGAGCCGCCAGGTATTCGGTGCGTTGCAGCTGAAATTGGCTGTTTAGCATCGCAGCGTTATCAAGGGTCGGGGTTTCCTGTGCAACAGTCATGGCGATCTCACTTAGGTTGTTGTCGAAAATTCAGTGCCGACTAGTTTACTCTCCTTCATCGCTATTACCTGCACTTTATCATCCGATGATCAGTCATATATGGCCAAACTTAAGGTGAGCCATAGCGAACGATGATGCGTATCTAAAGACACTTGAATTCAACTGTTAAAAGAGATCGCCAATGACCATCCTGCGGGAAGTAATAACCGTCAAACGCCCTGTCGACGAGGCTTTTGCCTATGTGGCGGACTTCACTACGACTACCGAGTGGGATGCAACAGCGTTGAAGGCGGTTAAGGTAACCCCTGGCACCATCGCAGTGGGTACCCGTTTCCTGGTGACCTGCGCCATGCCGGTGGGCTCAATAGACATTGAATACACGGTTGCAGCGTTGGAAATTCCAAACCGCATCGTGTTAAGCGGGAAAAGCAAACTGTTCGATATTGAGGACACTATTACCTTCGCCACGGTCTCTGGGGGAACCAAGATTAACTACCAGGCGGAATTTAAATTTGGCCCGCTTGTCGGCTCTCTCTCCGGCATGATGCAGTCGGGACTGGACAAGATGGGCCGAGAGTCACTGGCAGGGCTTAAAAAAGCCCTGAACAACCGTTTTCCGGCTCCCAAGTACGACGGCGCCGCGAATGTCGCAGATCGACTTATTATTCCGAAGCTGGCGCGATTTACCCGCCATGGCTACACCCGAGGTCGCAAGCACTGGAACCCAATTTCGGCTGACCTGCGTGGCAAGCACATGCTTATCACTGGTGCATCGACCGGACTTGGCCACGCATCTGCCTTGGAACTGGCAAGGCGCGGAGCCGAGCTAACCCTGGTAATGCGTAACCCGACCAAAGCTAAAGCAGTGAAGGCAGAGATTTTGCGCGAGACTGGTAATGAAAACGTCGCTATTGAAATCGCTGACCTCAGCTTATTAGCACACGTTGATGCCCTCGCGGAACGCTTGTTATCCGCAGGAAGACCGATAGACGTGCTAGTAAACAATGCGGGCGCACTCTATAACGAGCGTCGGGAGACCAGCGAGGGACTGGAGGCCAGCTTTGCGCTGCTTCTGGCTAGCCCGTATCGCCTGACATTGGCGCTCAAACCACTACTGCAAGCGGCGGGCAGGGCGAGAGTGATTAACGTTGTTTCCGGCGGCATGTACAGCCAGAAGCTATCAGTGAAAAATCTGGTGTCGGATACCTCTGACGGCTATTCCGGCTCTGTTGCTTATGCTAAAGCGAAGCGTGCACTCATGGTGGTGACCCGCCACTGGGCGAGCGCATGGCGAGGCGATGGTATTGCGGTTAATGCGATGCACCCTGGCTGGGCAGATACCCCGGGGGTACAGACATCACTCCCGTTGTTCCATGCCATTACCCGATTTGCGCTGCGCAGCCCCGCTGAGGGCGCAGATACTATCGTCTGGATGGCAGCTGCCACTGAGGCCAGTAAATTAAGCGGTCAGCTGTTGCTGGATAGAGAGCCACAGACGCTGTATTTGCTGAGGGGAACGCAGGAGGCGCCCGCAGAGCGCAAAAAGCTGCTGCAGTTCATGGAAGATTTTGCACCCGTGGACGCGCCTAATGATGCAGCACAAAAGCAGGCACACGCAGGGTGAGCCTAACTGACCCGGTTATTTATTGGTTCCGCCGGGACCTGCGCCTTACCGACCTGCCTGGATTACACGCAGCACTCGCTTCCGGCAAACCCGTTATCCCCTGCTTTATTCTCGATGATGAGAGCACGGAGGAATGGGCGATGGGCGGGGCCAGTCGCTGGTGGCTGCACCACAGTCTGCAAGCACTCACCAAAAGCGTCGCTGAGCAAGGCGGCAACTTGCTTGTCCGTCGCGGGGATACTCAGGCCCAGTTAAACGCTTTAGTCAACGAAACGGGCGCCGCTGCCGTCTATTGCAGCGAGTTATATGAGCCCGACGCTCGCGAGTTAGAAAAAACGTTAGGCGAGGAATTGGCAAAGAGCGGTGCCGCTCTCCACTGCCTCCCGGGGACGCTGTTTTTCAGGCCTCATGAGGTGCGTAACGGTTCCGGTCTGCCATTCAAGGTGTTCACACCTTTCTGGCGACACTGCATGCAACGACTCCCCTCAATGCCGCTGCCGCAGAAGACGACATTTACGACCAATAGCTTCTTACAACACTCTTTGACCGGACTGAGCTGTGAGCAGTGGCAACTGTTACCCGATTCTCCCAACTGGGCCGCAGACTGGCACAGCTACTGGACTCCCGGGGAAGCGGGTGCAACAGAGACATTAAAGCAGTTCGTCACCAACACTCTGGCCGATTATGCTCAGGGGAGAGACTTTCCCGCAAGAGATGCCTCGTCGCGACTTTCAGCGCACTTTCACTGGGGTGAAATTTCTCCTCGGCAAGCGTGGGCGGCCGTCAACAAGGCGCCAGGCAGCAATGAAAAAGATCAGCATAAGTTTTTATCTGAGCTTGGGTGGCGTGACTTCAATCATCACTTGCTGTTTCATTTCCCCCATATTGCCGACCGCCCTTTCAAGCCCAGCTTCTCGCAGATGCCGTGGCAAGGGTCTGATGAGACTTTTAAGGCATGGTGCGAGGGTCGCACCGGTTACCCCATTGTCGATGCAGGTATGCGGGAACTCTGGCAAACCGGTTTTATGCACAACCGGGTAAGGATGATTTGTGCTTCCTTCTTGACCAAGCACTTACTGCTACCATGGCAGTGGGGTGCTCGCTGGTTTTGGGACACTCTGGTTGACGCCGATCTGGCCAACAACAGTGGCGGCTGGCAATGGGTCGCCGGTTGTGGAGCGGATGCCTCCCCCTGGTTCCGCATTTTCAATCCTATGCTTCAGGGCAAAAAGTTTGATGGCGACGGAGAATACGTGCGTCGCTGGCTGCCCGAATTAGCCGGACTCAGTGATCGCGATTTACAGATTCCCTGGGAGGCACCTCCCCTGGTGCTGGCAGACGCAGGTGTCACATTGGGAAGCGACTACCCGTTTCCGATTGTCGACCATAAGGAGGCCCGCGTTGCTGCGCTAGATGCTTATGACGCAGTGTCCAAAGCGTCTTCTTGATAACGGTACTGTATTGTCACTTGTTGCGACTTGCCGTCATCGTCGCGAAGGTTACTAACGCCCCTAAACTGCAATAAGCGCCTACTGTCTTGGTCATACTGCAGTCGAATAGGATCAATAAGGGCAGCAAATAACCAATTGTCCAGCGTGACCGAAAGGCAGAGCCTACTCTCGGGGCACGCCATCGCTGATTCCATTTGCGCGCGCATATTCAGTGGTTTGTCGCGGCCGACAACCAGGAACGGAAATTGCACCGCGGCGCCGCTAGACAGTTCGTCCCAACGCATACGGACATAGTGATCAAAACCGGCGTCTACCACCACGTCTTCACCAAACTCACTGTCGATGACCACTGTCTCACCGGCTCGCAAGTCTTCTATCTGCAGACCTGGAGCCTGCATAGACCCGCGATAGTCAATTCGCTTACGGGCGAACACATCGCCCTCGGGATATCGGTATTCCACCAGGCATTCTTCGCCGTTCGTGGCGCACTTGTGCACTTCCAGGTAGCGCAAAGCGCCTCCGTCTTCAGCATAGGCTTCGCCTATGACTGATTGTGCGTGCGCCGAAGACACTCCCAGAATAAAGACCACCATCAAGGAACTAGTAGCTCGCATGGCCGACCCCTATCTTGCGCAAATCGGTAAACTTTCGCGCAACCAACAGCAGTGTTGGAAACATCAAAGCCCAAAATAGTGCCAGGACCACCCCGCTCTGCTGCAATGTTCCGAACTCGATGCTTGATAAAGACACTCCGAGTCGGTAGCTGCCATAGCCGCCAAATGCACCTAACACAGCGGCTAGCCAGGGGCGATCTCCCAGTGTTGAAAACGCATGCATGAAGGTTGTTGCCAGAACAGGCCAAAGTGCAGAAAGCCAAAGCGGCGCGACCGGCGCCGCGCCAGGCGATTGCAGAACGCCGCTGACAAACAGTAGCTGATCAACCACGAGGCCTATTGCGGTAATGGTAAATACGAAATACCACTCCTCTCTGCCCCTGCCTAGCAGGGCCATATGAAGACCCACATGAACTGAGGCCACCAGCCAAGCGAGAGCGGCGTCCTGACTGAGTACAATCAGTAACCAGCTCACATTAAACAGCACACCATTGAATAATTTCGCTTTCACACTAATGCTCCGGGAAGCGATATCCGGGTTTGGCGAAAGTCATTTGCACAGTGCCAATAATGCGTTCCCGGAACCCTCCTTCGCAGTAACAAAGGTAGAATTCCCACATGCGTTCAAAGATATCGTCAAAGCCCTGCGCCCTGACCTCCTCCCTGGCGGCCATGAAACGCCTGCGCCATTCTTCCAGTGTTCGCGCATAATCGAGGGTGATATCCTTGAGATGCACTATCTGCATATCGGTGTCCTTCGCAATATGCTTTGAGATGACTTCCACAGAAGGCAAACAACCCCCGGGGAAGATGTAACGCTTAATAAAATCGACAGAATCGCGAGCAGCTGCGTAGCGCTGGTCTTGCACAGTAATCGCTTGCAACGCAAACTTCCCGCCGGGGGCCAACAGATCACTGCAGCGCCGGAAGTACTCGGCATAGTATTCGTGGCCCACTGCTTCAATCATTTCGATCGATACGATCTTGTCGTATTGGCCCTCCAGTTTCCGGTAGTCTTCACACAGCAAGGTAATCTGGTCCTCTAGCCCCAACTCCCGCACCTGATCGCTGGCGTGCTTGTATTGTTCCTGGGAAATCGTAGTTGTGGTGACCCTGCAGCCATACTTCTGCGCAGCGAAAATTGCCATACCGCCCCAACCTGTGCCGATTTCTAGCAAATGGTCCTCCGCTTTCAGCTCTAACTGTTGGCACAGCAAGTCGAGTTTGTGAAGAGAAGCCTGCTCCAGACTGGCGTCCGCTGAGGGATATACCGCTGCCGAATACATCATAGTTGGATCCAGGAACAGGTTGAAAAATTCGTTCCCCAGATCGTAATGCGCGCTGATATTCCGGCGCGAGCCACTCAAGCTATTGATGTTGACGCGCTGGAAAATACGCAGCAGCCACTGGCGAACTCGAGAAGAGCCCGCATCCATGCTGTCCATAGTCGCCATGTTGGCTGAGAAGAGGCGAATGACATCAACCAAATCCGGTGAGGTCCAGTAGCCCTGCATATAAGCTTCTCCTGACCCTATCACGCCGCCGGTCAAGACAGCCTGGTAAATAGCGGCGTCGTGAACACTGACGACCGCGTGAATTCCCTCCGAGCTATCGGGTTGGCCGAAGTGCTCTGTGTGCTCACCCTCATGGATCGTAAGAGACCCAAACTGCAGCCCTGAAAGGACTCGGACCAACATTGAACGAGCGAACCCCTGCCCGCGCCAGTGGCTGCGAATACCAGGAAGACTAACGGCGCTTACACTTGCATCACTCATACGGAGTTCTCACTATTTATCGTTTTTGGATGGGGGACAAAAGGAATACGCTTGAGCCACAGTTTCAGTGCTTGCCAGTAAATTCCTATCACGACCTGCAAGGTCATCATGGGATACAGCGCAAGGTGGCGGGTGAAGCAGCCGGTCGATTCGCCCTGTTTTTCCAAGGTCAGAGTGGCATCAAACTGCTTAATCCCGCCACGGGAGTTGGCGAGGTGAACCACCAGCTTTTCATCTGGGGTGTTGCTGCGCCAGTGGTAGCGCATATCCATAGGCATGAAGGGGGACACGTGCATGGCTTTTTGGAACTCCGCGTCCACCCAGTCATTGCGGACATCACCACCTTTGGCAGGCAGCACGTAGGTACACCGCTGGTTCCACGGAGTGTTGGTCACCTCCGCCACCACGTGAGTCACTTCTTCGTCAGCAGAGCAGCAGTAGTAGCAGGTGATCGGGTTAATGATAAAGCCGAAATAACGTAGATTCGCCAGCATTAGCACAGGCCCTTGAGGGCGAACGCCAGTTTCCAGCTCCACTTTGTCCAGAACCGCTTGTTTTAACGGTATCTCCGGGTTTCCCAGGAAATCGCTGCGGCGGAATCTGGCCAATGCAGGATAACGTGCAGACCAGCCCCATGTTTTATCTAACAAAGCGGGCATTTCATCAAGATTGAATAAGGGCATGAACACCTTGTAGCGAAAGCTATGCCCCTTAGGCACCAACCTCCGGTGTTTTACCCAACCGCTGTAAACCGCACTTTTCAAGCAGCTGACCCTACCAGACTCAGGGGCACACCATTGCTGCGACTGCCGCCCACACCGATGCCATTAGCCACTTTAAGGGCTGAGTAGACACCGTCCTCGTGGAAGCCGTTGCGCCAGTAGGCCCCGCAGAACCAGGTGCTGCCTCCGTTTATCTCTCCCCAACGTTCCTGCGCTGCTATGCCTGGCAGCGTAAAAACCGGGTGGGAATATTCAAATTGTCCCAGGATTTTGTGCGGGTTTATCGATTCTCGATCATTAAGCGTTACGCAAAATGTTTCAGGGGCTGTTATGCCCTGGAGGATATTCATGTTGTAGGTAAGCGTGGCTCGCTGCGTGTCAGGCCTGCGCTGATAATTCCAGCTTGACCAGGCCAGCTCCCTATCAGGCAACAACTGCGTGTCGGTATGCAGCACTATGTCGTTGTTCTGGTAAGGGATGGCGCCAAGAATTTCCTGCTCCTTAGGCTTGGCATCATCCAGCATGGCCAGTGCCTGGTCGCTGTGGCAGGCGAAGACCACTGAGTCAAAATGCTCGACCGAGCCATCAATCATTCGTAACTCGGCGCCCTGCTCGCGGCGTTTCACCCCCGCGATGCAAGAATCGGTGTGTATATTGTGAGAGAAAGGATCGGATAAAGGCTTCAAATACTCCCGTGACCCCCCCTCTATTACTCGCCACTGCGGTCGGTTGCGAATACTGAGCAGGCCATGGTTGCGGAAAAATCGTACAAAGAACTGCAAGGGAAATTCCAGCATCACCGGGACGTCAGCAGACCAAATCGCAGATCCCATCGGCAGCAAATAGTAATCGATGAAAGTCGCGCTGTATCGGCCGCGCTGCAGATACTCTCCAAGGCTCATGCCTGGGTCTAATCGGCCTGCTTCCAGGTCCTCAACCGATTCGCGATTAAATCTCATGATATCTCGCAGCATCCCCAAAAACTTGGGGGACGCTATGTTTTTACGTTGCGCAAACAATGTGTTGAGGTTAGAGCCCGCGTATTCAAGGCCGGATCCAACATCAGAAAGGCTAAAACTCATCTCCGATGGCTTGCTGGCAACACCCAGCTCATCCATCAGCGCAATAAAATTAGGGTACGTCCAATCGTTGAAAACAATAAACCCCGTGTCGATGGCAAACCGGCGGCCTCCCATCGCTACATCAACTGTGGCGGTATGGCCCCCAATACGGCTTTCTCGCTCAAAAACATGCACCTCGTGCTCCGGGTGCAAGTAGTGGGCGCAGGCCAAGCCGGAGATACCGGACCCTATTATTGCAATTTTCATGGTTTCGATACCCCCAAATGTATGATTTCTCCGATAATTACGCCCCCTGTGAAGGGCCGGATCAGTAGTCTCTCAAATATGAACAAAGTGTGATCCATTCACTACATTACATCGTAATTAGCTACAAGATGCTAAACTCTGGACGACAAGAAGTGAATAAGATGGCAGCGAGGATGCAAATGGCGGATTCCGCAGGGCAAAATACCGGTGGTAGACGAGAAGACGAGTGGAGTGTCTGCTTACAAACGGTGGCCCAAACGCAAGACAAACAAGAGTTCGCGAAATTGTTCAAGCATTTCGCGCCTCTGATCAAAGCCTTCGCCCTTAATGGCTCCGCACTTGCCGCGGCGCATGCCGAGGAGCTCGTCCAGGAGGTCATGATCAAGGTGTGGCAGAAGGCCACTGCGTACAACCCTCACAAAGCAGCGGCCAGCACCTGGATCTACACAATAGCTCGAAACTGTCGCACGGACATGTACCGACGTCTACAGAAGTTCGACACACCCATCAGTGCGGACGATATCTGGCCTGAGGGGGAATCCGATGAGATGTTTGTTGCCGTACAACAAAAGAGAGATGCAACCCGAATTCGGGAAATGCTGCAGGATCTGCCTCACGAACAGTGTCAGATCTTGATGAAAGTATATATGGAAGGCAAATCGCACAGCGAAGTAGCCGAGGAGCTCGATCTGCCACTGGGGACCGTCAAGTCTCGAGTCAGATTGGCAATGAAGAAATTACAACTTACCGCGGAAAGATAGGATTATGACGAAATATCATCCCGATACCAGATTACTCAACGAGTACTCGTCCGGCACTTTGGCCCTGGCGCAGTCAGTATGCGTTTCACTACATTTGAATTACTGTGAGCAGTGTCGCCGAGCGCATCAGCAGCTGCAGCAGCTCGGCTCGGTGCTATTTGAAGAACTAGCGCCACAGCAGGTAGATGACTCTTTACTCCGCACCGTGATGGGGCGACTGGACGACGAACCAGAGCCGTTAAGTTACAGCAGTACTGCTGTAGAAGACGATGATTGCCCGCCACTGATCCAGCGCCTCATGAAAGGCGACTACCGGAACCTGGAGTGGAAAAAATTAAGTTCACAGGTGCGCGTCAGCCGACTGCGGACCGGTGATGCAGTCAATGAAGTTGCGTTGTACCACATCAACGCTGGGGCGAGCATTCCAAAGCATACCCACCACGGTACCGAGTTGACGCTCGTCCTCGAAGGCGCATTCTCTGACGAGGAAGGTCGTTATGAGGCAGGAGACTTTGTGATGCGCGATGCAAGCCAGCAACATACGCCCACCGCTACGCAAGAGCGCGATTGTATTTGCATCGGTGTGCTTGACGCTCCAATCAAGTTTACCGATTGGAAATACCGGATGGTCAACCCATTTTTGAAGCTTCAAGCTAGCTGACATCAGTTAGTGGAAAGTCAAAGGGCCACTCACGTGGCCCTTTTTTTTGCCCGTAGACATTTATTCGACAACATCTCTCATCCAAATTTCTCAGCGCTCCGTAACAACTTTAAACCGCTTCGAACTTAAGGATATCTCATGAATGCAATCGTTCCAGAGCACGCCCTAATAGCCTATTCTATTTCTCCGGAAGCCGAGAAGGTTCGCCGCGCACTCATCGCGGCTGGCCTTGAAACTCCGATGGTACCCACCGGTTTAGATGCTGAGGAAAAATATGATCGTCTGCGTCAATCGTTTACTGACGTGTTGAGCACGCTTGGGCTGGACCTCAGTGATGACAGCCTGTGTGAAACTCCGCACCGGATCGCCAAGATGTATCTCAACGAGATATTTTCTGGCCTGGATTACGAGGGCTTCCCGCGCATTTCCACCATCGACAATAAGATGCAGGTTGACGAGATGGTATGCATTGACGAAATCGAGTTGGTAAGCACCTGCGAACACCACTTCGTTACCATTGACGGCTTTGCCAGAGTCGCTTATGTGCCCGGTGAAAAGGTTATTGGCCTGTCAAAAATCAATCGTATCGTGCGCTTCTTCGCCCAACGCCCCCAGGTGCAAGAGCGGTTAAACCGACAGATACTTGTAGCATTGCAGACGCTGTTGGAAACCGACGATGTTGCGGTGGCGATCGAAGCAACACACTATTGCGTGAAATCACGCGGCGTGATGGACGGCAATTCCAGCACCAGCACACTTGCCCTCGGGGGTTGTTTCAAACACGATCCTCAGCAGCGCAGAGAGTTCCTGAAGGCGTAAGAATACTTTGCCACATACGGAGCCCTTGCCTCTGGTAAGGGCCCCAAAGCCCCGCTGATTTATCACCGCTAGTATCCCTCGCGAGCGGTTCCCCGACCTGAACCCCTGTAGTACCCTACTCGAAGAAACCGAGCCTTTGTTGATTTGGCTCAAGCACCAGACAGACACAACGCACATACTTGTAGCCGGTAACGAACTGTTCAGGGGTTTCATGCACAAGCAAAATCCGAAAGTCGCAGCGCGAGTCACCCAGGCAATGCGAACTCTGCCTCGCGACCATTTTATCGAAATGAGCAATCCCTCTTTGGTTTTGGGACGCAGTATCCCGCCAACCAATGCCGTCTCGGAAATTTTGAACCACGCCAACATCCAGCCTGATCACAAAATGTTGCTGGTTGGCACGGGGGCCGGCTATGTGGCTGCCCTGGCCAGCAAACTTGCTGCCAAAGTTGTCGCACTGGAAATCAGTGACGCTATGGCACAGCAAGCGCAAAAAAGATTCAACGAACTAGAACTTGCCAATCTGATTCAACGGACCGCTGACGGTAGTGCTGGCGCACCGGAGTTAGGTCCTTATGATCGCATTTTTGTAGCCACCCCAAGAGTGACCGACAAAGCCCCGTTGATAGCCCAACTCACGGATGGGGGGCAGCTGTTGGCCATTGAACAAGGCGAGAACGAAACTCTGATCCTGACACGCTACGAGGTCAATGAACCGGGCGCCGCTTTGCGTAAAGAATTGGCCATGGTAGATTTTTCCCGCGATACCGGCCTGACCCTGCTGGACATGGGCATGGTTGACCAGGTGATGCTGGCCGAGGCGCGTCGAGTTGCACGAGCCAAACGACTACCTGTTATCAATGTACTCAGAGAAAAGCTCAATCTCGAAGACTCAGCACTTTATCGCCGTTTGGCTGAAGAGAACGCCATTCCTTTTGCAGCTATTGACGACTTGTTACCCCAGGTCCAACCGGAACTAATGGAAGGCTTTTCGCGCAGCTTTCTGGACAGCAATCACCTCATCCCACTCAAGGTAAAAGATCGCACCTTGCAGGTGGTAACCGACGACCCGGACAGCTCGGTGGACGACATCTACCACATGTACCCCTACGACCAGGTCAGTAAAACCCTGGTCACCCCCAATGATTTCAAACGGCTTTGGACCACCGTAGAACTTTCATTACAAGGCAATGCCCACCAGTTGTGGTCTGCCAAACCTGAACCAGAGGAAAAAAAAGACGACCTGTTGGACCGAGAAAAAACCCGGATTGAAGCTCATCTTATTACCCTTTGTGACGCCTTGTTACTGGATGCGGTCAGCGAGGGAGCAAGCGACCTGCACATAGAACAATACAAAAACAGCACCCGCATCAGACTGCGGGTAGACGGTGACCTACACGACCTCACTCATTATCGTTTATCGCCCCAGGAAGCCAAGGGTCTAATCAATGTCATCAAGATCCGGGGCGACATGGATATCGCTGAAAAGCGTTTACCACAGGGGGGGCGCTCCCAATTGACCGCCGGCGGCGTCAGCTATGACTTGCGTATCCAGATACAGCCTTCCCTTCACGGCGAGGCGGCAGTTATTCGCATGCTGCCGCAGTCAGGCAATATCGTAGACATCGAAGACCTGGGCATGACGGCGCCACTGATGAAGAGTTACCGCCGCCTGCTACAAAACCCATCGGGTCTGGTGCTGGTGGTAGGCCCAACCGGGTCCGGCAAATCCACCACCTTGTATGCCGGACTGTCGGAGTTGGCCCGCGACGGCCGCCGTAAAGTACTGACCATTGAAGACCCGATCGAATACTCTATCGATGGTATTCAACAAACTTTCACCCGCTCAGATATAGGGTTCAATTTCGCCGATGGCATGCGCTCTTTTGTGCGCCTGGACCCGGACGTCATTCTGGTAGGAGAAATTCGTGATACCGAAACTGCCGTGGAGGCGATCAGGGCTTCACAGACCGGACACGTGGTGTTGTCCACCCTGCACGCCAATGATGCGGTCGATGCCCTGCAACGTATTTATGACCTGGAGGTGCACGCTAATTCTGTCGCCAGCGAATTGATGGCCGTTATCGCCCAGAAACTCGCCAAACGGGTTTGCACTGACTGCCGCCAGGACGCCGAGCCTGACCCGGTCATACTGGCCGAGCTGTTCCCGGAAGGCGTGCCGGCAAGCTTTCGCTGCTTTGAAGGTGCCGGCTGCGAAACGTGCGGTGGGCGAGGCACCAAAGGCCGAGTGGGTGTGGTCGAATATATGCAGGTCAATACCGAGATCCGCACCGGCATATCGTTGCGCTACCCGATTGCCCAATTGCGTTCCATTGCGCTGGATTCCGGGCTGATCACTATGCGCGATAGCGCGCTCAATCATGTGATCGAGGGGACGATTCCACTGTCTGAACTTCCCAGGGTATTGCCATCAGAGCGCATGGCCCCGGAGAAGCGAGGTGCCTGGTAAATGAACAAGGAAAACATACAGCGGCTGCCTGCAGAGCAGTACTTCAGCGATGAGTTAGCGAGCCTGCGCGCCAACGACGCCTGGCCTAAACCACCGGGCTGGTTAATGTCGCCCAAAGGAGTGGAGACTTTTGTGCTGGGTGATGAGGCACTGACAATAGCGCCTAAATTTGTCGCGCCCAGTGAAATTGTCACCCGAGTAATCATCTCGCTGGCAACTCAGCGAGGTGCCATGCTAGTTGGCGAACCGGGCACTGCCAAGTCCTGGCTGTCTGAGCTAATATGCGCTGCCATTTGCGGTGACTCCACCCTTATCATCCAAGGTGGTGCCATTGAGACCATTCAGCAGCTGCTTTATACCTGGAATTCCGCCATTCTCGAACGCAAAGGGCCCTGTCTTGAGGCACTGATACCCGGCCCTATCTACCGGGGCATGGAACAAGGCTTGCTGGTCCGCTATGAAGAAATAGCGCGCTCCTCCCCTGCCCTGCAGGACGCTTTACTGTCGATCATGTCAGAAAGGTCTATTACCGTGCCCGAGCTCTCTGGCGAAGATGGCATATTGTACGCCCGCGACGGCTTTAACCTTGTGGCGACTTCAAACACCACTGACGTGGGCGTCAACGAGATGAGTTCGGCCCTGAAGCGGCGCATGAATTTTGAAACGATTCACCCTATCAAGTCAGTCGAAGATGAAATTGGTGTTGTTATCAGGGAGGCCGAAAAAGCACTGAAGGCTTCCGGAGTGGATGTGCAACCCGACGAAGATATCATTCGCGCATTAGTCGTTATTTTTCACGAGTTGCGCAACGGTCAGTCTCTGGATGGGCGCAGCACTGACCGACTGGCGTCGGCGGTGATGTCCACCGCAGAGGCGGTATCAGTTGCCCATGCCATGGGGGTCTACGCCTATTACTATCGGGAAGGAAGCATGCTGGCCGAAGACTTCACTGACTTTTTAGTCGGGGCCGCTATCAAGGATAATAGCGCTGACCTGAAACGTATGAACCATTACTTCGAAACCGAGGTCGCACACAAACAAGGCGATGTATGGCAAATTATCTACCGGCGATGGCAGGAGTCGTTCAGGTTTTGACCAGGTATCCGCAGCAGTGATGACCTCGCGCAGATCAGTCCTCTTCACGTAACTTGATCGGGCCAAACATTTCAGGGAACCGCCCTTCCATGCCCTTATAAAACTCACGAAAATAATTCATATCTTCGGTCACGTTGCCGGTTACCGTGATCGCTGGACCAAAGCCCCCGCGTTTTTGGCCAAAGTCCAGGAATGAGGGGCAAATAGGTACATTCGCCTGTCTGGCGATGTGATAAAAACCAGACTTCCAGTGCTCCGCTTTTGCCCGGGTTCCTTCCGTGGGCACCACCAGAACCAGCTCGTTCTGTGCTGCAAAAGCGGCGATCATGCTGTCTACTGTGTTGGTGCTTTTATGGCGAACAATGGGCATCCCACCCATGGCCCGCATCAACCAACTTAGCGGCGGCCAGAACAACGAATGCTTAGCCATCCAGGTCACTTTCATATCGAAAGCGGCGGCAAATAGCAGCATCAGCGGAAAATCCCAATTCGAGGTGTGAGGGGCGGCAATTAACACGTACTGCGGGTATTCAGGCTTGGCGCCTTCCAACTTCCAGCCAAACAGACCCAGCAGCTTGCGGGCCAGTGACTGTTTCATATTAGCGGTCCGAGATGGGCATCACACAATAGCATAAGCAAACTCAAATAGCTCCGCTGTTGCGAGCCAGATAACGGTCAAGGGCGTTCGCAAATGCCTGCTTATCTCGGGGGCCCAGCGCCGCAGGACCGCCGCCTATATCACCGCTCGAACGCATCGTATCCATAAAGTCCCGCATGTTCAGGCGGGGTTTAATATTGTCTGCTGTCAATTGCTCTCCCCTTGGTGATATCACCCCGGCGCCCTTTTCAATCACTTCCGCAGACAGTGGAATATCGGATGTGATCACCAGATCTCTTTCACTTACCTGCGCCACAATATAGTCATCAGCGACATCAAAACCCTGAGGTACCTGGCGACAGCTAATCCAGGGTGAACTAGGGGCGGGGATAACATGGTTTGCGACCAGAACCAGAGGCTGTTCCAGGCGATTGGCAGCACGATACAAAATTTCCCGGATGACCTTGGGGCACGCATCGGCGTCTACCCATACCGTTATGGCCATTAATTCTCTCCAGCGGCTTGATTACCATACCGTATCCGAAGCCATGGCATATTGCGATACTGGCTCTTTCCTATCTCCATCATGCGACAGCAAAACAGCCAAAGCACGACGCCTGCTATATACTCCAGCTTTCAATCAGGGAGGGATGCAAATGAACGACGAGTTGTTTCGACACACCCAAACCGTCGATCGAAGCAGCGATGACTCGGCAATTAACGGACGAACACCGACTGACCCAACTCAGAATGAAGTGGCACCGCAACAAGAAGGCGACGTCATCCTCGATCGCTTTGAGGTGAAACGCTTCCTTGGCAGTGGTGCTTTCGGGTTTGTTTTTCTCGCTTATGACATGGACCTTGATCGTCTGGTCGCCATAAAAAAACCCTCCCAGAGAATGCTGTCCCAGCTGGGCAATATCGACCAACTCATCAGAGAAGCGCGCACTGTAGCCCAGCTCGATCATGAAAACATCGTTCCTGTCTACGATACCCTCAGCGCACCAGACGGTTCCTGCTACATCATTTCAAAGTTTGTTCGCGGCCAGGATCTGCGCTCATTGCTGCTGCAAGGCCGCCCAGGAATGCCTAAAATTGTCAAAACGATAAAAGACGTTGCCTTCGCATTGCATCACGCCCACCTTAACGCGATTGTTCACTGCGACATCAAGCCAGCGAACATCATGCTCGATGACAATGGCAAGGCTCACGTTACCGACTTTGGCATTGCATTCAACCTGAAAGCCTGTCTGCAAGACACAGCATCAGACGGTACACCCGCTTATATGAGCCCGGAACAAACCCAGGAGCAGAATAAATCGCTGGACGGTCGTTCCGATGTTTACTCGCTGGGCATTGTGCTTTATGAGCTACTGTGCGGGCAGCTGCCGTTCTCTGGTGAAACTCGGACCGAGCTGGTCAACAACATACTTAGTGCCAATGCCAGACCACCTCGCCAAATAGACGATAGCATACCCAGGATTATTGAAACCATTTGCCTGAAGGCGATGGCTCGCGACCCCGCACAACGATACACAACAGCGCTGGATATGGCCCGTGATCTTGAACAATACGCCGGCTATGATCCCAAGCCCATTGATGTTTCGATGGTCGACGTACCGCCAGAACTCAATAAGCTCATTGAAGAGCTCTCCGAGAACACCCATGACATTTGGGCAGTTCAGCGGTACCAGGATGGCTGGAAGTTAGGAGACGTGCGCAACGACAGTCACAAGACTCACCCTTGCCTGATAGCTTATGAGCAACTTCCTGAATCAGAAAAGCAATATGATCGTGCCACCGTATTAGGCACTATCAAGGGCATGCTGGCACTGGGCTACACTATTGAAAAGAAAAACTAGCCGCTAGCGTATCAAAGCCATGTTTAGGCATGCAGGCCAGAGTGCTCCAGCGGTCGCTCACGATGAATCAATATCCATTCTGAATGCTCTTCCAGACAAGCCTCTCCCAAAGCTCGCAATACTTTTTCCTGCATAACCGGGTCCGATTTGGCGGCGAGCGATTGACGCTGTGCATTGCTGAACGTCTTGTGCATGAACTGATATTGCTTGGTCAACTCTTTATCAGCCTTCTTATACGCATAAGCTTGCCGAATGCCCGCGGTCAAAGGCAGAAGACCCATCAGGATGAACAGAATGTTGGTTGCGGTATCGTCAAGAATGGATCCAATCGCAAGCAGTAACAAGGCGATAAAAATGCCCACCCACAGAGTGAACGTGCCATAGAACTCATTCCGCTTCAGCTTTTTTTCCCTGTGCAGGGAGGCCGAATCGTAATACCCGAGCTGCCCTGTTTCCGCTTCTGCATCGCCAATCCAGTTATCAATGGCCAGCTCCAGGCCATTGCTGGCACGGTCTGGATTGACTCTTCCTGAGCCACCTACGCTCCTCATCACATGTCGAATCCAGACTAACTCCATATCCTGCTTTTGCATCATATTGTCATAGGTAAAAGCGGCTCCGTTGTAATCCTCAATGCCTGCCAGAGTCCAGTAAAATTGAACGCGCAGCCCTTCGGCCAGGGCTCGGTTATCGAGGTACTTCCGGTGCCATTGGAAATGGCCCGCCATTTTGTTAAGAAACAAGGCCACAAAAAAGAAAAAGAGAAAGGCTGGCAGCAGGATGGAAAACTCAACGTACTCCGAATAGATGATAAAACTGGCACCCATCAACACCGCCAAAACGTGAGTAAAGAAAAGCTCCCGCTCGACAAATCCTCGATATCGAATAGCCAGCCAGTCCGCGGTCTGGTGCGCGTTATCAATCTCCTTCAGATTAGGATCGGAACGCATATCCCGATGTTCAATCAGACTAATACCAGAAGACTTTATCGCCGATTGATACTTAAGACCATCGAGACGGAAATCCTGCAGATGGAGAAATGGGGCTCGATACCTTTCCGGCATTTCGACACATTCAAACACGCTTTCGTTGCTAAGCCAGCGGCCACGGTCGCGAGTTTCTTCCTCGGCACGGGGGCAGTGAATATGATAAATCAGGTCGCTTTCTTTATCCGCCAGCAAGTGGTCAACACCGTGTTCACCGGTAATCCCGCTCATTTCGTCATGTAACTGGAAGTTGACTACACTGCCTGTGCCACCCGGCTTATAAACATCTTTCCCATCCCAGAGTGCCAGTACAATGTGTGAGTGACTGGCGACATAGGTTCCAAGCTGGGCATACTGCAAGTTTCTGGCGTCTCCTTGTTCTCTTATCGATTCGAGGGAATTGCCCTGAGCGAGCGGTAATTCAAAGACTAAGGACTGTCGCAAAAGCGCCTGAAATACTTCCAAGGAGTGGGGGTCTACAAAGTCTTCTTGGTACTCTGTCAGTGGCATAGGTAAGGGCACTTCCAGGGAGAGCCCCATGTTGATCGCTACCTGGGCAACCAGGGTATCGCCACCTGTTGCGAGCGGATTGACAACAACCAGCGGCAAATCCGGAAACATGTGCTGCAAACTGGCAAAGAACTCGCGAGTTTGTCGGGTGATGCTTTCTTCATCAGCGTGGCTTAAGTCGCGATGCGCCGTTACTCCGATTTTCAGACAAATATTGCCATCTCTAAGACTTGTCAATCTGCGGTCCCTGCGGTCTGGAAGCTCGCGCTTCTATGGAATCATAATACCGCGACTTTTCTATTGTTTGCACTAAGCTAGACGCAATACCGCGAGTCCCTTGGAGGCACTCAACGTTGCCAATTTCCCAGGAAAAGCCCTGTCGGCTTTAACACTCATCAAAACCGTTAAAACCGTTAAAAAATGAAGTAAACTGTCGACAGATTAATGGCAGGTAAAGCAGTGATAGAACAACTGGACATCAGAATCTCAGGACAGGGACTACACCCCTTCACCCCCGTCGTGAGCGAGCTGGTCAAAAGCAGCGGCCTCGATGAAGGTCTGTGCTCACTTTTTATCCGCCACACCTCTGCCAGCCTGTTAATTCAGGAAAACTATGATGATAGCGCCAGAGTCGACCTGGAAAACTGGCTCAACAGGCTAGTGCCGGAAAACGATTCGCTTTACACCCACACTCTGGAAGGCGCAGATGATATGCCAGCACATATTAAATCAGCCCTCACTGCGAGTCAGTTGGCTATCCCCTTTCAGCGGGGGCAACTGATGTTAGGCACATGGCAGGGTATTTA
This sequence comes from marine gamma proteobacterium HTCC2148, assembly GCA_000156295.1. GTDB lineage: Bacteria > Pseudomonadota > Gammaproteobacteria > Pseudomonadales > Halieaceae > Halioglobus > Halioglobus marinus. The sequence continues at coordinate 254,439 of DS999226.1, forward strand.
TCTTTGGGAGCACCGGCATTACACCGGTGAGCGACAGGTCGTAGTGCACCTGTGAACCCCGACAAGCCCTTTACAAAAAACGCCTTACTAGCTGGCTTGCGCGCAATTTTGCCCGCCGACTGCCTGATTGAGGACCAAGAGTCTCAGCGTCCCTTCGAATGTGATGGGCTGTTACTGTATCGAGAATTGCCACTACTTGTCGCTCTGCCTGAGACGGTGGCGCAAATACAGTCAGTGCTCAAATGCTGCCACCAGCTGGGTGTGCCGGTTGTCGCCCGCGGCTCAGCACTGGGCTTTGCGCGGGCGCCATGCCGCATCCTGAAAGCGTGCTGCTTGGCCTGTCCAAACTCAACAATATTCTGGAAGTAGACCCAAAAGCGCGCACGGCGCGGCTACAACCGGGTGTCACCAACCTGGCGATCTCTGAGGCTGCCGCTGCTCATGGTCTTTACTACGGTCCCGACCCTTCCTCCCAGATCGCCTGCAGCATCGGCGGCAATGTGGCTGAAAATTCAGGTGGAGTTCATTGCCTAAAGTACGGCCTGACGGTACACAACCTGCTCTGCGTAGAAATGCTTACGGTGGAAGGTGAGCGCACAACCCTTGGCGGTGGTGGCTTGGACAGTCCGGGCTACGACTTGATGGCCCTGGTCACTGGCTCCGAGGGCCTGCTGGGCATTGTTACCGAAGTGACTGTAAAACTACTCCCCTGTCCGGAAGTCGCCCGCGTAGTGATGGCAGGTTTCGACAGCGTGCGTGCCGCCGGCGATGCGGTGGGCGCGGTGATCGCTGCAGGCATTATACCAGCGGGCCTGGAAATGATGGACGCACTCGCCATCCAAGCGGCAGAAGACTTTGCCCAGGCCGGATACCCAAAAGAGGCACAGGCATTATTATTGTGTGAACTGGATGGCACCGCCGAGGAAGTTGACCAGCATGTTGAGGCAGTAACGAATATTTTTAACCAACACGGCGCCAGCTCACTGCGCGTCTCCAGTGATGATGCTGAGAGAGCGCTGCTGTGGAAAGGTCGCAAATCTGCCTTCCCCGCTATCGGTAGACTAAGTGCCGACTACTACTGCATGGATGGCACCATCCCGCGTAGTCAGGTCTCTCATGTGCTGGAAGAAATCAGCAAACTATCAGCGAAATACCAACTGCGCTGTGCCAATGTATTTCATGCAGGAGACGGTAATTTGCACCCGCTGATCATGTTCGACAGCGGTGACCCTCAGCAGCTAGCGCGGGCCGAACGTTTCGGCGCAGACATACTCGAACTGTCAGTGGCCGTCGGCGGCTGCATTACCGGTGAACACGGCGTAGGACTGGAGAAATTGAACCAAATGCCCAGTCAGTTCAGTGAGGCCGAGCTACACCAGTTTGAAGACATCAAGCACGCTTTTGACCCGGCACTCACTCTCAACCCGGGCAAAGGCATCCCTATATTGAAGCGCTGCCAAGAATACCGTGCACTTCCCCGCAGGCACAGCCATGACTGATGCACTGCAGCAACTGGCCGCCAGAGTTTGCGCAGCAAAAGCGGACGCCACGCCGCTTTATGTCCACGGTGGTAATACTAAAAAACACTTACTGGGAAGAACTTGCTCGGTCGAGCGCACACTCGATATCTCGAAGTATCGTGGGATAAGTCACTACCAGCCCCAAGAGTTGGTTATTAGTGCACGCGCAGGCACTCCGATCAGCGAACTGGAGAGCGCCCTGGCTGAACAGGGGCAAATGCTGCCCTTTGAGCCACCTCGCTACGCTGGCCAGGCGACAATCGGTGGCACGCTGGCTGGCAACCTGTCGGGCCCGGGAAGGCCCTGGTTGGGCTCAATAAGGGATTCGGTTCTGGGGGTGCAATTAATCAACGGCAGCGGCCAAATTCTGGAATTCGGTGGCAAGGTAATGAAAAACGTCGCTGGCTATGACGTTTCCAGGCTGCAAGCTGGAGCACTGGGAACCCTGGGCGTGATTTGCGAGGTACACCTCAAGGTTTTGCCATTGCCGGAAGCTAGCGTCACCCTCGCCCGGGACACCTCGCCGGACGAAGCGCTGGCTCTGATGACAAACTACGCTGGCCAGCCAAAACCTCTGACGGGCGCCTGCTGGGTGAACGGAAAGCTGTATCTGCGTTTGGCCGGGGCTGCCAGTGCCGTGGAGCACACTGCCCAAATCTGGGGTGGTGATCGGGTCGATGGCGCTATCTGGACACAACTGCAAGACATGACTCACTCCTTCTTTACGCCTTCCGCTGAGCTTTGGCGTCTTGCCACCACTCCAACGGCGCCCTGCTCGGATCAGGCTGACCAGTGCATTGACTGGGGTGGATCCCAGCGCTGGCTGCGAACACCACCAGCAAGCATTCCTCAGGGCGCGCACCTCAATCTGTTTTCGGGTGGAGATCGACAGACTGAAGTCAGGGGTAAGCTCGATCAAGTTCAACAAACATTGCAGCTTAGACTCAAAAAAGCCTTTGATCCGGCAGGAATCCTCAATCCTGGCCGCCTGTACAGTTGGATGTAAGGCCATGCATGTAGAACTACACCCGCGTTACAGCGATAACACTGAAGCCAAGCGCGCTGGCGAATTAATCAGCGCCTGTGTGCACTGCGGCCTTTGTCTGGCCACCTGCCCTACTTACCTGGACACAGGTGATGAACGAGACAGTCCTCGAGGCAGAATATACCTGCTCAAACAGTTGTTGGAAGAAGGCGAGGCCGGCGCTGTAACCCGCACCCACCTCGATCGCTGCCTGAGTTGTCGCAGTTGCGAGACCGCCTGCCCCTCCGGCATGCAGTATGGCAAATTGGCTGACATTGGCCGCGGCATGCTGAATATAGAAGCACCGCGCGGTCCCGTTGAACGCCTGTTTCGTTTCTCACTTAGACAGACACTTTCACGACCAGCCCTTGTCGCCGCACTGCTGCGAACAGGCCAGCTGTTTCGCCCCCTGTTGCCCCCCAGGCTAAAGCGCAAAATACCCTTGCGGCAAACACCCGGGGCAATGCCTGTATCAACGCAGCCTCGCACCATGTTGGCCTTATCAGGCTGCGTTCAGTCGGCAGCAACCCCATTAACTCATGCCGCCGCCGCACGGGTACTGGATCGGTTGGGAATCTCGCTGAAGATTGCATCCGAGGCAGGTTGCTGCGGGGCCGTGAACTACCACCTGGGAGCTCACTCCGATGGCCTGGATAATATGCGCCGCAATATTGATGCCTGGTGGCCAATGATTGAGGCGGGTGCTGAGGCAATCATCAGCAGTGCCACCGGCTGCGGCAGCACACTGGTCGAGTACGGTGACCTGCTGCAGCACGACTCAGTCTATGCTGCAAAAGCAAAACGGGTATCCGCTCTATGCCGAGATATTGCCGATGTGCTTGTGGATGAGGATTTGACCCTGCTCAATATTGAGCGAGACATTGGTCGCGTTGCTGTACACACACCCTGTAGCCAACAACACGCACTCAAGCAGCCCGATATTGTTAACACCATACTGCGCCGCGCCGGATTCACCCTGGCAAAAACACGGGATGATCACCTTTGCTGCGGTTCAGCCGGCACCTATTCCATACTCCAGCGTTCACGCAGCGAGCGCTTGCGCCAGCGCAAACTGGAAGCTTTGCAAGTGGATAATCCAGCGCTGATCGTCTCAGCTAATGTGGGCTGTCAGTTGCATCTGGATGAAGAGAGCAAGATTCCTGTTAAGCATTGGATTGAGCTACTCGATCCCTTGACCCATCAGGGCCATTGATAACAAAAATCGACAGGTATTTGCCCACACGCCCGCTATACTGTAGCAATCCCATGACGACTAAGAACAGGACCGATACGCAATGATCCACACTACTGACAAGTTGGTACTCCAGGCTGCATTCGCACGAGAAAAGGCGCACCCGCAGCGGGTGTTTATGACCCAGCCTATCCTGGGTGAAGCCACCGACTATACCTGGGGAGATACCATGGATCAGGCGCGGCGCATGGCCACCTACCTGAATGCCCTGGATTTACCAGCCAACAGTAACATTGCCCTGATCTCAAAAAATTGTGCCCACTTCATTATCGCTGAGCTGGCAATCTGGATGGCAGGGCATTGTACCGTTGCTCTTTACCCTACACTCAATGCAGATACGGTTGAATACATACTCGATCACTCCGAGTCGAAGCTGGTGTTTGTCGGCAAACTGGACGACTGGGAGCATATGCAAGCGGGCGTGTCTGATGCACTACCAAAGATAGCGTTGCCGCTCGCACCCGCCAACGATTACGACCAATGGGACGACATTATCGCGGGCAATGAGCCGCTTAATGAGGACCCTGTATGGCCCGCAGATCAGCGAGCACTGATTTGCTATACCTCGGGAAGCACCGGCCGTCCCAAAGGTGTCGCCCACTCTTTTGGATCGATCTCAGCACCCGCCTCTCTCCAGGGAGACACGCTGGGCATCACCGAAGACGATCGCATAATATCTTATCTGCCCCTGGCTCACGTCATGGAGCGGGCACTGGTAGAAGCCGGGTCGATTTATCAGGGGGTGCATGTGTTCTTCGCCGAAGAGCTCGATACGTTCCTGCAGGACCTGCGTCGGGCGCGGCCAACTCTTTTTATCAGCGTGCCCAGGCTTTGGCTGAAGTTCCAGTCCGGCGTATTCCAGAAATTTCCCGAGAAAAAGCTGAACCTGCTATTAAAGATTCCGATTGTGAACAACATGATCCGCAAGAAGCTGCTCGACGGACTGGGCCTTGGCGATGTGCGCATGGCAGCTAGCGGGTCGGCACCGATTCCGGCAGATCTGATTCGCTGGTACGACCGACTGGGTCTTAACATCATGGAAGGCTATGGAATGACAGAAGACTTCGCCTATTCCCACATGTCCACCCTGGAGCAGCGAGCCCCGGGGACTGTCGGCTTCCCTGCAACTGGCGTTGAATGTCGCATTTCCGACGCCGGTGAGATTGAAGTCAAATCACCCGGATTGATGATGGGCTACTACAAAGCCCCCGAGCTAACCGCTGAAGTAATGACCGAGGATGGCTACTTTAAAACAGGCGACCGCGGTGTTTATGACGATGGCCTTCTGCGCATTACCGGTCGGGTTAAGGAACTGTTTAAAACCAGCAAGGGCAAGTACGTCGCCCCTGTTCCACTGGAAAACCTGCTCAGTGCAGACAGCATGATTGAACAGTGTTGCGTGTCTGGCTCTGGCCGCCAGGCCTGTTATGCCAGCTTGCAACTGGCTGACGGGTTGCGCAGTAAGTTTGACGACCCCGAATTCAGGGGCAAGGCCAACGCTCATTTTGAAAAACTGCTGAACGAAGTTAACGCCCAGGTAGAGGGTTACGAAGCACTTCAATTTCTCGCTATCGTACGTGATTCCTGGCAGGTCGAAAACGACTTCCTGACCCCCACGCTCAAGATTAAGCGCAACAATATTGAGGCTGCCTACGAACCCTTCCTGGATGACTGGTACGACTCTCGTCAAAAGGTAATTTGGCAGGACTGAAATGAGCGAAATCACGGTCTACTACCTGGAGATGCTGTCCAGAGAGCAATTGGTTCCGGGAAAAACAGCCACAGACCTTATCGTCCACGAGGCTTGCGTGAAGCGCTGGCCCCTGAATCGTTTCCTTTACCAGTACGTGGGCGGGCCCTGGGAGTGGACAGACAAGCTCAGCTGGTCGGACCCCCAGTGGCAGGAGTATGCCGAGTCCGACCAACTGCGCACCTGGGTAGGCTATGAACAGGGATCACCTGCCGGCTATTTTGAGCTGCAACGGCAAACCGACGATACTGTCGAAATTAAATACTTTGGCCTTGCGGAAGGCTTTATCGGCAAGGGCTTTGGCGGCCATCTGCTCAGTCGCGCTATTGATGAGGCCTGGCGTTGGGGTGATGTGCAGCGAGTTTGCGTAAACACCTGCTCACTGGATCATCCAGCTGCCCTTTCCAACTACCAGGCCAGAGGCATGCAGCTATACAAAACCGAACAGGAGAACGCTTAGGTTCGTGCCTCAAGCAGAAGCTCGAGGCGGCTTTCCGCTAACAGTACCGAACGTTTCACGGCAAACCCGTCTAACCACTCTTTCAACTTCCCTTGTGACTGCGGCGCATAACCCGGAACTTTATGTTTTCTGGACCTGAGTGCTATTTCTGAAGTCGAAACAATGCCAAAACGACAATCGCGCTGTGGTGAGCGGAGGTTATGAACAACGAACGCATGTGCCATGGTGGTAGGTGCCAGGTAAGGTCTGAGGCATTCCATTAGAGCGATAATTCCGTCTTGATCCAGGTAGTTCAACAAGTCCCAAAAAAAACACACGTCAAAGCGAGTTCCCTCAGGAAAACTCACCAAATTGGACATACGCTCCTGCACAGTCAGTTCGTCCCCGGGTTGAAAACCCAGAGGTAGCTCTGCGAACAAGTCGTTAACGTGCAGTTTGCAGCGGAAACCGGAAAAGTACTCCATGGTTTCCGGCAACACCGGACCCAGATGCAAGACAGTGACGCACTGATCTTCTGCAATCGACTCGAAAAGACCGGGCAGCAGTTGACTACTCTGCCGCTCATTCATAGCGGGTGTTATCCGTGTTGCTTCAGCCGCTCTTCAAGTCCAGCTCGGGGGCTTTTTCTGACAGACTAGTTGAAGTTTTGGGGGCCAGGGAAACCTTGGCGGGCACTTCACCAGGATCCATATCGATAGAGCCCTTGAATATCGCCCCGTCCTCGAGCGTTACTCGAGGCGCGACAATATTGCCACGCACATTGCCCGACTTGGAAATCACCACTTTCTCGTTGCCCCGAATGTCACCGGCAACTTCACCGTCGACCCGAACCGTGCGAGCGGTAATATCAGCGTTGACCTTGCCGGACTCACCCACTGTCACCTGATGCGCGCTCAGTTCAACGGATCCCTCTACCTTGCCCTGGATAACCAGGTCCTCGTCTCCAGTGACGGTGCCTTTAATTTCGATACTAGGTCCAATCATCGCGGTGCTCCTGTTGATTGCCGGGCTGGGGCTGGCCTGAGAGGCCGTCTTGGTGGGCGGGGTGTCTGGGCGCGAGCCCTGCTGCTCGGCAGTCACTGCCGTCTGCTTATTCTTATTACGTTCGAACATCGGGATGTCACCTTACTCATTCCGGGCAAAATATCCTACCAGTGCCCCTGAAAATCGACCAGTCAAAAACCGCAGATTTTGAAAAAAAACGATTTACAGCTTTTTCGTTATATGGATCGCTGCTTTCAGAACTATTCGTTGTTGGCGAAGCCCTCTGGCCTCTGGTTTGATGGATAGTGTGCCTGTTGGCACCCTTCGATGTATTGCTGCGCGTTATTTTAGCCAAATACATGCCAAAATCTGAATCGACCGCCGTTCGCGGTGAGCGAGGGGGAACTCTCGCGGCTCTCGGACGGTACTTACGCCTGAAACGGAGACATCCTCTATGAGAAGACAGAAGCGCGACATGAACACCAGGGCATTTGATAAAGGTTACCAGGCCGGCGTTTCAGGACGCAGCCAGGACTTTTGCCCCCACGAGAACGACGCCCATCGTCAAAACTGGATTTCCGGTTGGCGAGAAGGCCGTTGTGATCAATGGGATGGCTTGACCGGAATCTCTGGCGTTCACAAGATTCGAGCGCTCTGACTTCTCAAACCTCTACCTGATCCACCGGCCGCTTGCTGCTCTGAGCAAGATCCAGTAGCTCCCTGTTTGCCACGGCGAACATGGCAAAGTCTGGCGCGTCGGTGGCATGCAGTTCAGCCAACATCGCTTGCCAGCGGCTCAGCAGGCTTTCCTGTTCACCCTCCCAGCGCTGCATGCAGGTCAGTAGGTTGGCATCCTCATCAAGGTGCTTTAACGCCCCCACGGCCAGCGTACGCTGCTGCCACTCCAGGTCTTCCATATAAGTGTCGCGAGCCAGCGCTTGCCACTCGTTTTCGACTTTTGATGCCAGTATTTGTCCACTGAACCAATCCAGTTCAAGGCGTTCACCGATGAAAAAATAAAGATTGGCGACATCCAGCAAGGACGCCTCGCTCTCTTTCGCGGCCTGGATAATACCTAAACCCGTGTAAGCCAATTGCGTGCCGGCAATTCGCGAGGCCAGCTCCTCGCCCACCCCCTCTTCCACATAGCGATCATAGGCCGACTCATACAGTTCAGCTGAACTGCCGCGCAGCATTGCAGGATAGGCTTCCCGCAGCTGTTCCAGGCCTGCACTGAACTCCTCCACCAGTGGTGTGGGCGCCAGTTCGTGACGACGATTACGCAATAGCCAGCGAGTGGCACGTTTCACCAGCCGCAAGAGCTTGAGCATCATATCCATCTGCACGGCGGATGAGACTCGATGATCAAGCAGTTCGATCCACTCCCACAGTTCTCGTAAGCGAAACACTTCCGTCACCGTAATGAAGGCGCGGGCCACATCTGCCGCCGATGCACCCGTGGCCTTGGCTTGGCGTGAAACAAAGTTCAGCCCCATGCGGTTAACAATGTCGTTAGCCACCTGGGTGGACATGATTTCACGGTGCAGCCGGTGACTGAGAACCTCGTCGGAATACTGTTCAACCAAACGCTGGGGGAAGGCAGTATTCACTGCATTGGCCAGATAGGAGTCTTTGCCCAGGTCCGAATCGATCAATTGCTCCTTGAGCACCGCCTTGCTGTAAGAGATCAGCACCGATAATTCGGGCCGAGTCAGCGGTTGCCCCTGCGTTCGCCGCTCCAGCAGCTCCTCGTCACTGGGCAAAAATTCCAGCGCCCTGTCTATGCGCCCTGCCTCCTCCATGTTCTCAATGAAACGCCGATATTCGCCGAACCGTTCCTCAGCCTGCAACTCGACCATACTGATCGCCTGCACCTGATGGTAGTTGTTCTGAAGCACCAGTTCAGAGATGCTATCTGTCATTTCCTCCAGCAACTGATTACGCTGTTTTTCAGTGAGGTCGCCGCGGGCAACAACCGCATTGAGTAATATCTTGATATTCACTTCGTGGTCTGAGCAATCCACGCCGCCGGCGTTATCAATAAAGTCGGTATTGGAACGACCACCGGTCAGGCTATATTCAACTCTTGCGAGCTGTGTCATACCCAGGTTTCCACCCTCTCCAATCACTTTGCAGCGCAAGTCTTTACCATCGGCTCGCAATGAATCATTGGCTTTGTCACCAACGTCAAAATGAGTCTCGGTAGAAGCCTTCACGTAGGTCCCGATGCCGCCATTCCACAGCAAATCGACCCGCGCCTTGAGTAAGTGAGAAATCAATTCATTGGGTGTTAACTGCGTGGCCTCAATATCGAATCGATCCTGCATTTGCGGTGATATCAATATGGATTTGGCATTACGATCAAACACTCCGCCGCCTTCAGAGATGAGTTCCGACGCATAATCTCTCCAGCTGGAACGAGGCAGGTCAAACAAACGCTTGCGTTCAATATAACTGGCAGCTGCCTCTGGCGCTGGATCAATAAAGATGTGCAGATGATTAAACGCCGCTAGCAGTTGAATATGCTCCGACAGCAGCATGCCGTTGCCGAATACGTCGCCGCCCATATCACCGACTCCAACAACGCTAAAGTCTGCAGACTGAATGTCGACACCCATTTCCCGGAAATGCCGCTGCACCGAGACCCAGGCACCTTTAGCGGTGATACCCATTTTCTTGTGGTCATAGCCGGCACTGCCACCGGAGGCAAAGGCATCGCCCAGCCAAAAACTGTACTCGTCAGAGAGGCTATTGGCTATGTCAGAGAACGTAGCTGTGCCCTTATCCGCAGCTACAACCAGGTACGGGTCGTCATCATCTTTGGCAACCACATGGGGCGGGCGCACCACTGAGACATCTCCCCGATTGTCCGTAATATCCAGAAGTCCACGAATAAATAACTTGTAGCACTCTATCCCTTCTTTCTGAATCTCATCTCGTGACATTTCTGCATTCAACTGCCTTGCTACAAAACCTCCCTTGGCGCCAACAGGGACAATGACTGCATTTTTGACCTGCTGTGCCTTTACCAGGCCCAATACTTCGGTACGAAAATCTTCATGACGGTCTGACCAGCGCAACCCGCCCCTGGCGACCTTGCCACCGCGCAAGTGCACGCCCTCCACCCGAGGTGAGTACACATAGACCTCAAACATGGGTACCGGCTGAGGGATTCCCGGTATAGCAGAAGGTTTCAACTTAAATGACAGGTAGGGTTTGAGACCACCTCCCTCAGCTTGCTGGAAGAAATTAGTGCGCAGGGTGGCCTTAATCAACTTCACATACTGCCGAATAATGCGATCCTGGCCCAGGTTTTGCACCTTCTCCAGTGAAAGCAAAATACGCTGTTCAACGTCGAGTTCGCGCTCTCCCCGCCATGATTCGTCACCGTCAAACACCGGCGAGAAACGGGTCAGGAATAATTCAACGATCAGCGCAGTAATTTGCAGATGGTCTGCCATAGTTTCGGCAATGTACTTCACACTGTAGGGAAAGTTGAGCTGCTGTAAGTAGCGGGCATAGGCGCGCAATGAAGCAATTTCTCGCCAACTAAGCCTGGTACCAATCAGCAGGCGATTAAAGGAATCGCTCTCTGCTTCGCCAAACCAGATGCGAGCGAAGGCATCCTCAAACTCCTCTTTGACCTGCTCGAGATCAAAGTCGGTCGACAGCCGATAAAACATGGAGAATTCCTGAATCCAGTATTTTTCTCCACTGCCTGTACGGATACCGTAAGGTCGCTCGGTGACCACCCTGAGACCCAGATTTTCCAGGATTGGCAATACATCGGACAGCGGCAAACTCTCACCCTGATGGTAAAGCCGCAATCGCAACATATGCTCACCGTCTTCCATGGGACGATAAAGCGACATAGCCAGACGTTCACCCTGGGCCAACCGAAGAATTTTTTGGATGTCGGCTACCGCCATGCGTGAATCAAAGTCATCGCGATAACCCGGAGGAAATCCTGTGCCAAATTCCTCTGCATACTCGTTGCCGTGCTCCTCACCGAATTCTTCTATCAGCCGGTTGCGCAACCGGTCCTTCCAGGCGAGTGTCGCCTGAACGATCTGTTCTTCCAGCTCGGAATCATCGTAGTCCAGCTGCAAGCCGGGATTCACCCGCAACACAAAGTGGCATCGCACCAGGATAGACTCCGAGAACTGAGTGGTAAATTCCGACTCCTCAGCCTGAAAAACATCGCGCAAAATATTCTGGATTTGCTCGCGTAGTTCAGTGGTATAACGATCTCTTGGGACGTACACAATGCAGCTGACAAATTTACCGTGTATGTCGCGACGGACGAAAAGGCGTGTTTGTCGACGCTCCTGAATACGATTAATTGCATTGACGGTGGTGGACAGCTCGGCAATGCTGCTCTGGAACAACTCGTCTCGCGGGAAGAGTTCCAGCACCCTCGCCAGCTCCCTGGTCTCGTGCTCGGCCCAGTCCATATTCGACATTTCCATCACTGCCTGCACCTTGCGCCTGAGGATGGGAATGTATTTAGGATGCATGGTGTAAACCGAGGACGTATACAATCCGATGAAGCGATGCTGTCCAATCAACACACCTTCCTCATCAAACACCCGCGCTTCTACATAGTCGGGGTAGGTGAGGCGATGCACTCGGGAGCGCTGCCTGGACTTGGAGAAACTCAACTGCCTGCGCTGCATCTCTTCCTGAGAAAGATTGGCCAGGTCGGTCTCCAGATCCGCCACCCCCCGAGTTTCCCGGTCACGCAATAATCCGAGGCGGCCCTTGCTCGACGCGGTCACCACCGGGCTACCTCCGCTATGGTCCACTTCCAGATATTCATAGCCGAGCATGGTCATGTGATGTTGGCGAAGCCATGCCAGAAACGACTCGGCTTCCTCGCGCAGCCTCTTCTCCACGCAGGCACTACCCTGCACCAGCCCGATCACTTGGCCAAGCTGCTCATTCATTGCCGGAAAATCGTCTACGACATCGCCTACCTCACCAAGAATATCCAGTAAGGTTTGCCGCAACTCATCCAGGTCTTTGGGCTGCGAGTGTCTCGCTAGCTCAAAATAAATAACTGCCTCACTGGCGCTGTTCTCATGCTCGCCATCGCTATGACCGAGAATACTCTCAAGGCTGCCATCATCACTGCGCCGCACCGCCAGGTTCGAACTAGCAATGATATGAATGGGCATGTTGCGCCGGTTAATCTCCCCGCGCACAGACGCAGTTACAAAGGGAATGCCTCTACAGTGGATTGCCAGTACGGTGTTACCGCTCTCCCAGCCATGGGGTTGCAGCTGCGGGTTAAAAAATATGACTTGGGAATCGGTACCATTCGAAGCCCGCATGAAGCGCAAGAGATAGCAGAGACAACCATACAGGTTCTCTACCGAGCGCCCCCGCAAGTCCTCGGCTGCGAAACGCTGATAGAAATTATTCCCGAGGTTAATAAGGGATTCCCGGTCAGCCTCTTTAGCATGACTCTGAATTCGCGTGTTCAGGTCCTTCATCAAACTTTTCTTGAAGTTTTCCCAGATCATTCAACCCGTTCCCTATCAATTTGTTCGCTGCTCATTCCCAAACAGCTACCTGTGTACAATTCTAGACTAAACCAGCCGATCTGGGCGCCGCCGGGAACTATTACATGGGTGAAAAGTCACATAATTGAGCCGCCAGATAAGGGGATGGACGCTACGGCAAGTTGCGATACAATGCGCCAGCCTTTTCAGGCTTCTACACAACACCATCAAAGATAGGAGAACGCGTGGCTAGCGCAGAAATCAGGGCCCTGCAAGAGTGGCTCAGCGGTCAAATCATCGGCCAAACCCATCTGGTACAGAGACTTATCATCGCATTGCTGGCTGACGGACACCTTCTGGTTGAAGGCGCACCCGGGCTTGCCAAGACTCGGGCCGTGAAGAGTCTGGCTGATGGGCTGGAAGGCGATTTTCAACGTATTCAGTTCACTCCAGATTTACTGCCGGGCGATGTCACCGGCACCGAAATTTATCGCCCTCAGGAAGGCACGTTTCACTTCCAGCGTGGGCCAATATTCCACAACCTGGTGCTCGCCGACGAAATTAACAGAGCACCGGCGAAGGTGCAGTCAGCATTGCTTGAGGCCATGGCCGAGAGACAGGTAAGTGTTGGGTCAGAGACCTACGACCTGCCTCGGCTATTTCTGGTCATGGCGACGCAAAACCCGATCGAGCAAGAGGGAACCTATCCTCTACCTGAAGCCCAGTTAGACCGCTTTTTATTGCATGTGAACGTAGACTACCCCGACGCAGCAGCCGAGGCAGAAATCCTGCGCCTAACCCGGGCTGAAGCCAGTAGCCCGGCTGCAGCAGCACCTGAGCCGCTCCATCAGGACGCAATTTTCGCTGCACGCGAAGAAGTGTTGGGTTTGCATATGTCCAGCGCTGTGGAGGACTACATGGTGCAGTTGATAGTCGCGACGCGCTCACCGGCTCGCTACAGTGAGCAATTGGACCACTGGATTGAATACGGTGGTAGTCCAAGGGCAACGATTGCCCTGGATCGCTGCGCCCGGGCACACGCCTGGTTAGCGGATAGAGACTTCGTCGGTCCAGACGATGTTCAAGCTGTCGCCGCCGACGTTTTACGCCACCGCCTGCTATTGAGTTTCGAGGCCGAAGCCAGCGGCGTAACGCCAGACCAGGTCACTCGTGAACTATTGGCCCTGGTCCCCGTAGGCTGATGCAAAGGGCGGATATCGCAACCCCGGCCAGGGGCGCCTATGCGTCTCTGGATGAACTGATTAGCCTACGTTTCCCTGCCCGGCAGCTGAAACTCGCCCGTCGCAACCGCGCGCTTTCAGCTCTTACCGGTCCCAACAAGTCAAACTTTCGCGGCCGTGGCATCGACTTTGAAGAAGTCAGAAGCTATCAGCCCGGGGATGATATTCGCAGCATAGACTGGCGCGTGACCGCTCGCACTGGCGGTGCGCACACCAAGCTGTTTCGTGAAGAGCGAGAGCGACCAGTGCTGTTAGTGGTTGACCAGCGACCGGGCATGTTTTTTGGCTCCAGCCATTGCTTCAAGTCGGTACTGGCGGCCCACCTCACAAGCCTGCTTTGCTGGAGTGCCCTGGACAGTGGTGACCGGGTTGGTGGTCTGGTATTTGACGGCAAGCATCACCGTGAAGTGCGACCTCGTCGCTCTCGGCGCACTGTACTGGCGCTGTTGTCTCAGCTGGAGTCCTTTAATCATGCGCTACCGGTAGAGACTGCCCCCGACACGGACAGCTTTGCCGACATGCTGGCTAACCTGCGGCGCATAGCCAAACCGGGTAGCAATATCTACCTGATCAGTGATTTTCAAGGCGCCGATCGCGAGAGCGCCCACAAACACCTGTTCCAACTCGCCCAGCACACCCAGGTTACGGCCCTTGCCTGCACCGATCCGCTGGAGGCTACACTTCCCCGGGGAGGACGGTACGCGGTTACTGATGGACAGCAGCGCAGCGAGCTCAATACCGGGAGTCGTTTACTGCGCAAGGAATACAGCGACAGTTTCAATAGCGCACAGCAACAACTGCAGCAAAATATGGCCAGGTTGGGGATTCCAGTGCTGCAGGCGTCTACGGCAGAGCCGCCTTTTTCCCTGCTACAAACCTATTATGGTGACAGGCGCTGATGAACCCAGTCGACCCCCTCGCCCAGCTCAACCCTCTGCGCGAACCAGTGGCTATTGGTTGGTGGCCTCTGGCTCCGGGCTGGTGGCTATTGATCGCGATAATTGCTGTCGGCTGTGCCCTGGTGGCGTGGCGACTAATGCTGCGCTATCGCCGCAACGCCTATCGCAGGCAAGGCATTGCAACCCTGAATGAGATCCGCAACCGCTGGCAAAATGACGGGGATACAGGTGCCTGCCTTACTCGCACCAATGCTCTACTTAAAGCTGTCGCCCTGCGCGCTTACCCTCAACGCGACGTTGCCAGCGTCACGGGCGAGAGTTGGCAGGCATTTCTTAATGACAGCGGCATGGCCGACGGCAAATTTTTGCTGCCGCCCTTGCAGGCACAGTATCAGGCCATTCCCGTCAGCACCGACATTGAGGGTCATCTGCACACCAGTGCCCGCTGGATCAACAAGCACAAGGTCAAGCCATGATTGAGTGGATTTGGCCCTTAATGATAGTAATGGCTCCGCTGCCATGGCTGGTCAGGCGTTTTACGCCCACGGCCCAGGGACAAGAGCCCGCCCTGCGTGCGCCCTTTTTTACGCAATGGCAACAGCTCAGTGCCAATCAGGGGCGCAGCAGTCAGGCTGCCGGCCGTCTGCCGGTATTGGCCCTTTGGAGTATCTGGCTTCTGCTCCTGATGGCTGCCGCGCGACCAGTATGGGTCGGAGAGCCTATTGAATTACCCAATAGCGGGCGCGACCTGATGTTGGCGGTGGATATTTCTGGCTCCATGAAAATTGAGGACATGGAGGTCTCGGATGAGTTAGTGAGCCGCATCCGAGCGGTAAAACAAGTGGGCAGTCGCTTTATTGAACAACGCGAAGGTGACCGCCTGGGACTCATTTTGTTTGGCAGTAATGCCTATGTACAATCCCCTCTCAGCTTCGATACCGCCACCGTAAAGCGCTTCCTGCTAGAGGCCCAAATCGGTTTTGCCGGCCAGGATACCGCCATCGGTGACGCCATCGGTCTGGCGGTAAAACGACTCAAAGAACGGCCGGCGGAGAATCGGGTGCTGATCCTGCTCAGCGATGGTAAGGACACTGCCAGTTCAGTACAGCCCCTGAATGCGGCGAAACTCGCGGCAGACCTGGGCATTCGAATCTATACCATTGGCATTGGCGCCGACAGCCTGACCATGCCAGGCTTGTTTGGCTCAAGTTTTGGTGCACGCCAGGTTAACCCGTCGGCAGAGCTGGATGAGGCAGGCTTGCAACAAATTGCAAAGATCACTGACGGCAAGTATTTCCGCGCCCGCAACCCTGAAGAACTTGCCAATATCTACCAGTTGCTAGACCAACTGGAGCCTATTGAAGTGGACAGCACCAGCTATCGACCGCGCCAGGCGCTGGGCTACCTGCCACTGCTACTGGCTCTGGCGATCAGCTTTGGACTGGCAATTTATCGACTGTGGCAGGCCAGCCCTGCAATGGGTTCAGGCGCTCGTGAGGGGGCAGCGTGAGCTTTCATCTGATGCGTCCCGAATGGCTATGGGCGCTGTTGCCCGCGATTGTTCTTGCTGGCCTTTTATGGCGGCTTCGCCACCGCAGCGGCAGTTGGAGTTCAGTCATCGCACCCGACTTGTTGCCCTACCTGATTGGTGATTCCAGCGGTCCCCGCAAACGCAACTTCACCCCCGCTCTTTTATTGATCTGGGCATTGGCAGCGCTCGGAGCGGCGGGGCCCAGCTTTGAAAAAATACCCCAACCGGTGCACCAAAAACAGGACGCGCTGGTATTGGTCCTGGATCTGAGCTACTCGATGATGGCAGCTGACCTCGCTCCGTCACGCAACGACCGGGCACGGCAAAAGCTGCTGGATTTACTGAGCCAGCGCAAAGAGGGCCAAACAGGCCTGATCGCCTATGCCGGGGACGCCCACATTGTGACACCCCTGACCGATGATAATCCCACCATTGCCAACCTGCTGCCGGCGCTGAATCCCGGCATGATGCCGTTGGCAGGCTCGGAACCAGCCGCCGCTCTTTCGCAGGCAGTCGAGCTGATGTACTCAGCGGGCGTCCAACGGGGGCGAATAATGCTGGTAACAGATGGCATTACCGAGCAAGACCGGGAGGAAATATCCGAGCTTCTGCAAGGCAGCGGTATGGGCCTGGTCATTATGGGCATAGGCACAGCGACTGGAGCACCGTTACCCTTGCCCAAGGGCGGTTTTCTTAAGGATGACTCCGGGACAATTGTCATGCCTGCGCTCGAAGAGGACTTACTGCGGCGCCTCGCCAGGGACACAGCCGGACGCTACATGCGCCTGCAAATTGACGACAGCGACCTCGATTATTTACTCGCAGATGATTTACTGGCCATTCCCGAACAAACCATGGTTCTGGATCGAGCGGCCGATGCCTGGGAGGACCAGGGGCACCTGCTAATCCTGCTATTGTTGCCGGTGGTGCTGAGTCTGTTCCGCAAAGGATGGATTGTGTGCCTGTTGCCGCTGATGTTTGCACCTCTGCCACAAACAGCACACGCCGATGTCTGGGATGATCTCTGGCTCACTCCCGATCAACAAGGCCAACGCGCCCTGCAAGAAGGCAACAATGAGGCGGCCGCTAACCTGTTCGAGGATAATAATTGGGCCGGCACAGCAGCTTATCAATCCGGCGACTATGAGAGAGCTACCCAAAGCTTCACTGACAAAGACAGCGCAGATACGCTTTACAATCGAGGTAACGCGCTGGCCAAAGCCGGCCAGATAGATGAGGCAATAGAAACTTACCAAGAGTCGCTTAAAATCAAACCTGAGCAGCAAGACGCGATAGAGAACCTGGCCTTACTGGAAAAGTTACAGCAGGAGCAGGAGCAGCAACAAGAACAATCCGACAAGCAAGATCAGGAAAATCAGGAAAATCAGGAAAATCAGGAAAGTCAGGAAAATCAGGATCAGGATCAGGATCAACAGAAAGACGAGCAAAACCAGGATCAGCAACAGCAGGACAGTCAGTCAGACGACCAGCAGACTTCCGACCAAAACTCAAAAGACAAGGAGGAACAGGCGTCGGAATCTCCACAGGATCAGCCGGAAGAACAGGAGAAAACGCCTGAGCAGGAAGAAGCATCCAGGCAGGAGAAGGAGCAACAACAGGAAGCGTTGGACGAGGCCATCGCCCAGGCGCAACAGGAAGATCTGGAAAAAGATCAGGCCATGGAGCAGTGGTTACGACGGATACCAGACGACCCCTCCGGACTATTGCGGCAAAAATTCCGCTACGAAAGCCAGCAGCGACAGCAGCAGGGAAACACGAAGGATGATGAGACGTATTGGTAAATCGGCACGGTGGGCAGTCATTCTGCTCCTGTGCCAGGCCCCATTGATGGCAAACGCTGCCGTCGAAGCGACTGTAGATCGCCAGCAGGTTGCCATGGGCGATACCTTGCAACTGGTCATCAGTGCCACCGAGGACGATGAAGACCTGGGAACTGTCAGTCTCAATACCTTGCTGACAGACTGGGAAATCCTGTCGCGCAAAACGAGCAGTAATACCACCATCGTGAATGGCAAACGCAACCATAACCGCCAACTGCAAATTGAAATCACCCCACGGCGGCCAGGTGCCTTAATTATTTCCTCGTTCCAGGTGGGCGCTAGCAAAACAGCTCCCGTTTGGGTCAATGTCAGCAAAATGGCACGTGTGGATCCGGGCACAGAAGCTATTTTGTTTGAAGCCACCGTCGACAGTGACTCGGTCTATGTGCAGGGACAACTAATCCTGACACTGCGCCTGCAACAAGCGGTCAACCTCGATGGACGCAGTATCAGCGACTTGCAGTTGCCCGGCGCATTCGTCGTGCCCCTTGAACAAAAGTCATTCCAACGTACGGTCAGTGGCAGGCCCTGGCTAGTGCATGAAGTACGGTATGCCATTTTTCCGGAAAAAAGTGGTGTTCTGGAAATTCCAGCGCAAAGTTTTTCCGCGAGGGAGAGCGGGCCACGCCGCAGCGTATTCGACACATCCAGAGGCAAGCTGATACGCCTGCAAAGTAAAGCCTTGAAAATCGAGGTGCTGCCCAGACCCGCGGCCTATTCCGGTAGTACCTGGTTGCCGGCACGCAATATTGTAGTTGAAGAAGAGTGGTCGACAGAACCCGAAAAACTACGCGCCGGTGAATCGGTTACCCGCACTATTCGTCTTCGCGGTGAGGGCTTGCAGGGGGCGCAACTGCCTCCGGTGCTCCTCACCACCACTGATGGCATAAAGCACTACCCGGACCAACCCACCATTGCCGATGCAGAAATATCGACCGGTTTACTGGGTTCACGTAGCGACAGCGTGGCCATTGTGCCAACGCGCGCAGGCAGTATCGAACTGCCGGCTGTTGAGATTCCCTGGTGGGACACTCAGACGCAGGCCATGCGTACCGCTGCAGTACCCGCTAGAACACTCCAAATAATGCCAGCTGCAAATGCAGTCACGGCAAGCCCGGTAGCAGGCAATGAGCAGCTCGCGCCCGGAAGCACCGCCGACACCGGGCAACAACCCCTTTGGCAATGGCAGCTGGCCACACTTTTTTGTGCCATAGGCTGGGCATTCAGTCTGTTGCTGCTGCTACGTAAGGGCGCCACCAAGAATTCAAGCCAGGCAGCGGATGACCCTAAAACGGTATCACCCAAAGCAGCCTATAAATCACTCATAGCAGCCTGCGCGGCAGATCAACCATCACAGGCCAGAAAAACCCTTATCCAATGGGCCGCTGCAATTCAAGATAATCCCAGCATCACCTCGCTGAATGCGGCCGGCAACGCAATGGCGGATTCCGAGCTGAAGCTCGAGCTGCTAAAACTCGAACAGGCGCTTTACAGCAGCGCGACTGATCTTTGGCACGGAGCACCATTACGAGCCGCTGTTGAAAGGCTGCAAAGACTACAACGCAGCCCGAACTCTGGCGAAACTGATGAGCTCAGCCTCTACCCCAGCGACTGAAGTTGCCCACCTTCAGAGGGACTTGGTTACCACCTCGTAAACATCTGGCGATAAGCCCGGTAACTCGGCCAACCGCTGCAGCTCGGCTCGCATCAATTCCGCACGACCACTGTAATAGCGCCACTTGGTCAACGGAGCGAGTAAGCGTGCGGCAGTCTGGGGATTGATGCTATTAAGCTCGGCGATAACGTCACCGAGCAGGCGATAGCCCTCGCCGTCGGAGCGATGAAAATTGACTGGATTCGCGCTGGCAAAGCCACCGATCAGAGAACGAACCTTGTTCGGATTACGGATATCGAAATCCGCATGCTGCATAAGACTGCGCACTCGATCAACAGCACCCAAATCAGGCATGGCTGCCTGCACCTGTAGCCACTGATTAACCACCAGAGTCTCGTGCCCCCAGTCGCTGTAAAACTGCGCCAGTGGTGACTCCAATGCTGAAGGTTCACCATAAAACGCCAGTACTTTCAGAGCCGCGAGACGGTCGCTCAAATTACTCGCTGATTGCAACTGACTGGCTGCCAATGGCAGATGCTCGGGGCCACCGGCTGCAAGATAAACAAGACAACAGTTACGCAGTGCACGGGCCGCTATTTGTTCTCCGCTGGGAGCGTAAGCAGCATCGCTGGCCAGACTGTGATATCGCGCCAAAAACTGATCCTTGACCGCAATACCAATGGCTTTTTGCACAGCCTGCCGTGCCCGGTGAATCAGCTCAACGTCCGCAGCACCCTCTCCCGCCAGTTCGGCAAGGTAGTTTTCGCTGGGCAGCGTCAGCATTTCGGCCACCATGGCAGGATCCAAAGACTCATCGGCAAGCAATTGCTGGCAGGCGTCAGTCAGCAAGCGGTCGACCTTAACCGGTTGACTCTCAGCCAATTGTTCCTGAACCTGTTCAATCACTTGCAGGGCCAGCGACTGAGCACTATCCCAACGAACGAAGCCATCATCATCTCGGCTCATCAATTGGCACAAACCTTCGCGAGTATATTGGTAATCCAGGCGCACAGGCGCGGAGAACCCTCGCAACAGCGACGGCACTGGCTGCTCCGCAACGCCCTCAAACACAAAGGTCTGGCTGGGTGCGTCCACCATCAGTACTTTATGAGTGTTGTCGCCAGTTTCAGGATCAGGTTCTTCTCCCGCCAGGCGCAGCGGCAAATTACCCGCCTCCCCCAACAAACCCAGCGCAAGGGGAATCAAGAAGGGCTGCTTCTCCGATTGCCCGGGCGTGGCAGGGCAAGATTGACTGACCTCCAGGGTGTAAGCCTGATTAGCTGCGTCGTAGCTATCGCGCACAGATAACACCGGTGTACCCGCTTGGGAATACCAACGCCGGAACTGGACCAGATCGACGCCGCTGGCATCTTCCATCGCACAGACGAAATCTTCGCAGGTCACTGCCTGGCCATCATGTCTTGAAAAATAAAGGTCTGATCCCTTGCGGAACTTTTCTGCCCCCAACAGCGTATGAATCATACGCACCACTTCCGCACCTTTCTCATAAACCGTCAGCGTGTAGAAATTGTTAATTTCAATGTAGGACTCTGGACGCACCGGGTGAGCCATGGGACCTGCGTCCTCAGCAAACTGGGCGGTCCGAAGCATGCTGACATCCTCTACCCGTTTTACGGTGCGTGAGCCCATATCAGAGGAAAACTCAGCATCCCGGAAAACCGTAAATCCTTCCTTCAGGCTAAGCTGGAACCAGTCCCTGCAAGTGACCCGATTGCCACTCCAGTTGTGGAAGTACTCATGCGCCACGATCGCTTCAACTCGCTGGTAACCCTGGTCGGTAGTAACATCCGGGTGACACAATACGCAGGAAGTATTGAAGATGTTGAGGCTCTTGTTTTCCATCGCCCCCATGTTGAAATCATCCACGGCAACGATGTTAAAAATATCCAGGTCGTATTCTCGACCAAAGGCCTCCTCGTCCCAGCGCATGGATCGCTTGAGCGAATCCATGGCGTAGTCACACTTCTCCAGGTCCTTGGGCTCCACGTAAATACGAAGAGTGACATCGCGGCCGCTGGCCGTCAGAAACCGATCCTCAATGTGCTGTAAGTCACCAGCTACCAGGGCAAACAGGTAACTGGGTTTGGGTATCGGATCATGCCACAGTACCTGACGGCGGCCATTGGGGAGAATCTTGGTCTCTAACAGGTTGCCATTACTCAGTAAGACCGGGTAGCGCTGAGCGTCCGCCTCAATAGTGCAGGTAAAAACAGACATCACGTCGGGTCGATCAAGGTAATAGCTTATTTTGCGAAAGCCTTCAGCCTCGCATTGAGTGCAGAACATACTTTGAGACTTGTACAGGCCTTCCAGGGAAGTGTTGTCCTGAGGCAGTATTCGCGTTGTACAGGACAGCACACATTGCTCGGGCAGCTCGTGGATAACCAGGCCATTCTCAGTGACGCTAAAGGCGCTATCAGGAAGCACCTGATTGTCGATAGATACTTGTAACAGCTCCAGTTCCTGACCCTGCAACTCCAGGGCTGCAGGCTCCTGACTGGACCGCAACAGGTGTAGTCGGGAAGTTACAGTAGTTTCTTCCTCCCCAAGATCGAAGTGCAACTCGGTTCGATTGATTAAATAGGCAGGCGCCTGGTAGTCCTTTAGCAGGATGGTGCCGGGGTTTGCATCTCGCATGACAGTCCTCAGTTAATTTCAGCAACAGCCAGGTGATAGCCGCCATATTTACGCATGTTGATTACCCCCGTGTCGAAAATAAGGTATTGGCCCTTGATTCCCATCAGGGTGCCCTCAACGGTGGGGGTTTTGTCCAGATTAAATGACTTCACTTTCGTAGGGTGTTCGAGCACCGGATAGGCAATGCGGGTCTCCTCTGCGCTAACCAGCTCTGTCACGGACTGCAGACCGTACTGCTCTCTCACCTGCTCCAAACCCTGCTGGCATTCGTGCACCAATCGCTGGCGTTCACTCTCCAGGTCAATCGGGTCAGCGTCTCCTTTGAGCATGGCCTGCCAGCTGGTCTTATCAGCCACATGATTCTTGAACAGGGTTTCAACAATGCCTGAGTACAGGCGTGTGTCCACTCTGAAGATGGGCTGGGCCTGGGTCGCACCCTGGTCCATCCAACGCGTAGGCACTTGGCTATGACGGGTGATGCCTACCTTGAGGCCGGAAGTGTTGGCCAAATAAACAATGTGATCGATCATGCAATTGGTTTCACCCCACTCAGGCTCGCGGCAGGTGCCCGCAGCGAAATGGCACTTCTCCGGTGACATAATACAGGTGTCACACTGGGCGAGGCGTCGAAAGCAAGGGTAGCAGTAGCCTTGACTGAAGCTCTTGTTGGTCTTGCGATCGCAGGCGACACAGTTGATAAGGCCGTCATATTGCAGTTGCAGTGACTTTCCCAACAAGGCGTTCATCGGTATTTCGTTTTCCCCCAACGGCAGCGAGTAAGCCACCTGCGCACCGAGAGAAGTTTTCATTTTGCGCACCGCTCCGGCGGCGAGAATATCGACCACGGACAGCTCCTATTTCCAGTTCAAGGGGGTTTCTGATGGATCGTCGCAGCTATCACCTTCCTTACGACCCTTGTCGATGAAACCGATCTGATCCTGCTCAGAAAGGTGACTTTTGCCCCAGGCGATAATCGCCTGCATGGCGTTTTCGCGCTGCTGTGAATTCAGGGTCTGGCCATCAGGCCATTTTCCAAGCTCAACCGCACGCCGAAGATTCTCAAAAACCTCCGGCGTCATCGAGTCAATCATTTGTTGGTAGTCCATCGAGAGATCCGCCACCTTAAAAGGCGGGATTATACTCCCGATTAAGGAAAAAGTGGTGGCGCCGGTTAGCGACACCGGGATTAATCAGGGTGCGACCGTACTCCTGTCACCCTTGATCACGGCTCTGAACCAATCAAGGAGGTTTTCTTCCTTAAAGTCTGCGAATTCACCCGCGTCCATAAACATGCCATGGTCGTGACAAACCTCATACCAGATATGCTTTTGCTTGGCGTCTGAGGTTAATTCCATACGCTTGCTACAGCGTGGACAATCGATTTCTACCCGAGTGTCCCACTTCCAGCCGTCCTTGGGGTCACCGGTATCCACGGCGTGACTCTCTGGCAGGCTCTTGAGTTGATGAGCCTCATCAGCGTCGAACCAGAGTCCATGACAGTTGCTGCAGCGATCAATTGTCACGCCTTCGTGATCAACCTCATTCATGCCGCGCTGACACTTGGGGCATTTAAGGCTGTGCTGCTCGGGGGTGTATTCCATGTTGCGGATCTCCATATCGATGTTACACAACATTAGTATAGTGCGGGAGTTGGGGCTTACAAGTTCTCGCTGCGCGGGTTCTGCAAGCGCGAGAGACCGCCCAGTAGACAACCCAACGCAGCGCCACAAAGCAAACCACCTAAATGCGCAGCATTGGCAATCGCACCAAAGCCAAGAACCTCAACCACACCAAACAAACAAACGAACAGCCACCCGACCATAAACAACATAATTCCCTTAGGTGGTTGAATAGCCCATGCCGGCTGCAGCAAAGGGGCCACCCAGGAAAAACCTAACAGACCGTAAACCACTCCGGACATACCCCCAAACAAGCCGGGACCTCCGAACTGGTATTGACTGACATTTGACACCAGTGCGATCACCAATAGTAATCCCAGGGTATTGAAACTACCCGTCGCCCGTTCGACTCTGGAGCCAAGCTCCCACAGCCAAAGCGTATTGAAAGTGATGTGCAACCAGCCAAAATGCAAAAACGCAGGTGTTATCAGGCGCCAGTACTGATCTCCCATGGGCAGGAACCTGATTTGGTCGCCCTGCACTTCGAAGGGCGTAAAGCTCAGTAAAGCTAACCACTGTTCAGGTGCACCCAGGAAAAAGGCCAGGAAAAAACCAATACTAAGCAGGGCGAAGACTGTTGTTACCGGGCACAGACGCCATTCTAGCCGGGGCACAGTGCTTGCCACAGGCTTACCTGCGCGCGCCTCAATTTGAACGTCACCAGAGCGCCATGCGCGATAGAGGTTTTCTACTGGTTGCACGTGGGAGGGATCGAATACACTCAGCACCTGTTGG
This sequence comes from marine gamma proteobacterium HTCC2148, assembly GCA_000156295.1. Taxonomy (GTDB): domain Bacteria; phylum Pseudomonadota; class Gammaproteobacteria; order Pseudomonadales; family Halieaceae; genus Halioglobus; species Halioglobus marinus. Next base: position 279,132 of record DS999226.1, read on the forward strand.
CCCGATTCTTCATAAATCTGGTGCAGTACGCCTCGGGAACGCAACAATGCGGTCAGGGGCAAAAGATCTTCACCCAGGGGCACTTGCAGTGCGCGAAACGTTTTACTCATTAATCTACCAGCGCGTCGCCCCAGCGCAGCTTATCGCGGCAACTGGCGTAGAAGCTGTGGCCAACCGGATGCAGCAGGCTTAGCACATGAGGTTTTTTGCGAATGACCACTGAATCGCCGGGCCGGGCAGTCATATTCACCTGTCCGTCACAGGTCACCGGAGGGTGAATCCGATTGCGCTGCAGGATGTCCACCCGAATCTCGGAGTTGCCATCCACCACAATCGGACGACTACTGAGCGCATGGGGAAACATGGGGACCAGCACAATGGCGTCGAGCGAGGGGTGCATAATAGGTCCGCCCCCGGACAGCGAGTAAGCGGTCGAACCTGTAGGCGTAGAAACAATCAAGCCATCTGCTCGCTGACGATATACAAAGGCATTATCTACCGTCAGTTCGATTTCTATCATTTGCGCGGATGTGCCTGAGTTGACGACAACATCGTTAAGCGCATCAGCTTTCGCTACAATTTCGCCGTCACGCTCCACGTGTGCGTCCAGCAGAAAACGGCTCTCAGTGACGTAGTCCCCATCCAACACCCTTGGAATCTGCTCGGCAATCTGGTCCGGGGTAATATCGGTAAGGAAGCCCAACCGGCCCCGGTTAACCCCCAGCACAGGGGTATCGTACTTGGCCATGGTGCGGGCTGCACTGAGCAGACTGCCATCACCACCTGCAACGATCACAAGGTCAGAGTGCTGCCCGATTTCGTCGCGACTACCCAGGAGCACGGCGGCGTCCGGCACCAACTCGCCCAGACAGTCCTCGAGTATGACGTCGTGCCCTCGTTGTTCGAGCAGGGCTAGCAATTCTTGTAGAACAACATCCAGACCATTTTGCTGGCTGCGCCCGACCAAACCGATCTTCTTGAAGGAACCAGGCATGATTGCGCCTATCCGTGAAAAGGGCTGGTATTATAACCACGTGAACGCCTCAGCAGAAAACTCCTTCCTTTACCTTCATTCGCGAGAAGTCCGCGACCTGGCATGGTCATGCTTTGCTGCACCGCTGTTAGTCAGCTCCCAGCTGTCCAGCAGTGACCCGCTGCACAACGCAACTTTTGCCCTGAACAGTGAGCGAATGGACTGGTTACGCTCCCTCGACAGAGAGCCGCAACCTTTGCTGGACCATCTGGCCAAGACCAGCACCACCCGTCTGGGCTTGTACTTTGAACGTCTCTGGCATTTTTTTCTTATCCATGACCCTGAGGTGACACTGATCGCCCACAACCTCCCCGTCAGGAGTGCTTCGCGCACGTTAGGAGAGTTCGACTGTATTTACTTTTGCCACCAGCGCCAACGCAGTGTTCACCTTGAACTGGCAGTGAAGTTTTATTTGTCGGCCCCGCAAGCGAGGAGCAGCGACCAGCGCCTCTGGCTGGGGCCGGCCTCAGTGGACCGGCTGGATTTGAAACTTCAACGTATGCTTAGCCATCAAATTCGTCTGGCGGATACCCCGGAGGGCTCAGCAACTCTTGCTAAATTGGGGGTCAGTGAACCCTTGCATGAAATTGAAGTTAAAGGGCGCCTGTTCACCCATTGGCAGCAATCGGCGCCTCCCCCACCTGCATACAATCAAACACTGACCCTGTCACATTGGTGTCGAGTCAGTGAACTGGCAAACTTGGAAGAGGACGCAGCAACGCTGTTTCTCCCGCTAGAACGATCACAGTGGCTGTCTCCCGTTCATGATCCTGACACTGCCGCAACCAACAGCAGTCAGATGGTAAGACAGATGACCGCTGCACTGGCAACTGATAGCCGCCCTTTGCAGGTCGCGGTCATTGATTGTGACAAGCGAGAGAGACGACGCTTTTTCGTGGTTGCCGATCATTGGCCTATCAACAATAGATAACCTGGCTTTCCTCACAAAACGACGTGCTGCCCTTTTTTCGCTGGCACTTCTAGTCAAGCCAGGAGTAACCTCTTCGGCCTTGCAATCCCCCCGTATGAATCGCCAGTATCGGCTCAGTTGCAGACCACTGTCCGGATGCGATACGGGCATGGATAGCCAATAACATTTTTCCCGTGTAGACCGGCTCAAGTCGCACCTTATAGACACGCTCGAACTCCGTCATGAATGTTCGCAGCGTGTCGTTAGTGCGGGCAAATCCTCCGCAGTGGTAATCGTAAAGTACATTCCAGGGCAACCTGGCCGTCAGCTTTGACATTGATAAAATTTCTGTCACCCGGTGTTCCATGTCATTGACGCCCTTCAACGCAGATATCCCCACCAATTCCTCAGTGCTTTTTAGGCCTGCGGCAAGGCCTGCCAGTGTCGTGCCCGTGCCTACCGGGAGCACCACCCGCTGCCATTGTCTGCTTTGTTGATTAATCAGGTTGGCGATAGCCAAACAACCACGCACGCCCTCTGGATTCGCGCCACCCTCCGGGACAACCAGGCAGGGACCGTAGCTCTGCTCAATACGCTGCTGGTACTGCGGGTCATTGCGTTGACGATATTCTTGCCTGGAGACCATGATCAGTTTCATACCCAGGCGCTGAACGTCCTGCAGCATGGCCGTCTCCTGCTCCCCTCCCCGGATAATCCCAATCGTTTGAAGCTCCAGTTCAGCCCCCACCGCCGCCAGTGCATGCAGATGATTTGACCAGGCCCCGCCGAAGCTTACTATGCAAGAAATACCCTGCTGCCGCGCTTTTTCGAGATTGGCTCGCAACTTGAATGCTTTATTTCCGGGAGCCTTACCGCCCATCAAGTCCAGCCGCAGCAAATGCACATTGTCGAGAAATTGTCCAAGTACCGGGGAATCCACCGATGATGAAAGTGATATTGTGGAAATCTGTGACATAGGTCATATTGTGTCACGAATATTCGCAAAACCTCTAAACAAGGAAAATAGAGATGATTAAAAAATACCTTGCCAGCGTTGCGATGCTTTCTCTCGTGGCGGCTTGTAGCAGCACACCCGAAGTCCAGACAGGTGACGGTGCCGAAGTCATCGGTGACAACCTGCACCGGGTAGATAATAGTAAAGCCGATGTCGCGTACATTGATCCGGATGCAAATTTCAGCAAGTACACCAAGGTGATGATTCGACCTCTGGGCGTCAATAAAATAGAAGTAATTCAACCCAGCAAAACAGGCACCTCGATGAGTCGGCGCGACTGGGAACTCACTGACGCAGACAAGCAGATGCTACAGGACACCTTTCACAGCGCCATGCTGAAGAATTTGCAGGATAAGGGTGACTTTCCCCTGGTCGATGAGCCGGGAGACGATGTTCTTGAGATAGGAGCGATGATTACCGCAATAGCCCCATCTGCCGCCAAGGACGATGGCCGCTCTCGCGCCATGGGCCGCAGCTACGTGATCACTGATGGGTCAGGCGCCATTGCAGTTGCCGTGGCCTTTGGCGATTCAGAAACAGGTGAAGTCCTGGCGCTGATTAAAGACAGCCGGTCCAGCAGCAGCCACTGGGGGCTAAACAATAGCGTCACCAATAAAGCTGACGTACAGCGTATGTTCAACAGCTGGGCAATGCAGATTAATTCCAGCTTGGTCGAGGTTTCGGGCAAACAATAGCCGGCCGCAACACCGGGGTTTGAAGTTCACGGCTAACGCCCGCTTCATGCCCTGCAGACCAGCTAAGTCAGGCCGACGTTGTTCTTTTTGAGGACTTGCTCGGCCCTGTAACTTGAGCGAACGAATACCCCCGAGACAACCTCAAGAAACCCCTTCTCCAGACCCCACTGACGATACTTTTCGAACTCATCAGGCGATACGTAACGATCAATAGGGAAATGATTTGCTGTGGGCTGTAAATACTGTCCGAAAGTGACGATATCAACGCCAGCTTCCCGCAAATCATCCATACACTGGAGGATTTCCTCTTCAGTTTCCCCCAGACCCAGCATCAAACTGGTTTTGGTTAAAACATCAGGTCGATAACGTTTGGCATGTGCCAATACTTCCAGCGTTTGCTCGTAACTCGCGCGAGGATCGCGCACGGGGTGAGTGAGGCGTTTCACTGTTTCGACATTCTGGGCGAAGACCTCAATGCCTGAATCCACCACTGTCTCTACATCTGCCAGTACACCCAGAAAGTCGGGAGTGAGGGCTTCAACGGCAGTCTCAGGGTTTTCTTCTTTAACCTTACGCACACAGGCCGCGTACTGCCCCGCTCCGCCATCTGCCAAATCATCACGATTTACTGACGTTAGTACAACATACTTAAGATTCATCAACTGCACAGAGCGTGCGGTATTAAGAGGTTCATCCGGGTCCAGCCAACCCTGAGGGTTGCCCGTGTTAACAGCACAAAAACGACACGCTCGCGTGCACACATCGCCCAACAGCATGATTGTGGCGGTGCCCGAGCTCCAGCACTCGCTCATATTTGGACATTTGGCTTCTTCGCAAACGGTCGCCAAACGGTGTTCGCGCACGATGCTATTGATTCTCTCAAAAGTTTTGCCGCCCTGAACCTTGATTCGCAGCCAGTCTGGTTTGCGCAGGCGCTCACCGGGAGACGACGTTGACTTGATGCCATCTTTAATTGCGGTGATACCCCGGTCGTTGACGAACTTCTCGCCACTACTCACTTGTACCGCAGAAATAAGGTCCTTGTCGGACATGAAACTCTACCTGACTGTCATTGAATCAACATTATACCCAAGCTAGCGACGACCGGCGATTATCGTTTTCTTCAGCTTTGATGTTTCGAGCACACCGAATTAGGCCTGTCGAGACCTTTGCCACCAAAACCTGCACCTTGCCATAGAACATTCATTTTTTGGGAGAAGATGATGGCCCTGTCATAAAATGATGGGACAGCCAGCTGCCGGCAACGTAAACTTTGCCGATGAAACACTTTAGCCAAGAAACTGACCCCACCGCCAAAACCAACTGGCGCCTGATCAAGCACCTTATCCCCTATTTACTGGAATCTCGCTACCGAGTGTTGCTCGCGTTGGTCTGCCTGATACTTGCCAAAGGGGCTATAATTTTTATCCCCTTCCTGCTCAAACAGTTGGTGGATTCGCTTGACGGTGTGCAGACAGAGCAACTGGTCCCGGGTTTACTTATAGGGCTGGTACTTGCCTACGGTGCAGCGCGCTTCGCCAATGTGTTCTTCGGTGAACTTCGTGACACCATCTTCGGTCGTGTAACCGAACGGGCAATGCGCCGAATCGGGCTTCAGGTATTTCGTCACGTGCATGCTCTGGATCTCGATTACCACCTTAATCGGCGCACGGGAGGGCTTGCCAGAGACATAGAGCGAGGTACTTCTGGTGTCAGCTTCCTGATGCGCTTCTTTGTCTTCAATATTGCCCCTACCCTATTTGAAATCAGTGTGGTGGTGGGAATACTTCTGTTCAACTACGGCCCTGGTTTTGCCTTGATCACTGTCGTAGCAGTCATCCTTTACGGCATCTTTTCCCTGTATGCCACCCAATGGCGCACGCAGTTTGTCCGTGAAATGAATGATGCAGATTCTGCGAGCAATACCCGGGCGGTAGACAGCCTGCTGAACTTTGAAACAGTAAAATACTTTACGAACGAAGAGTTTGAGGCCAGACGCTATGATCGAGAACTCCAGCGCTGGGAGATGGCAAGACGCAAAAACAGACTCTCCCTGTTCGGTCTGAACGGTGGACAAGCTCTGATCATCGCTGTTTCCCAGACTGCCATGGTTGGGCTGGCGGCCTGGCAGGTGCACCAGGGTCTGCTCAGCCTGGGTGACTTCATTCTGATAAACCAATTCATGATTCAGCTGTTTCTGCCTCTGGGCTTCCTCGGCTTTGTGTTCCGGGAGATCAAGGGCTCCATGGCCAACATAGAGAAACTGTTTGAGTTAATGGCGGTCAACCCAAAGGTAGTCGATAGCCCCGAAGCCAAAGACCTGCTAATTGACAGGGGCAGTATTCGATTTCGCGATGTGAATTTCGGCTACGATGCTCAACGGCAAGTCCTTGAGGGCGTAAATCTGGACATAGGACCCCGAGAAAAAGTAGCGGTTGTGGGCGCTAGCGGCTCAGGAAAATCGACGCTGGTAAAACTGCTGTTCCGCTTCTACGATCCGGATAAAGGAAGCATTGAGATTGACGGCCAGGATGTGCGTAAACTCACCCAGGCCAGTCTTCGTCGCGCAATCGGTATTGTTCCTCAAGACACTGTTCTGTTTAACGATAGCATTGTCGAAAATGTGCGCTACGGCAACCCCCAGGCCAGCGACGATGAAGTATCTGAGGCCATTCGACTAGCCCACCTTGACACCTTTATTGCGGCATTACCCCAGGGCGGTGAAACCTTGGTAGGTGAGAGGGGGCTTAAGTTATCCGGCGGCGAAAAACAACGAGTATCCATCGCCCGTACTATTCTAAAGCGCCCCCCTATCATGGTCTTTGACGAGGCCACCTCTTCGTTGGACAGTCACTCAGAACGCGCCATTGTCGGTGCTTTACAGGAAATTTCTGAGGGCCATACCTCTCTGGTAATCGCCCACCGTCTTTCTACGGTGGTAGATGCTGACCGAATTATCGTACTCGACAAGGGTTGTGTAAAAGAGAGCGGCAGTCATGAAGAGCTACTGCTGGCCAAGGGCGCCTATGCTGAGCTGTGGCAGGCGCAGCAGAAGCGAGAGAACCAGAATAACGGCTCTGTCTGAGACAAACTGTAGCCATCTTGCGACAAACTGCATTAGTGAGGCGTTCGGAATCCGTATAATAAGCCCATGAATATGCAAGCGTTACTCAAAGATAAACGCCACCTTTTCTGGATGCTGCAGTTTGCGGGCTGGAGCGGCTGGGCCATGTCTTTTTACCTGGGCATCATCGTCTGGGGAAAACCGCCCGAACATTATTATCTTTACCTGCCCTTTATCGCCACTGTCGGCATGTTGCTGACCTTAGTTTTGCGCGCGCTTTATAGGCACATGTGGGAAATGGAAATTACCCGGCGGATTATCGCCATCGCCGCGGGCTCTTATGCCGCGGGTCTGGTGTGGATGGCGGTCAGGGGCACCGTTTTTTACAACATGTACCCGGAAGAACGGAAAGTCACTGAAGAACGCGGGATGGAACTGCTCTCCTATTTTGACGGTGCAGTTTCCGCATTCTGGGTCATGCTGGTATGGAGCGCTCTCTATTTTGGCATCAAGAACTATATGGCCACTCAGGAGTTACGAGAGCGCAGTTTGAAGGCGATTTCAATGGCCCATGAAGCGCAACTAAAAATGCTGCGCTACCAGCTTAATCCGCATTTCCTGTTCAACACGCTCAATGCCATCTCTACCCTGGTGCTGGACCGGGACAATGAACTTGCCAACGTCATGGTGACCCGCCTGAGTCGGTTTTTACGCTATACCCTGGATAACGATCCCATGCTCAGGGTCACGGTCACAGAAGAAGTGGAGGCCTTGCGGCTTTATCTGGATATTGAAAAGGTTCGCTTTGATGAGCGCCTGCAATTGCACTTTCAAGTTGAAGAGCAGGCCAGCCAGGCATTAATGCCCAGCCTTTTGCTGCAGCCGCTGGTAGAGAACTCTATCAAGTATGCCGTTTCTCAGGCCATCCATGGCGGCTCTATCACCGTCAGCGCTCGGGTAGACGGCGAAAGTCTCTGTTTGCAGGTCATTGACGACGGTCCCGGCGTAGACCTCAACAAGAAAAAACCATCAAAAGGCGGTGGTGTTGGACTTTCCAACTGTCGGGAACGACTCAAGGAAATGTACAACAGTCGCCAGTCCTTCGAGTTATCAACAACAAACCCTCACGGATTGACTATATCGATATGCATACCACTGGAATTCGGCAGCCGAGCATTATGAACAACCTTAAAGCGATCATCGTAGATGACGAATCGCTCGCTCGTCGCGGGCTGGCATTGCGCCTACAGCAAATCCCAATGGTGGACGTCATCACCGAATGTGCCAACGGACGGCAGGCCCTGGAAGCAATTGCAGAGCACTCTCCAGACCTGGTTTTCCTCGATATTCAGATGCCCGGCATCGACGGATTTGAAGTCATCAGACAGCTGCAGACTGACAATCTACCGATGGTGATTTTTGTGACCGCCTTCGACCATTACGCCGTAGAAGCCTTCAAGGTTCACGCCGTAGATTATGTACTCAAACCCATTGACGATGACCGTTTGCATGAAGCCATTGATCGGGCCGTTGCACACCACAGCCAGGAGGAATCAGAGCGTTCCAAGCAGCGTCTGGTAGACCTGATGATGGGCATGACAGGTGCGAGCGCCGCCTCTATAGAAGAGATGGCACAGAGTGAGAACGCGCCAAATCAGTGGCCAGAAAAGCTAGTAGTCAAAGATGGCAGTGATATTCATTTCATCAAGGTTGCTGACATCCAATGGGTCGATGCAGCAGGCGACTATATGTGTATTCACGCCGGCGGCGAAACCCACATTATGCGCATCACCATGAAAGAGTTGGAAGCTCTGCTCAACCCCGCTCGATTCTTACGCATTCATCGATCCACTATCATCAACAGCGATTACATTAGCGGCGCCCAAGCGCTGGGTAATGGGGAGTATATGCTGTCGTTGGAGGGAGGTGCCCAGCTCAAGGTGAGCCGGGGCTATCGTGACAAAGTCAAACAATTACTGGGGAGCTGACAACTGCTCCGGTGCATACTGATGCAGCACTAAACGAGTCCCAGCCTTGCCGGTGACGTCAATTTTACACTGTGACCAACCGGTAGGAATTGCCCATGGCTCTCTGGACGGGTAACGCAGGGAGCGCTCGCCGGCGGCACAAACGAGGAAAACGGCCCCCACCCGACCGCGCACATCGGAAATAGAAAAGTCCCGACGGCTCAAACCTGCCTTCCATGACCCCGAGCCCTCCCGGTACAAGGGCACCAATTCTCCAGCAATAACTACATCCGGTAAGGCCTGAATTTCCTGCTCGGCCTGACTGTACTGGGAGGCTGCTTCAGCCACCACCTCAGAACCACGATCCAATGACTGCATGCGGTCCAGTGTATTGCCTGCATCAGCTAACATCCGGTTATTAAGTTGCAAGGTCTGCATGCGCTTGAGAATCTGCAAATACTGCTGCGTAGGGACGTAGCTATTATTAAAGTTATTGTTGAGTGCCAGGGACTGAAATTCAACAACGCGACTCAAATGCTGCAGTTCCGCAGCTTCATCGCTCCAACGACTGGCCAGGGATGCCGCCAGCACCTGGAATTTGACTTCTTCCTTGGCATTGCGACCCGGATAGGCCTTGAGCTTTATCGCAATATCAAACGCAGCGTCATAATTTTCTGCAGCGTACAAATCCCAGGCCTGCTGGTATAGCTCGGCAAAGCGCGGCGACATTTCACGGGGCTTGTCCAGAATCCAGGTGTAAACAACCGGATCTGCAGAGACTTTCACCGGCTTGCCACTGCGTTGGGCGGGGCGAAATTGCATGGCGTTTACTTGCTGTAAAACTGCCTGCTCCACCTCCAAAACGCCGTTTGTGCTTTGAATAATGGCATTGACAACATTGCCAGTCTCATCGATATCGTAGTGTAAACCAACCATGCATCACTTTGAAAGCTAGTGCCGAGAGTAATACTTGCCGAGGCGGGGTCGAGATTCTGGGGAGACGAAAACTGAGCCCACGCCACACTGATGGAGAACAGATACATTAGCGACACGGTAATCAAACCCGGCAAGAGACCACGAGCATTGCTGACAACGCGAGCAATCATATCAACTCCATTTTTAATGATAGGACTCTAAGTCTAGCAGAGAAGGCGAGTCAATGACTCGATTCTAGTAGGCACCCAAACGTCTGCGAGAACTGGTGCGCGCCGTTTCAATCTCTTCTTCCAAAAGCTTCCAGGCAGGGTCATCCGGAAAATGAGTGGCTCCCTGAACGACGTATTCCTGCGCTGCGTCGAATTCCTTCAAATCAATTTCACCGCGAGCAGCATCGCCGTAAGCCCTGCGCAAGTTGCTTTCCAACTCCTTTACTGCAGGCAGATCAGGATGCGTTTGAACAACTTCATCGTAGAACTGTTGCGCAACATTCAGTGCACCGCTGCGAATGGCACGCTCGGCAACGGAAACGACCTCCTCGGCCCTGGATCGTGCAGCCTTTGCCTCTTCTTTACGTTGTGCTATCGCCGCCTGTTGGTCGACCCACGTTTGTTCAAGGGTGGGCAGCTGTGCATGCAGTGTTGCAAGCAGTTCAGAATCAGGCAACAGCTCCTGCCCCGCCGCCAAAGCTTGCCGCGCACTATCAAAGTCACCGGCCTTTACGGCGTCTTCGGCCATGCCCAGATAAAAGCCTGCGATTGAGGCCAAACCTTTTGTTACCCTGGGATTATCTGGGGACTGGACAGCGACTTCCTGATAGATTGCCATTGCTATCGCAGCATTTGCGGGGTCTGCAGCGATCGCGCTGGTCGCCCCTTCCGCCTCGTCCAGCATCGAATTTAAGCGGGCCAGTTCTTCTGCCTGAGCTTCGGCCAGTTTGATCTGCGCTGCCTCAATTCGCCCAATGCGAGATGCTAGCTCCGGTGAGTCAGAGGCAATGTTTTGCGCCTCATTTACTGCGATCGTAGCTGCCCCCAGGTCATTTTCATCCAGCGCTCGGTCAGCCGCTGCGATCATTGAGTTAAATTCCTCACGCTGGGCTGGTGTGTAGTTAGCCCAGAGTTCCTCGTAGGCCGCAGACTGAGCCTGGTAAGTATCAACGGCATCGCGTCTTCCCTCCAGCTCTGGATGATCCGGATCGATAGCCGCAGCCTGCGCTATTAATCGATTTGCCTGCTCAAAATCATCCGCTTCAACACTGGCATCAACCTGTGACAAAAGCTTCTGCGCTCGCTGCGACTGAATATTTGCCAAATTTTTCTGCTCGGCGAGTAGCTCTATCTCCGCTTGCAGGCGCTCCAGGTTATTGCTAGCAGCGAAATAACCGCCATAGTCCAGCAACATTCTCCTCGCCTTGTCCTCGTCTTCTGCAGCGATGGCTTCTTCAATTTGCGCCGTATATAGGGCGCCGACTTCAGCCATGCCTTGCTGGGCAGCATCGTTACCGCCATCCATGGAAAGTACTTTGTAAAAAGACGAAGCTGCAACAGGCAGATTTTCTTCGTTCATCGCGCTAAAAGCTTTTGCCAACTCAGCGGTAACGGCTCGCTGGTCTTTGCTCACGCTGCCTTGCTGCCCCTGCCACCAGGTATAACCACCAAAGCCGGCTCCGCCAAGTACCACAACGATGATGAGCATGCGCAGCACCGAGCCACCAGACTTGTTCTGGCCCCGGTCATTATTAGCGAAAGTGCCGCTAACCAGTCTCTCCCGCTGGGTACTGCCTTCAAGGCGATACGGGCGAGAGGGGGAGGACACGGCAGGAGAAGAGGAATGGCTTAGCCGGGTAGATTCGACACCCGCTACAGAGGTCTTGGCAGACTCGTCAATCGGCGCATCGGTCGCAGCCATCTTGGGAGCCTCGATTCCCTCAGTAAGCACTTGATCATCAGTAAAACCGGAACTGGCCTGCATAAAAGACTGATAGAGCTCTTCGCCTGTCTGAAAACGATCAGCGGCAGCTTTGGCAAGCCCCTTATTAAGAAACTCTTGATAGGCGCTGAGGTGCTCTGGCAGCGTGGGAATATCTTCGGTGAGGTGCTTCACCGCGGTAGTTACCGCTGAGTCGGATTCATAGGGCAAAGTCTTGGTCAGCATTTCATAAGCCAATACCGCCAAAGCGTACAAATCGGACCTGCCATCGACTTCCTGTCCCTTGGCCTGCTCCGGGCTCATGTAACTGGGTGTGCCAACCATTAAACCGGTCTGGGTCATCTGGGTACCGGAATTTGCAGCCCTCGCGATACCAAAATCTGCCAACACAAAATCGTCTGCGTCACGCATCATTATATTGCTGGGCTTGATATCCCGGTGCACGTATCCCCGGCCCGAGGCGTAATCCAATGCCTCGGTCATATGCCGCATAATCAAGTAAAGTTGTTTCTGGGGCATTCCAGAATGGATGAAATCGGAAAGCTCTCCGGCGCCCAACAATTCCATAGCGATATAGTTATAGCCATCGAATGTGTTGACGTCGTATATCTGGAGAATGTGGGGGTGAGTCAGTCGAGCGGAAATGCGCGCTTCGCGAATAAAGCGCTCGGAAAAGTTTTCGTCCGAGTTCATACCAGGGTCCATCACCTTGATCGCAACCTCACGATCAAGGTTCAAGTGCAGGGCGCGATAGACTGTGGCCATGCCACCACGGCCCAGGCGCTCGTACAATTCGTACCCCGGTAATTCGAAATCTGCCATTACTCTACTTTACGCAGCTGGTTCATCAGAGGCCCCTAGAATAAACACATAGTATGTTACATACAATTACACCTGCGAGACGCGCGCAGATCTGAGATTTGTACGACCTGGGGTGCTTGAGACTTTCTACTCACGGCCATCAGTTACACCACCCGCAATGGGCTTGTCTTTCCCAATATACCCTCAAGACGACAGAGTTCAGAAAGCAAGTCGTCTCTGATTTCATCACTTCCAGTTTCGTCAAGAGATGGATCGATAGCTTCAACATCAGTAATCATATCTTTGACAAAAGCCAGTCCAAACTGCCGCTTATGATTAGGGACGGGCAGTCCCTGATCGAGCATATCCACCAGCATTGATAAGGTCTCATTCTGACCAAGGAAACGATCCAGTTGAGCGAGGATACGATCATAGTAGTCAATCTCGCGTTTGATTGACTCTGATTTAGCGATGACGCCTTGGTTGATGCTAGTTACGTTATCCAATGGAGTTAACAGCAAAATCTGTTTATTGCGTCAATCGAGGCGTTGATTACCCTTATGTCCCTCTTTTGCTAATAGAGATGGTCGCTAAATGCGCCAGGATTGGATTCGGATGAATCGTTATCGGTACTGGTGTCTAGATCTTTGAAATAGAAAGTGTTTTCCACAGTGCGCTCAACCCAGGGATGAAATCTTGTTCAAGGTACTACAGAGATACAGGCAATCAACCAATAATCACAGAAATATATAATAAGAAATGGATATGTGACTAAAATGCGTCTCCAGCAACATGAACACCGTCAACATGAATCTTTAATCGCACATGCGTAGTCGCTTTCACAAAAACCTCGATCCTGCTACTCCGGCCACCAAGAAGATCAACCATAGCAGTGATCGCGGGCACGCCTTTTTTTGGAGCTATTTTCGGCTTAAAGCTTCCCACCTTCTCCCCATTGAGATTCAGACGAAGCCCACCAAACCATGTATTGACCGCCTCAAGAGTCTGGCCTTCAATTTCGCAACTCACAACCTTCTTTGGCATGGATAAACCTCTACGTTGTCCTAAATTTGTTTACTGAATGCTTAATTAGCGTTACCAATTTGGTGGGAGATCATCGCTGAGCTTGTGTCTATGGCGGTGTGATATCGCATGCGCATCGTGTCTTGCCTTGACTTCACGGAGCATTGCCTCGCGAGCCCGTCTCTTTTCAAACGGCTTTGATAGCAGATGATGTGATATCTCTATAAGACGCAGTCTCTCTATGATTGGCCTCAATCCCAGCCCAAGGAATAGGATCAGGCAGTAATATGCCACCATCCACTGATACGGATACCAGATCAGCGAAAGCGGAGCCAAGAAGCCAGCGGTACATATACCGGAATAGACTGCTTGTATGTAAAAAGGATACTCAAACCTATCGTGTGACATTGCTTACCTCCATGCGGAATAATAACCAATGAGTTATCCCTTAAAAACAGAAAATGGTGTCAAAAAGAGGATTTTGTTGAGATTTGACGTCTCTCTCCGACCTTAAGCTGCCGTTGCACTGTAGCGACCAGAAGATTCAACTGTAAACCTCACCCCCCTCTCATCTTCCCAGGCCCGTATCAATCCCTTCTGTAACGCGTCATCCCAGAACTCACGCTCAGAGACCAGTAGGTGTGATACGGAGACCCCATACGCTTCAACGGACCCATAGAGTGCATTGAGTCGCCTCAGAATCAGTTCGCCGGCGCCAGTTTTGATGCTATGAAGGGGGAGTTGAGTGACAAGTGCGTCACGATTATCACTGCCAACGGTAAAGTAAAGACTGTCGCCATGGCAGGTAACAACGCGGGTGCCGTCCCTGTCAGTCGCTGTAATGCTCATAGGAGCGGTATAAGACTCTAATACGCACTCATCCTCTATGACCCACAAAGACGTCAAAAAGTCGGGCGGAATTCTTTATTCATGGTATACACTGATCCCAACCAAGACTGAACACAAGTCATGCTTACAGGCGAAAAGAAGAAGAATCCTGAATGAGAGCATTTTCGGCAGATAGTCACCCCGGGCACAAGCGCGGACACAATGAAGACTGCTACAAAGTAAACCCGGAACAACAGCTATGGTTGGTGGCTGATGGCGTGGGAGGCCACTCCAATGGTGAAGTAGCCGCGGCGATTGTACGGGACACGTTAGACCAGGATTTGGCTGATGGTGCCAGCCTCATTGATGCGATACACCACTCGCATGCCGCAATCCTTGCGGAAATCGCATCCCGCGAAGGCAGCAACATGGGGTCGACTGTCGTTGCCCTGCGTCTTACCGACAGTGATTATGAAATCGCCTGGGTTGGAGATAGTCGCGCCTATTTATTCGATGGCAATACAGTAAAACAGATCACCAGGGATCATAATCCCGTCAGCGAGATGCTGGCACGCGGGGCAATCACTCCCCAGCAGGCCGCCAACCACCCGGAACGCAATGTGCTCAGCCAGTCTCTCGGAGTGTCCGATACAATCACAGTGTCGCCAGATCGCATTCGCGGTGAACTCCATAAAGGCCAACAGATACTGTTGTGTAGTGATGGCCTCACTGATGAACTCACCGACGTCCAGATAGAGCAAATAATGTCTGCGCGAAAAAGCCCAGACGAACAAGTCCAGGCACTTATTCAAGCGGCACTCGATTCGGGGGGGCGCGATAACGTAACGGTGGTGATCGTCGGCGACAAGGCGGAACCTGGGGCTGTCACACCACCAGTACCTCCGCGTAAACGCGACACACTCAGCAACGAACAGGCCGCAAGGTCCGCAGACAGTGCGGGTCATGACAAAGTGGTTTGGCTACTATTGGGTGTAATGGTCACCCTGGCAATCTCATGGATGCTTTGGTGAGTACCCGTCATTTACTTCAGCCCGGCCTCACTCCCGCTCAGATCTAATTATGCTTCTCAAGCTCTGCGGCCTGAATAAAGGTTGTTTGATCAGATGCCTGACGTTCACTATGCGGCCTGGACAAGTTCTCTGTTACTCGGAAGATAATATCGTGAAAACGCAGTTCGTCATCGTGGCGCAGCTGATGCTGACCACTGGCGCGTTTGCCGTTAATCATTGTGCCATTGGATGAACCAAGGTCTTCGATATGAAGATGACCGTCAATCACTTCCAGCTTGGCATGCTGCCTCGAAATATGCGGGCTCACCACAGCCAGGTCACACTCCAGTGCGCGGCCCAATAAAATAGGCTCCTGTATCGCGTAACTAAGACCGCTAAGCGGCCCGGTTTCTGCCGACACCACCCAGTGCACTTCATTCCCTTCCTCGCCTTTACGCAGGAAAGTAGAGACCCCATGACGACGTTTGTCAGTGACAGGTGCAATATTATCGAGCACGCGACGTTCGACAAAAGACTGCGTTCGAACGATCCCACTTGTCGAGATCTGATAAAACCAGGCGAGTGCGAAGTTAACCGGAAACCCTAGCACAGCGATATAGAGAAAGTACCTTGAAAGCAAATCCGCATCATAGCCCAGAGCTGGCGCCACGATGTCCAAAACCTGCAAACCGCCCCAACAAACCAGGATATAGAGAAGGCAGGTACGTATGACCTTGCGTCTGCGTAATTCGCTGAAAAATGAGCCGGTTGATTTCGTGTCGTCCATGATTCACCCGTACGTCTTTAAATTATGACAATAACTATAGCGCAGAAACTCAGCTCAAGTGAATCCGCCTGACCGCTGTTTCGGATTTGCCCTTATCGAAGTAGCGCGAAAATGCCGCATGCTTCTCTTCACTAGTGGCAGACAGCGCGGCAGCCACTTGATCAAGGGCCTCAAGTTCATCACCACCCTGCCGACCATCGGCTGCTATCACCTGCAACAACATGACCAACACTTCCTCGCGCTCCACTGCGGTGAGGATCTCTGATAACAAAGCGCCAACGGCCGCAAGATCGAGCGAACTGGAATACAGCGCCAGTGCATGATTGAATTTGTGCCGGGCCACAGACGTGTCCAGACCGAAATGGTTGGCAACAAGGCTTATCATTGCCTTTGCCTCTGCATCGCATACAGAGCCGTCACCGCGTGCAACGTGATCCAATAAAGCGGCAACCAAAAAGCGGGGGTCAAAAAATGAACCGCGCGGCGCGACACTGACCACAAGCTTGTCGCCCTCGAGGATTAAACCGAAACCCGGTGCTGCCATTGACGGACTGCCCTCTAATTATTCAGGGCAAGTATAGATGAGGATATGTGATTGTCGAAAGAGAAAACACCCGATAACTCCCGTATTCCATATACGAAAAAGGCCACCCAAATGGGTAGCCTTTTTTGTATATGGCGGACCGGACGGGACTCGAACCCGCGACCTCCGGCGTGACAGGCCGGCATTCTAACCAACTGAACTACCGGTCCAAAACGGTAGAATTCTTTGCTCGGTATTGGTGGGTGATGACGGGATCGAACCGCCGACCCTCTGCTTGTAAGGCAGATGCTCTCCCAGCTGAGCTAATCACCCCGGAACCGAGAACGCGCATTATAGAGATTTGTCTTGGGCTGTCAAACGTTCCAGGGAAAATAAATTCAAATTTGTTAAATTATTAAAAGCCGTTGATTTTAGTAGTAAAATTGATGGTCAGCTGCTCTTTTAAGCGGCGCTTAAAGACAGGCCGAAAAGGCCTAAACTGCCAGGTATAAACTATGGAAATCTACAAAGAATTTCACTTCGAGGCAGCGCATCGCCTGCCCAATGTTCCCGCTGGCCACAAGTGTGCTCGACTGCACGGCCATTCCTTTCAGGTGCGTTTGTCAGTGCGCGGCGACGCCCTCGAACCCAGTGGCTGGGTAATGGACTTTGGCGAAATCAAAAGTGCGTTCAAGCCTATTTACGAGCAACTGGACCACTACTACCTGAACGATATCAGCGGGCTAGAAAACCCTACCAGCGAGAATATTGCCCGATGGATATGGCAACACCTTAAGCCTGCACTCCCCGCGCTAAGCCGGGTAGAAATCCGCGAAACCTGCACCAGCGGTTGTATTTACGAAGGAGACTGAGAAACAGGAAAATAAATCGGTAACACATGGAATAATGCTTGACGAATACGGGGGATCTACAAATAGAGCACTCAAGTTAATCCCTCAATTCTCTTAATGTCGCTTGGTGGTAGCAA
>DS999225.1:0-68425 GCA_000156295.1 marine gamma proteobacterium HTCC2148
TGCTTAACAAAATAGACGAAGACAGATGTGTGGGCACTTGTTGGGATAGTTGATCACGACTATTCAGATACAATAAGTGACTCACAAATTCTTGTAATTTTTGATTTTCGAATTGTGTCTGAGCTGATGATTTTGGATGGTAAAGCGAGGTACTCGCGTAACCATCTCCTCTTGCCTTCGGGTAGAGGTTAAAGATTAAACTGAAGAGTTTGATCATGGCTCAGATTGAACGCTGGCGGCAGGCCTAACACATGCAAGTCGAGCGAGAAAGTACTTCGGTACGAGTAAAGCGGCGGACGGGTGAGTAACGCGTAGGAATCTACCTGGTAGTGGGGGACAACATGTGGAAACGCATGCTAATACCGCATACGACCTAAGGGTGAAAGTGGGGGACCTTCGGGCCTCACGCTATCGGATGAGCCTGCGTAAGATTAGCTAGTTGGTGAGGTAAGAGCTCACCAAGGCGACGATCTTTAGCTGGTCTGAGAGGATGATCAGCCACACTGGGACTGAGACACGGCCCAGACTCCTACGGGAGGCAGCAGTGGGGAATATTGCGCAATGGAGGAAACTCTGACGCAGCCATGCCGCGTGTGTGAAGAAGGCCTTAGGGTTGTAAAGCACTTTCAATTGGGAAGAAAGGTTGTACGTTAATAGCGTGCAGCTGTGACATTACCTTTAGAAGAAGCACCGGCTAACTCCGTGCCAGCAGCCGCGGTAATACGGAGGGTGCGAGCGTTAATCGGAATTACTGGGCGTAAAGCGCGCGTAGGCGGTTTGTTAAGTCGGATGTGAAAGCCCTGGGCTCAACCTGGGAACTGCATTCGATACTGGCAAACTAGAGTGCGAGAGAGGGAGGTAGAATTCCATGTGTAGCGGTGAAATGCGTAGATATGTGGAGGAATACCGGTGGCGAAGGCGGCCTCCTGGCTCGACACTGACGCTGAGGTGCGAAAGCGTGGGGAGCAAACAGGATTAGATACCCTGGTAGTCCACGCCGTAAACGATGTCTACTAGCCGTTGGGAAACTTGATTTCTTAGTGGCGCAGCTAACGCACTAAGTAGACCGCCTGGGGAGTACGGCCGCAAGGTTAAAACTCAAATGAATTGACGGGGGCCCGCACAAGCGGTGGAGCATGTGGTTTAATTCGATGCAACGCGAAGAACCTTACCAGGTCTTGACATACAGCGAACTTTCCAGAGATGGATTGGTGCCTTCGGGAGCGCTGATACAGGTGCTGCATGGCTGTCGTCAGCTCGTGTCGTGAGATGTTGGGTTAAGTCCCGTAACGAGCGCAACCCTTGTCCTTAGTTGCCAGCACGTAATGGTGGGAACTCTAGGGAGACTGCCGGTGACAAACCGGAGGAAGGTGGGGACGACGTCAAGTCATCATGGCCCTTACGACCTGGGCTACACACGTGCTACAATGGAACGCACAGAGGGCAGCAAACCCGCGAGGGGGAGCGAATCCCACAAAACGTTTCGTAGTCCGGATCGGAGTCTGCAACTCGACTCCGTGAAGTCGGAATCGCTAGTAATCGTGAATCAGAATGTCACGGTGAATACGTTCCCGGGCCTTGTACACACCGCCCGTCACACCATGGGAGTGGGTTGCTCCAGAAGTGGCTAGCTTAACCTTCGGGAGAGCGGTCACCACGGAGTGATTCATGACTGGGGTGAAGTCGTAACAAGGTAGCCCTAGGGGAACCTGGGGCTGGATCACCTCCTTAAACGATAGTGACACTACCTTTCAAGTGTCCACACATTTGTCTTCGTCTTATTCGGTTGATGCGACAGTATCACGAGCTCGCTTGCGAGCATTTTATTTGCACGCCTGTAGCTCAGTTGGTTAGAGCGCACCCCTGATAAGGGTGAGGTCGGCAGTTCAAATCTGCCCAGGCCTACCATCTACTCAGAATAAACGGGCTATAGCTCAGCTGGGAGAGCGCTTCCCTTGCACGGAAGAAGGTCTGCGGTTCGATCCCGCATAGCTCCACCATCTTTTATGAGAGTCATCGCATCACTGAAGTCAGACAGAAACGCATGTGTACGTGTGTTTGTGTCTGGTTTTACACCGGAGTTGTTCTTTAACAAGGTAAATCAAGCTGAGTCTTTTGACTGAGATAACGCACCATGTTCTTCCTTTGGGAGTCGCAGGGTGAGGTATACAGTCTTAAGATAAATTGTTCTTGATAGCGGGTTTCAATTCCCCGTTATCAAAAAACGAGTTGTAATAAACAACACTGTGACTTAAGCGTCACAACATCCGGCGGGCACAGACTTTGATCGGTCTGTGTCTACTAAGTACCTGGCCTGTGTTAAGGGGGTCGGGGAACTGTCTTCTTGAGCGTTTGCTTTAGTAATAAAGTGAGCGACTGTCTTGTGCTAACAAGACAAACAGATAACTTTGGTTATATGGTCAAGTGACTAAGCGCATACGGTGGATGCCTTGGCAGTCAGAGGCGATGAAGGACGTTGTAGCCTGCGAAAAGCTTCGGGGAGTCGGCAAACAGACTTTGATCCGGAGATGTCCGAATGGGGAAACCCACCTGGTGTAAGCCAGGTACCTTGCACTGAATACATAGGTGTAAGGAGCGAACGAGGGGAACTGAAACATCTAAGTACCCTTAGGAAAAGAAATCAATTGAGATTCCCCCAGTAGCGGCGAGCGACCGGGGATCAGCCTGCAAGTGATAGCACTGAAGTTAGTGGAACGGTCTGGAAAGTCCGGCGATAGAGGGTGATAGCCCCGTACACGAAAGCTTCTATGTGGTACTAAGCTTGCGACAAGTAGGTCGGGACACGAGTTATCTTGACTGAACATGGGGGGACCATCCTCCAAGGCTAAATACTACTGACTGACCGATAGTGAACCAGTACCGTGAGGGAAAGGCGAAAAGAACCCCGGAGAGGGGAGTGAAATAGAACCTGAAACCGTATGCGTACAAGCAGTGGGAGCACCTTCGTGGTGTGACTGCGTACCTTTTGTATAATGGGTCAGCGACTTATTGTCTGTAGCAAGCTTAACCGTATAGGGGAGGCGTAGGGAAACCGAGTCTTAATAGGGCGACATAGTTGCAGGCAATAGACCCGAAACCGGGCGATCTATCCATGGCCAGGGTGAAGGTTAGGTAACACTGACTGGAGGCCCGAACCCACTTATGTTGAAAAATGAGGGGATGAGCTGTGGATCGGAGTGAAAGGCTAATCAAGCCCGGAGATAGCTGGTTCTCCTCGAAATCTATTTAGGTAGAGCGTCATGTCTTACCCGCGGGGGTAGAGCACTGTTTCGGCTAGGGGGTCATCCCGACTTACCAACCCGATGCAAACTCCGAATACCGCGGAGTACAATCATGGCAGACAGACTGCGGGTGCTAACGTCCGTTGTCGAGAGGGCAACAACCCAGACCGCCAGCTAAGGTCCCAAATACCAGTTAAGTGGGAAACGATGTGGGAAGGCTTAGACAGCTAGGAGGTTGGCTTAGAAGCAGCCATCCTTTAAAGAAAGCGTAATAGCTCACTAGTCGAGTCGGCCTGCGCGGAAGATTTAACGGGGCTAAACTGGTAACCGAAGCTGCGGATGCATGCTTGCATGCATGGTAGAGGAGCGTTCTGTAAGCCGTTGAAGGTAAACCGGGAGGTTTGCTGGAGGTATCAGAAGTGCGAATGCTGACATGAGTAACGATAAGGGGGGTGAAAAACCTCCCCGCCGGAAGATCAAGGTTTCCTGCGCAACGCTAATCGGCGCAGGGTGAGTCGGCCCCTAAGGCGAGGCAGAAATGCGTAGTCGATGGGAAGCAGGTTAATATTCCTGCACTTTTTATTATTGCGATGGAGGGACGGAGAAGGCTAAACCATCAGGGCGTTGGTTGTCCCTGTTTAAGGTTGTAGGCTGGCTGCTTAGGTAAATCCGGGCGGCTAAGGTCGAGAACTGATGACGAGCTCAATGCGAAAGCAGCGAGTGAAGTGGTTGATGCCATGCTTCCAAGAAAAGCTTCTAAGCTTCAGATAATAAGGAACCGTACTGTAAACCGACACAGGTGATCAGGTAGAGAATACCAAGGCGCTTGAGAGAACTCGGGTGAAGGAACTAGGCAAAATGGTACCGTAACTTCGGGAGAAGGTACGCCGGCTTTGGTGATGGGACTTGCTCCCTAAGCTGAGGCTGGTCGAAGTGACCAGGTGGCTGCGACTGTTTATTAAAAACATAGCACTCTGCAAACACGTAAGTGGACGTATAGGGTGTGACGCCTGCCCGGTGCCGGAAGGTTAATTGATGGGGTTATCTTCGGAGAAGCTCTTGATCGAAGCCCCGGTAAACGGCGGCCGTAACTATAACGGTCCTAAGGTAGCGAAATTCCTTGTCGGGTAAGTTCCGACCTGCACGAATGGCGTAACGATGGCCACACTGTCTCCACCCGAGACTCAGTGAAATTGAAATTGCGGTTAAGATGCCGTATACCCGCGGCTAGACGGAAAGACCCCGTGAACCTTTACTACAGCTTCACAGTGGACTTTGACTTTACTTGTGTAGGATAGCTGGGAGGCTTTGAAGCAGTGGCGCTAGCTATTGTGGAGCCAACCTTGAAATACCAGCCTGGTAACGTTGAGGTTCTAACTTAGGTCCGTAATCCGGATCGAGGACATTGTGTGGTGGGTAGTTTGACTGGGGCGGTCTCCTCCCAAAGAGTAACGGAGGAGCACGAAGGTGCGCTAATCATGGTCGGAAATCATGAGGTTAGTGTAAAGGCACAAGCGCGCTTGACTGCGAGTCTGACAAGACGAGCAGGTACGAAAGTAGGTCTTAGTGATCCGGTGGTTCTGTATGGAAGGGCCATCGCTCAACGGATAAAAGGTACTCCGGGGATAACAGGCTGATACCGCCCAAGAGTTCACATCGACGGCGGTGTTTGGCACCTCGATGTCGGCTCATCACATCCTGGGGCTGAAGCCGGTCCCAAGGGTATGGCTGTTCGCCATTTAAAGTGGTACGCGAGCTGGGTTTAGAACGTCGTGAGACAGTTCGGTCCCTATCTGCCGTGGGCGTTGGAGAATTGAGGGAAGCTGCTCCTAGTACGAGAGGACCGGAGTGGACGAACCCCTGGTGTTCGGGTTGTGTCGCCAGACGCATTGCCCGGTAGCTACGTTCGGACAGGATAACCGCTGAAAGCATCTAAGCGGGAAGCCCCTCCCAAGATAAGTTCTCCCTGACCTCTTGAAGGTCCTGAAGGGCCGTGGAAGACTACCACGTTGATAGGCTGGGTGTGGAAGCGCTGTGAGGCGTTGAGCTAACCAGTACTAATTGCCCGTGAGGCTTGACCATATAATCCAAGTTATTTGGATGGTGAGAATCCATCTGAAAGAAGACAGCGGATGTTGTGATTAAGTCCTGTGTTGTTAACAACACACCAAGAACAAGACAGCTTGATTTACCACCCTATTTGGAAGGCTAATGCCGTGCGACAGCACGTAAGACTCAAGGCGTCCAAACCAGTTTGCCTGGCGACAATAGAGCAATGGAACCACCTGACCCCATCCCGAACTCAGAAGTGAAACGTTGTATCGCCAATGGTAGTGTGGGGTATCCCCATGTGAGAGTAGGTCATTGCCAGGCATCTAAAAAGTAAAACCCCCGTAGCGTAGGCTGCGGGGGTTTTTTTATGGGGAAAAAACTAGTGCTGCCAGATGGGTCACATTTTGTTTTTACACACTGGCTCGATTCCACTTTCTGGTCTAGGATAGTCATAGACATTTATAGCGGAGATCCAACGATGCGTATTGCATTTGCACTGGTGGCAATGGCTTTTCTTGCCGGCTGTTCCAATCATGGCGTAGTCCATTATTCGCCCTATGACCTGGACCGTGACGGGGTACTGGATGCTCGCTGTCCGGGCATGACATACGAGACCAATGAGAACACCCTTTACGGATGGCGTTCACGTGCATCTGGAGAGTGTGCCGAGCAGGCACCGATGGAAGATAGCTAAACGCGACGACGAAACGTGAAACCGGGAAGCGGGTTTCGCGGTTTGCCAACTGTCCGCTCTATGCAGATGTCTGGCGACCCGGTGAGAGTCCAGGCACTGATTCGCAAGGTACAGATACGTTTCTTTTCTAAGTAACCCCTGAAACCAGTTATCAGAACCTCGCTCTAGGGTTGATTGCTCTTAATGAAGCTGTTCACCTTCAAATATTCTGTAACCGCGTCAGTGTGGGCAGAGGTTGTGCAACTGAGGTTTGTTGTCAGCACCCTTTGATGACTCTTTTGGCCATTTCTCAACTAGTGGCATCTTTGGTAGGCGCGCTGCAAACGAAAAATAGACGACTTGCACACTGAAACTTCGCAGAAAGAAAGCTATGTCTGGGGCAGACAACTGTGTTTACTACTTCTTGTTTTTTGATTTCTGGTCGGAGTAGATTTTAGCGCTCAATAAAAAGGGCCCACCGTGATCGGCTGGCCCTTGATGAGGCTACAAATGCCGGAACTCGAAAACGGAGCTAGTCCGCCTGAAGGTCCAGTGTTTTTTGATCAATGGAAGTGACCCCGTTATCAATGCTCGAGGCCTCGATTGTTACACGATACCTTCCAGCTACGATATCTGATGCAGCCCAGAATAGCTCTCCCGTGGAGTCATCGCCTGGTGCGGCGAACGAGGGCCCGTTGGGGATTGGGGTGCCTTCTACCTCGGTCACTGTACTAACAACACTCCATTTAGTGGTTGTACCTCCGCCAGTCGATGTCATCGTATTTGTGTAGTCGATGCCAACAGTGGCACTAGGTAAGGGGTTAGTCGTCGTTATTCTGAAGGGCGCAGTTACGGCGGTAAGTGAGAAATCTTTCACGTCTGAACTCTTGCCATCTGTGACTTCAATCGTCAGGGTGTAATTCCCTGCGATGATATCTTGAGCACTCCAAAAAAGAATACCGGTATTTGGGGTTGGGCCGAATGTGGGGCCATTGGCATAGATGGTTCCATCTTCTTTTACCGTTTCCAGTACTGACCAATCTGGGCTTTGGTCTGTTCCGCCTACCGCGCGCAAGATAGTTGTGTATGTGAGCGAATCGACAGCGTCTGGTAGGGTCTCAGTCAGGATTTTGATCGGTGCCTGGTCACCACCGGGTACGGTGATTACGTAGGCCCGGGTATCCACATCACCGGCACTGTCTCTGACGGTAACGGTGTAGCCATACTGTCCTGGCAGGAGGTTATTAGTGTTGCCTGTGATTGAGCCAGTGCTCAGCGTCACATCGAAGCCTGTGCCCGGGTCACTTGTGTCGCCGCCAGTCCATGTATACGGTTTGATGCCGCCTTTTGCTTCCACGGCGGCGGCATAAAGTACTCTCGAAGCATCTGGTAGTGAACCGGTGGTAATTTGCAGTGGTTCTTCGGCGCCGGCTTCCGCTGCTACGGTGAGGATCAAAGCGGTTTGATCTTTGCTGGTCCTGTCACTGACCTCAAATGTGACACCAAAGGTGCCAGGAATAGTGGGGGTACCGCTCAGGATGCCGCCAGTGCTTAGCGACAGACCAGATTGGCCGCCGCCTGATACAAGTCGCCACGTGTAAGGCTCTTCGCCACCGGATGCATTCAACACCGCTGCATAGCTGACCTTCACCGTGCCACCGGGTAGCGAACTCGAGGTAATAGTGAGTGGGGAAGAATCGGCTGCCACAGTCAAGAGCAGAATTTCAGACACTGTGCGGGTATCGTCTTGTACCTCTACCGTGAGAGCATACTGTCCCTCGTCAGGTGCATTCCCGCTGAGGATGCCGTCGTCGCGCAATTGCAGTCCGCTGCCACCGCTGTCACTCATCATCCACATATAATCGCCTTGCCCACCTGCAGCCTGCAGAATTGCGGTATACGCTTTTCCTTCTTCAGCATTGGGTAGCGTGGCGGTTGCGATACTTAAGGGCTGGATCGCATCTCCGACTGAGGTAAAGATGAATGACGCCACATCAGTTGCGTCAAGCGCATCCGATACCTGCAGTGTGACACCGTATTCTCCTGTTGCAGGCCCGGTTCCGCTTAAAAAGCCCTCGTCATTAATGCTAAGACTGGTGCCACCGTCGTTTAAAATGTCCCATGAGTAAGGCTGTTCGCCGCCACTGGCTTCTACAAGAGCCGTATATTGAATGCCGTTTTGAGCTGAAGGTAAGGCTGTACTTATAACAGCAAGTGATTCAGTGGTGTCAGCGGAAACAGACAGAATTGTCGATAGCTTGGCTGTTGTGTTGGCATTATCGGTCACTTGGATAGTAACGCCGTACTCGCCTTCCTGCGGCGCCTGCCCGGTGATAAAACCCTCTTCGTTGATATCAAACCCGGCTCCGCCATCGTCCAGAATTACCCATGAGTAAGGTTCTTGGCCGCCTGTGGCTTCTACCAGTGCGGTGTAGGCAGCTCCATCTGAGGCTTCAGGCAGCTCAGCCGTAGTAATTGCCAGTTCAACGCCCTCCTCATCAGGTTTACCAAGAAAACCGCCACCACTGCCGCCGCCACCGCCACCGCAGGCGACTACAGCAAAAACAAAGGTTAGTAAGACAGCCAGGCGGCTGGAGAGTGTGGCGAACTTAGTAATCATCCTCTGTCCCCTATAGCCCGCGGTCCGGCGGGTCTTGAAATTGATATTGGGCATTTATTAATTTCAGAGCCTCTATCCTGAGTGTCGGCCATTCCAGTGGCCAACTTGCGACAGGCTATCACATAAATAGTTAAAAACCCCATAGATAACATGATGATAGATAAGGTCTGTGACTATTTACACTAGGTGCTTGTGTCTCGCCTATACTAGATAATATCTATTTGGAATCTTAGATACAGGAAAAAATGGTGAAAACGTATGAAAATCCCCCTGGGGAGCTATTTCAGTCTTAAAAGAATCGAGTTTTAGGGTCTAATAGCGACACCTGATACCATGCCCAGATGAATCATCCCTCCCAACTCACTGTCTCTATCGTGGTGCATAACAGCTCCCTCGAGTTGCTGCGTGAGACCCTTCACAGCCTTGAAACAGCTGCGAGCCTCTTGTCGAACGCAGCTGAGGTCACCGTCATTGACAATAATTCTTCTGTAGATTACCAGCGTGGACTGACTCTGTTAGTGGAAGAATTAAGGAACAGCGCGAATTTAAGCATAAGCCTCTGTCTTTCCCGTGAGAACCTGGGCTACGGAGGTGGGCACAATCTGGCGTTATCCAATGCTAGTGACTTCCACCTGATTCTCAACCCTGACGTAACACTTAAACCTCAAGCGCTGCAGGTGGGGATCGAAGCTATGAGGTCCGATGATGAAGCAGTGCTGTTAACCCCCAGTGCTTGCGGACCAGACGGATCGCCTGAATATCTCTGCAAGCGTTATCCATCGCTGTGGGTATTGCTGATGCGAGCGATTGCCCCCAGCCTTGGCAGGCGATACTTCAGTGCACAGATGGACAGCTATCAGATGGCCGATGTTTGTGATGCGAGGCAGGTCGCCCAGGTACCCCTGGCCAGTGGCTGCTGTATGTTGGTTCGCTCAAAATCATTGCGCCAGATAGGTGGCTTTGATGAGCGCTACTTTATGTACTTCGAGGACTTCGACCTGTCCTTGCGCTTGGCCGATTACGGCAAGCTCCTTTACTGGCCAGAAATGCGTATCGTGCATCATGGTGGCTATGCCGCCAGCAAGGGTTGGAGGCATCTGAGGATGTTTGCAAGCTCTGGATTTCGCTTTTTTCGCCAGCATGGTTGGCGTTGGATATAGCGCCGGATTGAAAGCTGTTAACATGGGCACTGGGGAGCGATAATTTCGATGCCGATGAATGAACTCAACAGAATGCGATACCTGCAGGCAATGGGGATAGACTGTTATGTCTCTCGCCAGCAGTTGCCCGGCGCCGCCCTTACCCGGCGATTGGCTTTGGTCCGCAAGGCGCAATCACCGACGGCCAGAATAACACTGCCAGCGCAAGAACAGCCTTCCCCTCAGGGGAAACCACCGCAGAGACAGCGTGTGGAACTGGCGGTTGATCAGCCAGTAACAAACGTGGCGCCAGCGGCGAGCGAGAAGCCATTAACACCGGCCGTTCGTTTCAGCCTGGTGGCGGTATTTTGCGGCGGAATCGCGTGGGTAGAGTCTCTGAACGGGCGGCCTCTGGCGAAAGAGCAAGTACAACTGGTGCGGGGCATGACGAGAGCCGTTTGCGGCGAAGCAGGCAGCCCGCGCATTGCCCAACTCGACTGGCCTATTCACAACAACCCGCAGTTAGATCAGGGCGAAGAGGCGGCCAAGGCCGGAGTAGCCGCTTTTCTGCTTCGTCATATCGAAGAACAAAAGTGCCGTGCGCTGGTGACACTGGGAGCTGACTGCGGTGCCCTCGTTCCATCCACCCCGTTAAGCGGCATTAGCCGGGTAGAAACCTGCAGCACTGTGCAAATGCTTGAAGAACCGGGTTGTAAGCAACAGGTGTGGGCTGACTTGCAACCGATTGTCCTGCGTGTCTGAACGCTGCAGTGCGACGGTGAGGGCCGCCGCGGTGTCAGACCTCGACGCAATGATGTCTCTGGACTCACTGGTGTCAGCTAACCCCTGGAGTCGACAGTCCTTGGCGCGCTACTGTGAACCTGCTCCAGCTGACTCGCACTGTGCATTCGTCTGTGAAGTGTCTCTGAGCTTTTCTGGATTTCTGATTTATTCTCGACTGCTGGATGAGGCCAATATCGACAATGTCGCGGTCAGCCCTCATTACCAGGGACGGGGTTTCGGCCGGGCGCTCTTACTGACGGCACTCGACAATATGTGCGCTATTGGCCTCAAGCGTTGCATGCTGGAAGTGCGAGAGTCTAATGTTGCAGCCAGGGCGCTTTATGAGAACAATGGTTTCGTGATCGATGGGGTAAGGCCCCAGTACTACAAAACGCAGCAAGGCCGCGAAGATGCCCTGCTAATGTCCAGGAGGTTGTAGCGTGTCTTTCAGCGTATTGGAAACAGAGTGGTGGAGCATGGCGGTGCCGCCGGAATGGTGGGCTGAGTCCGAGGAGGACAGTATCCTGGTGGGTGACCATGATGATGTGGGCTGTATCGAGATTTCAACGTTGCATAAAGAAAGCGGCGAATTCGCCATCGACTCCGTTGAAAAAATCGCGAGGGATGAAGCTGAGCAATCACTGCAGTGGAGCACGGTCAGCCTGGGAGATTTTCGCGGCGTAAGTGCAGACTATCAGGAGGAGGGCGTGGCAATTCGCGAGTGGTATGTGGCCAGAGGTGCCTTGCTGCTATTTATTACCTATAGCTGCGAGGACGAAAACCGGGGCATGGACGATTCTGCGGTCGATGAAATTTTGGATACCCTGATCGCGGTCTCTAACTGATAGTGCCGGTAACCCTGACCCGCTTGGAACCCTTGACGGGCCTTTCTTTAAGCGAATCCAATCGCGCCTGAATGCGTGCATCAATGATGTTTTTCACTGCGATGATCAGCCCGGTGAAGATGAACGCACCTGGCGGCAGGATAGCCAGCAGAAACGCCTGGTAGTTATCGACGATCACGATCTTCCAGTCCGCAGCGCCGGGCCCAAACAGCAATTGCATATCGGCGAATAGTGCTCCTGTGCCAGCCAGCTCGCGCAAGCCCCCCAGCAGTATCAGAATGACTCCAAAGCCCGCCCCCATGATCAGTCCGTCGTAGATAGAGGGCAGTAAGCCATTTTTACAGGCGAAGGCCTCGGCTCGGCCGAGAATCACGCAATTGGTGGTAATGAGCGGCAGGAAGATCCCCAAGATTTGATAGAGCTCGTAGGCAAAGGCCTGCATCAGCAGTTCGATGCAGGTGACAGCTGAGGCAATAATCATGACGAAGACTGGCAGGCGCACAGCATCAGAGACAATATTGCGGATGAGGGAGACAGCCGTATTAGAGGTTACCAGTACCAGACAGGTGGCCAGGGCCAGGCCGATCGCATTAACTACCGAGCCGGTAACAGCCAGTAAGGGGCAAAGGCCGAGCAGTTGGACAATGGCAGGATTGTTCTTCCACAGTCCATTGAGGGACAGTTCTCTGTAGCTGACTTCGGCCATTACTGCACTCCTGCTTGGGAATTGGAGGGGGGCGTTCCGTACAAAGTCTCGGCGTTAGCGGCCGCATATTCCAGAACTTTGCGCGTCGCCACAACCACAGCCCTTGGCGTGATGGTAGCGCCGGTGAAAGAGTCAAACTGGCCCTTGTCTTTTTTTACGGCCCAGCCACTGGCTTGGGGGGAGCTAAGAGACTTGCCATTGAAACTCAATATCCAGTCGCTTTTTGCAAGGTCAACTTTGTCACCCAGGCCGGGCGTTTCTTTGTGAGACAGAGTGCGCACACCCGCCACACTGCCATCGGCGTTAACGCCCACAATCAGGTCAATGTCACCACTGTAGCCGTCTCGCGCAGTGGCCGGAATAATTGCCGCCACGACGCTCTGTCCCTGCTTCGCCAGATAAATTGTCTTGTCGGTTCGGAGTCCCAATTCAGTGGCTTCAGTCCCAACAGGTACAGTGTCATCAAGCATGGAATTGTCGTGACGTGCCCTCGGGATAATTTGCAGCAGTGCTTTTTCTTCCGCCTTGCGAATTTCTTCGGCAATGCGATCCTTGGTCAGTAAGTAACTGCCTGCGAGAAGCGTGCCGGTAACAATGGCGAACAAGCCAAGAAGTATCGAGTTACGAGTGATGGACTGGCCTATCATTCATTGTCCTCCCTGCGCGCTGCGTGTCCGTATGAGCGTGGTTGTGTGTATTGGTCAATAAACGGGGCCGCGAAATTCATTATCAACACGGCGAAAGCGACGGCATCGGGATAGTTGCCATAAACACGTATCAGGTAAACCAGCAGTCCAATCAACGCGCCAAAAACCAGCCTGCCCCGGGTGGATACTGCTGAGCTGACCGGATCGGTGATAATGAAAAATGCACCGAACATAGTCGCGCCACTGAGCAGGTGGAATAAAGGTGAGCCGCCACTGGCACTGCTGCCTCCGTCATAGAACAATGCTGCGGTTAGTGCTAGAGCCACCAACATGGCGATCGGTGCGTGCCAGGTGAAAACTCGCTGGTATAGCAGCCACAGACCGCCAGCCAAAAATGCCAGGCTGGCCCATTCCCAGCCGATGCCGGCCCAGCGCCCAAACTGGGCATTTTGCTGCCACAGATCGTCCATTAATAAGCTGTTGTTCTGCTTCAGCAGGTCCAGTGGCGTCGCCATCGTCACCGCATCGAAATTACCGGGTGTAAAACATGCCTGTAGTGCATCTAGCAGCCCCGGCAGCTCGCCGACCCCCCGGGGCGCGGCCCAGCTGCTCATCTGAACCGGAAATGAGATGAGCAGGACGACATAGCCGACCATTGCAGGGTTGAAGGGGTTGTAGCCCAGGCCGCCATAGAGATGCTTGGCCAAAAGAATAGAGGAAGCGATGCCAACCGCGATTAGCCACCAGGGGGAATAAGGAGGCAGGGCAATACCCAGCAGTACGGCGGTAACCAAGGCACTGTAATCGCCAAGATAAAAACCCAGTGGACGTTTACGCAGACGTAGCGCCAGCGCTTCAAAAGCGAGCGCAAGAATGGAGGCCCAAATAATATTGACCAGCGTGCCGAAGCCGAAGAAATGCGTTAGTACTATGACTCCCGGCACGGTTGCCAATAATACGTTTTGCATGACTCGGGCGGTGCTCATCGGCCCATGCGCGTGGGGCGATGTGATGCGCATCAATGCCACGTCAGGAAACCTCCGTCTCATTAGCCTGGGACTGCGCTTGGGCTACTTTTTCTCGCAATCTTTCGACGGTGGACTCCAAGGCAGTGATAATTTTTTCCTCTTCACCTGCGGCTTTGCCTTGTGCCAGTCTGGCTTCTGATTTTTGCAATCTCGCTTCAAGCTTCTGAAGAGCCTCACGGGCTTTTTCTTCAGGGCTTTTGTCAGCGTCTGCCACGCGTGCAGCCATCGCTTTTTTAATCGCGACCTGGGCGGCGTCAATCGGCTTGGCCTCTTCAGTGGGTTGCTCTTTCGTTGTAGCAGCATGCTGGTGCTCACGCAGGGCTTTTTCTGCGGCTTCCAGCTTGGCCCTGGTCTTGTCCACGCCGGTCTGCAGCGCATCAACAAGGTCTGAGCCATCTTCTTTAGCGGCGGTTAATTTGGCAGTCGCCGTGTCCAGCCGTTTGCGCGTGGTGACAACGGCTTTTTCCAGTTTTTCCCCGGCGCTCTCGGCGCTATTACTGCCTTCTGCCTGCGCCGCTTTCTTGGCTTTGGCGCGTTCTATTGCTGCCTGAATAGGATCTTCTTCAGTGCTGCCTTGTTCAGCCGCGAGGCGGGCCTTTTCCTCGGCAGCTTTCTTGCGTGCGGCGCGTTTGGCCTCTTTCTCGGCGTCTTCTCGCTCCAGTCGAGTCTGGCGCGCTTCGAAGCGTATCCGCGAGTGCTCAGACTTTTCCGCGTCCTTACGCAGTTGTACGACTTCTGCCTTGGCTGCTCGATAATACTGCACCAGCGGGATATTGCTGGGGCACACAAAGGAGCAGGCACCGCACTCAATGCAATCGAACAGATTGTGTTGCTCGGCTTTTTCAAATTCCTTGCCTTGGGAAAACCAGAAAAGTTGCTGTGGTAGCAAACTGGCGGGGCAGGCTTCTGCACACATGCCACAGCGAATACAGGCCTGGGCCGGAGGCGGCGCAGGAAGCTCTGTCTCTGCTGGCGCAAGCACGCAGTTGGTCGTTTTCACGATGGGCACGTGGGCGTCTGGGACAGTGAATCCCATCATTGGGCCGCCCATAATCAGGCGTTTGTTTTTGTTGGTCTGGTAGTCGGCTTGCTCGAGTAAGTACGCCAGTGAGGAACCCAGAAGTACCTCATAGTTACGCGGATCGTTCACGCCCTCACCGGTGACAGTGGTAATTCTTGAGATCAGTGGCCTGCCATCAATAACCGCATCGCGCACTGCCACCGCAGAGCCGATATTCTGGCAGACGACGCCGACAGCCGATGGCAGGCCGCCACTGGGCACTTGCTTGCCCGTTAGAATTTCAATGAGCTGCTTTTCTCCGCCAGAGGGATATTTTGTAGGAAATACTACAATCTCCACCCCGGTTCCTTCAGCAGCAGTCTGCAGAGCTGCGATGCCTTCGGGCTTATTGTCTTCAACGCCTATCAGGATCTCGTCGGGCTGAACAAGGTGGGCGATGATCTGTGCGCCTTCGATAATTTGCTCTGCCCGCTCACGCATCAGGATATCGTCTGCGGTGATGTAAGGCTCGCATTCGGTGCCGTTGAGAATCAGTGTTTCAATGCCGACTTCAGCCTTTACCGAAAGTTTGACCGCAGTGGGGAATCCGGCGCCGCCCATCCCCGCAATACCGGCGTTGCGAATTATGGTGAGGAGTTCGGAGCGATCAACCGATTTGTAATCTGCCAAGCCTGAATGATCAATCCACTCATCCTTACCGTCGGTGGCAATGACTACACAGCGAGCAGAGTGCCCAGAGGGGTGGGCAATCTGCCGGTCCTCAATTGCACTAACGGTGCCTGATGTCGGGGCATGTAGCGGAACGCTGACAAATCCTGCGGGTTCGGCAATCAACTGACCTTTTAACACCTTCTGGCCGATTTCAACCACCGGGATGGCAGGCGCCCCAATGTGCTGTGCCAGTGGGAGAACAAGTTCTTCGGGAATGCCAGCGTCTGCAATCGGCGCTGCAATCGACTGATGTTTGTTCTCCGGCGGATGAATGCCGCCATGGAAGTCATAAACCTGTCTCATGCCGCTTCCTCGGCAGCGTCGTCGGTGGCGATAATATCGACTTCTCGACTCACTGGGTTGGGTAGCTGCCAGCTCCAGGTTTGCAGCGACTCCTTTTCCGAAATCATGTCGATGCAATCGACCGGGCAGGGCTCAACGCATAAATCACAGCCCGTACATTCGCTGACGATAACGGTGTGCATATGCTTGGCCGCGCCAAGAATGGCATCGACCGGGCAGGCCTGAATACACTTGGTACAACCAATGCATTCGTCCTCTCGAATATAGGCGACCTGAGTTACGCTCTCCTCACCGTGTTCCTCATCGAGGGCAATAGCCTCTACGTCGAGCAGGTCGGCTAATGCCTGAACACCGGCCTGGCCGCCCGGAGGGCACTTATTGATGGGTTCACCGTCTGCTATAGCCTCGGCGTAGGGCCGGCAACCGGGGTGGCCGCATTGGCCGCACTGGGTTTGAGGCAAAATTTCGTTAATCTGGTCGACAATCGGGTTGCCTTCAGTTTTGAAGCGAACCGCCGCGTAGCCAAGCAGTGCGCCGAAAACAACGCCCAGGCCAACCAGCGCAAAAAGGGCGGCAAACAGGGGATATTGTGCAATTAATTCGTACACTAGCGCCTACACCAATCCCGCGAAGCCCATAAAGGCCAGTGACATCAGGCCAGCGGTAATCATGCCAATGGCGGCGCCCTGAAAAGGGGAGGGAACGTCGGCGACCGCAAGGCGCTCGCGCATGGCCGCAAATAGCACTAATACCAGCGAGAAACCTACGGCAGCGCCGAATCCGTAAAACAGCGACTGCATGAAATTGTGCTCTTTATTAATGTTGAGCAGCGCAACACCGAGAACAGCGCAGTTGGTGGTAATGAGTGGTAGGTATACACCCAGTACGCGATGCAGTAATGGACTGGATTTGCGCACCACCATTTCAGTGAATTGCACTACCACCGCAATCACCAAAATAAAGGATATGGTCTTGAGGTAGCCCAGCCCTAAAGGCTGCAAAAGGAAGTGATAGGTCAGGTTACTACAAGCGGACGCAAGGGTCAGGACAAACGTAGTTGCCATGGACATGCCCATCGCTGTTTCGAGCTTGTTAGACACACCCATGAACGGGCACAGTCCGAGGAACTGCACCAGAACGAAATTGTTGACCAGAATCGCGCCGATCAACAGGATGGAATAATCTGTAAGCATCAGAGTATGTTACCGCAAAAACAGTCAGCTGTGATTTTTTTTACACCCGATATTTTAACCTGTCCCCGCATTGATATCAGCATGTTCAAGGCGACTGATGGTCGTTAGTCTGGATGCTGACCAGGTAAGGCACGCGGATCAGGCCTCTGGATTTCAAAGCCTCTGTCTATTTGACTTTCATGCCGGGCGTGGCGCCGTCATGAGGTTCCAGTAAGTAGATGTTTTCGCCTCCCGGACCAGCGGCGAGCACCATGCCCTCGGAGACACCAAAGCGCATCTTGCGGGGAGCCAGGTTAGCTACGACTACGGTGTGCTTACCGACCAGGTCTTCAGGCTGGTAAGCGGACTTGATGCCGGCAAATACCTGCCTGCTGCCCAGTTCTCCGAGGTCCAGTGTCAGTTGCAGCAGTTTGTCCGCTCCTTTCACGTGATCGGCCGCGGTAATTTTAGCAATTCGCAGGTCTACTTTGGCGAAGTCGTCAAACTCAATAGTCTCGGCTTGCTGCATGTCATCATCCGATTTTGTTTGCGTCACTGGCTGCTGGGCTGCGGTCGGTGTGTTTTGCTCCGCTGGTTTACTGGCATCAACCATCGCTTCAACTTGTTTTGGATCGATTCTCTGAATCAGCGGTTTGAACTTTGACAGTGTGTGATTCACCAGCGGAGATTCGAGTGCCGTCCAATCCAGGGAAATGTTGAGGAAAGCTTCTGACTTTGCCGCCATCGCTGGAAGTACAGGCTTGAGGTAAGTCATCAGTACCCTGAAAAGGTTGATGCCGACGCTGCAGACCGCATGAACTTCTGCCTTTTGTCCTTCTTCTTTCACCAGCACCCAGGGTTTTTTGTCATCGATGTACTGATTGGCGCGGTCGGCCAGGGCAATAATCTCTCGTATAGCCTTGTTGAATTCTCTTTGTTCATAAAGAGCGGCAATGTTGTCGCCGGCGGCGATAAAATCAGCCAACAACTGGGGCTCAGCGCACTCTGGACTGAGAGTGTTATCGAAACCTTTGCGCAAGAAGCCAGCACAGCGACTGGCGATATTGACAACCTTGCCAACGACATCAGAATTTACCCGTTGAGTGAAATCATCGGTGTTCAGGTCGATATCGTCTACCGAGTTGCTGAGCTTTGCGGCGTAGTAGTAGCGTAAATATTCGGCGTCCAGATGTTCCAGGTAGGTACTGGCATTGATAAACGTGCCGCGACTTTTGGACATTTTGGTTCCGTTCACCGTGAGGAAACCGTGGGCGAAAATCGCCGTTGGCGTGCGCAGGCCTGCCGAATGCAGCATGGCGGGCCAGAACAAGCCATGGAAATTGATAATGTCTTTGCCGATAAAGTGGTAAAGCTCGGTATCCCCACCGGGCTCAATGTATTCGTCGAAATTATGGCCGGTGCGCTGGCAGTAATTGTCAAAGCTGGCGATGTAGCCAATCGGTGCGTCCAGCCAGACGTAAAAGTACTTCCCCGTTTCGCCTGGAATCTCAAAACCGAAGTAGGGGGCGTCGCGGCTGATGTCCCACTCCTGTAATCCGGCGTCGGTCCATTCACGCAGCTTGTTGGCAACCTGAGGTTGCAAGGTGTCTGAGTCCAGCCACTGTTTCAGCATGGCTTCAAACTCGGGCAATTTGAAGAACAGGTGCTTTGACTCTTTGTCTACCGGGGTAGCGCCGGATATTGCAGAAACGGGGTCGATCAGGTCCGACGGGCTGTAGGTAGCGCCACAGGACTCGCAGTTGTCGCCGTATTGATCTTCGGCTTTGCAGCGGGGGCAGGTTCCCTTGATGAAGCGATCCGCCAGGAATAGCTCTTTTTCCGGGTCAAAGGCCTGGGTGATTGTTCTGGAGGCAATGTGATTGTTTGCTTTCAGACGGCCGTAGATATCTTCGCTCCACTTGCGGTTTTCCTCAGTGTGGGTGCTGTAAAAGTTAGCGAAGTCGATGAGAAAACCACTGCTATCGTGCATATGACGCTCTCGCATGCTCTCAATATGCTGCTCTGGAGTGATGCCCAGTTTTTCTGCCGCCAGCATAATGGCGGTACCGTGAGCGTCATCAGCACAGACGTAAAGGCAATCATGGCCCCTCGACCGCTGGAACCGCACCCAGATGTCGGTCTGCACTTGCTCCAGCATGTGGCCCAGGTGCAAGGGTCCGTTGGCGTAGGGCAGCGCGCTGGTTACCAGTATTTTTCGGGGGGCGTTTGCAGCCATAGTTCCAAGGTGTCCGAGTGCATAAAAACGGGGCGCTACTATAGCGGTTTTGACCGCCGCTTTCACCCGTTATGCTGAGCTGTGATGGCGATAGTCTTTGCCCGGTGCGGGGACGCTAGTCGGCGCCAGCGCTTGTCCGTATACTAGCCGCCTCAATTGGGCCAGTGACTTGTGTCGGCCCAGCTAATCGACGTGCTAACTCATGAACGAAATCAAGCATATTATCGCCATTGCCTCAGGCAAAGGCGGAGTAGGTAAATCCACTACAGCGGCTAACCTCGCTCTGGCGCTGCAGGCGCGAGGCGCTCAGGTGGGGCTGCTGGATGCGGATATATACGGTCCCAGCCAGCAATTGATGCTGGGCGTAGCCGAGGGAGTTCGCCCGGAGCAACAAGGCGGTCAGTTTCTGCTTCCCATCAAGGCACACGGGCTGCGGACAATGTCTATGGGCTATCTAGTGACAGAAAAAACGCCTATGGTCTGGCGTGGTCCTATGGCGGGTGGTGCCCTGGCGCAAATGCTGGAACAGACACTTTGGGGGCCGCTGGACTACCTCATCATTGATATGCCACCGGGAACAGGCGACGTGCAGCTCACCCTGTCCCAGAAAGCCTCTTTAGCCGGGGCGATAATAGTGACCACGCCTCAGGACATTGCCTTGCTCGATGCTCAGAAGGGAATCGAGATGTTCCGCAAAGTGGATGTGCCTATTCTTGGAATTGTGGAAAACATGGCGATTCATGTTTGCAGTAACTGCGGTCATCAGGAGCATATTTTTGGTGAGAATGGCGGAGAGCAAATAGCGGCTGAGTACGGAGTTCCTTTGTTGGCCAGTTTGCCTTTGGATCGCGGAATTCGTGAACAGATGGATGCGGGGCAGCCGACGGTTATGGCCCAGCCCGACTCTCCGGTGACTGCACTTTACCTGCAGATGGCGGACAAAATACGAGCGGTATTGGCGCAAGAGGGCGATGACGGTGTGCGTCAATTTCCCAATATACAAATTTCAGACGACTGAACGGGAAAACGAAAGTGAGTATCAAAGCAGACAAATGGATTCGCCGAATGGCGCAAGAGCAGGGCATGATAGAGCCCTATGAGTCCGGGCAGGTTCGCACCGGGGAGGGCGGCGATCGCCTGATTTCTTACGGCACTTCCAGCTACGGCTATGATGTGCGCTGTTCCAGCGAGTTCAAGGTTTTTACCAATATCAACTCCGCTACAGTCGACCCCAAGGGTTTCGATGAGGGCAGTTTTGTTGATGTGAGCAGTGATGTTTGCGTGATACCGCCCAACTCCTTCGCCCTGGCCCGCACCGTGGAGTACTTCCGTATTCCGCGCAATGTGCTGACCATCTGCCTGGGTAAATCTACTTATGCCCGCTGCGGCATTATTGTCAATGTGACGCCCCTGGAACCTGAGTGGGAGGGGCATGTCACGCTGGAGTTCTCCAATACCACTACCCTACCAGCCAAAATATACGCCAACGAAGGTGTGGCCCAGATGCTGTTTTTTGAATCAGATGAGGTTTGTGAGGTCAGTTACGCGGACCGGGGAGGCAAATACCAGGGCCAGACAGGCGTGACGCTGCCCAAGGCCTGACGGCGCAGGTCTATGTTAGTTTTTGCCACCCACAGAGGCTTTGGTGACAATGGCTTCGGTGGGTTTTCCATCTTCAATGTGGACAGTTTTTACCATTAAGTAGCCCAGCTCAGGTGCTAACCAGGTGTCCGACTTACGGTCTGGGTCATCGTGGACCCGTTCAAAGTGCAACGTTTTCAGAGAACCTATGGGCGTATTCAGGGTCTCTTCGCCCACGTATCTCAGTTGGTAGTCCTTGACCCTCTTTCCGTCTGCCACGGTGATCAAAATGTCTTCTTTGGGTGTGGGGTCGTTGAGAAGTAACAGCCTCACTTGCTCTTGCTGGCTCATCCTGTCCAGTGTTCCCTCCTTGTAAGGAAGGTCATACCACTGTTCTTTGTAAAGGCTGCGGATCGTTGCTGCTCCGGGGGTAAAATGGACTTCGCGCCTGCGATTGATCAAGCCGGTGCCCTGATAAACGTAGGACTTAGGCCTAATAGCGCTGCCGTCCACCGAGAATACACTCATCTCGTGAAAGCCCACCACCATGATTTTGCCGCCGTTGGTCAGCGTGAAACTGCCGTCGGCACTTTGCTCAAGTTTCCGGTTCAGTTTCAGGGCCATGCCACGTGCGGTTGTCTTGTACTCGACCGAATAGGGCAGCAGGCCCTGAGGCCCGTCTGCAGCAAAGGCACTGCCAGCAGCGCTTAGTGCTGCCACGGCCGCCATCGCCGCTATCGCGAAAAGGCGTCTATTCAATGCCCTGAACATAGTCGATGCCAGTGGCCGGTATACGTTTTCCATCCAGAATTGCTCCCTGTTCGTCAAGTTGCAGTCTTCCCTGCAGCTGCCATTTGGCCGCTATGGGGTAGATAATATGTTCTTGCACGATCACTCGTGTGGCCAATGTCTCGGGGCTGTCCCCTTGTTCTATTGGCACTCTTGCCTGAATGATGGGCGGGCCGCCGTCCAGCTCCTGAGTTACGTAATGAACTGTCACTCCCGCCTCACTGTCGCCGGCCTCCAGGGCACGACGATGGGTATTCAGTCCCGGGTATTTGGGCAACAGAGAAGGGTGAATGTTCAATAATTTTCCCGCAAAAGGTGTAATAAATACCGGCGTCAGGATGCGCATGAATCCCGCCAGTATGACCAGGTCGGGCTGATAGGGTTGTAATGTTGAGACCAGGGCGGCGTCAAAGTCCTTACGGCTTTCATAACGACGGTGATCGATGGAAGTTGTGGCAATGCCGGCTGCTGCTGCGGTTGCCAGTCCCGCTGCGTCTGGCGAGTTACTCAGCACCAGGGCAATGTCTGCGTCAATTTGCCCGGTCTTGCAGGCTTCGATAAATGCCTGCATGTTAGAGCCACGGCCGGAGATCAGTATGACCAGCCGGGCTTTGCGGCTGCTGGTCACGACTGCAGCTCAACCTCATTGCTGCCAGCGCTTATCTGGCCTATCTGCCAGGCTTCATGACCAGACTGATTAAGGATTTCAAGCGCGCTTGCCGCCTCGTCTTGGCTCACGCATATCACCATGCCAACGCCGCAGTTGAAGGTGCGATACATTTCTCGTGTTTCGACATTGCCATTGCTCTGCAACCAATTGAAAACCTCTGGCCACTGCCAACTTTGAGTATTTATCTGGGCGTCGCAATCATCGGGCAGTACCCGGGGTATATTCTCGAGCAGTCCGCCGCCCGTTATGTGGGACAAGGCTTTGACTTTTACTGAACTGAACAGGCTGAGCAGAGCCTTGACATAAATAGTGGTGGGAGCGAGAAGTGCGTCCCCCAGCGAGCCTTGACCCATAGGTTGCGACAGGTCAGCATTACTGACCTCCAGAATTTTGCGGACTAACGAGTAGCCGTTGGAGTGGGGACCGCTGCTGCCCACCCCAAGCAGCACGTCACCTGCTGCTACCGCGCTACCGTCGATTATTTCTGATTTTTCGACTACGCCGACGCAAAATCCGGCCAGATCGTAATCCTCGCCTTCGTACATGCCTGGCATTTCCGCCGTTTCGCCGCCGACCAGGGCGCAACCTGCTAATTCACAGCCGCGACCGATCCCTTCGACAACATCTGCCGCAGTATCGATATTCAGTGCTCCGGTGGCGTAGTAGTCGAGGAAAAACAGGGGTTCTGCACCGGCCACGACCAAGTCGTTTACACACATGGCAACCAGGTCAATGCCGATGGTGTTGTGGATGCCCATGTCCATGGCGAGTCGCAACTTAGTGCCTACGCCATCAGTGCCCGATACCAGAACCGGTTGTTTGTAACCCTCGGGGATTTCGCACAGTGCCCCGAACCCTCCCAGTCCTCCCAGGACTTCTGGCCTGGCGGTGCGCCGGGAAACTCCCTTAATGCGCTCAACCAATGCGTTTCCGGCGTCAATGTTTACGCCTGCGTCTTTGTAGCTCAGGGAAGGCTTGCTGCTGTCATCAGTCATTGGCTGGGTGGTCCACGCAGGATTAAAAAGGCTGGCTATTTTAGTACGGTTGAAGCACTGACGCACCTATCAATATCGTTAAATAGCACCGCGCTGCCCCTGTCGGAACAGGGCTGTTACAATGCAGCGATATTCCATTGTTGCAGGAAGCGGTTGTGTTCAAGAGATTGTCCGGTCTGGTCGTGGCTTTAATGCTTGTGGCCGGGAACGGAGTAGTAGCCGAGGTAGTAAAAAATTTGCACTCGGCGCGTCTGCCTATTGAAAATCAGAGTAGCAGTGCATTGGCGAGTGCTTCGCAGGATGCGCTGGCGGAGGTGCTGGTTAAAGTCTCCGGAAGCGAGGACATACTTGGACACCCAGATGTGGTTGCGGTGCTTCCAAACGCCCGCGATCATGTGCAGCAGTACGTCTTTTTACGAGACTCCGGCCCTGATAAAGCGCTTTATGCTCGTTTTGAATTTGAAGCATCTTTTGTGAACGGCCTGCTCACCAAAGCGCGTTTGCCGCTTTGGACGGCTAACCGGCCGCGGGTGCTGGTATGGATGGTGGTCGATCTTGACGGTCGCAGGCAGTTCGTCAGTCTCGCGGACACACCCGATTTGGCGGCGCAACTGGTCACAGAGTTTGAGCGTCGTGGTTTGCCGGTGCAATTACCACTTTTTGATTTGAGTGATGCCACTTCAATAGCGGTAGAGGATGTCTGGGAACAGCGCGGACCGATCATCCAGACCGCATCCAATCGTTACGATATTCAGGATATTCTGGTCGGACGTGGAGTGGTTATCT
The DNA here is from genome assembly GCA_000156295.1 of marine gamma proteobacterium HTCC2148. GTDB lineage: Bacteria > Pseudomonadota > Gammaproteobacteria > Pseudomonadales > Halieaceae > Halioglobus > Halioglobus marinus. The sequence goes on from DS999225.1 coordinate 24,000, forward strand.
CCAGTGGAACCTGGACTGGGGATTGGAGCTACCTTTATGGCAAGCACCGCCTCGATCGCAGTAGTAGCGCACCGCTCGCTGCCGGTTTTTTACAGGATGGCGTCGCTCTGGCGGCAGAGGAAATGGCCTCGCGTTATGCCGTTGCAGCGACCGGTGTCGTCGACGATCGGGTGCAAATGACGGTAAGTGGTGTATACGAGTTTTCCGATTACACGGCTATTGTGAGCTGGTTAGAGAGTCTGGAGTTGATAGAGCACGCTAATATCGAGTCGATTCGCGGCGACAGTGTGGAGTTTGGTCTTGACGCTGCGGCCGATGCTGCCCAGTTAATTTCGATTATTGAACTGAACGACCGCTTGCAGCCTGTAGAGTCGTTGCCTGGAGAGTTAGTTTACCAATGGCGCAATTGACCCCTTCTGAACCAAGCGAAGTTTATCGTTGGCCCGTTGCAATTGCGCTGGCCGCCGTTATTTGCGTTGCACTGTATTTGTTGCAGCCTATCTTGAGTCCTTTCGTTTTAGGCGGCCTGATTGCCTATTTAGGCGACCCTCTGGTTGATCGATTGGAAAGTCGGGGCGTTGGTCGCACCCTGGGCGTTGCCATTGTGTTTCTGCTGTTCAGTGCGATTATCACTCTGGCCATTATCTTTGCGCTGCCTATGCTATTGCATCAGCTGGACGCGTTGATTAGCAAAGTCCCCGAAATCTATCGCTGGCTGACTCAAGATGCTCTTCCCTGGTTGCAGCAGCGGCTGGCTATTCCGGAGAGGCGACTGCCCCAGGTAGATTGGTCCGGCCAACTTGCGGATAACTGGCAGTCAGTGGGTAAGTTTACTGCCCAGTCACTGAAGCGAATTACCGGTTCCGGGGCAAATCTGTTGCTGAGTCTTGCCAATCTCGCCCTGGTGCCAGTTGTCGCTTTTTACCTCATGCGTGACTGGAACCTGCTGTTGGACAAAGCGCTGGGCATTGTTCCACTTTCTTGGCAACAGCGTACTTCCGAACTGGCGGGCGAGGCCGACGAGGTAGTTGGTGCGTTTCTTCGCGGACAGTTTCTGGTGATGTGCGCTCTGGGTGCTATTTATTCTGCCGGGCTCTGGCTGGTGGGTCTGCAACTGGCCATGCTATTGGGGTTGATCGCGGGTCTGTCCAGTATTGTGCCCTACTTGGGCTTTATGGTCGGTATTGTCGCCTCGCTGATTGCTGCTTACGCCCAATTCAACGATTGGACTATGTTGCTCTGGGTCGTGCTTGTGTTTGGCGTGGGACAGGCTGTTGAGAGCATGTTGCTGACCCCTATCCTGGTGGGAGATCGAATCGGTCTTCATCCGGTGGCCGTGATTTTTGTGCTGATGGCCGGCGCTCAGGTGGCAGGCTTTGTAGGGGTAGTGCTGGCTTTGCCCGTGGGGGCAGTCATCATGGTTTTCCTGCGTCATGCTCTGCAGCACTACCGCTCTAGTGAGCTGTACGGGGGCGATTGAAGTGGCCCAGTCCGGTCAACAGCTGCCATTGCTGGTGCAGCTGCGCGACGATGCAACCCTGAAGAACTTTCTGCCGTTTCCTCTCAGTGAAGCGCTGTTGCAGGGAGTCAAGGCGCTGTGCGCTGGCGAAGGTGATTCAGTTGTTTTCTTGCACGGTAACCGGGGCAGCGGCAAGTCCCATCTGCTGCAGGCAGCTTGCCATCTGGCCGGTGAGCAAGCGCTGTACCTGCCGCTGCGAGAGCTACAGGTTTATCCACCCGAGGAGGTTTTGGCGGGTGTGGAAACTCTGGGTCTGGTCGCTCTGGATGACCTGGATGCAGTGTTGGGAGATGAGGCCTGGGAACTGGCTTTGTTTGACCTTTACAATCGCAGCAAAGAGTGGGGCTGCCGCTTGCTGATCGCCGCCAGCGGCGCACCACGAGTACTTGATGTTTCGCTGGCCGACCTTCGCTCCAGGCTCAGCTGGGGTGTCGTCTACCAGCTGCCCTCAGTAAGCGATGAAGAAAAGCAGGCGATCTTGCAATTTCGAGCCTCTCGCCGTGGTTTGGCGCTGCCTGATGAGGTCGCCGTGTTTATCGTCAATCGCGTACCACGGGATTTGGAGCGGTTACTCGAGCTGCTGGACAAACTGGACCGGGCCTCTCTGGTGCAGAAACGTGCTTTGTCGATTCCTTTCGTCAAGCAAGTGCTGGGTTGGTGATGCCTTTATCGGCCACCAGGCTGCGTTAACCTACTTCATCTTCTGCTTGTCAGTACCCCGGGGCCAGCGAGTAGAGAACAGATCAGGATTCAGCTCCAGGTTGCGGGCTACAAATGTGTAGGTGAGGGTGATCTCTTCACCTTGGCTTGATGCAGTGATGACTTGCTGTGTTGGCATCCAGGATGCCTGATCAATCCACAGTTGGGCCTTTCCCATTACCGCGCGAGTCTTTTCTTTCTCTGGTGTGAGCTCCAGCCCCAGAGTGCGACTCTCGCCAATGTCTCGTTCGCCCAGTGATGTCAGCAGGTAGTCGTCTTTGAGGTCACGGCCACTGTTGTTAAAGCCCAGGCGAATGAATGGCTCCATGCGGCTCTTATGGCGTGATAAAGAATATACCTCGACCCGCTTTTCACCCGGGTAATGGATGTGCAGAGTGCTGCCCTCCACAATGTAGCTTCTGTGCTTGGGCGCATCGGTGTCCAAACGAATCCTGCCTTTGCGATCGACAAAGACGGTGCCTTGCTCTCTGCTTAGTTCTACGCCGCCTAAATCCCGGCGCACAATTTCTACTCGCGCCATGGCCGACTTGAAGTCATCGGCCTGCCGGTCTACCTGCTTGAGCGCGTCGTCCAGGTCCCAGGAAATCTTTGGGCCAGCTGAAAGTGCCGGTGTGCTCAGCGCTAACAGGGTGACAAGCGGCAGTGCCAGTCGTTGGATGAGTGTTTTCATTTGCGGTATCTCCGTCATTTTAAAGCCGGGCTAAAGGGTACAACAAAGTAATGCTAAGTTGCAGGTCTACTTCCTGGTCGACGAGCGATACCCCCTGGGCGAACTGCCAACGGTTCTACTGAACAGGCGGGAAAAGTAGAGTGGGTCGTCATAACCTACCCCCCGGGCAATCTCACTCACTCCCATGTCAGTGGAATCCAGCAGGTGACAGGCATGCTCCATTTTCATATTGAGAAAATGTTTGATCGGCGGGTAACCAGTAAGCGTCTTGTAGCGGTTAGAAAAGTGATACTTGGACATGTTGGCGACTTGGGCCAGGGCGTCCAGGGTGATGGTTTGGTCGATGTGTTCTAGCATATACGCCTGCACGTGATCCAACTCAAATCCAGACTGCAGGCGCCCCGCATGCGCGCTGATCTCCATCGACATTTGAGTGATCAGGTGGCGAAGGTGGTTGGAAGCATTGATAAATGCCCGGGTGGAGTAGCCGGTGCGCCGTACCTCCAGCAGATTGGTAAAGGCCCCTATGAGCAACGGAGAGACGCCGGCATTCGTCAGCGGTCGGTCCTCTCTATAGCCAAGATACTGCATGAATACCCGGGTACTGGCGCCCTGGAAGTGGACCCAGTAAAGGGTCCACGGATCGTCGCCATCTGCCTCGTAGGTGTGGGCTAGGCCCTGAGGTAAGAGCATGATGTGTCCAGCCGTCACCTGGCTGTGCCAGTCTCCAACGGTAAGCTGACCGCGACCCGAGGTGCAATATAGCAGCAGGTTGTCATCATGGCGCTCACGCTGCATGCGGTGGCCGCTGGCGGCGGGGTAGTAGCCCATGGCCGTGGGATAACAGTCCTTTGTTAAGGGATGTCTCGCCAGTTTCTCCAGCATAAAAGTGGGCGTGATAAAGCGCACACCAGCATGGGGCAGGGGCCATTTCGAAGGATTGCTCATAAAGCAATATAGTCCATGTATTTAGCAATTTAGTCAATATGGCGGTTTGCAGGGCAGTGCTAAACTTCGTAGTTATCTTGAATTACTGGTGAGAGGATTCAGCATGTCAGAAGCACAAAGCCCGGCGCAGGAAGTCGCCGAAATGATGTCCCGCGCTCGCGCGGCCCAGGCGCAGATTGCCGACTATACACAGGAGCAGGTGGATGAGCTCATCACTGCGATGGTATACGCCGTGGCACGAGAGGACCGCTCTGAAGAGATCGCCCGCTTTACGGTTGAGGAAACTCAGCTGGGCAATTACGAAGGTAAGTACCTGAAGATTCATCGCAAGACTCGGGCAACCTTAATGGACATTATTGATGACAAGTCTGTGGGAGTGATTGAAGAATTACCGGAACGCAATATTGTTAAGATCGCCAAGCCAGTTGGTGTGATCGGAGCCCTGTCTCCTTCTACTAACCCCGAAGCTACCCCGGTGATTAAAGCGATCTCCGCTGTAAAGGGCCGCAATGCCATCATTGTAGCGCCTCACCCTCGTGCCAAGCTGACCAACAAGAAAATTTGCGATTACATGCGTGAAGCCCTAGAACTCTGTGGCGCTCCTGCCGACCTGGTACAGAGCATTGATGTTCCCTCGCTGGACAAAACCAATGAGTTGATGGCTCAGTGTGATCGCGTACTGGCGACAGGCGGTGAGGCCATGGTAACGGCGGCGTATTCTTCTGGCACGCCCGCTCTGGGTGTGGGTGTTGGCAACGCAGTTATTACCGTAGACGATACTGCTGACCTGGATGAGGCGGCTGAGAAAATCCGTATTTCCAAGACACTGGACCTGGCGGCCTCCTGCTCCTCCGATAACTCGGTGCTGGTGTTCGAGTCTGTGTACAACGAATTGCTGGAAAAGTTGAAGCATGAAGGCGGCTTTGTGATCGAGGGTGATGACAAAGCAAAATTGCAAAGCGTGATTTGGGAAGATGATCACCTGAACGCAAAAATTGTTGCACAACATGCGCAGACTATCTGCGGACAAGCCGGCATCGATCTGCCGGAAGGCAAGAGCTTTCTTATTGTTCCTGAAACAGGTGCCGGCGCTGACCACCCTTTCTCCGGAGAGAAACTGACCGTCACAATGGCGCTCTACAAGGTGAAGGATATCGATGAAGCCATTGAGATGACTAACAAGATTCAGGCATATCAGGGCCAGGGTCACAGTTGCGGCATATACTCTTACAATGACGATAACGTCCTCAAACTGGCCGATGCTACCCGTACTTCCCGGGTTATGGTCAACCAGCCACAGGCCGCCTCCAATAGCGGTAATCTTTGGAACGGAATGCGTCAGACCTTCTCACTGGGCTGCGGTTCCTGGGGTGGTAATTCCATCAACCACAATATCACCTGGCGTGACCTGATTAACGAAACCTGGGTGTCCAAGCCCCTCGCTACCACCAAGACTATTCCCTCTGATGAGGAGTTGTTTGGTGCGGTAATGGCGAAGTTCAGCTAGATCATGGACTTTTCCCTGAGTGACGACCAGCGGGCGTTCGTAGAGAGTGCTCGCGCGTTTTCCGAGGGAGCGCTCGCTCCCCACGCTGCGAAATGGGATGAAAAATCCATTTTTCCGAAAGAAGTATTAGCCGAGGCCGGTGAGCTCGGCTTTATGGGTATGTATACACCCGAAGAAGCGGGCGGTTTGGGTATGTCCCGGCTGGACGCCAGCCTGATCGTTGAAGAGCTCTCCAAAGGCTGTACCGCAACCGCGGCGTTTCTTACGATTCACAATATGGCCACCAACATGGTGGGGAAGTATTGCTCGCAGGCAGTGATGGATCAATGGTGTCCAGCGTTGGTCTCGGGCAGCAAGTTGGCCTCTTATTGCTTAACCGAGCCCGGCGCAGGCTCTGATGCAGGTTCTCTGCGCACCAGTGCGGTGCAAGATGGCGACGATTACCTGGTGAATGGATCCAAGGTATTCATTTCAGGCGCTGGCGAAACCGATGTATTGGTGGTCATGCTGCGCACCGGGGAAGCAGGTCCCAAGGGGATATCGGCATTACTGATTCCAGCTGATGCCCAGGGCATTAGCTATGGCAAGAAAGAAGACAAAATGGGCTGGAACGCGCAGCCCACTCGTATGGTGACCTTCGATAACGTGCGGGTGCCGGTAGCGAATAGACTGGGACGGGAAGGCCAGGGCTTTGCGATCGCCATGGAAGGTCTTGACGGTGGTCGAATCAATATTGCCACCTGTTCAATTGGCACTGCCCAGCAGGCACTGGAGGAAGCGGTAGCCTATGTGCAGGAACGTAAACAGTTTGATACAGCGATTGCTGATTTTCAGGCCACGCAGTTCAAGTTGGCCGACATGTTGACCGACCTGGTTGCAGCGCGGCAAATGGTGCGTCTGGCTGCCAGCAAGCTCGATAACAAGGATAGCCAGGCGTCTACGTATTGCGCGATGGCCAAACGCTTTGCCACCGATGTGGGCTTTAATGTCTGCAATGACGCACTGCAGTTATACGGCGGTTACGGCTATATCAAGGAATACCCTATGGAACGGCATGTGCGTGATACGCGTGTACACCAGATTCTGGAGGGTACAAACGAAATCATGCGGGTTATTGTTTCGCGTCGACTGTTAATGGAAGGTGCATTAGAGGTAATTAAATGAGCTTAAGTAATTCTGAAAAAATCAAGGTCGATATCGTTGGGCACACTGCAGTTGTGACCATTGATAACCCCGCAGCCAACACCTGGGATACCGAAAGTTTGCCCGCCCTGGAAGACCTGGTCGAGGCGCTTAACAACACGCGGGAAGTCTATGCCCTGGTGATAACCGGTGCCGGGGAGAAGTTTTTTTCGGCGGGCGCGGACCTCAATATTTTTGCTGATGGAGACCCCCAGGCGGCGGGGGAAATGGCTGCGGAATTCGGTAAAGCATTTGAAAAACTGGCTGATTTTCGCGGCGTGTCTATTGCCGCGATCAATGGCTTTGCCATGGGCGGTGGTCTGGAAGTGGCTTTAGCCTGTGACATTCGTATCGCTGAAGAACAGGCGCAAATGGCCTTGCCTGAGGCGAAAGTAGGCTTGTTGCCCTGCGCTGGTGGCACCCAGCGCTTGACTCAGCTGGTCGGTCTTGGTTGGGCCAAGAGAATTATTTTGTGTGGCGAACGCGTTAAAGCTTCAGTGGCGCATGAGATTGGTTTGGTAGAAGAGATCGTGCCCACAGGTACGGCTTTGGAGCGCGCCATGGCGCTGGCAGAGCAAGTGAGTCAGCAAAGCCCCATTTCGGTTGCCGCCTGTAAGCGTCTTATCCACAGTGCCAGTGACATCACTATTTCCAAAGGCCTTGCCGACGAGCGTACCGAGTTCGTGGATTTGTTCAGCACGGAAGACCAGCGTGAAGGGGTCAACGCTTTTCTGGAGAAGCGTAAGCCTCAGTGGAAAAATTGCTGATGAGTGATTCGGTACTGTTTGCAGAGCTGGACGCCGCGGGTAGCAAGGTAGGCCGCGTCACATTAAGCGTTGCTGCAACACTTAATTCGCTGACCCTGGAGATGGTGGACCTACTGCAGGCGAAACTGGATGCCTGGGCGAATGACGACAATATCGTTGCAGTTTTTATAGAAGGCGCCGGCGAAAAGGCCTTTTGCGCCGGCGGAGACGTTCAAGCCTTACACCAATCTGCGATCGATAAGCCGGGGGGTCCCTGCGACTATGCGGAGGCATTTTTCGCCCGCGAATACCGGATGAATTACACCCTGCATACTTATGCCAAGCCTATTGTGTGCTGGGGCCATGGCATTGTCATGGGGGGTGGCCTGGGGGTGATGGCTGGCTGTTCGCACAGGGTCGTTACTGAGCGTACCCGTATCGCAATGCCAGAGGTCACCATCGCCCTGTTCCCTGATGTTGGCGGCAGCTGGTTTCTTAATCACGCGCCCGGTCACACTGGAGAGTTTCTGGCGCTGACCGGCGCATCGATCAATGCGGCCGATGCTATTTACATTGGTATTGCCGATCGATTTATTGCCAGTGAACACAAGGACGCCGTTATCGCTGAATTACTCGTTCAGCCCTGGACTGATGATGTAGAGAAAAATCACGCGCAGGTGCGCCATGTGCTGAGGCCGTTTGCCGAGCAAAGCATTGCCGCCTCTCCAGCGGGGCAGGTCGAGCCGCATGCGGCAACGATTGCCCAACTTCTCGATGGTGAAGATGTGCACGATATTATCGACAGAATTACCTCTCAGGACACCGACGATCCCTGGTTGGCAAAAGCGCGCGACAGTTTGCAGCAGGGCTCCAGGTTAGCCGCGCTGTGGATTCACCGACAGTTGTGGGAAACCCGGCATATGGGGCTGGCGGATATTTTCCGCGCGGAAGTGCAATTGGCGACCAATATCGTGCGTCATCCGGAATTTGCTGAAGGCGTTCGTGCGCTGCTGATTGACAAGGATCGTAATCCGGTTTGGCAGTACAAGTCTTCTCGCGATGTGCCCGGTGATGTTTTGGATGGCTTCTTCACTGCCCCGTGGGACAGCAACCCATTGGCGGACCTTGGCTAATGCACCATCCTTATTGCTAACGCGAGAATCCCGGTGCCCGCAAAGAACAGCAGTACTGCGGCATTGAGTGAAAGTAGCAGCGGGGAGACCCGAAACATTAATTGGAGAAAACAATGTCCCTAGTAGCATTTATTGGCCTCGGCAATATGGGCGGCCCCATGGCCAAGAACCTGATCAAGGCCGGACATGAAGTCACTGTTTTTGATTTAATGCCCGCCGCCTGTGCAGACCTGCAACAGTCCGGCGCGGCGGTTGCGGCTTCAGCAGCTGAGGCAGTAGCAGGCAAAGAGTATGTGATTTCTATGCTGCCCGCGGGCAAGCATGTCGCTGCAACTTACCTCGGAGACGATGGTTTGCTAGCAAGGCTGGATGCGAGTACCACGGTACTGGACTGCAGCACCATTGACGCTGAAACCGCGCGAACCGTGGGAGAGGCGGCATCTGCAGCCGGTATTGGTTTTATGGATTCTCCCGTTTCCGGGGGTGTTGCGGCCGCCGCCGCCGGTACTCTTGCATTCATGTGTGGCGGCAGCGCAGAAGCCTTTGCCAGGGCAAAAATAATCCTCGCTGATATGGGCAAGAATATCTTTCACGCCGGACCAGCGGGAGCAGGCCAAGTGGCTAAAGGCTGCAACAACATGTTGTTAGCCATCCACATGATTGGCAGCTGCGAAGCGTTGGAAATGGGCGCACGCAACGGTCTTGATCCCGCAGTGCTGTCGGAAATCATGCTGGCTTCCTCCGGTAGGAACTGGTCTCTGGAAGTCTACAACCCCTACCCGGGGGTGATGGAAAACGCGCCTGCGAGTAATGACTACAAGCCCGGGTTCATGGTGGACCTGATGGCCAAGGATCTTGGTCTCGCGCTCGGCATTGCCGAGCAGTCTGGCGTTGACAACCGTATGGGCAAGCTGGCGCAGTCGCTCTATGAGCAGCATCAGCAGGATGGCAACGGACAGCGCGATTTCTCCAGTATCCTGGAGCAACTGCAGGACTGAGAGCATGGACTCACCGCAGAGAGTGCTGTCGGCGCTCTCCCAACACGCCCGGCATCATTGGACTGACCAAGCGGACTGCAGGATGGCTTGGCAGCAGTGGCCTGCCAGTTCGGCAGATGCTACTCCCTTATTGCTGGTGCACGGTGGTTTCGGCTCCTGGAATCATTGGGTTTCCAATATTGAAGCGCTAAGCGAGCACTACGCGGTGTGGACACTGGACCTCCCGGGCTTGGGTTCTTCCGGTGACTTGCCTGAGCCCTGGAGTACCTCAAAAATCAGTGAATTGGTGCTGGCCGGTTGGCGTGAGCTGCATGGCGATAAACAGGTATTTGAGCTCGTGGGCTTCAGCTTTGGCGGCCTGATAGCGGGTCTTGTGGCTGCCTCGGCCGGTTCGCAATGCGCTCGCTGCGTGTTGATAGGAGCTTCGGGTTTTGGCGCGCTGCACGTGCAAGCCCAGCTATTGCCGCTTCCGGGCCCCGAACTTGATCAAGCAGCAGCAGAGGGTATACACCGGGAGAATCTGGCGAGACTGATGCTGCATGACCCCAGCTGTATTGATGACCTTGCGGTGCATATCCACAGCAATAACCTGAAACAGCATAGGCTGCGCAGTCGGCGTATGGCTGGCAGTAACGATCTGGCAGAGGTCCTTCCCCAGATCGAGGCTCACGTGGCGGGTATTTGGGGCCAATATGATGCTACCGCAGGCGGCAGAGTGAATATTGAAGCCCGTCGCCAGTTGTTTCTGCAAGCTCAAGCCGATGCTGAATTTCACGAGCTACCCGGGGTAGGGCACTGGGCAATGTATGAGGCCCCCGCAACGGTAAACCGTTTAATTCTTGGCTAGCGCTGAGAACCGGGCGCTGAATTGCTGGCGCCAACTAGTCCAGCATGCGCTTCACTGATTTCGATGCGCTGATGATGCCTTCATCGAAATATTCCTCATGATTGATCTCAATTTTTTGCAGGTCGTAGAGGTAGTTGACCATGATGCTGCCGGACTGCTCCCTGCCGTTGGTGGTGGTGTCTGCTCCCCAGTGCAGCTTATGCAGTCGCGCGCCGTTGCCCAGGTGGAAGCGCGCTACTGGGTCCTTGGCTAAGTCACCGGACTTTACGTTAAGCAGGTAGTGGGCGCAGAGCCTTACCAGGGCGGCTTGCACGACACCTTCAACGACTCTACCAACTGGTTCCCTCAGCTTGTCAACAAGCGCCTCATCAGCCAATCCCTCAAGATCTGCGGATTTCAGCCAGCGACGAAAGCCGGGTACTGGTGACAGGGTGACGAAAGTTTTCAGGCCTTCCATTTCCTTGTTCAAAACTTCGACAACATTCTTGATCAGGAAGTTACCGAAAGAAATACCGGCCAATCCCGGATGGCAGTTACTGATTGAGTAGAACACCACCGTATTGACCTTGTCAGCGGCGATAGTTTCGCGGTTGCGATCGATTAGCGGAGCGATCGCATCCGGAATTTCGTCGACTAGTGCCACTTCTACGAACACCAGCGGGTCGTTACCCATCGCCGGATGGAAAAAGGCAAAGCAACGGCGGTCTTCACGCAATCTTCCGCGCAAATCCTCCCAGCCATTAATTTCATGCACAGCTTCATAAGCAATCAATTTTTCCAGCACGACGGCGGGAGACGACCAGTCAATGCTGCGCAACTCAAGAAAGCCCTTGTTAAACCACGATATGAACAAGTGCTTCAGGTCTGAGTCTACTGCTTTAAGTTCCGGATTGGCTCGCAGCACCCGCAGCAGGTCGCCACGCAGTGCGACCAGTGTTCGGGTTCCATCCGGTGCCATATTGATGCGGCGAAACAGTTTTTGCCTTGGAGCTTCAACAGCCCGGGTGATGTCCTGCAAGCGGTCGTAGTCCGGGTTTTCGCGGTAACGTTCGGTGGCGCTCAGTAACGCCTGTTGATCAATATCGAAGTCAGTGGCCAGCCGGATGAAGAATGCTAGCTGCTCTGTCGCAGACAGTGCCCGATAGCCGTCGGTTACTTCCTGAGCGAGCGCGAGGCCGGAGGCTTCGCCCCGGTGCTCCAGCAGTCCAGAGCAAAGCGACACCAGTGACTCAGTAGCTCCCTGGGCGGATTCGGCGAATGGGCGCCGCTTGGCCAGGATTTCTTTGCCGGCGGAAATCACCGAAGTGAGCGCGCGGCCCAGCACAGTGATGCTCTCTTCGCGAGCTTGAACAGGTGCTTCCTGATCGGTGGTTTTTGACAACATGCGTGCTTCTCGTTTGAACTGGCCTCTGCCGCCAGCTGAGTGTAGAAGAAAGGATGCCACAACATGGCGACTGAGAATACTACACTCGAAGGTAGGTTGATCCGGGGTCGGGAGGCGGGGAGACGTCTGTATCGACGTCTTGTGCGATTCTGCACCTGTCGCTAATTCACACAGGTGATTCCGGCTGGCTGAATTTAATGGCTTTTGGGGCTTGCAATTCACTTTCAAAGCACTGAGTATATATACAGTAGTTTGGCAGTGCAGCGAATGCACGGCGATCATAGTGGTAAACAATCAGGTGGTTATAACAAGTGGTCAAAAAGAGTAAAGGGAGCAAAACTATGGATGCGAACAAAGAAAAGGCGTTGGACGCAGCACTCACCCAGATCGAGCGACAGTTCGGCAAAGGTACGGTGATGCGTATGGGGGATGTTAAGCACGAGGCCATCCCCTCCATCTCAACCGGTTCACTGGGTCTGGATATTGCCCTGGGCATAGGCGGTCTGCCTAAAGGCCGAATTTGCGAAATATACGGACCGGAGTCCTCCGGTAAGACAACACTTACCCTGCAGGTGATTGCCGAGGCTCAAAAGGCAGGCGGAACAGCAGCCTTTATCGATGCGGAGCATGCGCTCGATCCACAATATGCCGAGAAACTTGGTGTGAAGATGGACGAGCTGATCATGTCCCAGCCAGACACTGGTGAGCAGGCGCTGGAAGTGGCCGAGATGCTGGTACGCTCAGGCGCGGTAGACGTGTTGGTTATAGACTCTGTCGCGGCGCTAACGCCCAAGGCCGAAATTGAAGGTGACATGGGAGACTCCCATGTGGGTTTACAGGCTCGTCTGTTGAGTCAGGCTATGCGCAAACTTACAGCCGCCATTAAGCAAACTAATTGCCTGGTGATCTTCATTAACCAGATTCGTATGAAGATTGGTGTGATGTTTGGTTCCCCTGAAACCACCACTGGTGGTAACGCTCTCAAGTTCTATTCGTCGGTGCGTCTGGATATCCGTCGCATCGGTGCTGTGAAAGATGGCGACGAGGTAGTGGGCAATGAAACCCGAGTGAAAGTGGTGAAGAATAAGGTATCGCCACCTTTCAAGCAGGCCGAATTCCAAATCATGTACGGCAAAGGCATTTACCACATGGGTGAAGTCATTGACTGGGGCGTTAAACTTAATCTGGTCGACAAATCCGGTGCCTGGTACGCCTACAAAGGAGACAAGATTGGGCAGGGTAAGGCCAATGCGTCCAAGTTCCTGGAGGCTAATCCTGCAGTAGCTAATGAAATCGAGGCCGCTATCCGTGAGCAAACCCTAAGTGCGCCCAAGCCAGCGGAAGAAGAGGTTCAAAGCGAAGAACCGGCCGCTGAGCAGGAGTAATCCTGCTCGCTTTTCAGCTGCATAGCTTTTCCATGAGGTGCCGGGGGTCCACTTATCCCACTCTCGCCCCCGGCGCCTCTTTCTTAGCACATGTCTGATATTTCGATTCAGGGCGATATCTCCCCGCAGGAACTAGAACAGCTGACTGCAGTCAATCCGACTGATATTCGCTTTTCGGCAATGAACCTGTTGGCGCGAAGAGAGCACTCCTCTAAAGAGCTACGGCAGAAACTTCTCAAACGCTTCGACGAACCTGCCCTTGTCGATGAGCAATTGTTACGCCTGACAGAGGAAAACCTGCAAAGCGATGAGCGATTTGCTGAAAGTTATTTGCGCCAACGCATATCCCGTGGCCGCGGCCCGATTAGTATTCGACAGGAAATGCGCCGGAAGGGGATCAGCGATACTGGGATACAGCTAGCAATCAATGCAGAGCAGCCGGACTGGTATGCGCTAGCCAAGCTGGCTTTTCACCGAAAGTTTGGGAACTTGCCTGCTGAAGATATCAAAGAAAAGGCAAAGCGCAGCCGCTTTATGCAATATCGGGGTTTTGAACACGATCATTTTCAGCACTTGCTCAATTGATCGAATCGTTCTTTGCATTGTTTCAAACTGTGCCAGTCAGTATTGAGTGGCTTAAGGTTCCGGCTGGCTCGTCCTTGCAGCGTAGGCCTCTGTATATTTACGAAATTTTTTGAACATACTGCGATTGGCTAGACGCATCAAAGGGCGAGTCAGAAACATCATGTGTCGTGATGCTCCGCGCGTCTCCATGGCCATGTGCCATTCGACGCGACAACTGCCATCGCCAAGGTCAGTGACACGATAGTCTTCAAGAAATTTGTCCGTAGAGTCTTTACTGCAGCCTAAAAAGGTAAATGCCATACGTTTGCCCGGTTCCCAGGCGATGAATTCTTCGTAGCCATCCATGCCACCCATCATTGAAACCGTGCGAGTCGTGCCAACGCCAAATGGCCTCGGTGAGGTCCATTCGACCTTCTGGATTGGCATTGCCCAGACTGTCCAGGCATGCGCATCTTCGAAAACTTCAAAAATTTGCTCTGGAGAGGCTTTGACAATCTCTTCGGCCTTGAAGACGTTTTTAGTCTGTTCAAGGAAGTCGAGTCCAACGGGAGTGCATTCGAAATAGTCGCTCATAGTGAACCCTGAGTTATTGATTTATAAGTTTACTTACCGGTCGCCTGGTTTTGGCCTACAGCTGTTTGTTCAATGGGGTGAATTTCCAAAGTACCAAACATCCAGTCGTAGAGCAGGGTGATTGTCGCAAAGTTTCCTTTGTGCATATCCAGGTGGTGGGCGTCGTGTCTGATCGCTATCCAGTTGAGTGTTTTCCAAGGATAGCTTTGCAGGTCAATTCGACAATGGTTAATTTGATTGAGCTGCGTGTAAATAACGGTGGCAATAATGATGGTCGAAACATGAAGCGCTTGACCCGAAACAATCGCGATGCCGCTGGTCACAGCGTAAAAAAGAGCCACGCCCATAATCAGTTCAACAGGATGGAGCAGGTGAGAGTCGATGGAGCTGATTCTACTTCTGGCCTGGTGATGAACGGCATGAACCTGGCGTAAATAGCCCTGGCCATGGAAAAGAAAGCGATGCATGAGATAGTAGAAAAAATCGTAGATCATCATGATCATCACTACATCCAGCGCAATTTTAGCAACGGACTGTGCCTGCAGCGTGACGAGAAATGGCATGAAAAGTATGTAGAATATTAAATTAACACCTAAGCCGAGCTTCTGACTGATTTTGACTCTGTCATGGTATTTTTTTGCTCGGTTACGCCATTTTTCCTTGTTTTGCGCGTTATTCAGGTCGCGCGTTTTAGCGATCGCAGGAATCTTGAAGACTAACAGTTGACCCAGGGCAATGGCGACTATGGTGCCAATGACGGTGACCAGTCCAGCCAGCCAGTTATAGCTCATTTCCATGTCTATTCGCCCGCCGCAGCTACGTTATCTTTGTGCGCTTCTGCTATGCCTTCCTCCATGGGGCCTAGCATTGCAGCTGCTCTGGGGTAGCCACAGTACTGGGCGATGAAGAGATGCAGTTCACGCACATCTTCAGCCGTCAATTCTCCGTTCTTGATGCCGGCCTTAGTCTGTATTTTGAATGTCATGCCTTCTCCCTGTGCTGCAATCATGCCCAGCAGCAGAATGCGTTTGTCACGCATGGACAGTGTGTCTCTTGTCCAGACTTCGGCAAACAGCGTTTCCAGCATAATGTCGGTGAACGCGTAACCCTCGGGAGGTACTACCACGTCGCCAGCATAGACCTGCTTGATTTTTTCTTCGCCCTGCTGGCGTCGTGAAGATGTGCTCATTCCTGTTTCCTTTCTTAGTGCCCGGAGTTACCTGCCAGCAACAATCGACCTAGATTTATTGCGCCTTGCTCACCCAGTTGCATGCTTAGTTGCTGAGCCATTGCCTGAATGTCGTTGCCGGAGGCATTGCCAAAGATGTCTTCTTCCAGATGCTGTAAGCGATAAATTTTGGCAACAGTGTGTTTTAAGTGCTCAAGTTCGCCATCGCCAATCGCCTCAGCAAATTCGGCCACCAGCTGGTTTACGGAGTCGACGGAATCGGCAATAAGTGCTCTACCTGCTTTGGTAAATTGTAAGACGATTTGCCGAGCATCAGCCGCGTCTGCCACGCGTTCGATATAGCCAAGCGCTTCTAATTCAGTAGCAATGGCGCTGACTGCCTGCTTACTGATATCTCGACTGCGGGCCATTTGCTGAATACGACCGCCCCGCGGGCCTATAGCGGTAAGTACTGTGCCAAAACTTCGCTTCAGTTGGGGATGGCCCTTCTGCATCGTCAGCTGTTGCAAGCGACGGGTGATGTAATCGGACATTCGCGGCAGAGTGGCAGCCAGTGTCAATGCTTGCTCGCCTTGATAAGGGAAGAGAAGTCCAAGCCTGCGACTGAGCTTTGTCATTGATAGATTCAGCTGTGCGATGTTGCCTTCACCTACGAGCTCTGCAAATTGATTTTCCAGTGCCAGTGCCTCGGCAGCACCCTGCTTCACCAGCATCATCGCGCGGGGCGTAGTGACTAGTAGTTTTGCTCGTCCGTCGGATGGATCGGAGGCGCGCCGCAGGTATCCAGCTTTCTCAATTTGATTGGCTGTCTGGTTTGCCGCTTGTCGAGAAATACCCAACATTTCAGCGATTTCAGAAAGTCGGACGCCAGACTGCGCTGCCATGGATATGTAGGGCTCGAAGTTGATTCTGAGTTGGCTGTGACCATGGCTCACGGTTAAAGCACCCATGATTTCAGACTGCATGTAAAGGCTGATGCTGAGAATGTGGCGAGCAACATTGTCCTGATAACGCCGTTCGATATCGCGTGAGACTTCTATGTTGGTGGAGCTTCGCATGCACAGAATGTAAATGCGAATTGACTATATGTCAATCTAGCTTGACATAAATTTGTCCGCCACATAAGCTCGTAAGTTAATCAGGCTTCCAAGGAAATAGACCGTTGACTGCGCAGAATGTAGGTTTTATAGGGCTTGGTGATATTGGCAAACCGATGGCGACGCGCTTGATCTCAGAGGCGTTTAAGCTTCATGTTTACGATTTGCTTCAGCCTGTGGTTGATGAACTCGTCGAGCAGGGTGCTGAGGCCTGTCAATCAGTGGCCGAGGTCGCTGCGCAATGCATGCATATCGGTATTTGCGTTAGAGATGACAGGCAAGTCGAAGCATTGTTGTACGGAGCAGAGGGCATTCTCGCTAATGCAGCGAACGGTACTGTCATTGCAGTGCACAGTACTGTGACTCAGTCCAAATTGCTGCAATGGGCGGAGGACGCGCATCACTCGGGACTTTATTTGCTGGATGCGCCAATTACAGGCGGCGCGCGTCGAGCCGCTGACGGCACACTTTGTTATATGGTTGGCGGAGATGAGGCTGTAATTGATCGCTGTCGCTCCATCTTTGCAACCTCAGCAGAAAAAGTCGTTCACGCCGGCGACCTGGGCGCAGGAATTGCGCTAAAACTGTGTAACAATTTTATTCAGTACGCCGAGTTTGTCGCTATGGCGGAGGCTACCCGGTTGGCAGAGGCCAGCGGGCTCTCAGTGGACGTGCTGCGAGAGGTAGGGTTGTCTAACGGCGTTATTAACGAACAAATGCATCTGTTCGTATCCGGTAGAAATAATCTGGCACTGAGTTGCAGTGAAGAGCAGATGGCGGACATTTTCGGTCCCTTGGGAGCGTTGGGTCAGAAGGACTTACAGTGTGTCCTGGATAGTGCAGGCGACCATGGCATCGCTTTGCCTACAGCAGAATTCCTGCGCGAACGTATCGTGGATGTGTTTCTTGCCCGAGACGAATCACGTCCTGCCGTTAAATAACCTATTGCTGAAAGGAACGATCCAATGAACCCCGAAGTCCGGCTTTTAATCGATGGTCAATTGGTGCCTGCGGCAAGCGGCCAGACCTACGTCAATGTGAATCCCGCTACCGAGGCCATTATGGGCGAGGTGGCAGATGCCGGGTTGGAGGATATGGACCAGGCAATTGACGCCGCTAGGCGCGCATTTGACGACACTGACTGGTCTACCAATCATAATTTCCGTCTCAAGTGCCTTGAACAGTTAAAGCATGGGCTGCTGACCGAAATGGAGGATTTCAAGGAGCAAATTGCTGCTGAGACCGGCGCGCCAATGGGCATATGCGGTGCGTCAGGCCCTCATTGTGAAATCCCTATCGGGTTTATCGACTACAGCTTGAATAACCTGCCTAACTACCCTTGGAGTCGTGACATAGGCGAGCACGACATCATGGGTGGCATTAGCCGTCGTTTAGTGGAGAAGGAAGCCATTGGTGTTGTGGCAGCAATTACCCCGTGGAACGTGCCTTTACAGATTAACCTGGCCAAGTGCGTTCCGGCTCTGGCGGCGGGCTGTACCGTAGTGCTAAAAGCGGCCCCGGATACCCCCTGGTCGGCGACCACCCTGGGGAGGATTGTAAAGGAGTATACGGATATACCTGCTGGCGTATTCAACGTGATTACTTCTGCAGACCCAAAGACTGTCGGTGAGCAGTTGGTGACGGACCCACGGGTAGATATGGTCTCGTTTACTGGCTCTACAGCAGTGGGCAAACATATTATGGCGCTTGCTTCTGGCACGGTTAAAAAGGTGTTTTTGGAGTTGGGTGGAAAATCTGCAAATATTATTCTGGACGATGCCGACCTGGGCGCGAGCTTGTTGAGTGCCTTGGCCGTGTGTTTTCACGCGGGCCAGGGGTGTGCCTTGAATACGCGCTTACTGGTGCCCCGCGAAAAACAGGCAGAAGTTGAGGAATTGTTAAAAACCTATTTTGGCTTTATTGCTTATGGTGATCCCAGCTCCAATAGTGAAATCATGGGACCCCTGGTCAACGCCAGGCAGCGTGAACGGGTGTTGGCTTACATCGACAAAGGCAGGGAAGAAGGGGCGAGACTGCTTCTTGGAGGAGGTGCGCCGGCAAACCTCACCAAGGGCTATTACGTAGAACCTACCGTTTTTGTCGACGTGACGAATGAAATGACCATTGCCAGGGAAGAGATTTTCGGGCCAGTGCTCTGCGTGATCGCGCATGATGGAGATGACGATGCGGTGCGCATTGCCAATGATTCAGATTTTGGCCTTTCGGGCAGCGTCTGGTCTGGCAGTGAGCAGCGTGCGCTAGCCGTCGCCCGGCGGATTCGTACTGGCACCATTAATGTTAACGGCGGTAATTTCTACGCGGCCGATGCCCCCTTTGGAGGCTACAAACAAAGTGGTATTGGGCGCGAGATGGGACTTGAAGGTTTCGAGGAATACCTGGAAACCAAGACGATAGCGATTTCTGTATGAGCGGTCAGCTGAATGACAAGGTCTATATCGTTACCGGGGGATCTCAGGGCTTTGGCCTTGCGATTGCAAAATGCCTGGTAGATAAGGGCGCTAAAGTCGGCTTGCTCAGTCGTAGTAAAGCAGGACTGGACAAAGCCATCTCTGAAATTGGAAGTGATCACGCCTGTGCAATCTCGGCTGATGTCACTCGTAAAAGTGAACTGGTGGCAGGCTTTGAGAAGGTGAAGTCTCACTTTGGTCGCCTCGACGGCCTGGTCAATAATGCTGGTATGGCACGTCCTAATAGAATTGAAAATCTTGTTGAGGATGAGGTTTTAATGCAGGTCAATACCAACTATCTGGGTACGGTTTTTTCCAGCCAGGCAGCGATTCCACTGTTGCGGGGCGGCGAGAATCCTCGCATTGTAAATATCTCATCAGCATCGGCTTATCACTACGACGAAATGAGCCACTTATCAATATATGCATCTACCAAGGCTGCTGTGGAGCGATTTACGCGCGATCTGGCCAGTGAGCTACAAGTTGATGAAATTGGAGTTACCTGCATACGCCCCGGCGGTGCTGGTACCAGCTTTGCTGATGCCTGGGACTCAGACGCCTTAATGGCTGGCATTGAAGCTTGGCGCGATAGCGGCACCTACATGAACGTGGGCATGGAGACAGAACAGGTTGGTGAGGCGGTGGCTTTTGCGCTGTCGCAACCCGCTGGTGTTGCCATTGACTTGCTGGAGTTACGTCCCAAGCGGCTGATGAAAAAAGTGTAAAAGAATTTTATCGAAGCCACAGTGCGGCTTGAAGCGAGCGCAGACTCAACGAATTTTCAGTAAAGGAAAGCAAGTGTGAACGATATTCTGGGTTACAAAGGGAAGACCGTGGTCATTACGGGAGCCGCCTCCGGCATGGGGCAGGCCGCCGCGACGTTGTTGGTCGATCTTGGAGCAGAGGTATACGCACTCGATGTGGCGCCAGTGAGCGCACCTGTGGCGAACGCCATCCATGTTGATATGAAAGATGCTCGCTCCATCGATAATGCGGTCGCTAAGCTTCCTCAAAACATCGATGCCTTGTTTAACTGTGCAGGCGTGCCCAGTCCTCCGTTTTCTGCGCAAGACACTCTGCTTATCAATTTTGTCGGTTTACGGTATCTGACTGAACTGTTGGTTCCGCGTATTTCAACAGGGGGCAGTATCGCATCCATAGCGTCTACCGCAGGCATGGCGTGGCGCGCCGGACTTGCTTCAGTGCAAGATTTTTTGTCGACCGAAAACTCTTTTGACGCTTCAGCACAGTGGATGTCCGAACACCCTGATGCCTGTGCTGATGGCTATGGTTTCTCCAAGCAATGCATCATTGTTTACACCATGCAAATGGCCAGAGAACTTGCAGCGAGCAATATACGCATCAATTGTATTTCCCCTTCACCTACCGCCAGTGGATTCATGGATAAGTTAAAAGGTGAAGGCCAAATGCCTGATGAATTGGTTGACCTGTTTCTCCCTTCTAATGGTCGTTATGCCACAGGTGAAGAAATGGGTGAAGCGCTGGTGTTGCTCAATAGCAAGCTGGCAAGCTTTATCAGTGGGATTAACATGCCAGTAGATTTTGGCTACTGCGCAGAAACGTTTATGTCACAGCGAGATGATTTGTTAGGCATCTCTCACTAGGCTACCCTCGTAGTCGACGAATGCGCACAAAAAAACCATCGTCTTGCTAATGAAAGTGTGCGTTTTTGAGCTGTTTTATTCGGAGTCTTAACATGGCGGGAACGATAGGGCCTCTGCTGGCCAGCGACGAGCAATTCAATCATCAAGTGGTAGAGACCTTCGCTTCGGTAGGCCAGAGCGACCCGGCCTGGACAGAGAAAGTCTGCGGCATGGCTGCGGCGATCGATGGCTCGCTACAGATTGGTTTCGGCTTTGGCAAGTATACCAATCGAAACGTAATCGATGCCTATGCGGGAGTTTCCAGAGGCGCCGAGCAATGGGTAGTAAGGGCCAGTCGCTCGCTCGATAGTGATCCTGATTCGGTTAACGTCGGCCCCATTCACTATGAAGTCATTGAGCCACTGCAGCAGATTAAAGTAACGCTGGAGGCTAACGAAGTTCAGCCCATTGCCTTTGAGTTGTTTTTTCATGCCACTGCAGCTTGCGTCGTTGAAGATCGAGAAGATCGGCGGGATATGCACGGCTTTCGTAAGGCGACTGACCAAATTCGCTATCACCAGAGTGGGCTGGCAAGCGGTTGGCTGGAAGTAGATGGCGAGCGCGTTGAAATTGCCAGGGAATCCTGGGTGGCAACTCGCGACAAGTCCTGGGGTATTCGCCCAATGGTGGGATTGCCTGCTGCGGACCTGGAGCCAGACTACCATCAGCACATACCCCAGGCATTGGCTATTTGGAATCCTATTGTATTTCTTGATGACGTCGGCGCCAGCTATGCATTTCATCATTATTATTTGCAGTTTAGTGGCCCTGGTTTTTCTCACCAACGTATTCAGGGCGGTTTTGAAGGTGACAGCGGGCAACGAGAGAAAGTGATCGGAATGACACCACAACTGCGTTTTGACTCGCCAAGTAAACGATTGCAGGAAGGTGAGTTCCTACTGCACATGGAAGATGGTAGTGACCGCTTGCTGAAGTTCAAGAAATTGTCAGAGACCGGTTTTTATTTGGGCTCAGGCCATTACCATGGCGGCGATGGACATCATCATGGCAGTTGGCGCGGGCCGCTTCACGTTGATGGCGATTATGTAGAAAATGCAGCTTTGCCAGCGGTTATAGAGCGTTATCACCAGTTCCGTGACTGCATGATTCAGGTAGAAGATAGCCTGACCGGGGCGACTGGCTATGGCAATTGCCAGACGTACGTTCATGGTGCGTGGCCTGAGTTTGGTTTGTCCGGCGAAGAACCTATGTATTAATAAGCGCCGTGAGCAGCGCTTAAATGGAGAGATAACAATGTCAGCAATAGTCACCCGTCCCGGGGATGTAACGCCACAATGGATGAGTGAAGCCCTGGCGAGTTCCGGGCATCTCGAAAATGGTGCTGTCGTGAGCCGCCTGAGCTATCAAATCATCGGGACCGGTAAGATGGGTGACAATGCCCGCTATCGATTGGAGTATACGGGAGGGCAAGGCAATGCGCCGGCATCGGTGATCATCAAGTTTCCCGCTGAGGACGAGACTGCGCGAGCTATGGCCGGGGCACAGGGTGCCTACTACAATGAGGTGATGTTTTATCGGCACCTAGCCGATAGGACCTCTATGCGTACGCCGACCATTTATGCCAATGAGGTCAGTGATGATCGATTGGCTTTTGTAACAGTCATGGAAGATATGGCGCCCGCAGAGCCTGGCAGTCAACTGATTGGTGAGAGCCTGGAGCACGTAAGAGTGGCAATGGGCGAAGCGGCGAAATTGGCCGCTGCCTTCTACGGAGATGAATCTGTTGGGGCGCATGATTTTGTGATGAGCCAGGTCAGGGATGATGGAGGAGCCTTTGGTCAGGCGCTGTTACAGCAATACTGGCCTGGTTTTTTGCAGCGGTTTGGCCATGGAATTAATGGCGAGTGCGAGGCGTTCGGTGCCTTCTATGTGGATCATCACACTCGCTTTGCCACGCGTTTTGACGGTCCGCGAACGTTGGCTCATGGCGACTTCCGTAGTGAGAACATCCTCTTCGATGGAGACAGGGCTTGCACTGTCGACTGGCAAACGACAAGCGAGGGCAGCGCACTGACTGACTTGGCCTACTTCATGGGCGGCAGCGTTGAGCTAGAGGATCGTCGAATGTGGGAGCGTCAACTCGTTGACGATTACAGCGGCCTGCTGGCGGGGCAGGGAATTGAGCTGGATTCCGAAGCCTGTTGGCAGCAGTATCGCGAGCAGGCGATGCATGGCCTTATGATTACTATCCTGGGTGCAAGTTTTACCGCTGCTGCCGAGCGTAGCGATGCTATGTTCCTAACTATGATTCAACGTCACCTGCAGCACTGTGTTGACCTGGGTGCCAAAGAGTTTCTTGAGTGACCAATAAGCAGGCCGAAGAGTAGGCGATGCCCTGGGTCCGAGTTCTGTTGGTTGGCTATTTGAATTGCCGCTGGGGTCGGCTCAACTGATTCGTTGGCAGCGGCCCCAGATAGATGCCGTTGGTAAAGCGTTAGACGTGATCTTGTCGCACATGGGCATCGAACCCGCCATCCGCGAAAAGTAGGCTGCCATAGACATTGCTGGCGGCAGGGCTCAGCAGGAACAGTATGCAGTTTGATATCTCTTCAGCGTCGGCGGCGCGGTTTGCCGGTGTTTGATCCAGCAACGCCTGCATTATTGGTGCATATTCTTCACTTTCAAACAGGGGAGTGGTCATTGGTGTCAAAGTGGGACCGGGTGCTATCGCGTTCATTCGTATTCCCTCACGCCCATATTCCATAACGTGGCGACGCATCCAATAGTTGAGGGCGCGCTTGGTTTGCATATAGTGAGTTCCGGGTGAAATGCCAGCTGCGATTTCCAGCGCTTTTTCCTCATCACCTGCGATAAGGCTTTCAATAAATGCCTCGTCGCCAGGTACCATGGGTGCGGAATTTGAGCACAGCAGTACAACAGAACCTGATTTTTTTGCCAAGGCAGGGCGCAGCCCTTCTACTAACGCCACTGTGCCGAAGTAGTTCAGGCGAGTGATCAGTAAATCAGGTGCAGTGCCACCGCCCAATCCGGCTAACGGAACAAAACCGTCGAGTCCGTCCGGCGCGCGCTCCAAAACTTCGCTGATGACCTTGCTGCGGCCTTCCACAGTGGTCAGGTCAGCTGTGATATCGGCGTCTTTCAGATCAACCGTAATGAGCGAGTGACCTTGCTCTGCAAGTGCTAGGCTCAATGTGGCGCCAATGCCTGACGCGCTGCCTGTGAGTGCATAAGTTCCCATCTTTTTCTCCTTAAGATTCCTGGCGATTTTCGTTTTTACTTTAGCTTTTGCTGCCTAAAAGTGCCGTATAACGTCTTCGGCAAACTGGGCCATCATGCGTTTTTTATCATCCAGTGATGAGCGCGTTCCCAGTGCATAGGCAAATGGCATATTAAGGCCAGATGTCATGCCACTGTCGTAGAGCGAATCGAACAGGGCTTTATCAGGTTTCGCATAAACGCCTACGAGCGAGTCAAAGGGTAGGTGATCACGTCCATACTCTTTTCTTAGCTCCTGCAGTTCGCTCATGACCCTTGGGACATCTTCTGCTGCGTTGCCAGCACCAATCCAACCATCTCCTATCCTGGCGGCGCGCCTGAGTGCAACTTTAGCGGTTCCGCCGAAATACAGAGGTACTTGGTATTTGGAGTGCGGGCTGACTTGAATTGGAGGAAAGTCAAAGTGCTGTCCGTGATACTCGAACCATTCTCCAGTCCACAAGCCCTGCATGATGTCCAGCATCTCATCCATGCGTTTGCCGCGGCCTTTAAAGCTCACGCCGTAGGCATCAAATTCTTCTTTCATCCAGCCGGTACCCGCGCCCAGTGCGAAGCGGCCTTCACTTAATATGGCCAAAGTAGCGGCTTGCTTTGCCACCTCAATAGGGTTGCGAATGGGGAGCACATATACTCCGCAAACCAGTTTGATTCGCGTTGTTACCGCAGCCATTGCTGCAAACGAGCTCCACATGTCCGGGTACTCGTGGTCGGCAGTTTGCGGTGGCAACCCAGTGTCTGAGTAGGGGTAGTCTGGAGCCATTGCTTGCGGAAACAGGGCATGATCGGCACCCATCAAGCCCTCAAACCCACATTGCTCTGCAAACCTGGCAATGTCACAAAGTTGTTCTGTTTCCGCCCAGGATACGGGTTGCCAGAATTTCATATTAATTCCTGTCTGGCTGTCAGTCGGTTAGTTAACACTGGCAGTCGATTAATACTTTTATCGCCTCGTCAGGTTCACTTGCCTGCGCGATAGCTTCGCTAAATTGGCTCAGCGGAAAGCGATGAGAGATGATGGGTTGCAGATCGATTTTTCCGCTGGTCAACATTTCGATGACTGCCGGAAATTCGTCGGAGTAGGCCATGGAGCCGACAATGTTGAGTTCACGTAATAACACGTTGGCGAGGTCCAATGGCACTGATTGCTTGTGCAGCCCCAGAACAACGACTCTGGCCCCCGTCTTTGCGGTGTTCATAATCTGTTCAAATACGGGTTTTGCGCCGGTTGCCTCGATGTAGATATCGCTAGACGGAACGGGCATACCCATCAGTTCTGATTGACCGTGTTGTTGTATCAGAAACTCACCGAGATCATTACTGCCAGCCTTGAAAGGTACCGCGCCTATTGATTCTGCGGCGGCCAATCGGTGACTCGATTGATCGACAATGACAAGCCGCTCGACTCCAAGATAGTTAAGGCATAATGCGACGCATAGCCCGATTGGGCCTGCACCAAAAATAACGACCTTATCGCCAGCTTTGGCGTTTCCCTGACGGCAGCCGTGCAAGGCCACCGATAAGGGTTCTACCATCGCGGCCTGATCGACAGAGAGGCCGTCCGGTATTTTAATCACCGCCCTTTCGTCTGCAGCGACGTTGCGGACGAGCAGATAGGGCGTGAAGGCGCCCTCGGTCCCGCCATTGCCAATACTGTTGCCCCCCGCCATTGGATTGACAACCACCCTATCGCCAATTTGCAAATGGCTTACGCGCTCGCCGACTTCAGCGACAGAGCCCACTAGTTCATGGCCTAGCGGCATAGGATGGGTCATGCCCAGGCCACCCATGCCAATGTAACCCAGGTCGGAACCGCAGATACCGCAGAGTGAGACTTCAATCAGGACATCCCCTGGGGCTGTCGTGGGTTTATCAATGTTATCCAGGCGGACATCGTCGACACCGTGAACGCGAACGAGCGGTATGGTCATTGAGTTTGCCTTTGCCAGTATGCCAATAGTCAAGAAGCGAGCTGGTGAATCTGGTTTTTTAACCAGGAGGACAGCCAGAAGTTGTCGGTAGCCTGTAACATTGCCTTGTGTACCTGAATGCCTAGCTTGCGACTTGGACTATTGTCTGCACCGGAGTCCCTGATAATGTCCAGCAGGTAAATAGCTTCCTCGTGTTTTCCCGCGTCAAATTTTTCCTGCGCTCGCTGCAGTATTGCCGCTGCGCCTCCAGCGAGTTCCACAATATCACTTGAGATGCTGGAAGAGGGCACTGAATAGAGCTCGGTGGTGGAGCGGTGGTGAAACCATCCCGCATAGCTTTCCCAGATAGCGCGAACACTCCAACTCACCTTGCCATAGCCCTGGCCTACTTCCATGTCAGATGGCAGGGTAATCTCTTGCATCAGTGTGTGCACGTCCTTGCCTTCGTTCATGCCTTTCACAGTTTCGTCATGAACATGGTGGATAGCCTGATGTAACGCATTCAACTCACCAAGAATTAACTGTTTGCCGACTATGGGTGCGTGGTGGCCATAGCAAATCATCTCCGGCTCTAATGCGCGAACAGTCTCTACCGCATTTGCCACGACCAGCGCTTCTCGATAGCGATCGCCGCGAATAGTCACCAGGTTGGGAAAGTGGCCAAAGGTGCAACCGAACAGATTGCCGGTAAAACATATTTTGTGCTGAGGTAGCCAGACGATCAGGGAGTCATTGGTCTCAGCGCCCGGAACTGCAATAACTTCAAATTCAACACCTCCCAGTTCGAACTCCATTCGATCCTCTACTAATAGATCGGCTGTCGGACTGTCTTGAGCAGGAAATTCAGTATGGTCATGCTGTTGATAGTAAGCAAAAGCATCTGCGAATTTTTCGGTAAATGCAAAGGCTGATCGATTGCTGCGAAAGGCCGCCAGGCGTTTATCATAACTCTGATGTTCGGCATTTCTGTCACTGGCAACTACGCGTAAGCCAGGATTCTTCTGACGAAAAAAGGCGGTACCTCCCACATGATCGACGTGCCCCTGGGTAAAAATAAGCGTGTGCAGTGAGTTGTCACTGAAGCTTTTGAAATTGGCATCAATAACCGGCGCTTCTATGCCCATGCCAGCATTGATTTGCACGTTGCCTGCACAGGTTTCGATGAGGTAGCTGTTGGAAAACGCCTCTGACAAGAAGATAAAGTCGTTGATGCGTTCGCCACCGAACCTGGCGGGGTTGGGCTCTATTGGTCTGGATTTGTAAATCGGATCTCTCATTGGTCTGTGCTTTCCTTGTCCCTGCACGGGTGATCAGCGCTCTGCTTGCACTGGGAATTGTTCAAAATAGAAGCTAAAGCGCTCGCGTAATTTTTCCGGGTTTATGCCAAAGTCGTCCTGTAGGTTGTAAACAATGCGACCGTGTTTGCCTCTCGGGTGTTCTTCGAGAAACTGTCGCAGTTCATTAGTCGCTTCTTCGTTCATAGGTAGACCTGCCTTGGCGTATATTTTGCGGACCATGCCAATATCGTCGGTCATAAAATCATGGAACGGCACGTCTATACGATTTGCGTCCGCAAGCTTCTGGTGGTCCCGTGAACACGCCTTTAAAAGATGCACAACACGCTCCGACCAGTAGTCAATAATCCCGTGCATATCAATTGCGCTGCGCGACATGCGTTGACCATAGGCGAGCATGGTGGCTGCTGACTGGATAACTGCTACAGGGTCCCGGTGGGTGATGGCGACAGTTGCATCTGGAAACACTGTTTGTAAAACCGTCAGTTGTTCAAGGTGCTGTGGACACTTCAACACCCAGCGCGTATGACTACCGTCATCGCCATCCTGCCAGGTCAGAATTTTCAGTACCGTTTTCATGTATTCGTAGTGAGGTGTTTGGTCAGTGGCATAGTAGTGATCACGCCAGTCGGGGCATTGGCACAGCCACTCGAAGTTGTAAGAGGCAAAATCCGGACCCATCAATTCGAGTTCTTCGTGAATGTGATCGGGGTTCATTGGGTGCATGGCAGCTAGTTTGGGTACGGTCTGCTGCATCATCTCCCAGGTATCTGCGCAGCGCTGGTAGCGCGGGTCTACACCGCTTTCCAAAGCCGGTTCGCCGGGCATGGGTACGGGTTCATAAGATTCCCAAAGCGGCAGCGAGCGCAATCTGCTGTCTGCAGCCATCAGGTTTAGTAAATGGGTGGTACCAGAGCGCGGCAGGCCTGCCACTATGATAGGCGCTTTGATAGTAACGTCGTGAATTTCGGGGTGACGCGTGAGCAGGTCTTGTATCAGCAAGCGATTCTTCGCAAATAACAGCAGCTTGTTGCGCAGGCTCATCCTGCCCAGATTGTTTAGGCCTTGATCGTTGCTCCATTCGTTGCACAGCAAGTCCAGTCTTCCGCGAAAATCTTTCGCCCCGAAGTCTTCAAGGCCAGTGGCGTTGGATGCCTCTTCCAGAATATCACCTGGATCCAGCGTTACATTCAGGGTTCTGCCGAAGGCATGTATCGATTGTTGCAGCTCGTTCAGCTCTGGATCCGCGAGATCCGTAATTCGAATAGTCTCGCTCACCTTCTGGCTTTTGATCTTCGAACTAGCCATGTTTATTTTCAAAAAATTCGAGAATCAAGGGGTCTCCTTCACGTTCCAGGTAGGCGGCAGCCAAACCCTCACCAAAACGCTTATACCAAATTTGGTGGTAGCCGCATGCTTTTGCCTCCTCCACTTTGCCTTCAACGTTATCTACAATAAAGCGTAGGTGGTGCATCCCTTCACGGCCAGCATCAAGAAATTCTTTGTGTGGTGTTTTTCCAGATATCCATTGAATGAGTTCGATTTCTATTTCACCGCTTTTCGCAAAAGCGATTTTCAGCGAGCTGGTTTCCTGAACTCCGCGATAGTCCCACTCCATGTCGAGCGCATCCATGACAGTGAATGGGCCAAACAAAGGCTCGTAGTGCGCCAATGCTTTCTCAAGATCCTGCACTACAAATCCAATTTGATCGACTTCAGGTAATTCAAGTGCGTCTCTTAGATCAGTACTCATTCTGCCTCCTTCGTTAGCTCCGCGGTTGATCACAGATGATTCGATTAGCTCAAATTAAAACACCTGTTGTAATATAACAAGTGCATTAATATAATTCTCGCCAGTTGGATAAACAGGTAAACCACTGGTTTGGGAGTAGAGTTATGAACAAGCGCGTTTCGTTTAACTACAGCGGAGCATCGGTACTGGTGACGGGCGGATCCAATGGTATCGGTTTGGCGATCGCCCGTGAATACCTGGCCGCAGGTGCCAGCGTCATGATTACCGGTCGCAGGGAAGGCGCCAGTGATTATGAGCATGACTTGAGTGGGCTGGATTACCGGCAACTGGATGTCAGTTCGCGTGATGCTTTGATCGAGTTGGCCAATAGTCTCGACACTCTCGACATACTGATTAATAACGCTGGAGGTGCGCAGGCAGATGAGTGGGGGCACGACGGCTTTGACCAGTCAGTCAGTATCAACCTGAGCAGTGCCTATCATCTGAGTGCTGCCTGCAAGCATTTACTTGAAGCCAGCCAGTTTGAGGGTGGCGCCAGTATTGTTGGAATTGCCTCGATGACTTCTTATTTTGGTTATGAGTGGACGCCCGGTTACGGCGCCGCCAAGGCGGGACTGGTGCAGTTAGTCAAAACACTGGGAATCAGCTGGGGCCCTAGCGGAATTCGCGCCAACGCGGTGGCCGCGGGAATGACGCGTAGTAACCTGACTGCGCCGGTTATTGATGGCATGCCAGAATTAATCGAAGGCATGTTTGAACGCCAGGGTTTGAAACGGGTTGGGGAGGGGGAAGATATTGCCGCCGCTGTGTTGTTCCTGACATCGCCTGCCGCAAGCTGGGTGACGGGTCAGACTCTCGCTGTGGATGGCGGATTTTCAACGGGGATGGGCTAGTGGCGGTGTCTGCCATTGGCAAGCGGCAGCTGAACTCTGCCAAAACCCGAGACAAACTGATCGATGCAGCGGTCTCGCTTTATGGGAATAGCAGCATGGATGCAGTATCTCTCAGGGAGATTGCCGTGGAGGCGGGACAGAAGAATCCCAACGCTCTGCAATATCATTTTGGCGATAGAGATGGGCTGTTGCAGGCAATCATCGATAAGCATTCAGCTCAAATCGGGCTGCTACGCGACGCTTATATCAGGGATACACAGGAAAAGAAATGGTCGCCTGGCGAAGCTGCGGCTCGCTGTCTGGTGATGCCAATCGTCGACTACATGGAGAGCAACGGGGACGGGGTGAATTTCGTGAGGCTGGTTTCCCAGATCGCGGCGGTTTACCAGAACGGCACTGCTTCAGGCCCAGCGGGGGGAGTTAATTTTCCCCGCACCAAATCACTGGAGGCCGTATTCAATCGCGCGCTGGTCTCAGTGTCTTCCCGGGAGGCACGGCGGCGTATCTACCTGGTGGTAACCATTACCTTTCATACCCTCGCCGATATTTACCGAACCAGTCAACAAACGCCAACCAGTCCGGTGGCAAATAGAAAGCTTATGGTGGACCAATTGATATGCCTTCTTGAATCTTTTTTTTCCGCGCCTCCCAGGCAGGTCCGCTAGGCTTCGCGCGAAAAAAGTTACTGAGTTTTCTTGCCTAAAATCGTCTGGGTTCACAGGCTCCTGTTATCTGTTTGCGTCATTCGCAGCAGGGCGGCTCTTTTGGATGCTGAATAGGCCTAAAGCTGTTTTCTATTCCACGCCAGAGCCCCGATCATTGCCGCGATAGGTAACAGGCATAGCAATAATATGGACTCCCAGCTAAGCAAACTAACCGCAAGACCCGCTGAAAGAGAAGCGATGGCCTGGCTGGAAAAGATAGCGGTGTCGTTGAGAGCCTGAGCCTTATGCTGCTCACCTCCTTCGTAGGACATTGGAAGCAGGGCTGTACCGGCGACAAATAAGAAATTCCAGCCAATACCCAGCATCACTAGCTGTCCCCAGAAACCCATGACAGTTGCATCGCTGAGGCCGATCACAATAGTCAGGCCATAGCAGCCTAGCCCAGCAATCATAAGTCCCCTGATACTGAAGGCTTTAAAGAGCCAGGCTGTGAGCAGGGAAGGCAGGAACATAGCTGCAATATGTGACTGTATAACCCACTTGGTATCTTCCATGCTGTATCCATTATGAATGTGCATGCTAATGGGGGTTGCCGTCATCACAAATGACATGACCACGAAAGCGACGGTGCCGCTTGCCATGGCCAGTATCAAAGAAGGGTTGCTTAGCATCTCGCGCAGTGGTCTGGCCTGCCCATGGTGTTCTTGACCAAACCGCTCGGCGGGTACGTAGAACAACAATAATAGTCCTGCAGTGAAAAATCCGACCATGCCGAGCCAGAACGAGCCTCTGAACGGAACAGAATCAAGGTGCTGCCCCCACAGGGCCATTTCTGGCCCTAAAAAAGCGGCGACGATACCGGCACACATAATGATAGATGCGGCTGTCGGTCCTTTCTCCAGAGGCACACACTCCATAGCGGCGAAGCGGATTTGGTGCATTGCGGCATTGGCGATTCCCAGAACTGCCGAGCTGGCACAGAACAAAGTGAAGCTGCCAAGTGCCAGGGCTTGGCCGGCAAGCAGGGTTGCGGTAATGCCCAGACCGGTGAAAGCCAGGAATGTTTTTTTGCGACCAAACCGCGCCATCCCGCGTGATGCAGGAAGAACGCCTAAGGCGGTGCCGACCACCATTAAAGCGATGGGCAGTGTGGCCAATTGGGCGTTGCTGGCCAATTGGGCGCCGATAATACTGCCAATCAGCATTAGCATGGGTGACGCAGACATAGCGATAGCACTAATCATTGCCAGTAGCCAAACCATCTTAAATTCAGAGCCCATTTGGGCAGGATAACTCATCCGATAGACGATAGCGCCCGTATGCAGTCTGAGGTGGGCGTTAAACCTGAAAACTAATGTAAACGCCACCTCCAAAGCCTTGCTTCCGCGCGTGTAAGTGAGGAAAATGCCGAACCAAATCGATTCATCGCGAAAATCTTGAGGCCCGCCAAACCATTATGTCGAATCCAAACTTGTTAAACGCCATTTTTTCTGCCCCCTTCAGCAAGTGGCTTGCTGTCTCTGTTTTAGCAGCCGCGGGATCGCTGGCAGGGTGTTCAGACAGCAGCAGTGACAGGCCAGCCGCACCACCAGAGCCGGAGCCCCCTGAACCCGTAGTGGCGCCGTTTCAGGAGCTGTACGACCAGGGCATCAGCCGGTATATCGGTGAATACACGCCGATGCTGTCCGAAGAGGAAGAGGGCATCGTTACTCACAGCTTCGGAACAGGCGATGGCCCTCTGTGTATTGATGGGTCTGAATTCAGGATGGCCACCCTCGACGCGGGATCACAAGACCTGGTGATCTTCCTGCAGGGCGGCGGGGCGTGCTGGTCTGAGCTTCCTAACTCGTGCACAGAAACTGCTAGCTCGGGCATTCCACAGGCTGGCATTTTGGACCCGACGCGAGCTGATAATCCGGTGAAGGATTACAACGTAGTTTATTTCCCTTACTGCGACGGCGGACTGCATGGCAGCGATAGGGATACTGACTCCGATGGCGACGGCGACGCTGATCGTTTCCAGCGTGGCCTTCATAATCTGTCCGCAGGATTGGATGTAGCACTGCGAGAGTTTCCCAATCCGCGCCGCGTCGTTCTGATGGGGTCTAGCGCCGGCGGCCTGGGTACGACGTTTGCCCTACCTTTGGTGCGCTACCAGTTCCCCGATGTGCGCATCGATATCGTTAATGATGCTGGCGTGGGCGTCAACCGCCCGAATCAGCCAGAATTCCTGGAACTGTTGACGAATGATTGGAATTCAGAGGCGTTTTTCCCGGAGAGTTGCCCCGAGTGTATCCCAGAGGATGGTCACTTGAGCGACTACCATGTATGGCAAATGAATGAAGATCCCAACGTACGTCGTGGCATGCTCAGCCATAGTGACGATACGGTATTTGCGTTGGTGTTTCTCATGATCGGTTTCGATGCCTGGAAAGAAGCGCTATATCCGGAAATGCAGCAGTTAGAAGACGCACACCCGGAGCGCAGTCATTACTGGATCCCTAAAGCCGTCGGTCACACCTTTCTGCAGGCAGAACCCGATCAGACCGCGGGCGGTGTTCCGCTGATGGAATGGATCGCTCTTATGCTTGACGACTCGGAAGACTGGGTCTCAGCCCAGGACTGATCTGTAGTTGGATTATAAAAAAAGGGCCGCAAGGCCCTTTTTTTATGAGTGCGTTATCCGGTGATCAAACGGCAGGAGCAGCTTGAGCTCCTCGTATCAGCTTGCCGGGCACTGCTCCGGTATAACGCCCGTTCTCCATAATGACTTCACCATTGACGATCGTGGCCAGGTAGCCAGTGGCGCCCTGGAACATTCTCCTGCCGCCTGCGGGCAGGTCAAAGATAATTTCGGGGGCTTCCAATTGTAGTTGTTCGAAGTCGATAAGATTAAGGTCCGCTTTCATACCCACTTGTAGAGTGCCCCTATCGTTAAGGCCCACGCAGCGCGCCGTATCCATAGTTTGCATTTTGACCGCCTGCTCCAGATCCAGGCGATGGCCGCGCTCGCGGTCACGCACATAAAAACTGAGCATCTGGGTGGGCACGCTGGCATCGCACAATACGCCGCAATGGGCACCGGTATCAGCGAGCGAAATCACCGTCGCCTCATCTTCCAATAGTTCAACTTGTCGGCTCAAGTCATTGGCACCGTAGCCAAAGCAGGGGAAGTAAACAACGTTCTTGCCATTTCTTTCCATCATCAGATCATAGCAATACTGCTGCGGCGAGATTCCAGCTTCCCTGGCCTTGGCGGCAATACTGTCCTGTGGGCCTGGCTCGTAGTTAGGCGGCGTACCCAACTCGTAGAGCTTGTCATAGCCACCGATAATGGTGTCCATGAAGTCGTCGCCCATTAATGGCAATTCCTCAGCGAGTATCGCCGCCCGTACTTGTGTTTTTCGAAGTTCGTTCAGTCGTTCCTCATGGGAAAGAATAGACAATGGTGCGTAATTGGCGTGAAAACTGAATGGATGAATAGTGCCGTCCCAGGACAGCAGCAGGTTGACTGGCCTTGCGCCAATATGCGGAATTAACTGGGCACCTTCAACTGCCGCTTTACGGCAAAACTCCAGTTGGGCTTGAACGCGGGGCCAGTCAGATTCTTCGCGAAAAAATAGTACAAAGTTAATCTGGCAGTTGTTGTCGATGGACAGTCGCTTCATCCAGTCCATCTCTTCCTGCCAGTTGGTGAAGTCGGAGACCAGGCCAAATATAGCCTCGCCGCCAAGGTCACCGATTGCTTTTCCTATGCCGAGTAACTCATTTTCGTCTGCATAAGTGCCGGGCATCGCCTGCTCTTCACGCGTGGTATGTAGCTCGGTCCGCGACGTGGTGAAGCCGATCGCCCCAGCGCTTACGCCCTCTTTAACAATGCTTGCCATTTTCTCAATATCTTCACTCGTGGCTTTTTCATTGTGCGTACCCCTGTCGCCCATGACATAAGTGCGCACTGCGCAGTGGGGAACCTGCGCACCCACGTCGATTGCTCGAGGGAATGCCTCTACCGCATCAAGATATTCTGGGAAGGATTCCCAGTCCCAACTGATTCCCTCATGAAGGGCGGAGCCGGGAATATCTTCGACATCCTCCATCACCGCGATTAAGCGGTCATGTGCGGTATCGCTGGGCTCGCAGGGGGCAAACCCCACGCCACAGTTACCCATAATCAGGGTGGTGATACCGTGATTGGCAGCAGGACTGCAAAGAGGGTCCCAGGTCGCCTGACCGTCCATATGGGAATGAACATCCACCCAGCCGGGGGTGAGGAGCTTGCCTTCTGCATCTATTTCACGCCTGGCAGTGCCGTTAACTGCTCCCAGAGCGGCGATACGGCCGTTGGTTATGGCCAGGTCTCCGTCAAAAGCGGGAGCTCCGGTGCCGTCGACAATGTGCGCGTTGCGAATGATGAGGTCATACATGGCTGTTATCTCTTTGGCCGTCTGATATACAGTCATCAAGATAACGCCTCACGGTGCGAAATACACTACTCGCGAGCCGCTTGGGGCTCAGGCGCAGCTGCCTTAGGGGGCTGGTGTAATCTGTTGGACCAGCGACCTTCAGAAGCAGGTTTATAATCGGGCGCAACAATCAGGGAGGTCCAGATGCAACGTTTAGCAGGAAAAGTCGCTATCGTAACCGGTGGTGCGAATGGCATGGGCGAAGCCACAGTCAGGCTGTTCGTGGAACACGGCGCCAAGGTCGTTATCGGTGATATTGCCGAGGACGCGGGGCAGGCGTTAGCAAATGAGTTGGGTGAGGTGGCCGTTTTCTGTCGCATGGATGTGACATCGGAAGCCGATTGGGATAAGGCCGTTGCCGCTGCCCAGGCTTTGGGCCCACTGAATGTATTGGTTAACAATGCGGGTATGGTGCACATGGCCTCGATTCTGGACACCTCGCCGCAAGACTTTATGCGAGTAGTCGAGGTTAATCAGTTGAGTACTTTTCTGGGCGTTCGAGCAGTGATAGAGCCAATGAAAGCGGCGGGCTGTGGCTCCATCATTAACGTTTCTTCCATTGATGGTTTGCATTCATGTGCCGGCCTTGGGGCCTATTCTGCCAGTAAGTGGGCGGTGCGCGGTTTCACCAAAGCAGCAGCGATCGAGCTGGGCCAATACGGTATTCGTGTCAATAGCGTACATCCCGGCGGAATATTTACCGAGATGGGTGGCAAGGGGGTGATCTCGGAGGATGACCTGAACAAATCTATTTACAAGGATTTTCCAATTCCTAGAACCGGTCAACCCGAAGAAGTGGCCTACGTGACTTTATTTTTAGCAACGGATGAGGCCAGTTACAGCACGGGCTCAGAGTTTGTTGCCGACGGCGGTTGGTTCGCTGGCATGCGTCGCCCTGGAATGCCCTGCTCGTGACGGTGCTGCAGGGCCCTCTGTCAAAGCTCGTGTGACAGGCGCAAACCCCAGGTCCTGGGCGCGCTTAACTGAGTGCCTGGTCCATAGTTATGAGTCACGCTGGATGGGCGCTCACGGAATATCCAGTTGCGCTCATCGGCAATGTTTTTGACAAAGGCGGTCATGCTCCAGGGGCCATAGGAAGCGCTCAACTGGCTGTCCCAGCGATCCCAGGCTTTTACTTTGTCGTACTCATCCAGATTGAACGGTGACATGTATTGATCACCCACATACATGTAGCTCACCGATGCAGACATTTGTGCCCACTGCCATTCCCACTGGGCGCTGGCCCACAGGCTGAATTTATGTTCCGGGGTGAGCGGAAAGGAATTGCCTTCAAGGTTTTGTTTTTCGGTGCAAAGTGGGTCATCTGAGTTGCCTTGTGCCAGCGGTCCCAACGCGCAGGCATTGGCGTCTGTACTGGCGAACTCATCATAGCTGGTCTGGTTCCAGGACCAGGCGGCACCGGCGCTAAGGTACTGGTTTAGCAGAGCGGTGGCCTCCACTTCTATTCCGTAGGCATGGGCCTCGTCGGCGTTGCTGAAGCTGCGCAAGGCGACCCCATTGACAACATCCTGACGGATAACCTGTAAATCCTGGTAATCGTAAAAATAGGCGGCGGCAGCTAATTGCAGACGATTGTCGATTAATGCCCCTTTGTATCCCAACTCCAGTGACAGCAGATCTTCAGGAGCAACGCGGTCAACATCCGTTGAAGCAGTGGGCTTCATGAAATTGAATCCACCGCTGCGATAACCTGTGGCCAAGCTGCCATAAAGCATCTGGCCCGACATAAAGGTATAGTCCAGGCCGAGGCGCCAATCCACGCTGTCCCAATTGTCTTTGGCTTTCCGGCTGATGTCGCCATCGCCGACCCATTGCACGAATGTCGTATCGCCGCCGTCTTTGTCATCCTGAGAATAGCGTAGCCCTGCTGTCAGTCGCCATTGGCTGGAGAAATCCCAGGTGCCCTGCCCGTAGGCGGCATAGGTCGTGGTGATGAGATTAGAATTGCCGCGGTAGAGCCAATTCTCTGTGCTGGTATTGCGTCCGACCAGATTGCCGAGAAAAGCGTAGACCGCCATCACGTCGTTGTTGTCCTCGCGGACAGCGAAGAACTGCTCTTCATCGCTGCGATAGTAATAGAGCCCTGACACAAAGTTGATAGCACCATCGAGTTCGGAATAGAACTGCAAATCTTGCGAGGTAAAGTTAGCTTCCTGTGCCGTATTGTCTGTCACCATAGGTGGAGCGTGATCTATGCCGGTTAGTGCAGACACCGGAGTGCTGCCAAGAAAAATTTCGCTCCAGCTAAAGCCAGCATCTGCTGCGTTGGTGGCGTCGTTGTCCACGCGCTTGGCATAATCATATTCATAATAAGAGGCAAGATGCTTCAGGCGATAATTCCCTAGTGCAATTTCGTTCAGCAGATAAACCGAGCGGGTGTCAGTGCTTTCCACCGGAATGATATCCGACTGGGTTTTGCTTTCATCAGAAATGGCAGCGTTCGACTTGGTGTAACCCTGGTGAAAGTTGACAAAATTTTGTCCCGGAAAGGTCCCTGGCAGATTGAGCGGAGCGCCGCTACTGGCATCCGGCACTATCTGCAGGTAGTCGGTGTTGAAAGGCAGAGTTCGATACCCGTTGGATGGGCGTCGGTTTAAGTCGACATCGGAAAACTGAATACGTGAGTACCATAGATTATTCCAGTGATACTTGAACGACAGGCGCAGATAGCGCGTGTCTTTGTCGTCGAAATCTTCGCCGGAAGTCACTTCTTCTTGAAAGCCCGACCGTTTGATAGAGGATGCAGCCGCAACCATGGAAAGCTGGTCCGTTATAGGTCCGCTGATGAGGCCTTGCAGTGCCTGGTAGTCGTAGTTGCCAAGTTCCAGGTTGACTTTGCTTTTCCAGGTGACCGTGGGGCCCATACTGATGATGTTAATGGCGCCGCCCACCGCATTGCGGCCGTAAAGTGTGCCCTGAGGGCCGCGCAGTACTTCAACTCTGTCGGTGTCGAACATGTTGGTGTATTCGAATAAACCAGCCTCTGTGGTGTACACGCCATCACTATAAAGAGCGACACCGGGGTCGGACCCAAGAGCGTTGTTTGGTCTTCCCACACCCCTGATGCTTACCTTCGATGGTGTCCCGGTCATACTCAGCGAAGGGGTACGAGCCACAAGGTCCTGCGCGCTATTGATTGAAAATTTACCAAGCGTTGCCGCGTCAAATGCGCTGATGGCGATTGGGGTATCCAATAAGCTTGATTGCCTGCGGTTGGCGGTCACTATTACTTCTTCTAATTGACTCGCACCCTGGCTCCAGGCTGTCGGTGTGTTGGTCAGCAGAGGTGCAAGTAACCATAGATTGGCCCAGATGGCACGTCGGGGTAGCGCATTGCCATGCTGCTTCATTTAAGCGCCTCCTTCATAATCGGCTTATCCTGCCTCCAGCCGGGAGGATGGAGCCAAAGCATTAGGGCCGAGACCATAGAGTCTGCTCTGACGCTGCTGACAAATAGTTTAACCCATTCGTTAAATGCAATTCGCAATGGATTGTAGGTGCCGATGTTATTAATCAGTCCGTACTGCACTGCTGCTTTTTCCTCGACAAAAGTGCCGAATAGCCGGTCCCAGATAATCAACATGTTTGCATAATTTTTGTCGATATATTCGGGGTTTGAACCGTGGTGGGCCCGATGATGGGAGGGAGTGACAAACAGGTACTCTACTGGAGCCCAGAGCTTTTTTACCATTTCAGTGTGCGTCCAGAAGCCATAGATAGTGGCAATGGCCCCAGCACTGGCGATGACCAGCGGATCGAAACCCAGAAGCGGCAGAGGCCAATAAAACAAAGCGCGCGTCAGCGGTCCGGTGGGAGACTGGCGCAGGGCAGTGCCAAAGTTCATCCGCTCGCTGGAATGATGCACCACGTGGGCGCACCATAGAAATCGTATGCGGTGGGAAGCACGGTGATACCAATAAAACATGAAGTCCAGCACCAGCAGGGTGAGCAGCCATTGCAGCGGACCATGCCCCAGCTCAAAAAAGCGGTGTTGGTAGAGATAAAAATGCAGACCGATAATCAGAGCATTGAAGCCAAATCTAATTACGATATTCATTGCTAATTGCGACATCGATGCACCGAAATCGCGCCATTCATAGGCTTCCTGTCCACGAACAGCCGTGATGATGGCTTCGGCCAACATCAACAAGGCAAATACCGGCAAAGCCAGAATAGTCAGGTCCATTTTTTTGTTCAATTCTCAGGTATAGACAGCTGAGGATGTTAATGCCTCATACCCCGCGGGGCAATGCGTGTAGTCCGACCCCTTTTTTCGGAAATTTGAACTATAGTTGTCATTAACTATAACAGCTCAGGAGAGCCAGTCATGCTGTACGCTATGCCAGGCAGTGAAGATGCACTGTTTACCTTCAAGTCACGATATGAAAACTTTATCGGTGGTCAGTGGGTTGCGCCGGTCTCCGGAAACTACTTCGAGAACATCACTCCAGTGACCGGACAGGCATTCTGTGAAATTCCTCGATCTGGTGACCCAGACCTTGCCGCGGCCCTTGATGCTGCCCATGCTGCCGCTGATGGCTGGGGTAAGACGTCTGCCACAGAACGTTCCAATGTGTTGCTTAAAATTGCAGACCGGATAGAAGCAAACCTGGAAACCCTGGCTTATGTGGAAACCTGGGACAATGGCAAGAGCATTCGCGAAACACTCAATGCAGATATTCCGTTACTAGTGGATCATTTTCGCTACTTCGCCGGGTGTATCAGAGCGCAAGAGGGGAGCGCGGCAGAGATTGATGCCAATACAGTCAGCTATCATTTTCATGAACCATTAGGCGTGGTCGGTCAAATTATTCCCTGGAATTTCCCGCTTCTGATGGCGGGTTGGAAACTTGGGCCGGCCCTGGCAGCGGGTAATTGTGTGGTGTTAAAGCCGGCTGAGCAGACTCCCGCATCCATTCTGGTGTTGATGGAAATGATTGGGGACCTGTTGCCCGATGGGGTGGTGAATGTGATCAACGGCTATGGTGAGGAAATTGGTGAAGCCTTGGCCAGTTCAAATCGTATTGCCAAAATTGCGTTTACCGGGTCAACGGCCGTAGGGCACTTGATTCTGGCAAATGCGGCGAAAACCCTGATTCCTTCCACCGTCGAATTAGGCGGTAAGTCGCCTAGTATTTTCTTTGAAGACATCATGCAGCAGGAGGAGGACTTCGTTAGTAAATGCGTCGAGGGCGTGTTGCTGGGCTTTTTCAATCAGGGGGAGGTATGCACTTGCCCGTCCCGAGCCTTGATACAGGAAAGTATCTACGACGACTTTGTGGAAAGGGTGCTGGAGCGCGCGAGGAACATTGAACAAGGAAGTCCGCTGGATACCGAGACCATGATAGGCGCCCAGGCGTCCAAGGAACAATTCGATAAGATTATGAGCTATATGGAGGTTGCCCGGCAGGACGGCGCCAAGTTCCTGATCGGCGGCGACAGGGCAGAGGTTGCCAGTGATATCGCAGGGGGTTATTACATTCAGCCTACGCTGCTTCAGGGGACTAATGATATGCGTGTGTTCCAGGAGGAAATCTTTGGTCCCACTCTGGGCCTGACCAGTTTCAAGACTGAGGAGGAAGCCCTCGCGATAGCTAACGCCACCGAGTATGGGTTGGGGGCGGGCGTCTGGACCAGGGATACCAATCGGGCCTTCCGTATGGCCAGGGGTATCAAAGCGGGGCGGGTGTGGATGAATTGCTATCACGCCTATCCTGCCCATGCCGCTTTTGGAGGTTACAAGAAGTCAGGCATCGGTAGAGAAACCCACAAGATGGCATTGGAACACTACCAGCAGACCAAGAATATGTTGGTCAGCCATGATACTAATCCGCTGGGCTTCTTTTAGACAAAGAAATAAAGCGACACCAATAACAGACCTACAAGGCAGCGGAGCCAGAAAGGCGCCGCTGTTTTATAAAGACTTGCCTGCGGTACAAATAGATGGCTGTTCAGTGATGGCTCGCTTGTCTACTATGCGGGCGTACAGTTAACTATTATGGAGACAGATGATGCTGTCCAAGTTAGACGACTACCCGATTCACCAGACGGTCCAGCCCGTTTTCCACACCGCCTCCAGCGATCGTTTTCATTACGATCGGTACTGGTATAACGCCCACGCAAAAGACGGCAGCTTCTATTTTGGGGTCGGCATGTGTCGCTACCCTAACCTGGGCATCCTTGATGGCAGCCTGAGTCTCGCCATCGATGGCAGGCAATACGCTTTTCACGGCTCTTGCCGAGCGCCCCATGAGCCAACGGATCTTAGTATTGGGCCGATGGAATTGCAGATACTCGAACCAATGGGTAGGCACCGGTTGATTATTGCAGACAACGAAACTGGAATTTCCTGCGATCTCTTGTTCACCCCTCGCACGTCTTGTCTTGAGGAAGGGCGCCAAACCTTGCGCAACGAACGTCATGTTGTGATGGACGCGACTCGCCTGGATCAATTTGGTTTTTGGTCAGGGTGGATTCGTTACGATGGCAAAGAATTGGTGGTAGACGGCGCTACAACTTTTGGAATCAAGGATCGCTCATGGGGCATTCGCCCCGTCGGCGATGCCTACACTGGCGGCGCTCCGCTGGCTGAGTTCCAGGCGGTTCACTTCAACTGGGCCCCCATTCACTGGGAAGACGAATGCAGTCTAGCCGGTTGGTTTGAGGACGGTGAAGGCTACCAGTGGCACACAGACCAGGGTTTCCTGCCACACTATGCCAATATGGATGAAATTCCCGGGACCAATGACCCTGCCGCCCGCACCTGGAATGGCAAAGTTGAACACAAGCTGAATATGATAGCGGGCACCCGGCGTGCCAGTTCCGCGGTCATCACCATGAACGACAAGTCGGGAGAGAGCCTTGAAATCAGTTTGGAGCCGGTAATGCTCCATCGCATGAAGGGACTGGGTTATCAGCACCCTGAATGGGGGCATGGCAAGTGGCATGGGGAACTCGTCATATCTGGCGAGAGTTGGACGGATAGCGACCTGGATCCGCTGGCCTTGGAGAATCTTCATATTCAGCAGATTGTCATCGCGCGCTGCGGCGACAAGATTGGCCATGGTGTGCTGGAGCAGATGCATATTGGCCCTTCAGCGAGTCACGGTTTCGCAGATTGGTTTGACGGAGCGACTTAGTTCATCGTTGCCTAGAGATACGCTATGAAGAAGCTTGCCTTGCTATTGCTGTTTACCCTGCTCACCTTATCAGGCGCAGCACTTTTAGGTGCATGGTATGTAGGCGCATGGAATCTGATTTTTCCAAACGATCAGCATGACAGCCAGGCACCCCGACTGCCCGCTAACCTTCAGCAGCCAGCGATCTTGGTCTTTAGCAAGACCAATTCGTTTCGACATCGAGACGGTATTGCAGGCGGTTTGCGGGCCTTGGAAACTATCGGCGACAACAATGACTGGTCAATATTTGCGACTGAAAACGGGGCTGTGTTTAATTCAGAGCAACTGGCAAAGTTCTCCGCAGTCGTATTTCTCAATGCATCGGGCGATATGCTGAGTGAGCCGCAGGAAGCAGCTTTCGAAAGCTGGTTGGTCGCTGGCGGCGGCTGGTTGGGGATACATGCTGCGGGAGACGGTTCGCACAAAGGCTGGTCTTGGTACGGGCAGAACCTGATCGGCGCTGACTTCACCGCTCATATTCTCGGACCGCAATTCCAGGTCGCCCGCGTTGAGGTTGAGTCCCCCGGCCATCCCGTGGCTCAGGGCCTTCCTGCAACTTGGGAGCATGAAGAAGAGTGGTATTCCTGGGAGCGTTCGCCGCGAGCCAGGGGCTTTAATGTTCTGATGACTATCGACGAGAGTAGTTACTCACCGATCCAGAATGGCCCGGGTTTTGAACGAGATTTGCGGATGGGCGATCACCCGGTGGTATGGACGAATTGTTTGGGGCAGGGGAAAACTGTCTATAGCGCTCTGGGTCACCAGAAAGAGGCCTTTGAAGCGCCTCAGCACCTGCAACTTCTGCAGAGTGCGCTGATCTGGCTAATAGATTCTGATCAGCCGTGCCGAAAGACAGACACCGCGCTCCAGTGAGTCAGGGTCCCTATCGCGCCTGAATCAGCTATCCCTGTCGCGAACCTTTCCACGCAACGATTTTACTTTCCCTCGGCGTGTCTTGCCGTCTACTCTTTTCTTTTTTGAACTGCGAGTAGGCTTGGTCGGTCGACGCGCTTTCTGGATAGCGGCAGCACTGCGTATCAAGTCTTGCAAACGTTCTAAAGCATCTGCTCGATTCTTGTCCTGGCTGCGAAAGCGCTGAGCTTTGATGACAATAACCCCATCGTTGGATATGCGGTTGTCGCGCTGCCTCGTTAGACGTTGCTTGTAAAACTCGGGCAGCGAGGAATCGGCGATGTTAAAGCGCAAGTGAATAGCCGACGACACTTTATTTACGTGCTGGCCTCCAGCCCCCTGAGCGCGTATAGCAGTGATCTCTACCTCTTCTAGTGGCAGGGCAACGGCACTGGATATTTGTAAACCGCTCATGAGCGTTCCTTGTTGGCGGGTATAAAAAACTACGCTGATCATCACTATGGGTCAATCAAGTTATCTT
Source organism: marine gamma proteobacterium HTCC2148 (assembly GCA_000156295.1). Taxonomy (GTDB): domain Bacteria; phylum Pseudomonadota; class Gammaproteobacteria; order Pseudomonadales; family Halieaceae; genus Halioglobus; species Halioglobus marinus. Next base: position 67,462 of record DS999225.1, read on the forward strand.
CTTTACTACCAGCGATGCTAACTTATGAGATGCTAGTCTCAAATAAAACCCACCAGTGAGGCCGAACCGATGCGCCTGATTATCATTCTGTTTTCAAGCTTCGTTGTGCTGAGTGCCTCAGTTCACGCGACGGAGCGTCCCAATATTATTGTCATGGTGGCCGATGATCTCGGCTGGGCTGACGTGGGCTTTCATGGTGGAGAAATCGATACTCCCTCACTGGATCGCCTTGCTGCGGAGGGAATGGAGCTTTCTCGTTTTTACACTACGCCGATATGCTCTCCCACCCGGGCAGCGCTGATGACAGGGCGCGACCCAATGCGGCTGGGCGTATCCTATGCTGTCATCATGCCGTGGACCAATCTTGGCATCCACCCACAAGAGCACTTTATGCCGCAAAGCTTTTTGGCTGCCGGCTATCAAACAGCGATGGTCGGCAAATGGCATCTGGGTCACTCCCTGCAGGCATATCACCCAAACGCTCGTGGTTTCGAACACTTTTATGGGCACCTGCACACGGAAGTTGGCTATTTTCCACCGTTTGCTAACCAAGGAGGTAAGGACTTTCAGGAAAACGGCGTCTCCATCGAGAAACAAGGCTATGAGTCCTATTTACTGGCTGACGAGGTGTCTCGCTATATTCGCGAGCGTGATCAAGAAAAGCCTTTCTTCGTCTACATGCCTTTCATTGCACCGCACACTCCTCTGGATGCCCCAGATGATTTAATAGAAAAGTACGCTGACCTGGAGGATAAGCGCCGACCGGCCCGCAGCAAAAATACTGATGAGACCCGTAAAATAAGTCGCGTGATGGGCAGAGACAGCGCCAGACCAATGTATGCCGCGGTAGTGGATGGTATGGACCAGGCGATTGGCCGAGTGCTAAAGACTCTCGATGAAGAAAAAATTGCTGACAATACGATTGTGTTGTTTTTCAGCGATAACGGCGGTGCAGCTTATGCGA
>DS999225.1:68851-324127 GCA_000156295.1 marine gamma proteobacterium HTCC2148
AACTGGTACAGGAAGTTCAGCAGGGGTTGTTGTCAGCGACGGTGACGAACTATTTATTCCGCATTAATGAAGACCCGAATGAACACAATAACCTCGCTGCGCAGTTCCCCAGGGTCGTCGAAAGCCTGGCGGGAAAAATTCATTATTGGCGCACACTCTACCCTGTAGCCGGTGCGCGATCTGAACTGGTGCCGCCACCGGGCTGGCGTGCGCCGAAAGACTGGGCGACGTACCCGCGCTCGTTTGAAGAAACTCAGGCTGTTTCGGCACCCGGCATGCCCCCTGCATTTGCCTTAAAACCCCTGGATTTTCAGCACGGCGAAGCAGGGCGCCTGATTTATAATTGTGAGCCATACGAGCTGTTGGGTGGCGGGCTGTGTAAGTAGCCCGTTTAAGCGGTGGAAGCGGGCTGTTCTGCGAGGTGGTTTTCAATTACCTGAATGAAATCGGCACCGTATTTGTCGAGCTTGCGCTCCCCCACACCGGTCAGACGGCCAAACTGGGCCAGATTCTGTGGCAATGCGACACACATTTCTTGCAATGTGCGGTCGTGAAAGATGACATAGGGAGGGACGCCCTGGTCTTCAGCCAGCTCTCTGCGCCGCTCCCGAAGCGCTTCCCAAAGGGCAACGTTTATGTCCGCGGGCAGACTTGTTTTGGTCGTTTGCTTCCCTGCTTTTTTGGGAACATCCCTGCGTAACTGGATGGTCTCTTCACCGCGCAATAGCGGCCTGCACTGTTCTTCCAAGCGCAGTGCACCAAATCGGTCCATATCAACGCGCAGGTAACCGCGTGCTACTAATTGTCTGAACACCGAACGCCACTGGTTAGCGTCAAGGTCCTTCCCCAGGCCGTAAGTTGCCAAGCGATGATGGTCGAACTGATAGATTTTTTCACCCTCGCCACCGCGTAATACATCGATTAAGTGATTAACGCCAAAGCGCTGCTCCGTGCGATAAACAGCCGACAGCGCCTTGCGGACAGCCTCTGTGCCGTCCCAGGTATCTACAGGTTCAAGGCAGCTGTCGCAGTTGCCACAGGGTTGCTCCAAAATGTCGCCGAAATACTTGAGCAAGCTCTGTCGCCTGCAGGATGTGATTTCGCAAAGGCCAAGCATTGCATTGAGCCTATGGCGTTCAGCGCGCTTGTGCTCTTCACTGCCGTCTGATGACTCGACCATTTGCCGCAGTTTAATGACGTCCTGTAAGCCATACACCATCCAGGCGTTGGACGGCGAGCCATCGCGTCCAGCACGCCCCGTTTCCTGATAGTAGGCCTCTACTGTTTTAGGCATGTCCAGATGAGCCACAAAACGCACGTCCGGTTTGTCTATACCCATACCAAAGGCCACCGTGGCCACCATGATGACGCTATCTTCCCGCAAAAACCTGGATTGGTAATCAGCCCGAATTCGGGCGTCCAAACCGGCGTGGTAAGGCAGTGCGTTGAAGCCCTGCTCTTGCAGCCAAAAAGCGATGTCTTCGGTCTTTTTGCGGGAAAGGCAGTAGACGATACCCGCGTCGGTGGGATGTTCCTCCTTCAGGAAACCCAACAACTGCTGCTTGGCATTCTGCTTCAGACTGATTCGGTAACGGATATTGGGTCGGTCGAACCCTGCGATAAACTGATCGGCGCTATCGAGATCGAGTCTGTGAATGATCTCCTTGCGGGTGCGTTCGTCAGCAGTGGCAGTCAGGGCAATGCGGGGAATACTGGGAAACTGCTGGTGCAGCAGGCTCAGTTGCAGGTAATCGGCTCTGAAGTCGTGGCCCCACTGGGACACGCAATGTGCTTCATCGATTGCAAACAGTGAAATCGGCGCCCTTTGTAGCAGTTCTATACTGCGCGCCTGAGTCAGCCGTTCAGGGGCGATGTAGAGCAGATCCAGTTGCCCTTGTAGCAGGTCCTGTTCAATTTGTGCTACCTGACCCGGTTCGAGAGTGGAGTTAAGAAAAGCCGCCTTCACCCCCAGCTGCCTCAGCGCACTGACCTGGTCCTGCATAAGCGCGATCAGGGGTGATATCACTACACCGCAACCGGGGCGAACCAGAGCCGGGATCTGGTAACACAATGATTTTCCGCCACCGGTGGGCATGAGTACCAGAGCATCCTGGCCGTTAACAACGGCGTTGATGATGTCATCCTGGGGAGGGCGGAAACGGTCGTAGCCGAAGGTATGTTTTAGAATATGCTGAGCGCTGGTCATTGCTGGAGAGTATATATGCCTTTTGGGTAGCCCTGCCAGATTAAGGTTTAAGAGTAAGTAGAGAGCATCTGGAGTAATATCTGGATGGTAGTTAATGATAACAACACCAACAGGAGGTGTGTGATGTCCCCACTCAATGAAGAGCAGGGTAAAGAATATTGGCGCCGCAATTTGTCCTTGATGCTCAAGCTGCTGACAATCTGGTTTATCGTCAGCTATGGCTTCGGCATTATTCTGGTTGATGTGCTCAACCAGATTAAGATTGGCGGCTATCAGCTGGGATTCTGGTTCGCACAACAGGGTTCAATTTACGTATTTGTAGGATTGATTTTCTATTATGCCAAGAAGATGGCCGCGCTGGACAAAGAATTTGGTGTGGAAGAAGACGAATAGGGAACTCTGGCATGGACCTGCAAACATTAACGTATGTTGTCGTGGGCTTTACCTTTGCCCTCTATATTGGAATCGCCATCTGGGCCCGCGCAGGATCGACAAAAGATTTTTATGTCGCAGGCGGTGGTATTCATCCCATTCAAAACGGTATGGCCACTGCAGCAGACTGGATGTCTGCTGCATCGTTTATTTCTATGGCTGGCCTTATAGCCCTGAGTTACGGAGGCTATGGTGGTTCGGTGTTCCTGATGGGCTGGACCGGCGGTTATGTCATCCTCGCCATGCTGATTGCGCCTTACCTGCGTAAGTACGGAAAATTTACGGTGCCAGAGTTTATTGGTGATCGTTTCTACTCCAACTCAGCGCGCACTGTTGCAGTGATTTGCCTCATTATCTGCTCTGTCACTTATGTTATCGGCCAGATGAAAGGTGTTGGTGTGGCGTTTTCCCGCTTCCTGGAAGTGGACTACGACACCGGACTTTATGTAGGCATGACGATCGTTTTCTTCTACGCCGTGCTGGGCGGTATGAAGGGTATAACCTATACCCAGATCGCCCAGTACTGCGTGCTGATTCTGGCCTATACCATTCCTGCTATTTTTATCAGCCTGCAATTGACCGGCAATCCAGTGCCTCAGCTCGGCCTGGGAAGCACGTTGGTCGGCACAGATGTCTACCTGCTGGACAAGCTCGATATGGTGGTTACAGACCTCGGCTTTAAAGAGTACACGACCAATGTGCGATTGAGTGGTATTAATATGTTCGCCTATACCATGTCATTGATGATTGGCACGGCGGGTTTGCCTCACGTTATTATCCGTTTTTTCACTGTGCCTAAAGTTAAAGATGCACGTTCTTCTGCGGGTTGGGCGCTGGTATTCATCGCAATCCTCTACACGACTGCCCCTGCAGTAGCGGGTATGGCTCGTCTGAACTTGATTGACACCCTCGGTGGTGAAGATGGCCAGGGTTTGATCATTGAAGATCGCCCTGTCTGGTTCAAGAACTGGGAAAAAACCGGTCTACTGAACTTTGATGACAAAAACGGCGACGGTCGAATCCAGTATTCTGCGGACAAGGACGTCAACGAGATGGTCAAGATTGATAATGACATTATGGTTTTGGCCAATCCGGAAATTGCCAAGCTGCCCAACTGGGTGATTGCGCTGGTAGCCGCCGGTGGTCTCGCTGCTGCGCTATCGACCGCCGCGGGTCTGTTACTGGCAATTTCTTCAGCGATCTCACATGACTTGCTCAAGGGTATTCTGACGCCAAACATCAGTGAGAAAGCGGAGTTGAATGCCTCTCGAATAGCAATGGCGTTTGCTATTGCTGGAGCGGGTTACCTGGGGCTCAATCCGCCGGGGTTTGCCGCGGGAACCGTCGCCCTTGCTTTTGGACTTGCAGCATCCTCGATTTTCCCGGCGCTGATGATGGGTATCTTCTCCAAGAGCATTACCAAAGAAGGCGCCATCGCTGGCATGGTTGGCGGTATTGGTGTGACCTTGTTCTATGTGTTCCAGCACAAGGGCATCATGTTTATCCCGGATACTGCGTTCCTCGGTGACACGCTCCCCAACTGGTTTTTGGGTATCGAGCCCAATGCCTTTGGCGTTGTCGGTGCAGCAGTCAACTTTACGGTAGCCTTTGTGGTGTCCAGAGTAACGGCTGAACCTCCACAGGAAGTTCAGGGTTTAGTAGAACATATCCGTGTGCCCGTGGGTTCTGGCGAGGCGAATGCTCACTAAAATCAGCATGACCATTATCAGGGAGGCGCCGCTTTGCAGCGTCTTGACGCGGGCCTAAACTTGTCTCGCTGGTATCTGGTATTCCTGGATAGCAGTGCACCACCGATTGGAGCGGCACTCAGTGTTCAAGAATAAGCATGTAGTCATTGCCATTATTGTGGCCCCCATTCTTTCGATACTGGCTTGGGTTGGCGTTGGCCAGTTCACCGGTGAACAACCTCAATTGGCGCAGCCGGGCCAATCTTATCCGCTGCTGGAAAAAAGTAACTGCCGCTATAATAGCGGTGCCTGCGACCTGGCGAATGAAGATTTTAAATTCCGCCTTACTCTGCAGGATGACACTGTCGGCCCGGAGATTCTCCTGACTTCTACTCATCCCCTGGAGGGCGTGGTACTGGCAGTCGGCGTAGCGGGCACGAGTCCCATACCGGTCGCTATGAGAGCATCTGATGGCAATGGCTTGGAGTGGCGCATCGCCCTGAAGGCGAAGCCAGGGCCTGCGGAGCGCATTCGAATTGCGGCTAGTGCAGATGGCAGCAGCTATTTCGCCGATGCGTCTACGACTTTTTTGCAACCAAGGGGCTAAGCTGTCTCATGAGTGACAAGATATCAACGCAGCACGTACACGATCGGGAGCAGGCCAACCACATTGACGCGCTTGGTACATCAGAACGAGTGACGGTTGCTGAATTCATTCGGCAAACTCTGCCGTTTAATGAGCTGCCTGCGAGTATCCTCTATCCCTGTGTTGCAAAAATTCTGGTGCAGTGCCACTGCCGAGGCGAGAGTTTTAGCGCAGATACGCTCGATAAAGGACTGCGAATTATACGCAGCGGCGCCGTGGAGTTGCGCGATAGTGATAATAAATTGCTGGATAGACTGGGCGAAGGCGAGAGCTTTCATATTATCGGTTTAAATGCTGAACGGGGGGCGGTGATAGCCACCGTTATTGAGGATGCTCTGGTCTATTTCCTGCCCGACGATGTGTATAGAGGTTTGCGGAAGAACGATCGGAGTTTTGATCGGTACTTTAGTGGGCAACGAAACCGGCGCTTGCGCAGGGCGGCTCGCTACCAGCCTGAACTCAATACCATGATGCAGCAAGTGAACACGCTGATGAGCACCAACTTGCTCATGATGGAACCATCAGCCACGGTTCAGGAAACGGCTCAAGCCATGGCTAAGCGCAGGGTATCTTCCGCTTTTGTGGTGAAGAATACGGAGTTGCTGGGCATTGTTACTGATCGAGATTTGCGAGTACGTGCAGTGGCGAAAGCTCTGGCTCCCGAAACACCGGTAAGTCAGGTAATGACGACAAACCCGGAATGGGTCGAGGGGCAGGAGACTATTTTTGCAGCCACCTTGCTAATGACTCAGGGTCGATTTCACCATCTGCCGGTAAAAATAAATGGTGAGACAGTCGGCATAGTAACAACCTCGGGTTTAATACTGGCGAAACAGGATGACCCAGTTTATTTGGTACAGCATATTTCGCGGCAAGCCGATGTAAACGGTATAAAACAGTTAGTTTCCGGGATGTCTAAGCTGATGATTCAGTGGGTTAACTCCGGCATGCGGGCCCAGCAAGTGAGCCAGATTTTAACCGCTGTATCCGATGCAATCACCATTCGCTTGATTCAGTTGGCAGAGGAACAATTTGGCCCAGCTCCGGTGCCGTGGTGTTGGGCCGGTTTTGGTTCCCAGGCCAGGTCAGAGCAACTGCTAGGCGCTGACCAGGACAATGGGTTGGTGATTTCTGACGCAGTGACTGCCGATCAACTCCCCTGGTTTGAGAAGTTGGCACGATTTGTTTGTGATGCTTTGAATGAATGCGGTTACGTGCATTGTCCCGGTGGCATTATGGCAATGACCGATGAATGGTGTCAGCCACTGGCCACCTGGCAGGATACTGTGCGCCGATGGACTCGTTCACCTACGCAGGACGCGGTGATGCGGGTGAGTATATTCTTCGATGTGCGTTGTATTTATGGCGATTGCTCTCTGGCAGACCGTTTGCAAGAGACCATGCTTGAGCAAGCATCGCAAAACTCGATTTTTCTGGCGGCTTTGTGCGCTAATGCACTGGAGGCCAGGCCGCCTCTGGGTATTTTTCGTCGCTTTGTGGTAGATCGTGACGGAGAGCACCGCAAGGAGTTAGATTTAAAAAAACGAGGCGTACTGCCTCTGACTGAAATTGTTCGTTTGCACGCACTTGCGCACAAGATTTCTGCGGTTAACACCGATGAGCGCCTCAAGGCACTGGCGGCGGAGAAGCATCTGACAATCACCAATAGTCGGAACCTTGCCGATGCCCTGCACTTCATCCAGCACTTGCGAATCAGTCATCAGTGCGAGCAGGTTATGCGTGGCGAAAGTGTTTCGAATTTCCTGAATCCTCGCGATCTGCCGAAGATGGCCAGAGAGCAGTTGCGAGACGCATTTACTATTATCGATGAAGCTCAGTCAGCTATCAGGCAAACCTACCGAGCGGGAATGGCTTAATGTGGCAATTGCGAGCGCGGCGCCTCGCATACAGTCATCGGGTGACGAGAACAGCGTTGCAGCAATGCTGGCAACAGCCCAAACCATCCTAAAAGGCAGATTGGCGCAAGACGCCGTTATTGATGCCTTTGGTGGGCACTTTATTGCAGGAAGAAGCGTTGCTCAGGCGACATGGTCGGATCATAGAACCCGGGGCACTGCACTCGCAGGACTGCCGCAGTCGCTATAATCTGCTGCACTTTCACGGCCACAATGCCCTGCTGGATGCTCTGGCGACAGCAGAGTTGCTGATAGCGATGGCGGCACACCGGAGTGTGGGCGAGACTTTCTCAGTGAGTGAGCTGTTATAGCCAGTGCCACTTCACATTTCTTTTACTGACAGACACACCCAATCTTTGGGTTCTCGCGTAAACTATGCATTAGGCAAGTATTTCCATCAAATGGCTGTGTGGCGAAAATAATTATGTCGAGGCTGGTTAAAAACCTGGTTGTCCCTCTGTTGGTATTAGCGGTAGCCGCTCTTATAGCTTATGCGCTGATAAATAGCAGGCCACCCTTACCGCAACGAGAGAGCACTATTACGGTGCCCGTTGTCGAGGTTCGGGAGGTGCAGCCAGGGCCTGTGCCGGTAGAGATGGAATCTCGCGGCATAGTCACGCCGCGGCGAAACATCGAGCTGGTGTCTGAAGTGTCGGGACGAGTCATCTGGGTTGATCCGGGGTTTCTCCAGGGCGAGGAGATCGCTGAGGGCCAACTGTTGTTGCGTATCGATCCCATTGATTATGAGGTGGCGCGCTCCGAGGCTGAGGCGTCGTTGGCCAGCGCAGAGCTTTCGCTTGCTGAGGTGAAGGTGCTGGTCAAGAAGGCCGCGATTGCCGAGGCCGAAGCAGGTGTGGTTGCAGCAAAGGATCGTTTGCGGCAGGCCAGAACAGACCTTGCCAATACAGAAGTGAGGGCACCCTTTAATGCGGTGGTGGATATCAAACGCGTAGACCTTGGCCAATACGTGCAAGCGGGCTCTGCATTGATGAAGTTGTTGAGTACCGGGGTAGCGGAGGTGAGACTGCCGCTGCTCGCTTCGGATGTGCCTTTTGTGAAGTACGGTCAGGATGCCGAGGGCAATTGGCAAGAGCTCACGCTGACCGCGACTTTTGGTAACGTGCAACATAGCTGGCAGGCGCGCCTCGCCCGCCTGGAAAGGCGGGTCGATGAGCAAACCCGGGTCTTCTTCCTGGTCGCCCAGGTTGACCTGCCTTACGACAGGGACTTGCACTCGCATATTCTTGCGATGGGGCTATTCGTCGAGGCCGGCTTTGAAGGCAACGCGATACCCAATGCGGTTCGACTGCCTCGCTCTGCGTTGCACCAGCAAAACTATGTTTACGTTGTTACCGACGAAAAGCTTGCTCGCCGGGGTGTCACCCTGATTCGGCGGGAAGGCGACAGTGTGATCGTTGGTGAAGGACTGCAGCCGGGAGACCGTGTGGTGCTCAGTCGTCTGGACCTGATGGTCGATGGCATGGCGGTTCAGATAGATGGCTGAAATGGGGCAGGAGCGTGGGGTCATCGCGTGGATGGCCAACAACCCGGTGGCGGCCAATCTGTTGATGCTAGTGGTCATGATAGGTGGTCTTGCTGCGATCAATAACCTCACCAAGGAGGTTTTTCCGTCCTTCCCCACTGAGCGGGTCACCATTACCGTGCCATATCCCGGTAGCTCACCGGAGGAAGTTGAGGCGGGAATCGTTCGGATCATCGAAGAAGAAGTGCTCGATCTAGTCGGCGTAAAAGAAATATCTTCGGTCTCTCGCGAAGGTTCTGGCACCGTCACTGTGCAAATGGAGGCGGGTACGCTCATGTCGCGTGCCCTGGTGCAGATTAAAACGCGCGTGGATGGTATCGCTTCTTTCCCGGCCAATGCTGAAGAACCTATTGTCGATGAAGTCCTCTATAGGACCCGCACCATGAACGTCAGTGTCTATGGCGACCTTGACGAGTATCAGTTGAAGGACTTGGCCGATAACCTGCGCGATGAAGTGTTGAACATACCCGGGATTACCCAGGTGGCTCTGCGCGGTGCCCGGAACTATGAAATATCTATCGAGGTCTCTGATACGGCACTGCGTCGGTACGGGTTGAGTTTCGATAATGTGGTCTCTGCGGTGCAGCAGCGCTCCCGAGATCTGCCGGGTGGCAAGCTGCGGACCGATGAGGGCTCAATCACTCTGCGCTCAGTGGGACAAGCTTATACCGCCGAAGAATTTGCCGACCTGACACTGGTAACACGCAGTGATGGCACAGTGCTGAGTGTGGGTGATATAGCCACTGTTCGCGATGGTTTTGAGGAGCAGCCGGTGCTTACCCGGCTTAATGGGAAACGCTCCGTAACCCTGGTCGTTGATCGGGTGGGTAATCAGGATGTGCTTGCCATGACCAACAACTTGCGAGCGCTTGTTGCTGGGAAAAAAGCGGAATTACCACCGGGTGTTGAAATTACGGCATGGGCAGATCGCAGCGTGATTCTGAAAGGGCGTATTAACCTGATGCTCAAGAGCGCGGCCCAGGGAGCGGTGTTGGTGATGATTTTTCTTGCCCTGTTCCTGAATACCTCGCTCGCATTCTGGGTGATTCTTGGCGTGCCGTTCTCTTTCCTCGGGGCATTGATGGTGCTCGATGTCTTTAATACCGGTCTCACAATCAACATATTCTCGGTCTTTGGCTTTATTTTAGTGCTGGGTATGTTGGTGGATGATGGCATTGTGACTGCGGAAAGTGCCTACGCCCAGTTGGAGGAAGAACGTAAAGGGGTTGATAGCATTGTACGGGGCACCCGCAGGGTGACGGTTGCCACCGTTTTCGGCGCCCTGACGACCATGATTGCCTTCGCGCCGGCAGCCCTTTTAACAGAGGGCATAGGTCGCTTGGTTTCTGTAATTGTGCCGGTGGTGGTGCTTAGCCTGATGTTCTCTCTGATTGAGACGAAGCTGATTTTGCCAGCGCACTTGCGTCACATTCGTATCGATCCAAAGCCTTCTGACGGCCGATCGCCGCTTGGTTTTCTGAGAAACATACAGCAGGCTTGTGCAGGCGGCTTGGTGCGCTTCAGTGAAGAGGTCTATCGGCCATTGCTGCAGTGGGCCGTGAACTATCGCTATGTCAGCGTGGCGATTTTCGTAGGTGGCCTCATGGTCTGTTTGGCACTGGTACCTGCCGGTATTGTGCGCTTTGTTTTCTTCCCCAACGTGCCGTCTGATTCCATTCGGGTTGATCTTAAAATGCCCAACGGGACGCCCTGGCAGAAAACACATGAATACGCCTTACGCATCGAACAAGCCGCTGGTGAAATGGACGAACGCTATCGACTGGAGACTGGCAGCGACGAGAGCGTCATCGCTGAAATGTTAACGCTGTCTAACTCTGACACTGAATCCGAACTCTGGCTGGATCTTCTGCCTAGTGAGCGTCGTATCGTTTCGTCAGTGACGCTGGGCAAGTGGTTTCGAGAGGCTTTGGGCGAGCTCAGTGGTATTCAGTCATTAATTGTCGATGCCAACTCCGGACCTGGTGGTGCCCCCGTGGATATCGAGCTGGCAGGAAATGATCTTGGGGAACTGCGCAGTGCAGCTTCGGAGTTAAAAGTGGCACTTACGCGGTTTGATGGCCTGTCAGACATACGCGATACCTTTGATGCCGGAGGGCCCGAGTTGGATATCAGGGTGAGTGCCGAGGGTGAAGCATTGGGTCTTGGACAGGTGGAGCTAGCAAGACAGGTACGCCAGGCGTTTTTTGGCGCTCAGATTCAACGTGTCCAACGTGGCCGGCATGAAGTTCGGGTATATGTGCGTTTACCGGCAGAACATCGCCAGTCGCTTGATGCGTTGCATCTGCTGTGGATCGAGGTGCCCGGTCGCGGCAAGGTGCCGTTCGATGTAGTGGGCACGGCTCAAGAGCAGACTGGGGTCAGTGTGATCAATCGTTTTAATCGCCAGCGAGTGGTGAACGTAAAAGCAGATCTGGACAAAGCCGTGGTGGAGCCTGGAGAAGTTAACCAGCGTATCACTAGCGAGGTTTTGCCTGACATTTTGGCTCGCTATACCAAGGTCAGTAAGCGCTTGAGCGGGGAAGCGGAAGATCAGGCAGAATCTACCAGTTCGCTTAAATTCGGTTTTCTCGCAATTCTGGTGATGATTTATGCTGCGTTAGCAGTGCCGCTGCGCAGTTATGGTCAACCCCTGATCATTATGTCGGTGATTCCTTTCGGGTTAACCGGCGCTGTTCTGGGGCACTTTATTGTTGGTAGTGATGTCAGTGTCTTGTCGGCGATAGGCATGATTGGTCTTACCGGTATTGTGGTGAACGACAGCCTCGTACTGGTTGATCATATTAACCATCGTCTCAACGATAGAGACGAAGCCTGGCGAGACGCAGTAATAAATGGCGCCGTAAGGCGATTTCGCCCCGTGGTGTTGACATCGATTACGACGTTTATTGGCCTGGTGCCGATACAGTTGGAAACCGCAATTCAGGCTCAGTTTGTGAAACCCATGGCGGTGTCAGTGGCCTTCGGGGTATTGTTTGCGACCTTTGTGACGCTTGTGTTGGTGCCTGTGCTTTATTTTGTGGGCAGGGACATCAAGGCACTTTTCACCAGGGATCCTGCCTAATGTTAACCCCCTTTCACATCGCCGTAGCGGTGCGGGACATCGATGAAGCACGTGACTTTTACGGCGCCGGTCTGGGGTTTTCAGAAGGGCGAAGCAGTGACCAGTGGATAGACTTCAATATGTTTGGGCATCAATTTGTCACTCACCTCAATGCCAGCATAGGCCCGCAAGGCAGCATTGCCAGCATCGCCAACGAGGTGGACGGTCATGGCGTGCCGGTGCCCCACTTTGGGGTGGTACTGGAATTTGATCAATGGGAAGCGTTTGCCGAGACGGCTCGAGCGGTGGTCAGTGAGTTTATTATCGAACCCTACATCAGGTTTAAAGGGCAACCGGGGGAACAAGCTACCCTGTTTTTCAGTGACCCATCGGGCAATGCCCTAGAGTTTAAGGCCTTCCGAAATATTGATGAGCAGCTTTTTGCCACATGAGTTACCTGCTGTAAACGAAAGGCCCCTGACGAGCATAGGTGTCTGAAAAAATCTGGTCGATTACAAAACGGCTGAGTTCGCCCGCCCTCAGGTGAAAGCTCTGTGGGCTTAGCAGGGACGCGTTAGCGGTGCTCTCAGCATTGCTGGATTCAATCAACGGGCAGCGCACCAGGGTCCACTTGGCGCTACTCTTTGACAGCAATTCGTATTCTGCCTGTCGGTCTTTGAGTAACGAGGCGAAGCGGAGTTTGACCAATTGGCGCATCAGCCAGCCAGTGGCATTGCGCCGGTCCCCCGGCATCGTTACTGCAGCGCCTGAAATCACGATATAGCGTTCAATGTTCTGTTTTGCCATCGCTGCGAGCACGTTCCGACTAACTGTGCTCGTCAGATCGGGGGTTGATTTTTTGTTACTACCGGGGCCGATGGCACTGATCACCACGTCGCTCTGCTCCAACAGGGTTTCAATGACCTGCGGATCGCGCGCATCGCCTTGGACTATCGTTACCCGTTCTCCCAGGTAGGCCAGCTTCTCGGGTGATCGGGACAGGATACGTAAATCGTAGCCCTGAGCCAGTGCCTGTTGGAGAATATGGCCACCTACCATGCCGGTGCCGCCGAGCAGCGCGATCGTGGTGTGTTGATTGGCGGGCTTACTAGTGGCGAAGATTGCGTCGTTTGATAATCGCTGCTGTGATCCGGCACAGGCCCCCACAAGGGCCAAGGAGATGATTATCAATAAAAACCGGGATAGCTGATTGAGCGCTCGCAACATGGATGCCTGGACCTTCTTTTAGCGCGCTAATTCTCGCCAACATATGCGGGAGGCCTGACGATAAGAGGGCCTTATGATGCTAGCGTTTCCTGCAGCTCGCGGAGGCAATTTATCAAGCAAATTCGATGTCGTCAAAATTCGGCAGCATTGCTGGTAGAGGGAGCACGCGCGGTGGCGCTGGTCTGATTGTGACAGGCGAGGAAAAATGAGCTAATCGATGCAATTTTTTGCACTAATAGCCACAGGGTCTATGATGATAATAACGAACTTCGAGTGGATCCCGCCATGGCTCTCGCCCAGGCAATAATGACCTCCCTGTTGGATGCCGACCTTTCCGGCTCCGAGCTGGCCCGTGATTTCGAGAAATCCATGGGCTTCTTCTGGCAGTCAACCCATCAGCAAATCTATCAGGAGCTGCGCAAGCTTGCTGATAAAGGCTGGCTGAACAAAAGAGAAGTCAATCAATCGGGCAAGCCCAATAAGAACGTCTATGGGCTTACACTCGCCGGCCGTGAGGCGCTGGCTGACTGGGTGTTCGGGCCTACCAAGGTTCAGCCAACCAAAGACGAGTTATTATTAAAGCTCTATAACCTCAGCGACGACAACGTCGAGCACGTCATCGGTGAGATCACCCATCGCCGTGAAGAAGTGATGCAGCGATTGTACCTGTATGAAGCAATCAGGCGTCGTCACTACGATGACCCCGGTAGTTTGCCAGTACGTCACAAGGGAGTGTATCTGGCGCTGGCATCGGGTATTCATCAGGGAGAACAGTTTTTATCCTGGTGCGATGAAGCTTTAACCCTGTTGGCAACGGTCACTGGCAGCTCTGGCCATTAGGCGCAGCGCGCCGTTAGCTGGCGAGAAACCCCAGTGATTCTTCGTGCATGTCTCTCACGGTGGGACAGTTTTTTGGGATGCTGAACAACAGGCGGGGAAAGGCAGCCAGGTGTTTGCCTAGCACCGGTTTGCCGCTATTGAGAATCGCCACGGAAATATCCCGCTGCGGGTCGGCCCAGACAAAAACGTTGGACAGCCCCACATGTCCGTAGGCGTAGTGGCTGTTCCTGCCGTAAATACCCGCCGGGTTGCCCCCCAACATAAAGCCTGGGCTGTAGCGCATAGGCAGGCCTAGTGATGCGTCCATCTGAGCCTTACCAGATTCCTGTATTGCGCGGTGAATTGTGAGCGGTTGTAAGATCTGTTTTCCCTTGTACTCACCATAATCGAGCAGCATTTGAAAAAATCGGCTGGCTTCTTCGGCGGTAGCATACATATTGCCGGACGGTAGCACTGCGCCCTTGAATTCCTGGGTATTGGTGAGAGGGATTACCTCGCTGTAGTCCAGTCCCAAAGCGTCTTTGATGCGGGGCCCCAGCGGGCCCAGAGGCAAGCCCGTAAAGCGATTGACCGCGGCTTTTTTCATGTCTTTCTTTGTGAGGCCGTAACGGAAGTAGCGCATGCCCATTGGCCTGCTGATGTGCTTGCTCAAATACTGTTGTGCAGTCATGCCGGTGGTTCGGCGAATGAGCTCATCGAGGATAAATCCACCGGTAATTGCATGGTAAGCGGATGTTCTGCCAAGGTTGTCAATGGGGTCTGCTGCGCAGATTGCCGCCAGCGCTGCCTCGCGGTCAAATAGCAGTGCGGCATCGCCATTCTCACCTAAACCAGGCACGCCGGCGCGATGGGCCAGCAACTGATAAATGGTGATGAAGCCTTTGCCGTTTTGTGAAAACTCCGGAATGTAGTAGCTCACCGGGTCCAGAAGGTGAATTTTTCCTTGCTCTGCCAACAAGTGGACCAACATTGCACTCACGCCCTTAGACGCGGAGAACAGGCAAATGGGTGTATTCAAGTCGCCGATGATGGCGTCTTCACTGTCTGCATCGCCGCTTTGGTAACCGATACTGCGGTTCAGTACGATTTTTCCATGGCGTCGCAGGCAGATGCTGAGCATCGGATACATGCCGGTGCGATAGAGGCTCAGGGTGTCTGCCCAGATAGCGTTAACGGCGGCCTGGCTTAAACCAGCTTCAGCGGGTATGACTTCGTTGGCCCGGTCAATGCTGGTAATTTCATCCAGGTCCCGAGGAATGGGGGTGGCATTGAAATGGTTGTTTATCTTCTTTCGAAATTGCCCCAGGATCATGCACCTTAGCCCCTGCTCACGTTTGGTTCAGGGTATTACGAATATACGGCTGATAATAGTCCTGTCACTATTCTGCTGACGAACCCAATATCTGGACCAGGCTGCGAGCATGAAAGCTCCGTTCTAGAACTTGTAGCGGCCGATATCTATGTCATAGGCGCCGGGCTCGAGACTCCTGAATATTGAGATTGGCTTGTCCTGATAGCGTCCCTGCGTGTCTTGCAGGTCTACCAGCTTGGGGCGGGGGTACTCTTCTTTTTTGCGATTCAGCACCAGGATTACCTTGGGAAGTAGGCGTCGGGTGCGGCTTTCAGCGACAACAATGCCAATCTCGCCCGAGGTGAGCTCTACAATAGTGCCGGCCGGGTATATACCAACGGCCTGGATAAATGCTTCCACCAACTCCGCCTGGAACTGTTTGTCTCGGGCCTCATAGAGAACCTTCACCGCCTCTGCGGGTGCTTTTGCTTCGGCGTAGGAGCGGTCTGAGGTAATTGCGTCATAGGTATCTACGATGGCGGCGATGCGCGCGAAAGTGGGAATTTCGTCGCCCCTTAAACCTCGCGGGTAGCCACTGCCGTCATAGCGCTCGTGATGGAAACCCACCATGTCGAGCACATCCTGGTTGATGATGCCGCTCTTCTTTACCAGGTGGACGCCGTGGGCGACGTGGTGGCGCATTTCCTTGGTTTCTTCTTCGGTTAAATCGCGGTCGGCCCTGAGCAGTTCAGGGTCCACCAGTAGCTTGCCCACATCCATCAGCATGGCGCCAATAGCCAGGGAGCGCAGGTCTCTTTTGTGCAAGCCTATCTGTCTACCTAATGCGACCGCCCAAATAGCCACGCTGAGCGAGTGCTGGTAACTGTATTCGTCGTGTTTTTTTAGTCGGCCAAGCCAGAGGCAGGCATCCGGGTTGCGGGCGATGCTGCCAACGATGGGGTCGGCAGAAGTTCTAAGCTTAACGGCATCCAGCTTGCCGCTATCTGCTGCTTGATCAAAAATGTCGGTAATATCGTTAAGCAAATTGTCGAGAGCTTTGCTCGCTCTTGGGTGCTCGTCTTTCCATGCGGTTTCTTCGGCGTAGTCGCTTAACTCTCGGTCTTTGAAGATTTCAGGTATGGGAATACGCGGTCTTTCTCCCTTGGCGTGACGTGCCAAAGTGGGGCTGACGTAGACACACTTATGAATATCAATCCAAACATGCTCGCAGTAGTCGCGAACACGGGTAATATCCTCGTCGCTTTCCAGCAAAAAGCCCTGGGTGAGAAATGGCGTGCCCAGCCAGTCCCTGTCGAGGCCACTGACGAACATGCCTTTCGAAAGGTCCGATGTTGGGACCTTTACCGTTTGGAGCATAGCGCTCGCCCCCTAGTAAAAACCGTGATGTAGAACGAAAAATACCTGATTGGAAGTGTGTTGTCTGAAATAACTCGACTTTTTGATGATCTCTCGAAACAGGTAGAAACCTAGATATTTTGCCTAATTGCTATAAAAAACAACATGTTAAACGTATTAGATGCTAGCGGCGGAGCGGCTGAGCGCGCTTTTGGCCAGATAAATGGTTATTAGGCCTCCTAATATGACCAGAGCACTGCCTACCAGCGACCAGCCGTCAGGAACCTGTCCCCAGATCAACCAACCCCAGAAAGCGGCCATAACGACGGCGAAGTAGTTAACCGGAGCAATGGCATGAGCGGGTGCCATGGCGTATGCCCGAGTGTAGAGAAGCAGAGTGAAGTAAATGGCAATGCCCACGTAGACCATAGCGGCCCACTCTTGCCAGCGCAGTCCGGCGAAGTCGTTGAGACTGAATGGCCCCACGCAGGCCAGGGACAGCACAAAATAATAAAGCAGTATTCGAGACGAGGGTTCTGTAGTCGCCAGTTTGTGGGTGGCGACCATAGACACGGACAGGCAGAGTGCTGAGAGAAACCCGCCGGCATGCCACCAGCTGAGCCCATCCGGGCTGGGCCTGAGTATGACCAAAACGCCGGCAAAACCAATGGCCAGGGGTAGCCAGTCGATGCCCGCTATGCGTTCTCTGTTCCAGGCCCAGATGACCAGCGGGACAGTGAGGGGTGCGCTCTGCCGCAGCAGCATCGCATCGACCATGGGAATATGTTCCAGCGCACTGTAGAAGAGATAAAAGCCGAGTACGCCCACCGCCCCGCGAAAAAAATGCAATCCGATTCGCGAGCTCTTTATATGGGCAAGCCCACCGCGCAATGTCAGGGGCAGACACAGTAGCAGGCACACCATGTATTGAACGGTCACTATGGCCTCAATGCTCACCCTGGCAGAGGCAAACTTTGTCGCCACTGCTGCGGTGCTGGCGATAATGACCATCATCAGCGAAAGATAGATGGCGTGGCGAGTCTGGTCCAATGCCATTAGGGTGCCACGTAACGCTCTTCACGAGCATACTTCAGCGACTCTCCATTGCTGCCCCTGACTGTTGTGTCGTCAATCCCATTCATGGAGGCAATGAACTCGGCTGACCAGTCACTGTTTACGCGCTGTGCCCAGTCTGCCAGGGATTCACCGGGTGCAATGTCGGCAATGCGCAAGCGCAAGCTACGGATACTTTTTTCTTGCGACGGCGTTAGCTTGGCGATGCTCATCACTGAGCTGCGCAGAGCTTCCCTGAGGTGTTCATAACCCATGGCGACGAAGGTGAAACTGTTTTTCCCGGTGTTCAGGAATACGTAATAAAGGCTTACGGTCTCGGCCTCGCTGGCGTCGTCGTAGCGAACCAGGTGCGCTGGCCAGTTACCGATCTGAAAACTGCGATTGACATCCGGTTGCAGACCGGTGCCATCGCGCATTTTGGTAATCAGTGCTGCTGCGTAACCTTCCGGACTGAATTCGCCACTATTACTGCCCAGCGCCAGGTACGCTTTACCTTCTGGCTCCATGGCAGCGACAACGCGTGGGGTATTATTTTTTTCCCAGTCTTTAGGAAAGGTAACGCTCAGTCCCAGGTCAGCGCTGAGGAAGAGGTTATCCTGGAATATTCCCTGCTGCGGATTTTGCGGTCCCCACCAAAGCCCATTCAGCTTTTGATAAAGCTGAGCCCGATCTGCCAGCGGTGGCATAGGGTCAAGGGTTAACCCACCAGCCAGCTTGTTGATGTCAGCCACCCGCTTTGGGGTAGTGGGGTGTGTGTCCAGGTAATTGGCTTCGTGATGCTCACCGGTTAGTAAATACAGACTGCTTTCAATGCCATCCAGCGCGTCTGCAAGGGCGAGAGCATCGTACCCTGCGGCGTTGGCCAGGCGCATTCCGTAGGCGTCTGCCTCGCTCTCTTGTCCCCTTGAATACGATGAGAGGTAAACCTGCCCAGCATGTTCGATCGGGCTATTGATCATATCGCCCAGGTCCTTGCTGACAATGCCTACTGCACGACCGGGCAGCGTAAACAAGCTAGCGCCAATACTGCGGCCAGCCTGACGTACGTGATGACGTTGGGTGACGTGGCTGATTTCATGCGCCAGCACTCCGGCAAGCTCTGCCTCGTCGTTCATTTGTGCTAACAAGCCTCGGGAGACGTAGATAAATCCTCCGGGGGTAGCGAAGGCATTGGGTTCAAACTGGTCAACGATGACGAACTGGAACGCATAGGGAGACTCCCCCAGAGCTCCTACCAGACGCTGGCCAACAGCGTCCAGGTACTGTTCCAATTCGGGATCCATGTAGACGCCTATCTGATTGGCGACCTGTTGTGATATTGCGCTACCGGCCTTGATCTCCTGTTCAGGACTCACCACCGATGTGACACAGCCTGCAAGGAATAAAAGCGAGGCAAGAAATGTTATTCGAACCAGGTCAGGTCGGCTGCAATGTGGATTTCGGGGCGGTGGCGAAGCTAGAGGCATAATCAGTTTCCGAGTTGTTTGTTAATACAGAGCGGCTCAGAGCACCCTATCTGCCAATGCGTAACTGGTTGTTCAGGAACGGCCAGCCTAGCGCAAGGTAAAGCGCATCCTGCGAGTCTTCTGTACGCCCGTAGGCGAGGTAGATCGCACCTATCGGCGAGTCCACTGCAAGATAGACACTACCCGCATTGATAAAGTCTCCACTATTAACGTCCGAGCGGTCGGACCAGAGTTCACCGCCCTCCAGCGAGGCGCCTACATAGGCGGGCATGTCGAACGGGAGTACTGAAGTATCAGAGAGGCGATGCTGATACTGAACCATAGCGAATGCCATCTGTCGGGCAGAGAGATAGTTTTGGCTCACCCCCGAAAGGTTAAACAGGCCACCCAGTTGGAAATAGTTTTGCGGTGCATTGCTGGCGTTGACTGATTGTCCTGTTCTACCTGTGACAATAACCGTATTGCGATCATCATCGCCAAAACTGAACGCCCCCTGGGCGATTGCTTGCCAGCGTTCGTAATCTTCATCAGCGCCCATGGCGCTTCTTAGCAGTTGATATTCACCATAGAAGAACGCACCGCTAGTGGGGAAGAACGCATTGTCCAGTGTGTCGTAGCGAGCGCTGAACATGGCTCCGCCTTCGTCAAAACGTGCTTCCGGCAGTGCTCCACCAAATTCTGCGTCAGAGCGATACTCGCCTTTATTGCGGAATACGCCCAGACGCAGCTGGGTGTTTTTGAATGCGTTCCAGCCGGTGTCAAATTGTGTGCTCAGCCGACGCACTCGCCAGATGCCTGTGGGATCTGTGACGTCATATTCCGGCCCCAGTGTTGTTACGTCGTAATCACGGTAACCGACATAGGGCACGACAAAGAATTTTGAGCGCAGGTCCAGTGGTTGATAGAACTCAGCGCTGAACATTATGGTGTCGCCAAGTTGAGTGCGCGCGTAGAGCTCTCCGCCCAAATCTGTCAGGCCTTTCCAAAGGTAACTTACGCCCAGGTTGATATCGCTACCGCCATCGAGATCGGTGACAAAATTCAGCCCAAATTTAAGGTCATCGCCACCCCAGGTTTTAGCCGAGGCACGAATCTGCAAGACGGTGCCTCGCTCTTCCTCGACCACGTCGTAATCAATTATCTCCCATTGGTCCAGGGCATAGATTTCTGCCATATCGGTGCTCAACTGCTCCCTGTCAAGGGGTTTGCCCACTTGTTGAGACAACCGAACTCTAATGATGTCATCGCGTAGCGCGCTGTTATCGAATATCGCGATATGGTCGATCACCGGGTTTTCGGGTGAAACCAGTTCCCGGCTGGCCAGGTAAGTCGCCCAGTCGCCATCATTGAGCGCGAGTACTTGCAACTCCTCAGCAAGGGCCATAGTGGCCTCATAACCCCGGCGGTAAATTTCCTGAGTATCTTCAAAGTCGAGCATGCCAATGCCCTGTAAATCAGGGTTAATTAAAATATCTTTCTCGGTTAGCTGTTCCAGTTGTTCAAGTGAGTTTTTGCGGGTAAGGAAGTTCAGCATTTGGTCAGCAACGTCCAGCAGGTTGTTGATGTTCTCGCGCTCACGCAGCGGTGTGCCAATGTCGATAACGATAAGACGTTCAGTGCCCATAGATCGGCCAACACTGACCGGAATGTTCATTGCCAGTCCGCCGTCTACCAACAGGCGACCATCGTGTTCAACTGGCGCCAGAAGACCGGGAAGTGACATGCTGGCGCGCATGGCAGTAACGATGTCGCCCTCGCTGAAAATATAAGCATTACCGGTTTCGATATCGGTGGCGACCGCGCGAAACGGCGTTGGCAGAGCACTGAAATCATTGATGTGGTCTGCATCAATGGTCAATTGCTTAATGATTTGCCTGACCTGCTGGCCCTGAACAAAGCCCAAGGGTATCGACAGGGTGCCATTATTGACTGCCAGGGACACAGAGGATGGGTAGTCGTAATCATCGCTCTTGCGACGCTGAGGTAGGCTGTCACGCTCAAGTGAGTCTTCGAAGGCCTCGTCCCAAGCCATGTTTTCGACCACTTCACGCAGTTCCTCAGAATTGAGGCCTATGGCGTAGAGTCCTCCCACCAGGGCGCCCATACTGGTGCCAGCAATGGCGCTGACTGGGACTTGCATTTCTTCGAGCGCGGTAATCGCTCCCACGTGGGCAATACCTCGAGCGCCGCCGCCTGCCAGCACCAGGCCCACGCCTTCTTCCTGGGTTAACGCAGGGAAGGGGGAAATCAGCGACAAGCACAGGAAAGTGAGTGCTATTTGTGCAGAGCGCATTGTTTTGTACCGGGATAAACTGAAGATTCATTATCCCAGCAGCGGCAGGCGAGGTCTACGCTGGTATTCACCAGTAAACGCTTCGCGTCTGCGAGAGCCTTGGTGCATAATGTTAACCATGTACCACCAGTACTTTGGTCTCAACGAAGCTCCCTTCTCGATTGCCGTTAACCCGCGCTACCTGTTTATGAGCGCAAGGCACCGGGACGCTCTCGCGCACCTGCTTTACGGGGTGGGCGCTGGCGGCGGTTTTATTTTGCTCACCGGCGAGGTAGGTACTGGCAAAACCACCATTAACCGCTGTTTATTGGAACAGCTACCCCACGATACAGACATCGCCATTATTTTAAATCCGGCGCTCAATGCCATCGAATTGTTAGCCACTGCTTGTGATGAACTGGGTATTCGCTACGATCCAGACAAGCACAGTTTGAAAACGCTGACTGATGCTTTGCACTCCTTCTTACTGGAAAATCACGCTCGGAGTCGCAAGACGGTGCTGATGATCGACGAAGCTCAGCACCTGGATTTTGAGGTACTTGAGCAGATTCGCTTGTTGACCAACCTGGAAACCAACAGCGAAAAATTGTTGCAGATCATCTTGATTGGCCAACCCGAGCTGGCCCAGTTGTTGGCCAGGCCCGAATTGCGTCAGCTGAATCAGCGCATTACTGCCAGGTACAATCTTGAGCCCCTGAATTTTTCGGAAACCGGTTCCTATATCCATCACCGCTTGCAAGTCGCGGGCATGTCCGCCGACAGAGTGATCTTCCCGCCGGCCGTGGTCAGGGGAATCTATAAGCGCACGCGGGGTATTCCTCGCCTGATCAATGTGCTGTGTGATCGGGTTATGTTGGGTGCCTACGGACGCAACAAAAGCCGAGCCGACCTTGCCACGTTGCGCTTGGCGGCCAAAGAAGTGTTAGGAGAAGAGGGCGCTAAAAAGGCTGCTCTGTGGCCCTTGGCGCTCGCCGCATTGGTGTTGCTGGGGGCGGTGGCTGCATGGTGGGGCATCAACCAGGTTAATGCGCCCGAGCCCCGTGTCGCGCAGGAGATAAGCGTGCCGGAAGTCGAGAGGGTTGTGCTCAAAGAGAATCAAGCAGCCATTGATTTGACGACCCTGGCGGCGCCGACTTTGACCCCGGACGGTGAGAAAGTCGACGCGCTACCTGTTGCGGACGATACCGGGTTCAAATGGCTGCTGCCTCCGGAAGATGCACAAGCGATTATTTGGTCTCTGGCCAGCGATTCTCCCGCGCCTGCTGACATCTGCGGCCAAGACATGGAAGCCATTGCCTGTATAGAGGCCAATGCCGATACCTGGGATGAAATTTCGGAGCTGCAACGACCGCTGCTACTGGACTTGATAACTGCAGAGAAGTTTTCCGCCGCGCTGGTGTTGCTGGGAATCGAGGGACGATCTGCCTGGGTGGCGAACTCCAGCGGTATTGAATTTGTGAAACTCGCGGAAATCGGCCCCCTTTGGAATGGCGGGTACCGTTTTCTCTGGCATCGACCTAAAGGGTTTGAACGCTTATTGGCTGAAGGCGACAGCAGTCCCGCTGTCGGTGAAGTCGCCCAATTATTTGCTCGCCTGGATGGGCAGGCCCAGGCGTTAACGGCTAATCGTTTTAATGAGGCATTGAAACAACGCGTCATGCTGTTTCAGGGAGCGCAGGGGCTGGAAGCAGACGGGGTGATTGGCGTGCAGACATTGCTTAAGCTGAACGACGCATTAGGTATTGATACCAGTGCGGTTGCAGCGCGCGCAATCTTGCAGCCGATGGATGAAACACAATGACAAGCAGCCTGCCATGTCCCTGATTCTAGATGCTCTTAATCGCTCCAATGATGACACGGATGATGTGCCTACCCTGGGCACACGCCATGCTTATGTTGCCGAGACGCCTGCGAAAAACTTCTGGCTGCTGGCCGTTGTACTCGCACTTGTTGCTGCAGTGGCAGTCATCGCCTGGCTGCTGTGGGACAGGGGGCAGAATGCCAATACGCTCGCAGTTGTCCAGCAGGCCGCGCCGCAGCTAGAAAAAGCGCAAGCTAAAGTCGTGGCAACATCAAAGGCCGAGTCCGAGCAGGGATTAGCGCCCGGTGCTGACGAATTGGCCACTGTTGAGAAACTGTCGCCTATAGCTGCGAGCGAGGCGACTCCGGCCAAACGCGGGGTCGCAGCAAACACAGCTGTGAGCGCTTTGTATGCATCAGAAAGGCCTGTCCAAGACAGTAATTCTCAGGTGACGCAATCCTCTGCTGTCGTCAAAATTACCAAGCCAGAGGCGCCAGTGCTCGAAAAAACCGCAGACGGTTCCGGATCCTCGGCAGTCGTAGAGGAGGGTGTGGATATCGAGCGCTTGCTGAAAAGCGCAGAGAATGAGTTGGAAAATGCCAGGTTGGAGGAACACTCAGCGCCCTTTGTAAATGGCCTGTCGCAGCAAACCAAAGACCGCATTCCCAGCATTTTTTACGAGCGGCACGATTATTCTGGCCGCCCGGGCCAGTCGCGGGTCGTGCTTAATGGCAAAGAACTTAAGGTGGGAGGCAGTCCCGCCTCTGGCCTTAAGGTTGAGGAAATATTGCCTGATTCCACGGTGCTGAACTATCGGGGTACCCGGTTTCGCCTGCGTGCTCTTAATAGCTGGGTGAACTTGTAGGTAGTGCACCCAGCACGCCGCTTTTTAAAGTCCCAAATAGTCCATCATGATTTTGAATATCTCTGGCTGCTGCACAAAGGCCGGTATTTTGCCCTGACCCTGTGAATTAGCGTAAAGGGGAACAGCGGCCCCGGTATGCTCCTCCATCATAAAATTGGTCGTCGCATAGTTGACTGACATCACGCTGCCTTCAGGCGTTTCGATTTGTGCCAGATAGCCGGGTGTATAAACAGGGATTGGATAGGCGGAAAACAGGCTCTCATAAGGAATGAGTTGCGCCGCCTGGGAGTGGTCGGCGGTGACCAGAATGAGGGTCTTGGGATGTGTTCTGGAGAAAGCCAGCGCGCTTTGCAACGCTTCTTCCAATTGTTCAACTTCACCAATGGAGCCACAGGGCTTGCGCTCGTGGGACTGTTTGTCGATGGAGGCGGACTCTATCATCAGAAAGAATCCCTTGTCGTTATTCGCGGACAAATGCGCTAAGGCTGCATCGGTCATTTGTTTGAGTGTGGGCATTTCTGCGAAATCCGGATTGGGCTCGCAAATCATGACCTCTGGTAACTCTGCATCCCCAAGGTATTCGTGCACTCTGTTGAGCAGGCTAGGCTCAGGCATTTCTGCCTGACGTCCATCTTCTCCCCGCAGACGCACCGGCAAGGTGCTCTCGGCAAACAGCCCTAGTAAGGGTTGGCCGGGTTTGCTTGCCTCGAGGGCAGAAGCGCTATCTACCGTCTGGAAGCCATTGCTCTGGGCCAGGGCCAATACGCTAATGTCCTGTCCCTCGGCATTCACCGCGAAATGCTTGCTACCACCGCCCAGAATGACGTCCATGTTCGAATTGGCAAGCTGCTCGGAAACCGCGCCTAAGCCGCCATTCTTCCTGGCGTCCTGAGGGCAGCCCCCCAGATCTATCCCCTTGTATTCAACTTGCTCCACAATGTCGGGGTTTTCGCACAGGCGGTAACTGATGTGGGTGGCGAAGGCAGCCGGAGTGGCGTCGGTTACGCTGGAGGTGCTGACGATGCCAGTTTTAAAGCCGGCCGCTTTAGCCAGTTCGGCGATAGTGGGTATGTCTTTGTCACCGCCTGCTGTGGTCGACAGTCGACCACGGCTGGTGACTACACCGGTGGCCATGCTGGTCGCCGTGTTGGCTGAATCAGCAACGTAAACGGGCCTGCCATTTAACTTGTCTTCGGTGGTGAGTATCTGGGACGCCGCGCGCAGAGGCAGTCGATCCATGACAAGTCGGCCATTGGCGCCTTTGAGATAGTTGCGAGCAATTGTCACCTGTTGCTCGTCCATGCCATCGCCGATAATCAGGATGACGTGATGGGGCAGGTCGTCAGTTGCAGCCGCTACTGCCTGTTCTAGGGAGGACTCGGTCGGTACTTGAGCCTGGGCAGTGGCGCTCAAGAGCAGGATGCAGATCAGAATGAGGCGGTGGTAATTCATATCGATTGGGTCCAACGGGCGAAATTCGAGGCGCTAGTGATACCACGATGCCGTGCCAGATGCACGCTGCCAAGCCGTTGCGGCTAAAGGGTGGTCTGATTTGGATGACTCGGCCACATTTATCGCTGCTGTAGGCACATTTGAGACGATTGCCGCCTCGCACCGCTTAAAATTTGCCCTGTGTTGTGGCAGGATTCGTCTCTTGCCTTTGGTCAGCGCCAAAGGTGTAACAAAAACCGGGTCTTTCGGCCCACTGCCAGAAAACAATCTAGAGAGGTGAGTCTGATGAAAATGATGACCGCCATTATCAAGCCGTTCAAGCTGGATGATGTGAGAGAAGCGCTGCAGCAGGTTGGCATTGCTGGAATGACTGTGGAAGAGGTTAAAGGTTACGGTCGACAGAAGGGGCATACCGAACTCTACCGAGGCGCCGAATACCTGGTCGAATTCCAGCCTAAGGTGAAAATCCAGATCGCGGTGAGCGATGGCCAACTGGACGCAGCGATAGACGCAGTCTGTAAAGCTGCAGCCACCGGTAAGATTGGTGACGGCAAGATTTTTGTAGCGCCTTTGGAACAGGGCATTCGCATTCGCACCGGTGAAACCGGCGAAGACGCACTTTAACGGGAAATAACTGATGAAATCACTACAACAAATGGCTCTTCTAATGTTGGTAGGGACTGCTTCTGCCAGCGCCAGTGCTCAGGAGTTGAATCAGGCTGACACAGCCTGGGTCCTCACGGCTACCGCTCTGGTGCTGTTTATGACGATTCCCGGTCTCTCACTGTTTTACGGCGGTTTGGTGCGGGTAAAGAACGTACTGTCGATACTGATGCAGTGTTTCGCACTGACCTGCTTAATGTCGCTGCTGTGGTTTGCAGTTGGCTACACTATCGCATTTGGTTCCGATGGCGTGGAACAGGGCGCGTTTATTGGCGATTTTGGCAATGTCTTTTTCGCCGCTATCACCATGGACAGTTTAAATGGCGGTATACCTGCGACCTTGTTCGCTATTTTTCAGATGACCTTCGCGATTATCACACCGGCGCTGATCGTGGGTGGCTTTGCGGAGCGCATGCGCTTTTCCGCCATGCTTTTGTTCAGTGCGATCTGGTTAATTGTCGTTTATGCCCCGGTCTGTCACTGGGTCTGGGGCGGCGGCTGGCTAGGCAGTATGGGCCTGCAGGACTTCGCGGGCGGTACCGTGGTGCACATTACCGCAGCGGTCGCGGCGCTGGTTGCGGCCATGATGATGGGCCCCCGTCGCGGGTTTGGTAAGGTTGCAATGCCTCCACATAACCTGACCCTGACAGTCGCAGGCGCAGGCATGCTCTGGGTGGGATGGTTTGGTTTTAATGCCGGTTCTGCGGTCGCCGCAGACAACAGTGCCGCTATGGCAATGCTGGTAACTCATCTATCGGCGTCAGCCGGAGCACTGGCCTGGATGGCAATGGAGTGGATTCGCCATGGCAAACCTTCTGTGTTGGGCATCGTAACCGGCATGGTTGCCGGTCTGGGTACAATCACGCCAGCCTCTGGTTCTGTTGGCCCTGCCGCAGCGGTCGTCATCGGCCTCACGGCGGGCGTGGTCTGTTACTTCGCGACCAACTGGATCAAAAACAAGTTGAAGATAGATGACAGCCTGGATGTGTTTCCTGTGCACGGTGTTGGCGGTATTCTGGGCACCCTGTTGGCGGGTGTCTTTTGTTCTACCCAACTGGGCGTTTTCAGCGGGAACGGTTTCTCGGACGGCATTGACAGTATTGGGGGTCAGCTCATGGTGCAGGCTACCGGTGTTGTTGCTACCTTCACTTATACGGCGGTTGCTACCTGGGTTATCCTTAAAGTCGTAGACCTGATGGTCGGGCTCCGCGTAGATGCTGATGAAGAGACTCAGGGTTTGGACCTTGTATTGCACGACGAGCGCGGCTACGACCTGTAATCGCGACCTGCAAGGCCGCGAATGAACTGGAACCACCAGTACGCATCGATTAACGGCATCCGGGTTCACTATGTGGACCAGGGTCAGGGGATGCCGGTCATTCTTTGCCATGGATTTCCCCACCTGTGGTTCAGCTGGCATCGGCAAATAACGGCTCTGGCTGCTGCTGGCTATCGCGTGATTGCGCCTGACATGCGCGGCATGGGACAGACCGATGCCCCGCAAGACCCTCGCTATTATGACATTGATCACATCATTGGAGACCTGATAGGGCTGCTCGATCATCTGCAGCTGGAACAGTCTGTTTTCGCGGGTCTGGACTTTGGTGCGTTTGCGATCTACGACCTGGCGTTACGGCACCCGGAGCGGGTGATGGCCGTTATTGGTTTGGAAAATCCGGCGGCTCCACATAATCCGCAAGAGTCACCACTTACTGAATATCGTCGCATGGGCGAGCAACACTTCTTGCACATTGAATATTTTCGCGAGCCTCCCCGCGCCGATGAAGAGCTTGCGGCGCAACCGCGGCGTTTTTTACACAAGGTGTTCTATACGCTCAGCGGCTCAGCGAACTATTTTGACTGTTTTAAATATCCTCCTGAGACTGCTTATATCGATGCCATGGAAGAGCCTCCGCCCTTGCCCTGGTCCTGGCTGTCCGAGCAAGAGCTGGATTATTTTGTTGAAGAGTACACCCGCAGTGGCTTTACAGGAGGTCTGAACTGGTACCGCTCTATGGACATGAAATGGCAGCAGCGAAAGCCTTTTGAGGGTGTTCGCAGCGCAGTGCCGGCTTACTTTCTCGGCAGCGAAAACGATGTTGATCTGGAGGGTTTTCACGGGGAGGACCCCATTGGTCTGATGCGAGCGATTTTTCCCGACTTGCGCCAGGTGCGCATGGTGTCCGACGCCGGGCACATGGTGCAGTTGGAGGCTTCTGAAAAGGTGAATGCAATACTGCTCGATTACCTGGCGGAGATCGCCAACTCGGTTTGAGCGTTGCTGTCAGGAAAAATTGAGCTCCAGACCCAACTTGGCAAGATGAGATTGCTCCTGCTCCAGCTCGCTCAAGGTTAATGGATGATCTTCCAGCCAGGTCTCCGGGAATCCCAGTGCCAAGGATGAATCATCCACCTGAACTGCGAATTCAGGGAGCTGTTCCAGTGTTTCCACGTACTTGAAATGTACCGACAGGCGCATAATGGCGAGTAAATAGCCCAAACGACGTTGCAGGCTCTTGGGTTGGTCCTCTAGCAGTTCCGCCGAGATTTTTCCGCGTTGACCCTGGGTTAGAATCGCCAATTGCTCCTGTTCTTCTTGAGAAAAGCCCGGTAAATCTGCATTGCGCAGCAAGTAAGCAGTATGACGATTGAAATGCTTGTGTGAAATGGCCATGCCAATTTCGTGGGTGTGGGCCGCCCAGTGCAGTAGTTCCCAGTCTTCGTTGCCCAGTTTCCAGCTTCCGCGGGTGGCAGAGAATAGTGTACGACAGCGGCGCTCTACAATTTCAGCTGTGTTTTCATCGGCGGCGTAGCGTTGCATTAGTGCATTAATGGTCCGTTCGCGCACGTCTTCGTGGCTTAAACGCCCCATCAAATCGTAGATTACTCCCTCACGCAGAGCGCCTTTTGACGTGCGCATTTGATCGATACCGAGAATATCGAACAGCGCGCTGGTGATGGCAGTGCCAGCTGTAATGACACTACGCCGGTTTTCAGACAAGCCATCCAGTTCTATTTCGTCGAAGTGATTAAACGTCAGGATTTTATGCTCGAGCTTACTCAGCGCCTTGCGGGTGATGTTGCCGTCACTCCAGCCATTTTGCAGAAGAATACTTGCTATTGCATTCAGTGTTCCCGAAGAACCTACGCACTCCGCCCAGTGACTGGCACTGTAGCGATGACGGATATGCGATGTCTCTACGCGAGCATGATTGTATGCCCGTTGATAATTGGTGGCGGTGATCTCCCCACCCAGGAAGCAATCGCGAGTAAAAGAGACGCAACCCATTTGCAGACTTTCCAGTTGCTGGGGCTCAAAGCGTTCTCCGATAATGAACTCAGTACTGCCGCCGCCAATATCAATGACGAGTCGAGACTGAGCGTCATCTGCCAGGCTGTGAGCAACGCCAAGGTACACCAGTCGCGCTTCTTCCCGGCCATAGATCACGTCTACCCGGGTGCCCAGAATGTCACGGGCAGGCAGGGTGAAGTCCAGACGGTTTTTTGCTTGACGCAGTGCATTGGTACCGACCACGCGAATACGCTTTGGCTCGACACTTTCCAGCAGTTGGGCAAACCGGGACAAACATTCCAGGCCGCGTTCAATGGCATCGGGAGACAGGCGTCCGTTTTCCAGGCCCGCTCCCAGTTGAACCTTTTCAGCCAGGGCCTCAACCGGTCGCATCTCGCCGTGCTCTATCTTGGCGATGATCAGGTGAAATGAATTACTGCCCAGGTCTATAGCCGCCAGCAGGCTACCATCGGGGAGGGGATCTTGCGGTGCTGCAGCCAAGGTGTTTGTTGTCCCTGTCTTTTCGATGAAGGCTTATGGTAATGGATTCGCGGTGCTGGTGCATGGCTTGCAAATCATTTCGGGTAGTACCAGATGGGAGACGTCCAGGCTCTTTCCTGAATCTTCCAGGGAATATCCGGGTTATTGCAACTTGCAGGTCGCTCTTCAGGCGGCAGACGGTTGCAATCCCATTGGCTCCAGCGACAGCTGGGATTCTCCAATGTCCGACTATAGTAAGCCGCAGCCGTATCCGGATCGAACCCGGGGTCACGCCAGGTAGCGCAAAGCTGATTGAATCCGGAGCCACGAGTGACGCAGCTATCGGAGTCTACACTCGCTCCGTTTTTTGGATCACCGGCTACATTGTAAATTGCCTGGTGGGTTTTCCCGTCGGCGTCCACCCAAGATTTAATGATCTGGATACGCTGTAGCAGGTTGGCACTATCTCGACCGTCCCTGTTTGCAGTAACCAGAAATACTGGCCCTGCTGTTTGCGGTTCACCAGTCAGGGTCGAGCCCATAGGTACGCCTTGCTGGTAGGCCTTTTGGAGCAGCGCCGGATCATAACAATCCAGCTCATCCATACCCCAGCCGGCAAAAAATCTGGGCGTAATTTTGGGACCACTGGTGCCGAAAGTCTCTCTGTTTCGCATTGAATCAAACAGAGCTTCTCGAGAGTTTTGCTGTGCATAAATGCCTGCAAGGCCTCCGGGATTATAACGCACCGGTGAGCCGGCACCGATGTCGCCAGGCACTTCGGTATGACCCTCCAGGCGACTGAGTACATTGCGGTCTATGCCGTGAGACCCTTGGTAGAATTCCTCGCTGTCCGCTGCTGCTATGCCGTTGTGAGTGTCGGTGGCGGCGACAATCCCCAGCTTGAAAGGGTTGACTCCCAGTGCGGCTCTCTCCTTAAGTCCGGCAGCCAGTGCGTAGCGGACAAAATTGTAACGGGAGGTGCATCCGCGCAGCATCATGCCGCCACTGCCGATGGTTTCATCACAATCTTCAATGGACTCTGCCGGAGAGCGCAGCTTTTCGAAGTCACAGAACTCGTCTGCCGCACCCATAACGCTGGCGATACCATTGCGACATTCCGAGTCGCCCTTGGTTTGCAGTATTTCCGCCAGTGGTTCCAGTCTTGCACGCAGTTGGGCATGCTCTACGCGAGCCTTTGTAGGCAGGTCCCTGTTGCTGTATGGATACCACATACGACCGCTGCTCCAGTTGCTATTGTGAGGGATAGCGAGCACATCACAGTCAGTATCGCCCTCAATACAAGTGCGGTTTAGCCAGCCCCATAGTTGTTCTGGCTCCGGTGCATCCTTGGCGCTGATGACCGCCTGGGGTACCCGGGAGGACCGAAAAATAACATTGCGATGCAGGTTAGAGGAGTCTTCGGCGAGGGTGTATTCGTAGGCGTGCAGTGTGCTGAAGTTGCAACGGCTGCTGTGATCTTGCCACTGCTCAG
Source organism: marine gamma proteobacterium HTCC2148 (assembly GCA_000156295.1). Classification (GTDB taxonomy): domain Bacteria; phylum Pseudomonadota; class Gammaproteobacteria; order Pseudomonadales; family Halieaceae; genus Halioglobus; species Halioglobus marinus. Next base: position 99,936 of record DS999225.1, read on the forward strand.
TGCTGCGCTGATTTTCCAGCCACACCTGAGCGGCCTGCTGTAGACAAAGGGTGCCGTCTTTACCGCAAACTTTTTGCGAACGGTCTTTACCAAAAATGGCCAGCGAGGCCAGTCGCAAGATCGCCTGCATATCGTCGCCTGCCGGCAACTGCAGGTCTCCTCGATACAGGCGACAAACCAATGCTCCGTAAGCCTGGCTAGCGGGGGCGTAACAGAGCTGGACTTCGCCAAGGGATTCGGCGTGATCGGTCACTGCCATAAAATCCAGCGGAGCATTAATGCTAATTAAGGGCGCATCGAAGCCCTCGGGGTCTGTGCGCAATCGTAGGGGCAGAGTTTCACCGCGGGCAAAACGATAGGCATCGTCAACGGTGGTCATGGTCCCAAACGCGGTAGCGTCGTAGGAGGCGGCGGTGTGGACGTGCAGGGCGCCAAAGAACGCGCGTTTTTGCGGGTACTGCTGCAAGCACTCTTTGTCGATGTTTACATCTTTATCTGCTGCCACCACGGGCACGGACTGCCAGTAGGCACTGTTCGCGCCTGCTGACTGCACCCTGGCGAATTCTTGGCGCAGCCAAAGTCCAGCGACTACCACGGTGAACAGGAGGAGCGAAAGCGCCCAGAGCAGATATTTGAATACGGATTTTATGTTTGGCATGCCTTGATTTAAGCACGCCGCGGTAAGGCTGCAAAGCGCTGGCAGTTAGTCAGTCACGACTCTGGGCGTGCGCGCCGGCATTCGAGTGGTGAGTTCGTAGCCTATTGTGCCGGCATGGGCCGCAACTTCGCTCACGGGCAATTCTTCCCCCCACAGTATGACCTGGTCACCAAGCTTCACGTCGTCCAGGTCGGTGATATCCACAGTGATCATGTCCATTGAGACCCTGCCCGCCAGGGGCGCGCGTTGGCCGTTGATCAGCACTGGCGTGCCGTTGGCTGCGAGTCTGGGATAGCCATCACCATAGCCTATGGACACTGTGGCAATTCGCGAGGGTCTTTGGGCGGTCCAGTTTGCGGCGTAACCAACGGACTCACCGGAGGCAACGTTGCGTATCGAAATCACTGCGGAACAGAGTGTCATCACCGGGTGAAGCGTGTCTGTGTTGGGGTGGGTCGCAGTGAAAGGGGAGTTGCCATAGAGCATGTAGCCCGGACGAATCCAGTCATAATGCGAGTTCGGCCAGCCGAGTAAGCCCGACGAATTGGCCGCACTGCGTGGACCGGGAAGATCAGCGGTGATGCTCTCGAACAGTGCCAGTTGTTCTGTAGTTTGGGGCTTGTCCAGTTCATCGGCGCTGGCAAAGTGGGTGCAGGTGACTAACTCCCCAGTACGATTTTCACAGGAGCTCAAGCGCTGATGGAACTCGGCCGCTTCCTCGGGCTGCACGCCCAGTCGATGCATGCCGGTATCTATCTTGAGCCAGCAGGTAACAGGGGCAGGAAGTCGTGCCTGTTCAAGCCAGTAAAGGTGTTGGCGGTTATCGACCATCACCCAAAAATTTTGCTGCGAGGCGATAATCAGCTCTTGCGCCTCGAACACACCTTGCAGCAACAGGATGGGTGTCTCTATGCCTCCGTCACGTAATTCAATAGCTTCTTCAATGCAGGCGACCGCCAGTGCATCGGCCATCGGAGCAAACACACGCGCAACGTTAAGTGCACCGTGGCCATAGCCATTGGCTTTGACCACGCACATTACCTTGCATTCGGGCGCTAGTTGCCGGGCATGCGCTAGGTTATGGCGCAGGGCCGCGAGATCGAGCCTGGCCTGGTTGGCACGTGCCATCAGAAGTCGAACTTGTGGCCGGTGTACAGCGTTTGTGCCGCCAGCCAGACATCTCCAACGCCGCCATCGCCCACTGACTTACCGTTAATTTCTATGACCGGTGCAATTTCCTTGGATGAACTGGTAATCCAGACTTCGTCGGCGTCATCCACCTCTTTCATCGTAACGACTCGTTCCTGCACCGGAATGCTGCCGTCCTTGCGCAAAATTTCCAGTAGCATCAGACGAGTGATTCCCGGTAGTTTCTGGTGGTCCAGCAAAGGGGTAGACACGATGCCGTTCTTTACGATGAAGACGTTACAGGCAGCAGCCTCGGTGAGTTCACCATGCTCGTTGTACAAAATGGTTTCCGAGTGTCCCTTTGCGTGACCGTCCTGATAGTGCATGACATTGCCCAGCAAGGCGGTAGATTTAATATTGCAGCGTTTCCATCGCAGATCTTCGGCGGTAGACACGGTGTAGGGATTAGCTGCGCTTTTTTCGGGCAGGGGCGCCGGTGGGATTTCAAAGGCAAAGGCGTAAACGGTCGGTGCAATGTTATCCGGATAAGCGTGATGCCGTTTACTGTCCGCGCCGCGACTTACGTGAAAATAAATGCCCAGGTTTCCGCCACCGTTGCGTTTTATCAGCTGTTCGGAAATATTGTGCCAGGCGGCATGATCAACGACCAGTTTGATTTCAATCGCATCAAGACCCTCCTGCATACGCTGCAGGTGAGGGGTGAACCCCACTAATTTTCCGTCATAGGAAGGCACCACTTCGTAAATGCCGTCACCGAAAAGAAAACCTCGGTCCATGGGTGAGATCTGAGCCTCTTCCATTGGCATGTACTCGCCGTTTAAATACACAATGCTCATAGTTTTTCCTGTCTGAATGTCCCACAGGGTGGGAACTTATAATACGTTACTGGAATCCAGTGAGACTCCGGAGTTCATCGATGACGTTTTGCCCTTCCTCGGCTTGCAGGCCATCTTCGGTCAGGGTGTTCTCCCGGGTGACTCCGTCAACACTACCGCGCGCCGAAAGGTAGTTGAGAATATCCAGTGGCGATATTTCGCCAAGCATATCTCGGCCGCGCCAATACCCCAGAAAGGCGATAAGGCCGTAGGCACCCCAGTTGGAGACATCTGCCACCAATAATTCATCGCACTTAGTTGCGGCTGCATTAATGTCCAGGGTAGCTATCGCGTCCCGAATATTGCCCATACCGATTTCGTTACCGCCATCACCAATGGCCATGGTCGGGCACCGTGCGTTGGCCAGATAGGGGTCAAAAAAAGCACTGCGGGGCGTTATGTCTTCGCCACGCATATTGTAATAACAGCCATCAGCGCTGAGTCCGGGGCGTTCAATTGAAATGATGGCCTGAGGTTGCAGTTGCTCCAGTTTTCCCTGTGCTTCCTGCTGGGCGGTAACAAGGTTTTTCGCGTTTAACTCCAGTACTCGGTAGTCATCAATAAGACATTTTGAGAGCGGCGCTCCGCAGGCTAGCCAGGGTTCTGCTCCCAGTTGCTCCAGGGCGTCGTATAAGGCGATGGCACCCACGGGTCCATCTGTTTCAAAGGTCTCCATAACGGGGAAGCCAGTGCCTATGATGACTTTGCCCGTGACCTCGCTCAATATTCGTGCAGCCCGCATGTAGTAGCCGGGCGCCAGTGCATCCCTGGCGACCTTCATGTTGCGCAGGTTGCGCGCCACCAGAGTCGCTTCAATGCTTATGCTGAGTTCTAATTCAGTCAAGCGGTGCGCTCCATCAGCGGCTGGCGGCGGGAAAAACTGGCGGCGAGGTGCAAGGCATTGTGAGCTCCGTGGGGGCTGACAGGGGCAAAGTGTACCGTGCCACCGGGACGCAGCTGCGCCAGGCGTCCACAGTCCAGCGACAGAGCTGAGCCAATCTTGGGATAACCGCCAATGGTTTGTCGGTCGTTGAGCAAAACGATGGGTTGTCCGTCCGCAGGAATCTGAATTGCCCCAAAGCATATGCCCTCGGAAAGTATGCCCTGTATATCACAGTCAATGGCTGGGCCTTCAAGTCGGTATCCCATTCGATCACAGCGGTCAGAGACGGTATAGGTGTGACTGAAAAAGCGGCGCTGTTCATAGCGGTTAAAGTGTTGCTGTTGGTAACCGGGAATGACTCTGACGGTAATGAGGTTCTGGTAGCGTGGTTGGCTCGAGGCCGGCAAATACAGGTGTTTGCACTCGGTGACCTGTGCGCAGGGAAGCAAGTCGCCCGCTTGTAGCTTGTCGCCGTTGAGACCGCCGACCTTTTCTCGCATCACGGTGGCAGTGCTGCCAAAAGTGGGTTCCACCTGAAAGCCGCCGGCTACGCCCAGGTAAGAACGACAGCCCTGCTCGGCAAATTCCACCGCGATACTGTCACCGGCCTTTATTGCCAGTACTTCCCAGCGAGCTTGCTCGATGTTGTTAATGCGCAAATTCATGTTCGCACCGGTGAGGCAAATGTAGGTGTCCACTGTGGCTTCCAATTGCAGACCGCCAAAGCTGATCTCCAGTGCGGTTGCACCTTCCGGGTTCTGTAGCAGGCGATTGCAGTATCCAAAAGCCTGCGGGTCCAGTGGGCCACCATTGGTCAAACCAATGCGATGTTGACCCATGCGGCCACCATCCTGCAGCAGACAGAGAATACCGGGCTGGGTCACTGTCAAGCTCACAATTCACCACCCAGACTCAAGAAACGATCTCGATCAATGGGTTCAAAGCGCACTCGGTCACCCACAGAAACCGGCATGGTAGGAGTGGCTTGGGGGTCGAACATCCTTAACGGGCAACGACCGATCAGGTTCCAGCCTCCGGGAGAGACCGCTGGGTAAACTGCTGTTTGCCTGTCGGCAATGGCGACTGCGCCACGGGGCACTTTTTGTCTTGGTGTCGCCAGACGTGGCGCAGCAATGCGCTCGTCAACCTGGCCAAGGTAAGCAAATCCGGGCGCGAAGCCGATGGCATAAACCCGGTATTCAGCGTTACTGTGCAAGGCTATGACGTCGTCTACGCTCAGGGCGGCGCGCTCGGCCAGTGCTTCCAGATCTTCCCCTGCTTCAGGGTGGTAATAAACCGGCAGAACCACGGTGTTGCCTTCCGCCGCTTCTCCGGAGCCCAGGTCGTCGAGACATTGGTGAACTCGATGGGCCACCGACAGATGATCGGCGGTTAGGGCATTATAGACAATGAGCAAAGACGCGTAGGATGGCACCAGATCAATCAAGTCATCGCCTAGCGCTAACTCTACCGCCAGAGCAGCAGCTTGCACTCGCGCAGATACCTCAGGGCTCGTTTCCTTGCCCAGATATAGCATCATGGCGTTCTCGCCGGCAGAGTGCAGTTCCACGGCAGCTTAGCTTCCGTTTACCAGGGACCGGATTTCGCGAATAGCCTGGACGCCCTCCGGGTTGTCGCCGTGAACACATAGCGTGTCAGCTTCCAGTGATAAGGTATGTCCACTCACAGTGGTCAGCGAACCATGCTCTATCAGTTGTGCAACCTGGGCGAGCATCTTGTCGCGGTCATGCACTGCCCCGGGCTTGCGGCGGGATAACAATTTCCCATCGTCGTCATAGCATCGGTCAGCAAATACCTCAAACATGAGGTCCAGACCCATTTGACCGGCCTCAGCCCTGTGGCTGGTTGCGTCAGGCGTAGCTTGCAGCATGAGGGGCAGGGGGCGCTGATAGTCAGCGATTGCTTGCATGATCGCCAGACGTACCTCTGATTTTGCCATCATGTCGTTGTAAAGAGCGCCGTGGGGCTTGATGTAGTCCAGGGATAAACCAGCGCTTTTCGCCATGCCATCCAGTGCTGATATCTGGTAGTGCAAGGAGGCGATAATTTCGTCGCTACTCAATGCCATGGATCGTCGTCCAAAGCCTACCAGGTCGGGGTAGGCGGGATGCGCACCGACACTAACGTCATGCTGAGCTGCCAGTTGCAGGGTGTTGCGGATAGTCAGCGGGTCGCCCCCATGGAAGCCGCAGGCAATGTTGGCCTGGTCGATATGAGGCATAACCTCAGCGTCCAGCCCCATCGTCCAGCTGCCATAGCTCTCTCCCAAATCGCAATTCAGTCGCATATTTCTCTCACCTGTTTACATCACTGCCAGCTGGCTGTTTCGAAGGTCCGTCACCAGCATATGCCCGGGACTATGGGTGATCGCGAAGGGAGGTCTGGCCTTCTCCAACGCCACCTGTGGAGTAACACCACAGGCCCAGAACACGGGCAGTTCATCCTCGGCAATATGGACAGCATCGCCGTAATCCGGAAGCTCCAGATTGTCTATTCCAATTAGTCCAGGGTCACCCATGTGAATAGGCGCCCCGTGCACCGAGGGAAAGCGCGTACAAATCTGTATAGCCCGTATCGCATCCGCAGCCTTAAAAGGACGCATGCTAACGACCATCTCGCCCGAGAACGGACCTGCAGGTGCGCAGCTAATATCGGTGCGATACATGGGTACATTCACGCCCTCGCTGACATTGCGTACATTCAGGCCATCCGCCAACAGAGCCTCTTCAAAGGAGAATGAACAACCCAGTGCAAAAATGACCAGATCATCTCGCCAGTAGTCAGAAATATCCGGAACTTCTTCGCTAAGTTGACCATCGCGGAAAACGCGGTAGCTTGGCACATCAGTCCGTATGTCAATATCCCCCAAAAGAGGTAAGCCCACGTCCCCCGGGGCGTTGGATGTCGCTACCAGCGGGCATGGCTTGGGGTTTGCCTGACAGAAGCGCAAAAAATCGTTGGCCAAGTCGGCGGGCAGGATGGCCAGGTTGCACTGTACGAATCCTGGTGAATAACCAGACGTATTCCCGGTAAATTCACCCGTGCGAATGGCTTGGCGCAGCGCCGCGGGGGAGATGTCCTGATTCATGAAAAATCCTGTACTGAATATTTGTTGCATATAAGTTTGGCACAGAATCGGATATCTGGATAATAGCCGCTCGCGTTAGTTTCACTATTTGGACGAGTACAATGCTGCAGCAGTTATTGGACATTCTGACCCTTGAGCCCTCAGGTGATGATGGCTTCGTGGGTGAGATCATGCACCCCAAGGGTTTCAGGGTATATGGCGGGCAAGTGCTGGCCCAGGCGCTGGAAGCGGCTCAAAGCACGGTCGACATTGATCGGGCTGTGCACTCGCAGCATGCCTATTTCTTGCGTGAGGGTAAAACAGACCGACCGATCCATTATCAGGTGGAGCGGGCCAGGGACGGCGGTAGTTTCAATTCTCGCCGGGTAGTTGCATCGCAAGACAACAGAACAATCCTGGTGTCTTCCATGTCTTTTCAGAGGCCTGACGACAGTTTCGACTTTCAGGAGTCCATACCGGAAGTTCCAGCTCCAGAAGATTTACCGTCAGAGCGCGAGCGCGCCAAGACTGATGGAATTTTTGATGAGGACTTCATGATCACCACCGGCGAAGATATTGATGTGCGTATGGTTCACCCGATTCAGTGGGCCAATCCTGAACAGCGTCGGGGACAGTTATTTAACTGGATGAAAACTACCGGGCCTATGCCGGATGACCCTGCGCTGCACCGCAATATGCTAGCGTATTTCTCCGACACGATGCTGTTGGATGCGGGCCTGATTCAGCATGGTCGATCCTACTGGGACAGGGGCTTGCAGATCGCCAGCCTTGATCACGCTATCTGGTTTCACGCGGACTGCCGAACCGATGAGTGGCTGCTGCACTCTGCTGACCTGGAACGCAATAGTGGAGGAAGGACGCTGGTTAGTGGACGGTTTTACAGTCGTGAAGGTGTGCATGTGGCTACTGTCATGCAGCAAGGTTTGATGCGCAAGCGTTGAGTCGGTTGCTTTGGCCGACTAGACCCTTTAGTGTTTATAGATAAGCAATAGCCCCAGGATCGTTCTATGCCGCACCCTTGTATTACCGCTCAAACCTTTCCTCACAAGCCCGCCATTATTATGGGTGGCTCCGGAGAAATGGTCACCTACCGTCAGCTGGATGAACGCTCAAACCAGGGCGCCCAATTGTTTCGCTCGCTGGGACTGAAGGCCGGGGATCATATTGCCCTGATGATGGAAAATAACGCTCGTTTCCTGGAAATATGCTGGGCGGCGCAGCGATCCGGTTTGATCTTTACCCCCATTGCAACGCACCTCAAGCGAGATGAAACAGAATATGTGTTGTCCAACTGCGGTGCCAGCTTGTTCATTGGTTCGCATCCACTAAAAGAGGCGGCGATACACGCAAAGGAAGATGCATCCGGGGTGGAACACTTCTTGATGGTCGGCGGTATTACAGATGGCTTCGACTCCTGGGAGGAGGCTTTAAGCCTGCAAGCCGTGGCGCCTATAGAGGATGAAAAAAATGGAGTGCCCATGCTTTACTCATCGGGTACTACCGGTCAGCCCAAGGGCGTTCTGGTGCCACCTCCGAGCGAGGAAGTTGATACTCCGCCAATGGCTGCGCGGCTTGGGCAGCTCTTCGGGTTTGGCGAAGAAACGGTCTATCTTTCGCCTGCGCCCCTTTATCACGCAGCTCCATTGCACTACAACATGATGACTCTCTACCAGGGAGGCACCACGGTCGTTATGGAGAAATTCGATCCTGAAGGGGCCCTCGCCTTGATTGCAGAACACCGGGCGACGCATAGCCAATGGGTTCCGATCATGTTCATACGGATGCTAAAACTTCCACAGGAAGTGCGAGATCGCCACGATGTAAGTTCAATGCAGTTTGCTATCCACGCCGCAGCACCTTGCCCGATCGAGGTGAAGGCCAGCATGATTGACTGGTGGGGTCCGGTTATTGTCGAGTATTACGCCGCCAGCGAGGGTATTGGTGCGACCATGATTGACTCTCAGGGTTGGCTGCTTCACCGGGGCTCCGTGGGTCCTGCAGTGTCTGGAGAGCTGCACATAGTGAGCGATGACGGTAGTGAGCTTCCGGTTGGTGAAATCGGCACGGTCTACTTCGGGGGTGAACAGGCAGTCTTTCACTATCATCAGGAAGACGAAAAGACCGCTGGTGCTTATAGCAAAGAAGGTTGGGCCACTACCGGTGATGTGGGCTATCTCGATGAAGATGGCTTTTTGTACCTCACAGATCGCAAAAATTTCATGATTATTTCTGGCGGGGTTAATGTTTATCCCCAGGAAATAGAGAACCTGCTGATCACTCACGACAAGGTGGCCGATGTTGCTGTATTTGGTTTGCCCTGCGATGAGTTTGGCGAAAAAGTACAGGCCGTTGTGCAGCCCATGAATTGGGCAGATGCAACCGATGAAACCGCTATTGAGATCATGGAATGGCTGCGTGAGCGGTTATCGCATATTAAGTTGCCCAAGGCGTTGGATTTTCACCCCAGCTTGCCACGGCTGGATAATGGCAAGCTTTACAAGCGTCACTTGATGGAAGAGTACAAGGGCGGCTCCCGTTCCGACGACAAGCCAGAACAATAGCAATTAGGTTGCGGTAGGTCGGGTGAGTTCTACTTCCACTTTAAGGCTCGACGTTCGCTTCCCCGCTTTGGAAAATGGCAGGTAGAACACTGGCACCACAAACAGAGTGAAAAGGGTGCCAACCAGCATTCCACAGGTGATCATGACTCCAATGCTGAAGTGACTCTGCGCGCCAGCGCCGCTGGCAATCACCAGCGGCCAGATTCCCAGCACAGTTGCGAAAGTTGTCATTAGTATGGGACGCAGACGCTTGGAGGCGCCCTCTAGCACCGCCTCCCTTTTATCCATTCCCTGCCCAGCCAGCTTATTAGAGAATTCCACGATCAATATGCCGTGTTTGCTGATCAAGCCTATCAGTGTCAGTAGCCCGACCTGAGAGTAGATGTTGAGCGTCACAAAGCCGAGGGCGATGGGCACTACGGCACCAAAGATTGATAGCGGTACGGTGACTAGCACCACCAGCGGGTCTCGAAAGCTATTGAACTGAGCCGCTAGCACCAGGGAGATCAACGAGAGCGATAGGGCAAATAATACCGGGAACGATGCCGATTCCTGCACGAATTGTCGCGACGCGCCCGTGTGCCCGACGCGAAATCCACTGGGAGCTATTTCATTAAGCTTTTGTTCGAGAAACTCCAGGCCCGCACCGAGGCTGTTGGGAGGCATCATAAAACCCTGAATCGTGGTGCTGTTGAGCTGCTGATACTGGGTCAAGGAGTTAGGCTCAACTCGAGAGTTCAGGGTGACTACGGCGGAAAGTGGCACCAATGTGCCGCTATCAGTGCGCAGGTAATAGCGCTCAAGTTCATCACTGGTTAGCCTGAAGTTTCTGCCGGCCTGCGGTATCACCTTGTAGGAACGACCTTCAAGGGTAAAGCGATTCACCTCGGCTTCGCCTAGCATCACGGCCAGAGTCTCGCCGACTTCCTGCATGGATATACCCAGGCGAGACGCACGGTCCCGGTCTATTTCTACGGTAATTTCCGGCCGATCAAAATTGAGACTCTGGGTGACAAAGGCAAACAAACCGGACTCTCTGGCCGCGGCAAGCAGTTCCTCGCCGACGCGCATTATTTCCCGGTATTCGGCGGTTGAGGCAACAACGAAGCTGACCGGCAGTCCCGCGTCAGAACCGGGTAACGATGGCTCGCCAAACGCGAATAATTCCATGCCGGTAATCTGTGAGAGCTTACCCTGCAATTCTGCCAGCAGTTCCTTTTGGTCGCGTTCGCGCTCGTCCCAGGGGTGCAGTGTTACTCCACCAAAGTTGCTGCCGGGCCTGATGACTTGCCAGCTGTGACTGAATTCTGGAATTTCCTGCCATATGTCGACGATCTGGGACAGATAAAAATCCTGATAGGCCAGATTGGCATAGCGAGGTGCACTGCCCGTAATGTAGACAGCCCCAGTGTCTTCCTCAGGGGCCAGTTCTTCCTGAGCGAGAAAGAAGAGAGCCGGAAGGCTGGCGAGAAGCACGCCGGCGAGCAGCAGCACTGCACCACGATTGTCCAGGCAAGTTGCTAGGAAGTGGCGATAGTGTTGGATTAGCGTCTCAAAGCGATGGTCCAGCCAATTAGCGAATCGCCCCTGATGCGCTGAATCTTTGAGTACCCGGGAGCACATCATGGGAGTCAGCGTCAATGCGACTACGCCCGACACGATGACGGCTCCCGCCAGAGCCAGGGCGAACTCGCTGAACAGTGCGCCGGTAAGGCCGCCAATAAAGCTGATGGGTGCATAAACGGCCGCCAGGGTCAGGGTCATTGCAACAACCGGCCAAGCTACTTCTCGAGCGCCGGCAATGGCCGCGGCGTATGGGCTTGCACCTTCTTCAATATGACGATGCACGTTTTCTACCACTACAATGGCGTCATCGACCACCAGACCGATGGCAATGACCAATGCAAGCAATGTCAGTAAGTTTAGGCTGAATCCCATGGTCATGATCAGGAAAACCACGCCAATGAGCGACAGCGGTATTGCGATCAGCGGAATCAGCACGACACGCAGTGAGCCCAGAAACAGGTAAATCACTAAAATGACAATGACGCTGGCCTCAATCAATGTGGTGAGTACCTGACTGATGGCCTCATCGATAACCACGCTGCCGTCCCAGTCGATTAACATGTCCATGTCGGCTGGCAGTGCGGCTTCTATCTTCGGCAGGGTGGCGTGCACTGCCCTGGAGACTTCCAGAGGGTTGGCATCCGGTGTGGGAGTGATTGATAGAAAAACGGCAGCTTTACCGCTTGAAAGTGTTTTTACCTGATCGGTCTCAGAGTCCAGTTCGATGTCTGCCACATCGCCGAGTAAAATACGCTCATCGCCAGATTGCCTTACCACCAGGCCGCGGAATTCTTCCTCGGTTTGAAGCGTGGTTCGTGCGTCCACGGTGACCCTTACCAGGTTGCCCTCGGTGGCCCCTGCAGCCGATATAAAGTTGTCGCGCTGAATGGCGGCGTTGACGTCAGTAGCGGTGACTCCCAGCGCCGCCATACGCACAGGGTCCAGCCTGATGCGCATGGCCAGTTTGTATGAAAAAACGTTCGCCTTGCCAACGCCGGGCAATGTTGCCAACTCTGGCTGTACGCTGCGCAACAGAAAGTCGGTGACCTGGTACAGAGTCATTTGTTCACTGTAAAACCCCAGCCAGATTAATCCGTCTCCTCCACCCGTGGCCGAAACAATCGGCTCTTCAATGTCTCTGGGTAGGTTGCCCCGGGCTTCACTCACCTTGGCGATGACTTCATTGAGAACGTTGTTGCTATCCTCACCAAGACGAACATAAATGGTGATATTGGATTCGCCGGGGTTGCTCTCCGAATTCATGTATTCAATGCCACGAGCGCCGGCAATGACCACCTGCAGTGGCGTAGTGACGAAACCCTGAACGGTGCGCGCAGAGGCGCCAGGGTAGTAGGTGTTGACATAGATGACACTGCGCTCCAGTTCGGGAAACTGGCGTAGTCCGATTTTTGACAGGGATGCACCGCCCAGTAGCAACAGCAGGCAACTGATGACGATGGCGAGTACGGGTCTCTGGATGAAGGCGTCGGTGAATTTCATTGGGTGAATGCCGGAGAATTGTCCTGCAGGGTGACCCTGGCTCCGCGGTACAGCTTGTTCTGGCCGACGCTAACGACCCGGTCGCCAGCTTCCAACCCAGAGGTCACCGCGATTCGACCGTCCTTGACCGGCCCAGTCTGCACCACTCGCGGTGTGACCGTCATGCCCTCAGGATCTTCTTCAATAATGTAAACAGTATTGCCCTGCAGTGAATAAGTGACGGCCGTCTCGGGCAACGTAACCAAGTCCATAGGTTGGTCCAGATCGATTCGCAGTTGGGCAAACATTCCCGGGAGTAGACCGTTGCTGTCGATGATGCGAGCCCGCAGCGCAAGGTTGCGGGTGGCCTGATCCACCGCAACGTCGAGGGCCTCCAGGGTTGCAGCAAATACCTGCTCCGATATTGCTGTGCTCAGCTCGATACCGAGTCCGGAGCGCAAGCGGGGGAAGAAGCGTGCTGGCACCGAGAAATCTACCTCCAGGTCGCTTAAGTCCTGCAAGGTAGTAATGACCGTACCTGACTCGATGTAATCGCCGATTTTTACTTCGGTAATGCCAACAGTGCCAGCAAAAGGTGCCACAATTCGTTTATTGTCCAAGCGTGCTTCCGTCTCGGCCAAGGTGGCTATCGCCGCATCCAGCGCGGCGCGAGAGCGGTCGTATTGGGTTTGGGGAATGGATTTTTGTTTGATCAAGCTGGCGTCCCGCTTGTGAAGCTGCTGGGCCAATACTACGTTCGCCTCCTGCCGCTTTTTGCTCGCCTGTTCAACACTGTCGTTGAGCGTTAGCAGGAGTTGCCCTGCCTGCACCCGCTCGCCTGATTTGACCGGTATGGCAATAATTTCGCCGCTGGTCTCCGCAGCGAGATTGGCTCCGCGGGCGGCACGAATCGTACCGACAGCTTCCAGGGTAGTGGGCCAGGTATCAATTCTTGCCTCAGTGGCTGTTACCAGGGTCGGCGGCGGTGTGAAATCTGTATTGGCCAGAGTTTGGAACTTGTTGAAGAGGTAGCCGGTAATCGAGCCGAAAATCAGCACAAGGATTAAAATAACGGTCAGGTAAGGGCGCAATGCGGTCTCACTTTATCTATTGTTTTCAGGGAGATACTGCAGTCTAGGCCAGTTTTACAGTTATTTCACGGTTAATGGCAGAAATACTGCAGCGTGGGGGAGGCAGCGGGGCCGAGGCAAACCCGAGATTTCGGGTCATTCAGGTATCCCACTCGATTATGATCAAGATTGCAATGTGTTCGCTGCCTACAAATTGCTTTATGCTAAGCCAAAGCCTCCTAATCAAGGCGGTCTCAAAGAGGTAATTTGGTGAGAAAATCAACCAGGCTCAAGAAACTGCAAAAGCAGATGACAACGGCCGAAAGCTATGAGCAGTGGCAACTGTTGGCAGTTGAGCATGATGAACTGTCTGGCGCCAGACGTTGGCGACAAGTAGACCAGTCAACTCAGTACGACTACGCCCAGATTCGGCTGCGGTTAGACCGTTTGCGCAGCCTGCGAGCCCGGCATGATTATCAGGGCCTGTTGTTTACCTTGAATGAAGGTATTCACGGCAATATGGGCGGTATGGGTCGCTCCTCTCTATATCGCAAGGCCAACTTCGGTACCAAAGGCCTCATTGAGCAATATATTGAAGAAGTGGACGACGCTCTGCGTTATTTGGCCGAGTTGCCCGCCGATCAGCTGGATGTGCAGGACAAGCTGGACTTTTTTTATCGAGCGAATATTTGTTTCGGTCGTTCCGCGCTGATGCTCAGTGGTGGCGGCGTGTTAGGTTTTTATCACCTTGGGGTGGTCAAGACGCTGCTTGATCGGGGATTGTTACCGCGGGTTATTTCCGGTTCCAGCGCAGGTTCACTGGTAGCCGGCGTGGTCGGAACGCATACCGAAAAGCAGTTGGAACATTTCTATGAACCGGCCAATGTGCATTTTGAGGCAGAGCGCGAGGCGAGCATGTTTTCCCGCATGTTTTTCGGTGCCAACCCTCAGATCGATGTCGGTGATCTGGAGCGTCTTATTGCTCGCATGATCCCGGATATGACCTTTCAGGAGGCGTATGAAAAGACCGGTCGCCAGATCAGTATCACAGTGTCTTCAGCCGAACCGCATCAACGCTCACGTTTGCTCAATGCCATTACCTCCCCCAACGTCTATGTGCGCTCTGCTGTTATGGCTTCTTGCGCGGTGCCCGGCGTTTTCCCGCCAGTGATGTTAATGGCCAAAAATGTGCACGGTGAGTCCCAACCTTATTTGCCTACACGCCGGTGGGTAGACGGTTCCATTGCCGACGACCTCCCGGCCAAGCGATTGTCACGCCTTTACAGCACTAACCATTATATTGTCAGTATGGTTAATCCGATTGTGACCCCGTTTATTGATACCGAAGAGGAGCGCAGCGCGCTTACCCGTTCTTTGACCGGATTTGGTGTCGGTGTAGGGCGAGAGGTGCTGAATCTCTATCGCGATATGGTTCAGAACAAGGGTGACAGTTGGCCTCGCTTCAATATGGCGATGAATACCGTGCACGCACTGATCGACCAGGATTACAGTGGTGACGTTAACATCGTTCCCAATTTCCGTTGGTATAACCCGGCAAAATTAATTTCGCATCTTTCAGAAAATGATCTGGTACAGCTGATGCTTGAGGGTGAGCGAACCGCGTATCCCCAGGTTGAAACTATCCGCTTATGTACCCAAATAAGTCGTACGATGGAGGAATTGCTGCATCGGTTCGAGTCGGGAGACCTTCGTCCCGATGCTGATCAATACCATCGCCCCAGGGCATCTCGTCGGCGTCCGTCTCCGACGCGTTCGGATCGCCAGGCTTTGCGTGAGCATCGGGTGGAATCGGATAACGTCAAGAAGCCAGCTACGCGCAAGAAGCCTGCTCCCAAGAAGACCCCCAGCAAGGCGCAGTCTTCGAAAAGAAGCCAGGCAACAAAGAAAAAAGCACCGAAAAATAAAGCTCCAAAAAGCGAGGCGGCTTAAACCCGCTGCGGGCGCTGATGGGGTATCCCCCGCGTAAAATAGTTAAAGCACAGAATAAGGGCGTGCGTTGCACGCCTTAACCGATGCCTCGCTCTGTGCTCTCCCAGTAGGGCTGCCGTAGTATTTTCTTGAGAATTTTACCCGACGGATTGCGCGGCAGTTCATCAACAATCTGTAATTGCCGCGGTATTTTGTAGCCGGCAATTTTGTCGCGGCAGAATTCGACCATTTCATTCAGGTCCAGGGAGGAATCCTTGTTTAACACTGCGAAAGCGAGAAGGGCTTCGCCAAATTTTTCGTCAGGTACGCCGATCACAGCCACATCTACAATCGCGTCGTGTTTGGCCAATGCATTTTCGACCTCCACTGGATAGATGTTTTCTCCGCCGCTGACCACCATGTCTTTCATCCGGTCCTTCAGGTAAAGATAGCCTTGCTCGTCCATGTAACCGGCATCCCCGGTATGCACCCAGCCGTCTGTCAGGTTGGCCGCCGTCGCTTCCGGCAGGTTGTAGTAGGATTTCATATTGGTGTCAGACTTTAACCAGATCTCCCCAACCTCGCCCTTGGGCCGTTCATTACCCTCAAGATCAACCACTTTGGCCTGTCCTCCTACGGAAGTGCGACCACAGGAACGAAGCAGGTCCGGTTGACCCTCCAGTGCCAGTCGATGATCTTCCGCCGAAAGGTTGACCACTGTTCCCGTCGTTTCAGTCATTCCATACATCTGGATGAAATCGCATTGAAAGACTTCTATGGCTCGGCGCAGGACTGTTTCTGATATCGGTGAGGCACCGTAAAAAATTTGCTTCAGTTTGCTGAAATCGCGTTGTTCTATGTCTGGCATTTGGAGCACTGCCATAATCATTGCAGGCACCATAAAGATATTGCTGACCGGATGGTTTTCCATGTCCGCGACCACCTTGGTGGGGTCGAACGTTCGGTGCAACAGGGTGTGAATGCCCGAGAAAATATTATAGGCGATCGATCCTGCTCCGCCGATGTGAAACAAGGGAGCGCAGAGTATGGTTGCCATGCCTGGACTGGGCCTGTGTGGTGTCGCTACAGAGTTCATGGTGACCAGCGACAGCATATTAAAGTGTGAGCTGACGACGCCCTTGGGATTGCCTGTAGTGCCGCTGGTATATAGCTGGATGTAGGCGTCTTGTGGGTCTGATTCAATGTTGGGTGAGCTTTCTGGATATTGCGAGACCCATTCGTTCCACGAGAGCGTGTCAGCAAAACCATGGGAGATTACTGTGATGTCGTCATCAATTTGTTGACG
This sequence comes from marine gamma proteobacterium HTCC2148, assembly GCA_000156295.1. Taxonomy (GTDB): domain Bacteria; phylum Pseudomonadota; class Gammaproteobacteria; order Pseudomonadales; family Halieaceae; genus Halioglobus; species Halioglobus marinus. The sequence continues at coordinate 116,521 of DS999225.1, forward strand.
TAGTCCGGTGAGAGAGTCTTCCATTCCATCCAGCGCAACCAGTACACGGGAGTTGGCGTCGTTAATGATAAATGCCAGCTCAGCCGGCGCCAGCCGGTAGTTCAATGAGACTGTGACTGCGCCTATTTTGCTGGCTGCCATAAAGAGTAGCAGGTGTTCCAGACTATTCTCGCCCAGAATTGCGATTCTTTGCCCACGAGATATTCCCAGTGCCAACAGGCCGTGAGCGATCTGATTGGAAAGAGTGTTTACCTCACCGTAACTGGAGGTGTTCTCCCCCAATGTCAGGCAGGGTAGTTCAGGCGTATTGCGAGCGTAGTATTCTAGAAAGTGATGGACTAGCATGGTCCTGATAGATCCTTGTTTTTATGACTGAAGCGAGCAAGGAGTCTGTTCAGAGATCGGGCTATTGTCAATGCCCCGATGTTTTTTGTAGGGCACAGTTGTACCGAGAATCATTAGTAAACCCGTGGAGACAGGTATGCATGACAAAGTGGTGGTGGTGACCGGCGGCGCATCTGGCATCGGAGAGGCAATGGTCAAGCGCTTTTGCGCTGAGGGCGCCAGGGTGGTTTTGGGTGATGTCGATGACGCCGGGGGGCTGCGCGTTGCTGAGCAGCATGGAGCGCAGTTTCTGCATCTTGATGTGCGTTTGCCTGAGCATTGGCAGGCCTTGGAACATCTTCTTGGCAGTGATTACGGGCGACTGGATGCGCTGATGAACAACGCCGGAATTGTGTCTAATCAGTCGATCGTCGAGGCGGATGTTTCAACCTGGTCGAACCTGCTCTCGGTAAACTTGACCGGGATGATGTTAGGGTGTCAGACGGCGATAAAAGTGATGCAGAAAAACCCGGAAGGGTCAGCAGGATCTATCGTCAATACGGCCAGTTCTACCTCTTACCTCGCCATTCCAGGTGACGTGGCTTATTGCACATCCAAGGCTGGCGTCGTTGGCCTCACTAAATCGGTAGCGGTGCACTGCGCCACCGAGGGCCTGAATATTCGCGCCAACTCAATCCACCCCGGCGCTACCATGACAGCCATTCTGAAGCAGGCAGTGGACGAGATGCCCGAGTTGGAGCCCAAACTTGCGCGTATGTCGCCTATGGGGCGCATGGGTAAAGTTGACGAGGTCGCAGCAATGGCGTTTTTCCTCGCTTCTGAGGAAGCGGCCTTCTGTACCGGAGGCCAGTTTCCGGTAGAGGGGGGGACTGTGAGTGAGCATCCGCGAATGCTCTGAAACATTTTTTTCGCGCGCAGGTGGACTTTCTTTTCACGTGGGTCGCTTGGCATAAAGACAGAGCATGTCCAGCGCCAGTGTTGCCCCGGCCAGGGCGGTGATTTCACTGACGTCGTAAGCCGGTGCGACTTCTACCAGATCCATTCCAACAATGTTAATGCCGGCGAGGCCGCGTAAGATTTTTCGTGCCTGTTGAGTGCTCAGACCGCCGATAACAGGTGTACCGGTTCCGGGTGCGAAGGCTGGATCAAGGCAGTCGATGTCAAAGGTGAGGTAACAGGGACGATTGCCTACGGTTTCTTTGATCACGTCGATGGTGGCCTTGGCGCCATTTTCATGGACCCAGTCGGCGTCGTAAACCTGATAGCCGTGGGAATCCACATTAAAGGTCCGCATTCCTACCTGAACAGAGTGCGCGGCATCGACAATGCCTTCTTTTGCAGCGTGGTAGAACATCGTGCCGTGATCAATACGACCCTCTTCATCCTCCCAGGTATCGCAGTGCGCATCGAAATGAATAAGCGATAGAGGCCCATGCTTTTCCGCATGGGCTCGCAGTAAGGGGTAGGAAATAAAGTGGTCGCCGCCCAGGCTAAGCAGAGCCACGTCTTCGTTCAATATATCCCGCGCGTGTTGATAAATAGCCTCGGGCACTTGCTCGGGTCGACCCGGGTCGAAGTTGCAATCACCGACATCAACAACCGCAAGGTCTTTGAACGGGTCGAAGTTCCACCCGTCCACAGCGTCTCCCCAGGCCATAATGGTGGATGCGGCGCGAATTCCCCTGGGTCCCAGTCGCGTGCCAGGGCGGTTGGTGGTAGCGAGATCGTAGGGCACGCCCGTTACGGCAACGTCTACGCCGGTAAGGTCTCGGGTGTAGCGGCGGCGCAGGAAGCTGGTAATTCCAGAATAAGTAGGCTCTTCTGTCATCCCATAAAGACTTTTACGGGTGATAGCGAGATCTGTCAGTTCTTTAGCCATGAGCGCTCCGTTGTTTTTTTAATATATTCCAGCCGGCAATGAGTACGCCCAAGGATACGATGGCAATCACTAATGTGGCCAGAGCATTCACCTCTGGTGTGACTCCCAGTTTTACTTTGGAGAAAATCACCATCGGCAGGGTACTGGCGCCCGCGCCAGAGGTAAAGCTGGCGATCACCAGGTCGTCCAGCGAAAGGGTGAATGCCAGCAACCATCCCGATGCCATTGCGGGAATAATCAGCGGCAAGGTGATGTCCCAGGTGACATTGAATGGGCGACCGCCAAGGTCCATTGCGGCTTCTTCAAGCGACTGATCCATGGAGGCCAGTCGGGACTGCACAACCACCGCAACATAGGCCATGGCAAATGTGGTGTGGGCGATGGTAACCGTGTTAGCGCCGCGGCTGGCCGGCCATCCAGTGAGTTCTTGTAAGCTGATGAACAGTAACAGCAAGGACAGGCCGGTAATAACCTCCGGCATGACCAGCGGCGCCGCAATCATGCCACTGAACACAGTGCGCCCACGAAACTGTCCCATGCGGTTCATGGCGAGACCGGCCAATGTGCCCAGGACAGTTGCCAGCGTTGCGCTGGTTACTGCTATCTCAAGGCTTAGTAATGCAGCCTCAAGAATCTGCTCGTTTTCCAGAAGGGCGGTGTACCAGCGCGTGGTAAAGCCTCCCCAAACGGTGACCAGGCGTGAGTCATTGAACGAGTAAAGCATCATGACGAAAATCGGGATGTAAAGGAACGCGAAGCCGAAAGCGAGCATGGAGTACAGGAAGGTGGGTGAGCGCTTCATTGCTGCGGCTCCTGCTGTAACCGCTGAAACAGCATGATCGGCAGTATTAGTATGAACAGCAAGATGGTGGCCACTGCTGAAGCCAGCGGCCAATCGCGATTCATAAAGAACTCGTCGTAAAGTGTACGTCCAATCATTAGTGAATCCAGGCCACCTAGTAGCGCCGGAATCACGAATTCTCCAAGCGCAGGAATGAACACCAGCAAGCTGCCAGCAATGATGCCTGGCATTGCCATTGGTAGCGTGATGTCGCGAAAAACATGAAGGGGCTTGCCGCCCAGGTCCGCCGCGGCGTCATGCAAATCCAGGTCCAGTTTTTCCAAGGTGGTGTAAAGCGGCAAAATCATGAAGGGCAGGTAGGTATAAACAATGCCGATGTATACCGCGACATCGGTATAAAGCAGGCTAATGGGTTCGTTGATTATCCCAATTCCCAGCAACCCATTGTTAATGAGCCCTTCCTTCCCCAGCATGATGATCCAGGCATAAACCCGCAGCAAAAAAGAAGTCCAGAAGGGCAGAATGACTAACAGCAGTAGCAGGTTTCGCCAGGGCTGCGGAGTTCTGGCAATGGCATAGGCCATGGGAAAGCCCAGCAGCAGGCAGAGCAGGGTAGAGATCAACGCAATCTTAATGGATTTCAGGTAGCTGACCCAGTACAGCTTGTCTTCCAGTAGGAAAAGGTAGTTATCCAGTGTGGCCAATAGTTTGCGCGTACCGTCCTCGGCTATGCCCCATAGGGGGCTGAAAGGCGGTTGCGCGATGAGGGGTTCAGCGAGACTGATCTTGAAGACAATGGCAAAGGGGGCCAGGAAAAACAGACCCAGCCAGAGATAGGGTAGGGCGATAACGCTGCTGCGCCAAAGTCGATCCCGGTTTCCGGGGTTGGCGATGATACTCATTCGCTCAGTACCACGCTGCACTGGGTGTCCCAGCTTAGGTATACCTCATCATCCCATTCCAGTAACAATTCTGCGCTGCGCTGATAGTTCTGGGCGCTGACTTGAATGATTCGCCCGGTGTGCGAGCGAACGCGATAAACGCAACGGTTTCCGTAGTAGGCGAGATCCTCTACCACCCCGCGGGTAATTGTGTATTGTTCACCTGTCGGGGCTTCTGTGCTGATCAGCAATTTTTCAGGGCGAACGCCGATCTGGATTCGAGATCCCTCGCTGATTGCTTCGTGGTGTGGTGCGATGATTCTGGTGCCGCTGGTATCCAGTTCGACCTCGACCGTACCTTCACCGTTGCCAATCACTGTAGCGTCAAAAACATTGATATTGCCAAAAAAGTCAGCGACGTAATGGTTACAGGGGAATTCGTAGACTTCACCCGGAGTGCCGGTTTGAATGAAGCTGCCCTCCTTCATGACGGCAATGCGGGTGGCCAGGGTCATGGCTTCTTCCTGATCGTGGGTGACTACGACAAACGTGGTGCCCAGTCTGTCTTGTAGGTTCATCAACTCGAACTGGGTCTGTTCCCGTAATTTTTTGTCCAGGGCTGCGAGGGGTTCGTCCAGCAGCAGTACTTTGGGACGTTTGGCCAGTGCGCGCGCCAGGGCTACCCTTTGGCGCTGACCACCGCTTAACTGGTCTGGCTTGCGTTTGGCAAAGTCCGTCAACTGTACCAATTCCAGCATTTCTTCAACTCGCTCCTTGATCTCAGCTTTGGCGAGCTTTTCTTTCTTTAAGCCGTAGGCAATGTTCTGGGCAACACTCATGTGCGGGAACACGGCGTAAGACTGGAACATCATGTTGATCGGTCGTTCGTAGGGAGGCATGTCGGTGATATCGACATCATCAATGAAAATGCGGCCACTGGTGGGTGGTTCGAAGCCCGCCAACATTCGCAGCAGTGTGGATTTTCCACAGCCGGAACCGCCCAGTATGGTAAACAGTTCACCACGATAGATATCCAGGCTCACATTGTCGACGGCGGTGGCGTCCTCGAAACGTTTGCTGACTTCGATGATCTTGATGAACGGCGTCTGCGTCTCATCCTTCCAGGGGGTTCCCTGGCAGCTTTGGCTTATCGGTTCGTTATTTTTGTCGGTATCTGTCATTGCTGTTCCTTACAGCCCACTTTTCACTTTAGTCCAGACTCGCGAACGAAGTCTTTCCAGCTTTGGCACGAGGGTTGGCGCCACCTCGAGTCGATCTTTTATCGCCTGGTCTGGGTAGATCGCCGTATCGTTTCGAATTGAGGGGTTCACCAGTGCTGTCGCCTTGGCGTTGGCGTTGGCATAACCCGTATAGTTGCTGGCCCTGGCGATGACGTTTGGTCTTAGCAGGAAATCCAGAAATAAGTGCGCGTTATCGGGGTGGGGAGCATCGGCGGGAATGTACATGATGTCGTACCAGCTGGTGGAGCCTTCAATTGGAACTGAATACGCAAGGTTGATGTCGACGCCTGCCTCTGCAGCCCTGGAGCTCGCTACCGAATAGTCACCGGACCAACTCATGGCTATGCAGACTTCCTTGCTGGGCAAGTCGAGCAGCATTTTTGCTGAGTTGTAGTACTTGATATAAGGACGGATGCTGCTCAGCATTTCCTCAACTTCGGCCAGGTGTTCGGGCTCCACCGAATCGTTAGGATGTCCCAGGTAAATCATGGCAAAAGGAATGACGCTAGAGGCTCCCTCTAGTAGCGTTACACCACAGTCGGCGAAGTGCTTGACTATTTCCGGGTCAAATACCAGGTCTGCGCTGTCAACCGGTGCGTCTGGCATGCGCTCGAGAATCATATCCACGTTATAGGCGAAGCCCGTTGTGCCCCACATATAGGGAACCCCTATGGTGTCTCTGCCTGAGGCTTCTTTTAACGCGTTTAGGATCGAGGGCTCAATGTTGCTCCAGTTCTGCAGACGGGAGTGGTCTACTGGTCGGTACACACCAATAGGAACCAGCAGCTCTGAATTAGTCGAAGCATGAACAACAATATCGTAGCCGCTGCCGCCGGTGAGCAGTTTGGTGTCAACCATCTCTGCGGAATCGTAAATGTCGTAGTTGATTTTAATGTCGTACTCGGCTTCAAATTCTTCAATGATGTCGGGGTCAATGTAGTCGGCCCAGTTGTAAATATTCAGCACGGATTCTTCTGCAGACCAGGTTGTAGCGCTCAGTGCCAGGGCAATGGTGGCTGCAATGAGGCGCTTCATTTGGTGGGTTCCACCGCACTGATGTGCTCGGGGAGGGCACTGGCAAGGTAGTCGCGGGCGACCTGTCTGGCCTGCTTGCGTTTGGATTGTTTTGGGGAGAGCAATAGATTCAACCAGAGCCCGTTGCTCAGTGCGGTATAGCCATTGGCCAGCGTGGCGGCACTTGCGTGCTTATAGCCAGCTTCATCGATGGCTTTCTGGAACAGGTTTGATAGCGATTTTTCTGCTCGAATATCGATATCCCGACAAATGCGTTGATAAGTAGGGCGCGATTTTGCTTCTCCCCAAAAAGCAAACCAGACGGCAATTTTATCGCGAGTGGCGACCCGACTGGAAAAATCAAATTGCAGCAGCGCCTCTATTTTCTCCGCCATGGTGGGGTAGCGTCCTCCCTCCAGTATCTCTTGTTGCCCGTCGTGATATTCCCCGGTCATATGGGTGAGGGTTTCAATAAGCAGCTTCTCTTTGCTCTTGAAATGCAGGTTGGCAATACCCAGGCTCAGGCCGGCCTCTTTGGTCACCTCCGCCATCGTGGTGCCCGACAAGCCGTTGCGGGCAATACTTTTCATGGTTGCACTGATCAATTGCTCCCGGCGAACTTCGGGAGGCTGAACACGGGGTGCTTTGGCAGGAGAGTTCACTCAATATTAACCGTTCTTATTAATCTGCTGACCATTTAAGCATGCTTTCCGGTCAAATTGAAATGAATGACCATTCATTCAATGCTGGACAATGAGAAAGTTCTCGTGGCATTCTTCGGCAATGTAAAACAAGGCAAAGAGGGCGCCACAGGCGTACATTGCTGTGAAAAAGTATGATGCGATAGTGATTGGTGCTGGCCACAACGGCCTCACCAATGGGGCCTACCTGGCGAAAGCCGGGCTGGACGTGGCTGTTTTGGAAAGGAACAGCTATATAGGTGGGGCGACGGTGAGCCGCGAACTCTATGAAGGGTGGACCTACTCTAACTGTTCCTACGTCTGCAGTCTGCTGCGCCCGGAATTGGTGCGCGATCTGGAATTGCCCCGCCATGGACTCCAGGTCGTACCCTACGGGGGTGGAGTCACCTTCATGCGCAACGGCGATTATTACGGCAACTTTTACGATCACGAGCGACAGTATCGGGAAATGGCTCGCCATTCCAAGCGCGACGCCAATGCCTACGAGCGTTACACCGCAGATGTGATGAAGCAGACCCGCCTGATTCGGCCGTTTCTGTTAAAAACCCCGCCAGACCCCACCTCATTAAAACTGCGCGATCTAAAGGATCTCATGGAATACGGTAAGTCTTTTATGGACTTGGGTGAGGCGGGGCTGATTGATGCGCTCAAATTCTGGACTAAAAGCGTGGGTGATTTTCTTGACGAATATTTCGAGTCAGATGTCATCAAGGCGCACCTGGGCGGCACTGGCGTGATCGGGACCGCATTGGGGGTTTATTCACCGGGTACCGCGTACGTTTTGTTGCATCACTATATGGGCGATGTCGATGGCAATGTGGGTTCGTGGGGCTTTGCCCGCGGGGGCATGGGGTCTGTGGCCGAAGCCTTGGCCAAGTCTTTTCAGGGCTTTGGCGGTGAAATTATCTGCGACGCCGATGTTGACCAGATTATTGTTCGCAACGGCAAGGCGCGGGGCGTTGCGCTGAAAAATGGTACCGAGTTGTATGCCGATACCGTGGTCTCTAACCTGGATCCCAAGCGTACCTTTCTTGATGTGATGGATGAGAAAGACTTGCCTGGTGAGGTTATTAAGAAGGCCCAGAACTTTAAAATACGCGGTTCTTCTGGCAAGTTGAATATTGCACTGGACGGACTGCCTTCGTTTACCGGTCTTGATCAGGGCAGCCCATTGATGCTGGGTGACTATCACTTCTCTGATTCCCTGCCACGCATTGAACGTGCCTATGACGACTGGAAAGACGGCACCTGGTCCAAAGATCCTTACGTAGATGTGCTGATTCCAACGCAAACAGATCCCACCATGGCTCCCCCTGGCAAGCATATGATGACGGTGTTTGTTCAGTACTGCCCACCCAAGGTCCATGGCAATGATTGGACCGCAGAGGATAAAGCAGGATTTGAAAAATCTGTGATCGATCAAATCGCCGCTCATAGCCCGGATTTCAAGGATCTGATCCTGCATTGTGAGACTCGCACACCAAAAGAAATCGAGGCAGAGGTCGGCCTGACTGAAGGCAATATTTTCCAGGGTGAGCTCACCTTTGACCAGTTGCTGTTTAATCGACCGTTCCCAGGATATGCCCAGTACCGTGGTCCGGTAAAAGGCATGTACATGTGCGGCTCAGGTACTCACCCCGGCGGGGGCGTCATGGCGGCGCCGGGGGCGAATGCTGCGAGAGAAATTTTGCGCGATCTGCGAAAACCCAACACCGTGCCGGAGGGCTATGCCGATGACTGACTATGACGTGTTAATGGTTGGCGCTGGCCATAATGGGCTGGTGTGTGCACATGCGTTGGCCAAGTCTGGGCGTAAAGTGCTAATGCTGGAGGCTGGCGATGTTGCCGGCGGCTGTGCGGCTACTCGAGAGTTCGCGCCGGGTTTTTCGGTGTCGTCTTGCGCCCAGTGGTTAACTCAGCTCAGTCCCCGGGTCATGGACTCAATGTCACTGGTCGATCATGGGCTACAGTTCGCCGCGCGCGATCTTGCCTCCGTATCGCTGGCAGAAGATGGAGATCACCTGGTGTTGCGAGGCGCTAAGCTGGAGGGAGCGAATATCTCTGCAGAGGATCAGCTGGCCTATGAAGATTTTAGTGCTCGAATGATGCGCTTCACTAAAATTCTGGCAAAGGCATTTTCCACGCGTGCCCCCAAGTTGGTGGAATCCAATTTTGCAGATCGCCTTACGCTGATCAAGCTGGGACTGGGCCTGAAGCTATTGGGTAAGAATGATATGAACGATCTGATGCGTATCATTTTGATCAACATGTATGACGTGATGGAAGAGAACTTTGATCACCCCCGGCTTAAAGCATTGTTGTCTCTTGATGGCATGCTGGGCTCGCATATGGGTCCGCGCTCGCCGAATACGGTGTTTGGTTATCTTTACAGAAGAGTGGGAAACCTGTTCGGATACGATGGTCCGGCTCAGTTGCGCGGCGGCATGGGTGCATTGGCCGACGCGATGGTGGCGAGCTGCAAAGCAGCAGGCGTTGAAATTCGCTGCGGTGAGGCTGTCGCCAGTATTGATAGCGAAGCAGGGCAGGTCACAGGGGTCACTCTCGCGAGCGGAGAACAATTCAGTGGCAAGCTAGTGGTTTCGAATGTCGACCCCGTCACTACCTTTCAGTACTTGGTGGGTTACCGCAATCTTGAAACCGGCGTGGTGCGCAGTGTCAGCAATATTCGTAACAAGAGCGGCACAGCCAAGCTTCATCTTGCTCTGAGTGGATTACCGTCTTTTGCCGGTCTCTCGGCCGAATTGACTGGCCATCGCCTGGTGATCGCGCCAGATATGAACTATGCCGAACGAGCCTTCAATGCGGTTAAGTACAGCGAATATTCGAAAGAGCCAGTGATGGACATCAGTATACCGACGGTGAACGATCCTGGTCTTGCCCCCGATGGCCAGCACGTTATTTCGGCCATTGTTCAGTTTGCGCCCCATGAGCCAGAAGGTGGCTGGGACGGGCATCGTCAAGCCTTTACCGACATTGTGCTGGACCTACTGGAGCGCTATGCGCCGGGGATTCGTGGTTTGGTAACTGCGAGTGAATTGTTGACGCCACAGGACCTTGAAAAAGAATTTGGCATGACTGGCGGTCATTGGCATCACGGCGAACTCAGTTTGGATCAGGTAATGATGATGCGGCCATTTCATGGGGCTAATCAGTACAGCACGCCGGTGAATGGGCTTTACCTGTGTGGTGCGGGATCTCATCCAGGTGGCGGTGTTATGGGGCTGGCCGGGCTCAATGCCGCCAACGAAATCATCAAGCGAGTGGGGGCAGCATAATGGCAGGTGCAGACGAGAGAATGTTACTGACCACACCTTTTCACTCTCGGGTGGCGGCGGCGTGTGAGACCAACTGCTGGGGCAACTGGAAGGGCTATACCACGCCCAACTCCTACATCGATGTGGAGCTGGAATATTTCGCGATTCGAAGTACTACCGGCGTCTTTGATCTTAGTCCCATGGGTAAATATCGAGTCACTGGCCCGGATGCCGAGGCCTATCTGAATCGACTGATTACCCGTGATGTAAGCAAGATACGAGAAAAACGCGTGGGGTACACGGTCTGGTGTGACGATGAGGGCCAGGTCCTGGATGACGGCACTATTTTCCACCTGGGCCCAAATGACTATCGAATATGTGCCTATGCCAGAGCCATTGATTGGTTGCTGTGGTCGGCCGAGGGCTTCGATGTCTGTGTCGAGGAAGAGACCCAGAACGTGGCTGCATTGGCAGTGCAGGGGCCGACTTCTTGTGCCGCGCTGATGGCGATGGGCTTGTCAGGTTTGGATGCCTTAAAACCTTTTGGAATCGAGTATTTTGATTTCGAAGGGGAACAGCTAATGGTGAGTAGAACCGGTTTCACCGGTGATCTTGGTTACGAATTATGGATAGCTCCAGAAAAAGCCGAAGATTTGTGGGATCGTCTTTTTGCCGCCGGTGCGCCACATATTATTAAGCCGTTTGGTATGGAAGCGCTGGAGATGGCGCGCATTGAAACCGGGTTTATACAGGCAGGCGTGGATTTTATTCCGGCAGAAGAGACTATTCGGCAGGGACGTTCGCGGTCTCCCTTTGAGTTGGGGCTAGATTGGCTGGTGGACCTGAATAAGCCAGTGTTTAATGGCCGTAAAGCGCTGCTGGATGAGAAGTCCAGGGGGTCGCGGTATCGTTTTGCCATTTTGGATGTGGCCGGAAACAAGCCAGCCAACAACTCATTCATCCTCAAAAATGGCAAGCAGGTGGGGGTGGTCACCTCCGCTGCCTGGTGTCCGACCGCCAAGACCAATGTGGCGCTGGCTCAATTGGAGATGCCCCACGGTGCGATAGGTGAAGAGCTGGTGGCGGAAATTTACTACCAGCGAGAACTGCATTGGACCAAGGTGAACGCGCCCTGCAAAGTCCTCGAGTCACCGGTGTTTGATCCTCCCCGGCGGCGGCAGACGCCAGCGCTGCCCTATTAGGCTGGCTCGATTCTTGTGCGGGGGCGATTATCATCCCCTTGCTTAACGTTCTGGTCTTCAGGGCGTTGTGCGTCGCTTTATGTTGCTCTATACGGGTATATAGAAAATTGTATGAGCATACAGCTTATAGTAGAATTCTCTGCTTCTGAAGTGAACGCAAGGCAGGTCTCAGTCGATGAAGTTTATTGCCACGGATGTAAGCGACTCCCTGGAAAAAATGGCCGACCGACTCGAAGAGTCGATGGCGAATCGTGGTCGAGCTATCAATTCCTACTTCTACCGATCACATCTGGTTTACGAAAGAGAGCTGGAAAACCTGATTTTTCGCAGCTGGCTCTATGCTGCCCATGTGTCAGAAGTCCCTAGTCCTGGCGATTACCAGCTGTTCGAGGTTGGCGAGGACTCAATTATTATCAGCCGAGACGAAGACGGTGAAATTCATGCGTTGATGAACATCTGCCGTCATCGCGGCGCGCGAGTTTGCGAACATGCCAGCGGTAATCGCAAGACGTTTGTGTGCCCTTATCATGGTTGGGTTTACAAAACCAACGGTGAACTCAAGGCCGCGCGCGAAATGGGAATGAAAGAGGGTTTTGACAAAGCAGACTACGGTCTAAAAAAGGTCCCGTGTGTCGTTTACCAGGGATTGATTTTCATTAACTGTGACCAGAACGCCCCCGATTTCCTGGGCCCTTTGAGTCATCTCGATCGACAGTTGGGCGCATATGATCTGCCAAACGCCAAAGTAGCTCACAAGAAAAGCTATCGCGTTGACGCCAACTGGAAACTGGTCTTGGAAAACTATTTGGAGTGTTACCACTGCGCCACCTCACATAGAGCCTATGCCCGTTTGCACACGCTCAAGGATCTGGAGAGCAATACCCGGGAATTTGTGCAGGCAATGCTGGACCGCAGCGATGAAGTCACCGGAATTGACGGCATGTCTGCTGACTATTACGCCATTTACAATAATGCAGAGAGCTTCGGAGCCTGTTCCTACACCAGTCGTTATGGTCTTTACGATGGCTATTTGACGGGCAGTGAAGATGGTCAGCCAGTGGCGCCGTTAATGGGACACATAAAAGGTTATGACGGTGGAGCGGGGGATTATCAGATGGGTCCGCTGAGCTTTATGCTCAATTACCCAGACCACTGTGTTTTGTACCGTTTTATTCCACGTGGCTTAACTTCTACCGATATGGAAGTGGTCTGGTACGTGAATGGTGATGCCCAGGAGGGCGTCGACTACGATATCGATAAGCTGATCTGGTTATGGCACCACACGACTCTGGAGGATGAGTACATTATTACCCGCAACAGCGAGGGTGTTAATTCCCGGTTCTTCGAGCCTGGTCCCTATCATCCTGAGTTCGAGGAAACGCTGCAGCAGTTTATCGACTGGTATCTTCAGGCTTTGGACAACAGTTTAGCGAGCGCTCAATGAGTATTCGAGAGAGTTACAACAAGGTTTCGCTGCACCCGTGGGCCGATTTATCAGCCTTAGGGGAAGACGAGGAAACTCCGATAGTGACCCGGGGAGATGGCGTTTACCTGTACGATGATCAGGGTCGCAAGATGATCGACGGTCCGGCGGGCATGTGGTGCATGCAGACGGGCTATGGTCGGCAGGAAATTGCAGATGCTGTTTCCAACCAGATTATGACGTTGGGCTTTGCCAGTGCTTTCAATGTGGTCAACGAGCGAGAAGTTGAGCTAGCACGGCGTATTGCGGATAAAACGCCTGGTGACTTGAATCGCGTGTTCTTTACCACCGGAGGGTCCACGGCAGTCGATTCAGCCCTGCGTCTTTGTCAGCTGGCTAACAATATTAAAGGCTTGCCCAACAAGAAGCATATTTTGACGCGTGATAAGGCCTATCACGGAAGTACTTTCCTCGCAGCCTCAGTGACCGGGAAAGAGCGTGATAAAACCGCTATGGACGTCCTTAAGGAGAACGTTCACTTCCTGAGCGCACCCTGTTTTTATACGAATGGTAAGGGGCGCACAGAGCAGGCTTTTTGTGATGACCTGGTGAGTGAGCTTGAGCGCAAGATTCTTGACGTAGGTCCTGAAAATATTATGTGTTACATCGCTGAGCCCGTGCTGGGTTCGGGTGGTGTGATCGTGCCGCCCGACGGTTATAACCGGCGTTGTTGGGAAGTGGTTAAAAAGCACGGAATTGTGTACATCGCCGATGAAGTCGTGACTGCCTTCGGGCGTCTGGGGCACTGGTTTGCATCCGAAGCGGTGTTTGCTGTGGTTCCCGACATCATTACCTTTGCCAAGGGTGTCACTTCTGGATACTTGCCCCTGGGCGGTTATGCAGTCTCGGATGCGTTCATGGCCGAAATTAGCGGAGATAAAAGCGGCGGCAACTGTTATTCCAATGGCTATACCTGGTCAGCCAACCCGGTATCTTGTGCCGCGGCTATTGCCAGTTGGGACATTATTGAGCAAGAGGGTTTGCTGGATCATGTTCGTGACGTGGGCCCATATTTTCAGGCGCAGTTAAGAACCTTGCAAGATCACCCTCTGGTAGGTGTTGTTCGTGGTACCGGGCTGATGGCTGCCGTTGAGATGCGAGTCGACAACTGCGCTACGGGTGACGACTTGTTAGCCCAGGACTACGCCCTGGGTGAGATGGTGGACAATTTTTGCCACGACCTGGGCTTGCTTGTACGACCGCTGATCAATGTCTGCATTATGTCCCCGCCGCTCATTATTACCCGGGAACAGATAGATGATCTGGTCGGTGCATTGCGCCAGGCTCTGGACCTGACCCAGGCGGCATTGCGAAAAGCAGGCTAATCGCCAAGCGCTAGAGAATACTTGTAAAAAGCGGTGTCTCGCTCGTAGCCTAGTTTTTCGTACAGGGCTTGCGCCTGGTGATTGTCAGTGTCTGTTTCAAGGTCTATTCGACAGGCCTTTGCTTTTTTCGCTACCTTCTCTGCCGCCGCCATCAGTCCCCTTGCAACGCCGCGCTGCCTCGCTTCTTTGTCAACGTAGAGATCGTAGAGCGTTATCAGCGGCGCTGCCGCCAAAGAGCACCAGCCGGGATATAACTGAGCAAATCCAAGTGCGCCGCCTTCTTTGTCCAGTGCAAGAAGAATCGTAGAGCGCTGCTGGCGCACATTGTTGCCAATGAAGCGTCTGGCCAGTTTCAGGTTGCTTGGCTCGTTATAGAATTGTCTGTAGAGGTCAAACAGTTTGGCGACTTCGCCAATGTGACTTTCATCTGCAACGACAATGCGTAGCGATTTGTCCGCGGTTGAGAGCGATGTGCCACGAAGGCCCACTTGTTCAGGTGGCGCAAAACACCAGGGAAAAACGCTTGCGAGAAAAGAGAGGTAGAGGTAGCGAGAATTCTCCCTGTCGTAATTGTCTCCGGCAAAGAGCATTTCTTGCCAAATTTCATCCACCAGGCCTTGTACTGCATTTGCCATCGCCAAGGCATTCATTTGCGAATCTTTCTCGCCCTTGCGAATGATCTCACGACAAAACTGGTGGGTCAGGTTGAGGATTTTCTGGTCTTGAGTGCCGCAGATTCGCTGGTAATCCTTGCGGCTGCGTGCCTCCGCAGAAAACGCATACCAGACCGCCATTTTTCTTGGCTCAGTAACACTGGGATCCAGTGAGGCTTCCATAAGTGCCAGCAATTTTGCCGCGGGGTCTTCTTCAGACTGGGCGATGGCAAGGTCGATACCGTGCTCGAACTCTTTCGCGACACAGTTCAGGGTCTCCAAGAGTAAAGATTCTTTACTGTCGAAGTGGAAATTGACGGAACCTGCGCTAAGGCCTGCTTCTTTTGCTATTTTTGCCAGGGTCAGCCCAGACATGCCGTGTTCAGAAATAGCACTCATCGTAGCGTCAATGAGCAAGCGGCGGCGTTCGATCTGAATGGCCTTGTTTGCAGCTGTTTTTTTTTCGCTCATGCGCCAGGAAACCTGTATTGGTGATGCTGGGTTTAACTTGGATTGAGGTGCCAGAGCTGGCATTATATACCGATACAAAAAATTAAACAGATGTATAGATGAGCGCGTTGGACGGTGTTATGTCGGTCAATGTGAGCTTAATAGCAGTGAGAAATATGTATGAGTGAGTCGCCCAGTAAATCCAGTTTTACCTTAATAATATCCTGCCCCGACGAGGTTGGTATTGTTGCCGCCATTTGTCAGTTTATTGCTCAACGTGGTGGATCCCTGATTGAGTCCAATCAACATACCGACGTTGAACAAGGCTGGTTTTACCTGCGCAACGTCATTGACGGGCAGTCCTTGTCCATCGATGAAAATCGGTTTCGTGAAGAGTTTGCTCCCTTGGCAGATAAGTTTTCGATGGAGTGGTATTTGCGCGATAACAGCGTGCCTCAGCGGGTGGCTATCATGGCCAGCCATTCGTCGCACTGTCTGGCAGATTTGTTGCACCGCTGGAAGAGCAATGAGCTCAACTGCACTATTCCCTGCGTTATTTCCAATCATGAAAATTTGCGCAGCATGGTGGAGTGGCACGGTATACCCTTTCATCACGTGCCAGTTCCAAAGGAAGACAAGTCCGAGGCCTTTGAAAAAACAGCCAATATTATTGAACGTCATCAGGCGGAAACAATCGTGCTGGCGAGATATATGCAGATTATTCCTCCGGCTATCTGCTCTTCTTATTCAGGCCGCTTAATCAATATCCATCATAGTTTCTTACCTTCGTTTATCGGTGCCAACCCTTACCAAAAGGCCTATGACAGAGGCGTCAAACTGATTGGAGCGACCTGCCATTACGTAACCGAGGATTTGGACGAAGGCCCCATTATCGAGCAGGATGTTATCCGCGTGAGCCACAGCTGTGATAAAGATGACATGGTGCGCCTGGGACGTGATGTTGAACGCTCAGCTTTATCCCGCGGCTTACGCTACCACCTGGAGGATCGAGTGATCGTGCGAGGCAATAAAACGGTGGTGTTTACGCCATGAGTTACCGGTTGCCGGGTGATAAAAGTAAAGCGTTGTTAGATCAGGGTTTACCTTCGCTTCGTGATGGCCTCAGCTATCAGCGACGAGCCGCAAGCAGCGCTGAGAAGGGTTATGCGGCCCCGGCACAAATGATCGTTGGTCGAGCAGAGGGCGACTTCGTCTGGGACGTGGACGATAACCGCTATATTGATTTACAAAATGGCTGGGCGACCAATCCTCTGGGCAACTGTCACCCGGAGATCATCGAAGCAGTGCATCAGGCGCATTTGCAGTATGGCTTCCAGTGGGAGCATCCGCTGCGGATACCTGCGGCGGAGAAAATAGCATCTTTGATGCCCGGGGGAGCATTACCGAGGTTCAGTTTTGAGGTCTCCGGGACCGAGGCCGCTGAGTCTGCAATACACCTTGCGCTATGCCACACCGGTCGCCGTTATATGATCAGCTTTACCTCCTGCTTTCACGGCGAAGGGCTGGGCACTAAGATGGTGAGTGCTTACGATAGTCAGAAAAATATATATATGGAAGCCTGGTCGGGCGGCGTCCTCAAGGCACCTTACCCATACTCCGACAACATTCCAGCGGGTATGACTCAGGACCAATATGTCGAGTACTGTTTGTGGTACCTGGAAACCCATCTCACCGAATACGTAGTCCCTGCAGAAAATATCGCGGGAATTATTGTTGAGCCCGGTCTTGCCGAGGGTGGTAACTGGATTCCGACTACAGAATTCATTCAAGGTATTCGCCGAATTTGTGACAAGTTTGACTGGGTGATGATTGTTGATGAGGTGCTGACGGGGCTGGGTCGTACCGGCACCATGTGGTCTATTGACCAGTATGATGTGGTGCCAGATATTTTAGTCGTGGGTAAAAATCTCTCAGGCGGCATTGAACCCTGTGCAGGTGTTGCTGCCCGGGATGATATTCTGGGAGATAATTCTCGTGCATCCGGCGGCTCTACTTTCGCTGGAACGCCAGCGGGCTGCGCTGCTGCCCTGAAAACGATTGAGATTTTCGAGCGCGACAACATTCTCGCGCACGCCGCCATGCTTGGCTCACTAGCCAGCAGCAGAATGTCCACTTGGGAGCAGCGTTACGACATCGTGGCTCAGGTGCGTACCCATGGCCTGTTAATGGGGGTTGCTTTCAGGGACCCAGTAGGTGTTAGCGAGGACTACTATTTCGCACGCTCGGTGCGCGACGCCATGTTACGCCGCGGGGTGTGGGCAATCTGCGACAATGAGCCTCAGGTGCGTATGTATCCAGCGCTGAATATGGCACCGGATGTTTTGTCAAAGGCACTGGACCTGATGGAAGAGTCCATTGATCAAGTGCAGCGAGAGGGGGTTAGTATCGGCGACTACCCACCGATGCCCAGCGGCAATGTTGGCTTTTAAATAGACGAAAGTGGTCTATACTTTTGCGGTGTACCAAGGAGGGTCTGCCGATGAATCTACCCAGCGTCACTCGAGTTTACGAAAATCATCACCTTGATAGTCCCCGCTGGGAGCGTTTCGCTACGCGCCCTGGAGACATCCTTGTCACCACGGCATACAAGTCGGGCACCACCTGGATGCAGACGATTGTTGCCAACCTGCTGTTCCAGGAGCAGGAAATCCCGGGGCCAATCATGGATCTCTCCCCCTGGATTGATATGCGGCCAAATGACTTTACTGCCATTCAAGAAATCACCGCTGCCCAAAGCCATCGCCGTTTTCTCAAAACACACTTGCCCCTAGACGGTATCCCTTTCAAATCAGATATGCGCTATATCTATGTGGGCCGGGATTTACGCGACGTGTTCATGTCCATGTGGAATCATTATGGAAACCACAGTGACTTGTTTTTCGACGTAATTAATAACCCTGACAGTCTCCATGGTGAACCTCTACCCCGATGTCCTGAGGATATTAAAGCGTACTGGCGGCAGTGGAGCACTAAAGGGTCTTTTGATTGGGAGCATGACGGCTACCCGCACTGGTCGGCCAGTCATCATGCACAGACCTGGTGGGATTATCGTCATTTACCGAATATCTTGTTTATTCATCATCAGGACCTATTGGATGACCCGTCCGGCGAAATCGCGCGTATCGCAGAGTTCCTCGAAATTGACACCAGTGCGAATAATCTGGCCAAGATTGTTGAGGCTGTCAGCTTTAAAACGATGCAAGCAAACTCCGACAATGTTCTTGGAAATGCCCAGGTATTCTGGAATGGGGGCGGTAAGCGATTTCTCAATAAGGGGACGAATGGTCGCTGGCGAGAAGTGCTTGACGAAAACGACCTCAAACTTTATGAGGCGCTCAAACAGCGTTCGCTCAGCGAGTCGTGCGCTGCCTGGTTAGAGCAAGGGCGAGCTACCTGCCCGGACCTGAGCTGACGTAATAAAGCGGCCTAGCAGTCAGACGGCGGTGTTTGCCTGGCTCGTTCAGGTGCCCAAAAAGGCTTTGTTACCCGGGTGCATTGAGCGAGCTTGCGCACCCAGCGCAGTTCTTTCTGGTGGTAGATTTCTGCCCAGATAGGGCCGTCCGCGTACTGTCCCTCTACCAGCCCATAGGCGATATTGGCCTTGACCACAGGTGACCACATGGCTGACGTGACGTAGCCGATGGTCTTTTTGCAACCTTTGTCACAGTATAAAATACTGTTTTCAGCGGGCTTGTTACCCTCAATATCCAGCTTGATCAGTCGCCGATGCTTGCCGGCCGCTTTCTCCTTCGCAAGTGCAGCGCGACCGCTGAAATGACCTTTCTTAAAGTTGATGATCCATCCCAGCGCCAGTTCGAGAGGTGAATGGTCGTGACCACGATCCACGGTGTGAAGTGAACCGTGAAAATCAACGTCAGGAGCCAGGAACCCTGCTTCAATTCTTGCCATTTCCAGGGAGTCCTCGCCCAGTGGCTGGATACCATAGACCTGGCCGACACTGAATAGCTGGTCCCAGAGTAGTTCAGCATCGGCTGGGTCTACCCATAGCTCATAGCCCAGGTCGCCGGTGTAGCCGGTGCGGGAAATTGTGATTTCGCCGGCGCCAAAGGGGAAGCGCATTATGCTGAAGGGGGTGGCGTTTTCGATCCCGCTAAAGCCCATTGCCTTGAGCAGTGCACAAGAGGTTGGTCCCTGTAAGGCGAGCGATGCAAGGTCTTCGCTGATGTCGGTAATTTCAAGATTGGGGAAACCAACAGCACTGAGCTGCAA
Organism: marine gamma proteobacterium HTCC2148; assembly: GCA_000156295.1. GTDB lineage: Bacteria > Pseudomonadota > Gammaproteobacteria > Pseudomonadales > Halieaceae > Halioglobus > Halioglobus marinus. Next base: position 136,023 of record DS999225.1, read on the forward strand.
CCAGTCGAAGTTGGGGTCAGCTGCACAAAGCCAGAAGTCGTCCTCGCTCACCCGGAACAGGGTTCCGTCATCGATCAGTTTTCCGGCATCCGTGCACCAAATGTTATAAGCCACCGTGTCTACCGCCTGGGAAGTAACATCGCGGGTCACCATACGGTTGAGCATTGCCTCTGCATCCGGGCCTTTGATGCGGTATTTTCGCATCGGCGAGACATCGAAAACGCCGCAGGTGTTGCGGGTGGAGAAGTATTCAAGGTGGGCGTCGGCGTAATATTTTGTCGAGGCGTAACCATTCCAGACGGACCACTGCTGGTTAATATTTTTCGCTGAAGTTCGACGGTGAAAGGGCGAGTAAATGACACCCTCGTGCACATGGTCGATAGTGTCCGCAGCCTGCAGATTTGTTTGCATGGGCATGTTAACGATCCTCCAAAATGGCGCGAGCGGCGTTGGCGCCGCAGGTACCCATTAAACCGCCACCGGGGTGCGCCCCAGCGCCACAAAGGTGGAAGCCCGATATCGGTGTTGTGTACTGGGATGCGCCATAGGTGGGGCGATTCATCCACCAGGTGTCAATGGCAAACTCAGCATGGTGCCAATGACCGCCGGCCAGGTTGAACTGTTGTTCCAGATCCGCCGGGGTGAGTAATTCTGCCGCACTGACCTGACTTTCAATGCCCGGTGAGTATTGAGAAAGCGTTGCCAGAGCGTTAGCGAGGAATTGCTCGCGATGTTGGTCCCAGCCACCCTTTACAGCATAGGGGGCATATTGGATGTTTGCCGATAATACGTGCTTACCGACCGGTGCCAGGCTGTCGTCAACCAGCGATGGGATAATAACTTCCATCGGCAGTTCATTAGCGTAGCCGCCGTATTTAGCGTCGTCGAAGGCGCACTCGATGTACTTCATTGAAGGCGTCAGCATCAGGCGGCCGGCTGGCTTTTCCAGACCAGTAAATGTCGGTATTTCATCCAACGCCAGGTGTAACTTGGCGACATAGCCCTGGTTGCGCAAACGGCTGATCCGATGAGTGAATTGCACATCTAGGTGTTGTGCACCAAGCAGCGTGAGGAAACTGGTTTTCGGGTCTGCATTGGAGATTACGGTGGTGGCTTGCACCTGTTCGCCGTTGCTAAGTTGCACGCCACTGACAGACATATCGTCGATCAGGACTTTTTCCACGGCCGCGCCACAGCGAATTTCAGCGCCAAAACTGGTCGCCGAGGCGGCGAGAGCGTCGGTGAAGCCTCCAGCGCCGCCTGCTGGCAGGGGCAGGCCGTCGGTAAGGTCGCCACTCATTCTTAGTAGCAGAGCAAGCACGGCGTTGTTTGGTGAGCGCGGGGCCAGCTTGCTGCCGATGTTGCAATCCCAACTCAGCGCTGCCTTTAGCGCGTCGTCCTGGAAGAATTCGTCCATCAGATCCTGGGCAGGTAGGGCGATCATGCGCATCAACTCGCGCATATCATCTTTACCCAGGCGCCGCAGATTCCAGCCAAACTTGCCCAGCGTGGCCAGGTCGCCCATATCGCCATCGGCAATCATGGGCGGACGCTTGTGCCAGAAGGGGTTAATAGCGTCAGCAAACTTACTGAGCAGACGCCGGTACTCAGGGTAGGCTGCACTGTCTTCAGCGCTTGCTCCGCTAAGGGCGCCGGATGTAATGGAAATGGGTGACTTTCCCGGCGCCATTGCAACCGTCGGCATGGCATCCAAAGCGAGCTTGAAGCCGTGCTTTTCCAGGTTCAGGTCGTCTACCAGTCCGCGATTAAGTTGCGGCAGTGTCTGCGCGACTGAGGCGCGAAAGCCTGGAGCAAACTCACGCGTGGCAGCCAGTCCACCCACTTCGTCATTAGCTTCCAGTACCAGCACTTTGCGGCCGGCTTTGGCCAGGTATGCTGCACAGGCGAGACCATTGTGGCCTGCGCCGATTATCGCTATGTCGTAATTACTCATCGACATCGTCCTCCGGTACGACATTGGGACGTTTTAGGTCCATCAAGATTTCTCGGGCCGAGTTTGCGCCGCATGCGGATGAAACGCCGCCGCCGGGGTGGGTGCCGGAGCCGCACATGTACATGCCTTTAACCGGACCGCGATATTGTGAGTAGCCCGGAAAGGGGCGGTTAAACATCAGCTGATCTATGGTGAGTTCGCCCTGAAAAATATTGCCTTCGGTCAGGCCGATTTCATTTTCAATCTCAAAAGGTGTGCGAACTTCCATGTGAGCAATGTGGTCGCGGAAATTGGGAGAGTAGTTACAGATTTGGTCGATCACTGTTTTGCCGAATGCGTCGCGTTTATCGGGCGTCCATCCGCCTTCCACTTCCGCCGGGCAATATTGGATAAAGCAGGACACAAAGTAATGGCCAGGACTGGCTAGCGTTGGGTCCCACACAGAAGATTGCGTCATCTCAATAAATGGATCGTCAGACCAGCGGCCGTGTTTCCAGTCATCGTAGGCGCGCTCCATACGCTCCATGGAATCCAGGAACTGAAAAGAGCCATTGCGTAGTTTGTGATCTGCGGGAAGCGATGGAAAGTCCGGCTTGCCAGTCAGCGCGATATTGACTTTGCCGGAGGATCCGCGAATCTTGAAATTCTCAGCCTTTTTGCGCAAGTCTGACGGTATGTCTGCTGCGTCCATGATGTTGGTGAAGGTGCGTTTGGGGTCGAGATTGGAGACCACGATGTCGGCGTTAATTTCTCGGCCATCTTCCAGGGCGACACCCTTGGCGCAGCCTTTTTTTACGATAATTTGTGCTACCGGGGCTTCCGTGAGAATTTCGCCGTCATGCTCTTTTAAAGCGCCGGCCAATGCATTGGAAATTGCGCCCATGCCGCCGCGTGCCAGGCCCCAGGCCCCGACTGCACCATCAACGTCGCCCATGACATGGTGCAGCAATACATAGGCTGTGCCGGGAGAATACACCCCCAGAGCTGTGCCGATAATACTGCTGGTTGAATACAGGGCTTTGACCAGGTCGTTTTCAAAGTACTCATCCAGGAAGTCGCCTGCGCTCATGGTCATGAAGCGCATAAATTCGTAAACCTGTTCCTCGCCCATGCCGGCGAACTTCTTTGCCATGAACATCATCTCTCCCAGGTCGCGAGGCTTGAAAGAGGTGGGGTCTGCGGGCGTGCGTAAAAGAAAATGCCGGATGAGCTTGGCGTAGCGCATCAGGTCAGTCTCATAACGATGTATCGCATCAGCGTCGCGTAGGGAGTGTCGCTTGATCTCCCGGTACTGCATGTCGTGATCACCGTATTCCGCGATGTAATTACCATTGAGGCTGAAATTGGTGGTGCCAGAGTAGGGCACGATCATCAGTCCGTGTCGGGTCAGGTTAAGGTCTCGGTGTATTGATTGACGTAGCAGGCTGCAGACATAGGAACAGTTTGAGTACAGCCAGCCCTCGTGCAGTTCGCGGCTTACGGCGGCTCCACCGATATAATCATTTTTCTCGACGACCAGCACGTCCAGGCCAGACTTGGCCAGGTAAGCGGCATTGGTGAGGCCGTTGTGGCCGGCGCCGATGACGATAGCATCGTATTTCGATTTCATAGTGTGATGTGTCACCTGATGGAACGCAGGGTTAAATAATAGGGGTTTGCCACTGGTTTCAATAGAGCCGATAGGGGACAATTAGGGAATAATTAAGGCCACGTATAAGACCCAAAATGCCCCTTATAGAGCGGACAAATAGCCCGAGTCAACAATTGCTCAATAACTACGAGCTGCGTTTGATGTCGCAGCTGCTTGAGCGTGAGCAAGGCATTAGCCCTGCCCAGATCGTCGAGGGTACAGGTGCTACAGAGAGGTTACTGCGCGAGACAGCGCAGTTGTTGACTACGGAACAGGAGCTAGCGCTATACACTCGACTGGCCCAGTTTAATCGAGATCCCTTCCTGGGTATCAGGGTGGGAGAGCGCATTAATTTGCCAAATTACGGCATTCTGGCCAGTGCGATGATGGCCGCATATAACCTGGGTGAGGCACTGGAGCTTCTCGCTGAATTCGCTCCACTGGTAAGTTGGGCTTCGCACAGTCAACTGACGGCAGAGCGATATGGCGAAGAGGATTGCGCCTGCCTCACTATTTTTCCAACGGCGACAGACCCGGCAGCGGCAGAGCTGGAAATCGACAGTACGTTTGCATCTATCCAGGTGGTCTTTAATGAGCTTAGTGCGAAACCGGTGCAGTTTGCATTGCTGGATATGACGCGAACCGGTTCTGCGGATTCCTTGAGCTATCATCGGCGTTTGTTCGCATGCCCGCTGCGCACGCGCCGAAAAAGAAATGCCCTATTGATCGCGCAATCTGTTTTGAACACGCCCTTGCCTCATCCACAGCCAGAGCATCAGAAGTTGTTTAGAGACCTCTGTCAGCAAAGTACAAGGGTGTTGACCGAAAAACGGGGACTGGTAGCCGCAGTGCGCAACAGGCTTTTGGAGGTCGACGGCAGGGTGCCCTCGTTGGAGCAGCTTGCACAGCAGTTCGACGTAAGTGCCAGAACTCTGCGGCGGCAATTACGTGCTGCGGGTGTGACCTTTCAATCGCTATTGGATGAGTCGCGTTACCGAGAGTCGAAGCGCTATCTGGCGTCAACAGATATGACGGTAGAGGCGATCGGTCGGCGCTTGGGTTACGCTGATGCTCGAAGTTTTCGAACTGCATTCAGACGTTGGTCGGGTCAAACGCCACTGGAGCACCGCAAAGCACAGTGATGCCGTCGTTCGAAGGTTCGTTAACGATATTGAGCTGCAGTGATAAATTGTCCGAAAGCTTCACACCAAATGATTACCGTGTTGTAGTCAGAGGGGTCAATACTTTGAGGAACGGAGACGACGAAGTTTTCGAAGGTTTTCACCGGACCTACTTGCACCATCGCATGCTTTAAATCAGCAAAATCCGCTTCGGTTTCTACAAACTTCGGCGACAGATATAGCCGGTAATCCGGGCCCGGTGCAATCTGCCCCACAAGCGTTACTTCTGCGTCCGAAACCGATACCTCACCTTCCCCCCAGTGCAGCAAATCGCTGTCGCCCAGGTCACGACTGAACTGCCCATGGTAATCCGAGCGACTCTGCAGCTGAGCAATGCTGGCGGCGGATGGTGCCTCTGGTGCCATAAGAATTGGGAGAGCGTAAATACCCAGAGCAAAGCCAGCTGCTGCAAACAACAAATGTGATACCAAGAGAATCAGTTTTTTTCGCATCTACCTGCTCAACGTTGAAGGATTATTAGTCGCGTAACTTATATCACCGGCATCGTCAAAGACAGGAATGGTTTGGGGACAAGCTTGGCATCATTTCGGAAGTAGCACACATCAAGCCATGCTCTGTGCATACACGGGCTGCGTTACATTGGCATACCAGTTCGCAGAAGCAGCAACTGAATGGTCTCTTTCGATGTGGAGTATGCAATGCATTTTGCTTCTCAATATGCAATTCTGTTGAGGTCAACGGCACAGCGCGAGATTATATCCATGATGGCTCACCTGTAAAAAAACTGGAGACAAGCTATTTTATGCATTTCTTTCAACGAGTTAGATTGCTATCAGCAACCCTTTGCATTCTAAAACCCTTGGCATGCAACTTGCTGCGCTTGTGCCTAGTTGCGCAGCAACGCAGGATCAATACCTTGAAAAAAAGACTGTTAGACCAACGGATGATGCGATTCTTGGGTACATGCAACAGGCGTAAGGTGCATAGCTTGAGACTTCTTTTTCGGGTTGCCATTGATCGATGAGGGCACTTTGTCAACACAAGGAGTCGATGGCAGTCACGCAACGCCGTGCAAGATGCTCATCTCTCGCGTTACTACTCTCGACATTTCTTCTCTTTTTTTGGCCGCCACAGTCAGTTGCGATGGAAGAGGATGAACTCAAAGCTGCATTCTTAAACTACTTTTTCCAGCTCATTCGCTGGCCAGAGGGCGTGGAGGCAAGACCAGTGCGGTTTTGTACTGCGGGAGAAAGCCACGTGATTTCCGCCCTGAAGAGCTTAATTGCTGTCAGCGAACATAAAAGCTTTGACGCAGACTTTGCACTGATTGCTACACCTAAAGAAGCGACCGAATGCGATTACGTTTACATACACTCAGACGACAGTGATTTTTCTCTGCCCGTTATTGCCACAACGCGAGGACGAGCGATTCTCACTGTGAGTGACATAGATGGCTTCGCTGATGCAGGCGGCGTCATAGAGTTGAAGCGAGAAAGCTCACAAGTCGCTGTGTTGATAAATATGGACGCTCTCGCCACCCAAGGCTTACAGGCTAGTTCTAAGCTACTTTCTGTAGCAAAGCTGCGGTCGACTAAAGGTGGGACACCGTGAAATTAACCACTTTCCTTACCAGACTATCTTTAAAACACCGGATTATTGTCATTTCAGTGTTCTCTTCTGCCATGGCGTTGTTTCTATCTGCCACGCTAATCATTGCCGGAGACTATATGCAGGCACGTGAGAGGCTTGTGCAATCGGCCAGCGTGCTAGCAAATATCGTCAGTTACAATGCCGGTACTGCTTTGGCGTTCAGAGACAGAACCGCCGCCAACGATAGCCTTTCTATGATTGGTAACTATCCACACATCATTGAGGCTACGATCTTATCAAACGAGGGGGTCGTTTTTGGCGTCTTTAAAAGTCCGCACTCGCGGCATCAAAAGCTACAGTCAGCTTACTCGGAAACTGATACGACACTGGCGCAGAGTTCATCTAAACAGCGGGTCAGTTTCACTGGGGTTAGTCAGTTCACCGATGATTTTTTGGAGTACGCCACCCCCATAATTTTTGACGAAAAACAGCAAGGAATATTTTCACTTCGAATCGATCTGGCCGGATTGCAGTCGCGCTCATTGTCGTTGCTGGGCGCGGTTTTTATCAGTTTTATTCTCTCGATTTTTTTGGTTTATGGCATGTCTAGAAAGCTGCAGAAAGCGGTGACCAAGCCAATTGATAAACTGGCAAATGCTTTTAACGATGTTTCCATCAACAAAAATTATTCACTGCGCTTAAAAAACCAGACCGCAGATGAGCTGGGTAAGCTGGCTGATGGCTTTAATTCGATGTTGGAAGTGATCGAGAAACGGGACCGCGAATCAGAAAACCTGGTCCACGATCTCAAAGCTGCCACAGCAGCAAAATCGGCTTTCCTGGCCAACATGAGCCATGAAATTAGAACTCCGCTGAACGGGATAATAGGAATAACATCCCTCTTGGATCAGACCACCGACGACAAAAAGAGACGCGCTTATTACACGACGATAGAAAATTCAGCCAATGCATTGCTACTCATAATTAACGACATTCTCGACTTGTCGCGTATCGAAGCGGGGAGGTTTGAGCCCGATGAGTCAAACTTTAAGCTAGATGAAGTGGCTAATCATGTTAGGCGAGTTTTCGAACCGTCTGCAAAAGAGAAAGGAATTGCGTTTGAAGCAGTTTTAGCACCGAGAACTCCACTCGACTTGACGGGGGACTCACGGCGACTGACTCAGGTAATAATTAATCTTGTTGGCAACGGGCTGAAGTTCACAGAAGAAGGTGCTGTCTCCGTTGCCATTTCGGCTGAAGACGTCTCGCTCGATTCTGCCACTCTCCATTTTCAGGTTTTCGACTCAGGCATTGGAATAACGGCCGAAGCCCAGAAGAATATTTTCGATGATTTTTCTCAGGTAGATGGATCTATTACGCGACGTTTCGGTGGAACCGGTCTCGGACTGTCTGTCTCCAAAAAACTCGTAGAGCTGTTGGGTGGAGAAATAGGGGTACAAAGCAGAAGCGGCGAAGGTTCTCGCTTCTGGTTAAAAGTGCCGTTTTTGCTGCAGCAGAATTCACGCTTGAGCGCTGCTGACTCAAAGCTTCAGAGGCTCAATGAGCCATCCAGCGAGGCCCAAGAAGCTGCAGAAAGAACGCAATATAGCGGACGTGTTCTGATTGCTGATGATTGCGACGTCAACCAATTTATTATGGTTGAGACCTTGAAGACATACGGTCTTGATTCTTTTTCCGTAGACAGTGGGCATGCCGCAATTGAGGCGGTCATGAACAACGCGTTTGATTTAATTTTTATGGACATACAAATGCCTGACATAGGCGGCGTTGAAGCCGCCAGTAAGATACGTAGCTGGGAAAAGGCGCATGCGAAGGCAGGTTCATTGCCAATTGTCGCGTTCAGCGCCAGCGCAATGTCCGGCGATAGAGAGCGTTTTCTGCTCGCAGGCATGGACGACTATCTGAGTAAACCGATGCAAGTTGAAGACCTGGAATTGTTACTGGAAACATGGCTGGGGCGCACTGGGCGGGAAGAACACTCAAAGAAGACTGAAGCATAGAGAGTTCATGCCGCCGATAGATAGAGGTTCAGGTAGCGTGATTTTAGGTCCGGATCTTTGGATGTGCATAGGTTTTTTATCATTGAATAATCAAACTCACGCGCAGTCCTTACCCGTGGACTCATGATTGATGTTAAGTCGTCAGCAACCGCTTCACGTTGCGCCGCGCTGCCACTGGGTGCGCACCCATTGCTGAAAGTCGTAGACCTCATATTCTTCGGCCATTAATGAACCTTCCTGAAAGCGGATACTGCGCAGCCCACGTTGATTCATCTCTGAGGCCATTCCGTCTTGTTCCAGGACGGTAGTGGCGAAGGCCGCAACCTCCGCAGCATTGAAGTCATCTGTCGCCAGCGTTTCTGGCCTGAACAGCCATTCGGCGTGCACTTGGGTTGTCTCTGGTCCTAAAGGTAGCAGCCAGACAATTCGCATATGGTCCACATGGCCTACCAAAAACATCGTCGGCCAAAGAGTTTCGTAGGTATGTCCCCGTTCGATGTCCGCTTCGGTCAGCGCGCTAAAAGGTGTGTCAACCGCTTTGCCATCGGTGGTCCAACTTTCTACATCAGGCGCCAGGCCGGCTTTATATCGAGGGTCTTGACTGACACTGTTTGTTTTCCAGTTTGGGTCATCTCTGGTTTCCATCAGCGAGCGTTTATAAAGAGGCACTAGACGGCTGAGTTCAGGGTGCACCCCCGGGCAGTGCAAGCATTCGCTGAAATTCTCCCAGAATATTTTCCAGTTACAGTTTATTTGCTTGCTGAATCGGTGGCCTACCCGCAGGTCTTCAGCGGGCCAGTTTTTGTGTGCCAGTCCCTTGCCGTCCATCACCGTTTCAATCGCAGGTGCATGGTCGCTGTCCAGATTGATAAACACAAACCCGCGCCACTCCTGGACCGCCACCGAGAACAGGGATTTACTGGTCGGATCAAAGTCCTTTTGTAGGAACTTGCTGGGGGTGCGCTTCAAGTCACCTTGCAGGCTATAGCTCCAGGCGTGATAGGGACAGGTGATGGATTTTCCGCGCAGTTGACCGCAGGTTTCTGTCAGTAAAACGGATCCCCGATGTCTGCAGGTGTTGTGGAAGGCCTGTAGCTTTCCATGTTCATCACGGAGCACGATAATTTCCTGATCGCCAATTTTCTGTACCTGATAGCTGCCTGTTTCTGACACCTCTTCGGTGCGGCAGGCGTAAACCCACTGGCGATACCAGATAGTATCCAGATCTCGCTGAAATGCGGTTTCGGTCAGGTAGCACTCTGCGGGCAGGCTGGGCTCATTTTTTGTCAGGCCGTTATAGCCCTCATCGTGAGTTTGTGCGTTCATTTTCCTGTGCCCTGAGATAAGCAATCTTAGCGCAAACTAGCGTATGAGCGCCGTGTGATCAAGTGGACAGGATGTCTCGCACGGCAAAATCCCGGCGTATAGGCGCGGTGGCTCTATCGCCTTGTGCCGGATAATCTGCGCCTCATCCCTCGTATACAGGCAGTAAACTTTGAATCGCTATGACTCAATAATTGTTGGCGCAGGCCATAATGGGCTGGTGTGTGCAGCATATCTCGCAAAAGCCGGCCAAAAGGTTCTGGTGCTTGAGGCATCTGCAGAGCCAGGTGGGCTTGCAGCCACGCGAGAATTCTATCCCGGTTTTATGTCCTCGGTTGCCCATTCGATCAGTTCTTTTTCCAGTAAGGTCATTGAGGATTTACAACTGCAATCACACGGCTTGAACTTGTCCGGTCGGACGATGGATACCATTGGCATGGGGCTCGATGGCAAGCATGTGGTGATAGGCGATGAAATGGTCAGCGGCGTAAGTCCTGAGGACGCGCGCAGCTATGTCGAGCTGCGGCGGCAGCTAAAGCGTTTTGCCAAGGCCCTGGCGTCGTTCTGGATGAAGACCATGCCGCGGATTGGTAATAACAGCCCCGGCGAGCTTATGACCTTTGCTCAGCTGGGGTTGAAGCTGCGTTTGCTGGGCAAGGAGGACCTGCTGGAGTTCATGCGCATGGCAACGTTACCAATGCGGGATTTGATGGACGAAAACTTTGACGACAAGGTGCTTAAGGCCGCCTTGAGTTGGGATGGCCTTGCCGGTTCCAGGCTGGCACCGCGGTCACCTAATAGCCCGGTGTTTGCAATGCTGTTTAAGATGTTTGAAGCCTCAGGTGGAATGCATGCCATTCCTGCCGGGGGGATCGCCGGTCTGGTTAATGCGCTGGTGGGTGCTGCTACGGTCGCTGGAGCCGAATTGCGCCTGAACACAGCGGTAGAACGTATTACTGTGGTCGGTGATGAAAGTGGTTTGCGAGTCACGGGTGTAGAGCTTGCTGGTGGCGAAGTCATTGAGGCGAGCCGCGTTATTTCTTGTGCTGACCCCAAGCGAACCTTTCTCAAGTTACTTGGTGGTGCCAATTTAGAAATCGAGTTTGCTAACCGCATCAATCGATTGCGCACTGAGGGACTGGTCGCAAAGCTGCATCTCGCCCTGTCGGCTGAGCCCAAATTTACTGGTATGGGTAGAGCCAATAATAGAATGATCATAGCGCCGACAATGGATAGCATTGAGTTTGCCTTCGACGATGCTAAATATGGCGGTTGTCCAGAGGTCCCGGTGATGGAGGTTTTGGTGCCCTCAATGCAAGATCCGACATTGGCACCTGCCGGGCAGCATGTTCTTTCGGCGAATGTCATGTACGTGCCAGCCGAGTTGCGAGGTGGATGGACCGACGAGGCAAAAAGCAATTTATTGCAGAGGCTGTTGGTGCAACTGGAGCAATATGCTCCCGGTATTTCGGCACAGGTCATACATGCTGAGCTGTTAACGCCGCACGATTTGGAACAAACCCATAACGTAACCGGCGGTCACTGGCACCACACTGAATTTGCAGTAGATCAGTTGCTGATGATGCGACCTACCTATGAGGCCGCCCAATACAGTGCGCCCGTACCCGGTTTGTATCTTTGCGGCGCAGGCAGTCATCCTGGCGGCGGTCTGGTAGGTGCTCCTGGACATAATGCGGCCCGGGAGATTCTCAAATGAAGAAGTATGATGCGATCATCATTGGCGCCGGTCATAACGGTTTGACCAATGCAGCCTACCTTGCCCGTGCTGGTTTAGACACTCTGGTGCTGGAAAAGAATGACTACATAGGCGGCGCAGCGGTTACCCGCGAGATGCACGATGGTTGGTTTTATTCCAGTTGTTCCTACGTTTGCAGCATGATGCGCCAGGCTATCCATCGTGACCTCGATCTTTCCAGCCATGGCTTGCTGCTTGTGCCTTACCTCGGTACGGTCAATTTTGGTGATCAGGGTCAAAGGCTGATTGATTACCGTGACGAGGGCGCTGCCTATAACGAACTGCGTCGTCATTCGCCGCACGATGCCGACGCCATGTTTCGTTTTCAGGCCGACCTGGGCCGCTATGCGCAATTAATTCGCAAGACTTTGCTGCGCACCCCGCCAGACCCAACGTCCTTTAAACCACGGGATATTAAAGAGCTGCTGTTCCTGGCAAAAGAGTTCTGGTCGCTGGGAGAAAAGGAGCTGTACGAATACGTGCGCTTTTTTACCATGAGCGCGGCTGAATTTTTAGAAGATTATTTTGAGAACGACCTGATCAAGGCAGCGATGGCCAGCCCGGGGATAATCGGTACTGCATTGGGCGTCTATTCTCCCGGCTCCGCTTATATTCTGCTGCACCATGTGATGGGCGATGTGGATGGCAGCGTGGGTGCCTGGGGCCTTGCCAGAGGCGGTATGGGTGCAATCTCTAACGCCTTGTGCAGCGCTATGCAGGCGGCGGGAGGAGAAGTGAGAACCGGCGCCGGGGTAGAGCAAATCATCGTCAAGGATGGTAAAGCGTGCGGTGTGGCGCTGGAGTCCGGTGAAGAGCTTTACGCCGGTATTATTGTTTCCAACCTGGACGCCAAACGAACCTTTACCAAGGTGGTGGATCGCAAGGACTTACCTCCCGGAATTTATGAAAAGGCGAATAACTTTAAGATTCGGGGTTCTTCCGGCAAGGTGAATATCGCCCTGTCCGGCATGCCGACCTTTAGTGGTGTGCCTGATAACCGTTATATCAACCGGGGAGGCCAGGGCTTCTGTGGTTCATTGGAAACTATGGAACGCGCTTACGACTGCTGGAAGCGTGGTCGCTGGTCTGACGACCCCTTTGTTGAATCAGTTATTCCCTCAGCCTGGGATCCAACCGTCGCGCCTCCGGGAAAACACTGGATGTCCAACTTTGTACAGTACTGTCCACCCGAGCTGGCAGATGGCCCGTGGACCCCAGAGAAGCGCGATGCCTTTGGCCAAAGTGTTGTGGATAAAATCGCCCGCTACAGTCCCGATTTCAAAGACTTGATCGTGCACATGGAAGTGCGTACTCCACATGAAATAGAAAATGAGGTTGGCCTCACTGAGGGCAATATTTTCCAGGGTGAGCTGACTATTGACCAGTTGTTATTCAACAGGCCTTTCCCGGGCTATGGCCAATACCGTATGCCGGTGAAAAATATGTATATGTGTGGTTCATCGACCCATCCCGGTGGTGGTGTGTCGTCGGCCTGCGGTGCAAACGCTGCCCGTGAGATTTTACTGGACCTAAAGAGGCCCAATACTGTTCCCCAAGATGACTGTTACGACGAGTAGATTATGAATACAGAAGATCGTTTTGCCGGTGAGCGCCTAAGGGAATCACCCTTTCACCCTCGCCAGTCGGCCTTGAATTTACGCGAGGCCTGGTCGTCTTGGAATGGCTACAAGTTTGCCGACTACTACTACGATGCGGAGTACGAATATTTCTGCATTCGCAATACCTGTGGCACCTATGACATTACCCCCATGCAGAAATACGAAATATCGGGACCCGATGCCGAGGCCATGCTCAACCGGATGGTGACCCGGGATGTCAGTAAGCTGGGTATTAATCGAGTGACCTATGTTTGCTGGTGTACAGACGAGGGCCGGATGATAGACGACGGGACGATTTTTCGACTCGCCGACGACCGCTTTATGCTCACCTGTGGCAGTCCCAGCGTGGCATGGTTGCGCAAAAGCGTGCTGGGTTTTGATCAGGTGACAGTGCGTGATGTTACTGACGAGACCGCCGCACTCTCATTACAGGGACCTACCTCCTGTACTGTTTTGCAGCAAATGGGATTGGAAGACATTGCAACACTCAAACCGTTTGGTATTGCTCATTTCCCGTTCCACGGAGGTTCATTAATGGTTTCTCGGACCGGGTTCACCGGGGATCTTGGCTATGAACTCTGGGTGACGCCGGAGTTGGCACTGACGCTATGGGATGTGCTCTACGCTGCGGGCGAGAACTACGGTATTCACCCCTACGGCGAAACCGCTACCAATATGGCGCGTCTGGAAGCGGGCTTCATTATGCCCGACATGGAATTTAATGAGGCATTGAAAACGGTTCATTTCGAACACGACCATACGCCTTATGAACTGAGCCTGGGTTGGCTGGTTGATTTTAAAAAGCCGCATTTCAATGGCCGTAAGGCGTTACTGGCTGAAAAGCAGCAAGGGCCTCATTACACTCTAGTCAAATTGGATATCGAAGGTAACAAGGTTGCGGACGGCTCTTGGCTATACAGTGATAAGGCCTGTCGGAAAAAAATTGGTTACGTGACTTCCGCGATGTGGTCCCCATCGGCCAAGGCCAATATCGCCCTGGCGATGATAGAGACCCCTCGTTTAAACGGCTCTGTATGGGCAGAAATTTACTATGAAAAAGAGTTGCGGTACTACGAAAAAGTGGCGCGCTGTGAGATCAAGGATCAGCCGTTTTGGGCGCCAGCGAGAGCCCGGCAAACACCACCGCCGCCTTTCTAGGAGGCGGCTTCTTGCTTTTGTTCGATTTCTTTACGCCACTCTGACAAGTTCATGCCAATGGCCGAGAACCCCAAAATCCAAAGGGCTTCGTCCCAGGCATAAACGTAATGGCCTCGGTATATCCAGTAGGCTGCGGCACCCCATAGCAATCCGTACAGCATGAACTTCAGTGCTTTAAGTGCGCTCATCATCCGGCTGCGGGTAATGTCACGCTCCTGCATTCTGACCATGACCTCGATAATCAGCAGGATCAATAGCCAGGTGAGGGCCTCCATCAGGTCCAGCTGGGTCAGCTGCTTTTCGATGACCAATCCCGCGGCATCAGTCACTATCAGGTTTTCATCGATCAGGTAGAACTGTGTGCTTGAAGAAAGATGGGCGCAATTTTCTGCATCCAGCTCGGTGTAGTCGAGGTTATAGCCGAACGAGAGTTCTTCTGTGACGAAATCACAGAGATTATTTTTGCCTTCGACCTGGCTAAGACTGTTTAAATCAACCGTTGCGGTGCCATAAGCGAATAATGTGTGCGCTAAAAACACATAACATACTGCCCTGACGGAATGCATGAGTATGACTCTTGCTCGGGTGAATTTTTCGTCGGGTAATGCATAGGTCTCCAGTTCGAAAAGAAACAATAATACGAACCAGGCGAGTTCATCGATACTTGCGGCAAATGCTGAAGTCCAGTCCAGTAACGAGCTGTTTTCATTCAGCGTGTGTTGTGCAATGGTCCAGTCATCGTGGATATAAAAAACGAAGTTAGCGAGCAAAAGGCTATAAACCGTTAGTTTTATCCACTGTCGGATATTTGTCGTTGGTTGGGAGCGTTGCTCGTTCGCTTTTGGGTTTGCGCTGACCATGATCTTATGAGGGAGTCTCGGGAAATTGGCTTGTGCGGCAGCATGGCGGGGCAAGACTCATAATGGGTGTTCCCTTAAACGCTGAAATATTGAATTTACCGGGTGCAAGCATGAAAACTGACGCCAAAAGAGTCTAGCAGGAGAGCTGATATCAATCGAACGTTTGTTTTCGCTAACTTTTTAATGACTCCCGTCCAAGATCGCTTGATCTGGATCAAAATTTATTGGAGTATAGGTGTAGGTTAATGCATTCCGTTGTTTGTCATTCGCAGCACACAGACGCTTGATGGCATTGGGAAGTACCGCAAAATAACTAACAAAGAGACGATAGCGTATGTCGATTAAACAAAGTGGCGCGAACCTACCCAAACATTTTTCGATGACAATAATTGCTCGATCCGTAGCTGCAGCAATGGGCATGACTGGTGCAAGCATTGCCAGTGGCCAGGATGAGCAAAGCTTGGCGCTTGAAGAGGTCGTTGTTACCGCACGAAAACGCACGGAAAGTACACAGGATGTGCCCATGCACATTCTGTCGCTCACCGGCGATCAAATGAAGAAGCAGGGCCTCGTTACCCTGGAAGATTTTAGCCGTTTTGTTCCTAGCTTAAGTGTGTCGAGCACCTCACCGGGTCAGAATACCATCACCTTCCGTGGTGTGAGTGACGGCGGTGGCTTCCTGGTGGATCCTACGGCCGCTATTTATCTCGACGAGCAACCCATGACCGTCACATCGCAAGCGCCTGATATCTATCCCGCAGATATCGCTCGTATTGAGGCGTTGGCTGGGCCGCAATCAACACTCTACGGCGCAAGTTCACAATCCGGAACCGTGCGCTACATCACCAACAAGCCAGATGCCTCTGCCTTTAGTGCGGTGGTCGGTGCAGAAGTTAACACCACCAAAGATGGCGAAGAGGGCTATGACTTTGACGCCACTGTCAACATTCCCATTATCGAAGATAAACTGGCTATTCGTTTAACGGGCTTTAGTGCCACCGAAGGCGGTTACATCGATAATGTGTTGGGCACAACTGTAGTCGATGGTCCAAACCAATATGGATCTGGCCTCGGAGGCAAAAAAACCAACGCTTCCGTCGTTGATGACGATATCAATAGCGTAGATTGGCTGGGTGCTCGCGCTCAGGTGCGCTGGCTTATGAACGACGACTGGGCTGCCACGGTCGGTATCAACTATCAGAAAATCGAAGCTGATGGATGGAACGATTACGACGAAACGGTTGGTGATTTGGAGACGATCAAATTTAATAAAGAAACTCGCGAGGACGAGTGGTACCAGATTAGCCTTGTTATAGAGGGAGATTTGGGTTTCGCGCAGCTGGTCTCTGCGACATCTTATTATGACCGTGAGATCTATTATGAAACTGATACACAGGCCTACTCAGCTTACTTCCACTATACGTTAGGCATCTACGCGGGTTACCAGGCTTATAACTTCGGGCTTGACCCCATCGGCGCGCAATCAAACGACCAGAGCAACGAAGCATTCACGCAGGAATTTCGCCTGAGTGGTTCAACAGAAAAGATGCAGTGGACGACGGGCGTTTTCTATCAGGAAACGGAAGAGCGCTGGGACTTTATTTCCTACCTTGACGATTATCGTAATTCACCGGCCTTCGAAACCTGGTCGTATTACTACCCAGGTATTGCGCCCACGGACGGTTGGTGGCTGTCGATACAGGAGAGTACCAGGACTGATATGGCCGTATTTGGTGAAGTCGACTACAACCTGACTGAAAAGCTTTCTCTGATTCTTGGTGGTCGCTGGTTTGATGTCGATATTGACCGTGACTATCAGGTGTATCGCCCACAAACGCGATTGGAGCAAGATCTGCAGGCCGGAGGTGAAGATGATGGTTTTGTGCCCAAGGCAGGCTTGCAATATAACTTCACCGATGATGTGATGGTTTATGGTCTTTATTCCGAGGGTTATCGGGTGGGAGGTGTTAACCGAGGCCGTGGCGATCCTACCCTGCCGTTCGAATATGAATCCGATACACTCGAAAATATGGAAATTGGTATTAAGTCCGTCTGGTGGGATGGTCGTTTCCAATTTAACGCGACTGCCTACAATATGGAGTGGAAAGATGTTCAGTTAGAGGCAACTGACCCGAGCTTCAATGTAGGTGAACCGTTCCAGGTTGTTGTGGCAAACCTTGGCGATGCCGAGGTTCAGGGTATTGACATGGACTTAAAGGCTGTCATTACCAAGAATTTTCAAATCGGCTTTAACATGACCTATATCGATAAGGCTGAAGTTGAAGCTCCCACAAGCTATCCTGATGATCGCTTTCCTGGAGGCGAGGCCACACTGGGCCTTGAACCAACCTCGGACTTACCCTTGTTCGCAGACCAATCCTGGTCTGGTTACGCTGAGTATGGCTGGGAAATGGGAATGTTCGGTGGGTCGGACATCTACATAAGGCTGCAACACAGTTATACCGGCGAGTCCTACAACCAGTTGTTCGATGCTAGCTCATCCCCACGCGTGTTGCAGGAAGATTATTCCCAAACTGACATAAGCATGGGGCTGTCGACAGACAGCTGGATGGCGAGGATTTATGTCAATAACCTTGATGACGAGAGGGGCGTAACTTATTACGACTCCAGTGATTTTGACCCGTTCTTTGGGCGAAGTAGCGTCAACATCATCAGACCGAGGAACGCAGGTATCAGCTTCAGGTACAGGTTTTAAGTCTTAGCTGAATTTGTATTGGAACAAAAAAGGGCACGTTGTTACGTGCCCTTTTTTGTGTCCGGTAAAATAGCCCTAGTAGGGCCAGACTTCTAATCCGTGAATGGCGTTGCGAATGTCCATTGTAAGATTAACAGCAGCGACTCGTTGTCCTTCCTGCAAATCATAGATGCTAAGCGTTGAAGGCGAAGACCCGCCCACCACAAATCTCTCGTTCAATGGACAAAGCCCGCGACCAAAGCCCTGGCGAGCGATTCTCGAGTCGTCAACGCCGACAAAATCTAACGCTTCCCGGTCGTAGGTAAGCACTGGCAAGGCGCACTGACGGCCCTCTCTAGAGACGTAGCGAATCACATCGTTGCCGGTATCATTCAACAGCACGCCGCCGTTAAATGGTTGGGCGTTGTGGCAGCCCTGGGGCAGGTTACAGACTTCATCGACTGTCATTTCGCCTGTGAGTTGCAACAGGGCGCGCGTATTCAGGCCGCTGATAAAAATGCCTGAACGGGCGACATGTATCATATTGATATGGTAGTTATTGCTGAGAGACGGGCCTCCCGAGGACTCAGGGTCAAAGGTTTGCGCTACCCATTGCTTGCCGTTGCGACTCAAATACACGCCCCAGGTAAACTTGCGTTTAATCAGGTCAAAAGCGAGCACGCTGTCGTAACCGGTGGAGGTTAAGAAGAGTTTGTCATCACGGCGGCTAATTTCATGACAGTGACGTAGGTAAGGGTTGGTATAGGACGCCTCAAGCTTGAAATCGGGCGTGTAACAGAATAGTTCGTCACTGGCGGCTACAAACACCTGATCACTATTAAACTCAATGCCACGTAATCCTCGGTCCCAGCCTCGTCCCGTGAAGTCTATTTCACTCGTATTCCAATCCAGACGTTGTTCTACTTTTCCCTCGGCAAAATCAACAATGTAAAGGCCGCCATGGCTTTGGCCCTTTTCGCTACCTCTTACAACAGATGTGGTCACAAGTTTTGGAAGCTGTGAGAGATCAGCTGCCATTAGAGATATCTCCTTTCTCGGTGGGAAGAATGGTTGATAGTACGTCGATCAGAGGGTTCAGGTTGGTGCCAAACCGCTTCCAGGTGTTGACGGACCGTGAGTAAATAGGCTGCCTGACTTGTTCAGAGCTTGCCGTTCTTACGGCCCTATCGGTATTGTGAAAGTTAACGCAGCCCTCTTCAAACGGGAGATCACAGTAGTCGAGTATTCTCCTAACCTGATTATCCAGATCTGAGACCACGTCCTCATACTGTACATGGAGTACCTTACCCGGTAGCACTGAATCCCAGTAATCCATCATCGATTGGTACTCAAGATAGAATTCACCCAGCTCAAATAAATCGTAAGTAAATGTTTGGCCCTTCGCAAAATGCTGTTTAAAACAACCCAGGCAACTGTCCATGGGGTGTCGTCTGGCATCAATGATTTTTGCGTTGGGCAGAATCAGGCTTATGAACCCGATGTGGGGAAAATTGTTAGGCATTTTGTCGGTGAAGTAAACGCCACCAGCTCGGTAACGCTGAGTTTGAGAAATGTACTTGTCGCCCAGTTCGCGCAACTGCTCACCGCTTAACTCTGAAATGATTCCAGGATAAGCGACTCCGCGAGTTCTGTCGGTGAGTGATTGAGAAACCAGGCTGAGATCAGCAAGCTCACTGGTGCCGTCGACCTGGCTGTGACTGGCCAGAATTTGCTCTAGCAATGTAGAGCCTGAGCGCGGTAAGCCCAGAATGAAAATTGGTGCTGCGTCTTCACAGCCATATGTTTGTGAGGCAAGTTTTTCGAACAGTTCAGCGCTAAACACATCGCGAATCTTGTTATGGATAACCTCTGTTTGTACTGGGTCATAAGCAATAGTCTCGCGATGCGTTTCGTTTGCTCTGCTGTAATACTCAAATGCCTTGTCATAATCCTTGGCATCTTCAAAAGCTTTGCCAAGGGCGAAGCAAAAATGCACTACGGATTCCTTGCTGAGTTGTTCGCTTTCCAGTCGACGGGTCATATCCTCAATCTCGGCGTCATCGAAAACGAATGTTTTCAGGTTCGAGAGGCTATAGTGAATTTCGCCAAAGTTGGGCCTGAGCTTCATGGCTGCCCTGTAGGCGGCGATGCCTTCTTCCTGCTTGCCCAGCGTTTTTAGCACGTGACCAAGCCCCAGGTGAGCGCCTGATAACGAAGAGTCGATCTGCAAGGCCCTCTGGTAGGATGCTTCAGCTAACTCGGGGCTGGAGTCCATTGCCAATGCAGCACCAAGAAAATAATGCGTTATCGCATTGTCGGGCTCAATTTCACGGGCCTTTTTCAGGGCTTCAATGGCTTCGGTAAATTTACTTTGTTCTTTCAAAGCAGTACTCAGGTCATGCCAGGCCTGAATAAATGGAGGAGCCATCTGAACAACCTTGCGCAGCAGTGCCTCAGCATCGTCATAGCAATGGGCTTGTATTGCGATTCTCGCCAGCAGCGCGGCTGCGTTGACGTCTTGCGGGTTTTGTCTGACCAGTTCTTTAGCGACAGTCTCAGCTTCTCTATACTTGCCCTGGGCAAACAAAACAGATGCCTGCTCTATTTGTCCTTTCTGTGGTGATAGAGCACGCGATCGCGCAAACGCTTCTTCCGCTTTATCGTCATGCCCCGTCGCTTTTAATGCGCCGCCAAGCTTGAAGAAACTCTCGGCGCTTTGCGGATTGAGTTCAACAGCCTTTACAAGAAAAGGAATCGCTTCTGAGGGCTTTTTCAGGTTTAGCAAAGCGGTACCCAAGTCCTCCTGTGCGCGCGGAAAGCCGGGAGCAATTTTTACCACGCGACGTAGAGTTTGCTCTGCCTCATTCAACTTGCCCTGACGCATAAGGCTGGTGCCCAGTAATGCAATGAAGTTGACATCCGAGGGATCAGTTTCAAGCGCCTGCAGGCAGACAGACTCTGCCTCCTGGTTGGCATTTTCCTTCATCAGGTCTACGGCGCGTTTGAATAGATCTTTCAAGTTCATTGGGTCGGTCACTGAAAATCCTGAAATATAGGGGTGGCGGCTTTATGGTGCATTCAAGGGCGTTGATGATCAGACGACCTCTATGCTAAAAATAGCTGCCTGAATTAGGCGTTAAAGCATAGTAATATAGTGACACAGATGCCAGTGTTTTTCTGCGTTCAGGTGTCATGAAAGAGAGCTAGTTATGGATATAGGAGTCCCGCTGCGGGAATTAGGCGAGTTCGATATTGAGCCACTGAAACAGGCTATTTTGGGTCTGGACGAGGGTGTCTGGCATGGTAACGAGTATCGCCAGGAGACCTATGAGGTTCATGAGCAAACCCAGTCAGTCGTGCTGGTGTTCACTGATGGATCCGGTTGGCCCGATATAGAGGTGCGCAAGGAGGCCGGTTGGGACATGCTCTCAGAACAGGCTGTGCCCTTGATGCATGCGATTCTTGAGCAGTATTATCCGCCCGGAGGCACCATAATTAGAGCTATGGCGGCAAAATTAGTGCCCGGTGGGGTGATCAAGCCGCATCGAGATAGCCATCCATCGTTTCACTACGGGCATCGTATTCACATACCAATTGTCAGTAACCCACGGGTCCGCTTCATGCTAGACGGAAGACCCTACCGGTTTGAGGTAGGCAAAGTTTACGAAATCAACAACCAGAAAAAGCACAGTGTCATGAACAAGGGCGATGCCGGACGTATCAATTTTATCTTTGATTACGTGCCTCCACAAAATATTGGCCAGGGTGCTGGGTAGTGTTTTATAGCGTTGGCCTCCAAGAGCTTATCGCTTAATGCAAAGTCTAAAACGCTGGCTGGTGATGGCCATACTGTGTTTTTCCGGCGGTATCATTTTTCTGCTGCCCTTTCTGCGTGAAGTGTATTACATACCCATGCAGGAAGCCTTTGGCTACAGCAATACCCAGATGGGCGTGCAGATGAGCGTGTTTGGATTCACATCGCTGCTCAGCTATTTTCCCGGCGGCTGGATGGCTGATCGATTCTCCCCACGCAAACTGATGACCAGCAGTCTGATAGCAACGGGCGTGGGCGGATTTTACTTCGCGAGTTTTCCGTCTTATGAAATTGGCATTGCTATCCATGCCTTCTGGGGAGTGAGCATCTCTCTGATGTTCTGGGCGGCGATGATTAAGGCCACAAGGAGTTGGGCTCAACCCGGTCAACAGGGTCGAGCTTTCGGCATTCTTGAAAGTGGCCGGGGCATTGCTGAACTCATGAGTTCGAGTATATTTTTGGCAATATTCGCCTGGCTGGGCAGTAATGCGACTGCTCTGTCCCAAGTGATTAATCTGTTCGCGGCTACAAATATACTGCTTGCTGTGATGGCCTGGCTTATTCTCGATGATGAGGTTCGGCAGCAGGGCGATGCTCCCACCAAGGTTGGCGTACAGGAGGTTCTTGAAGTTTTAAGGATGCCCGCCGTCTGGCTGATCGCTATCGTGGTAATGACTGCTTACAGTGCCTATTGGGGTGTCTACTACTTGACTCCCTACGCAACAGATGTGTTCGGTTTGAGTGTTGTTTTGGGCGGTGCCATAGCGGTTGGAAAAATGTGGCTTAAACCTTTTGCAGCGGCTGGTGCAGGCTTCATCGCCGACTGCTTTGGTGTATCCAAAACCGTTTTTGTTTCATTTATAATCGTCACTGCAGGGTTCATTGTGTTTGGTATTTTACCGGGTGGTCAGTCTTGGCTGATTGTCATGCTAATCAACGCGGCGATTGTTTCTGCGGCAATTTTTGCTTTAAGGGGTATTTACTTCGCGCTTCTTGAAGAAGGCGGGGTCGATGCAGCAGTCACCGGCACTGCTGCAGGTGTTATATCGGCGGTTGGCTTTACACCTGATGTTTTCATGCCGTTGCTAGGCGGTGTTCTGCTTGATGCTTATCCTGGTGCAGAGGGCTATCGCTACTTCTACTTCGCGATAGCGATTTTCTGTGCGGCTGGGGCCTTGGCAAGTTGGCAAATTATGCGTAATACCAAGAAACGGTTTCAGCTTCATGCCGCCCATGCTTGAATCTACGCTGCCGAGTTTTTGGTATCTGAATAACGATGTTTTTCAGATAGAGCGTGAACATATTTTCATGCGCGAGTGGTTATGTGTAGGCAGGAAAGAGCAAATTCCGAATCCGGGCAGTCACCGAGTACTCGATTTGTACGGAGAGAGTGTTTTGCTGCTGCGTAACAGCGACGGCCAATTGCGCGCTTTTTATAATGTTTGCAGACATCGAGGTGCGCGCCTTTGTCCCGATGCACACGATGCTTTGGGTAGCCATGGAGTCACTTTGAGCGGCGGCGTAATGGAAAGCTGCTCTATAAGGTGTCCCTATCACGCATGGACGTATAGTCTTGACGGAGACTTGCTGAGAGCGCCGCACCTGAAAGCTGAGACTGAGATAGATTTAGCGAATTTGAGTCTCCATCCGGTTTCTGTGGCAAGCTGGGGCGGCTTTGTATTCGTTCATCTGACTCCAGATGAAGCGCCAGATTTTCCTGCCCAGATCGCAACCACCGACACTCAGTTCCAGCGTTATCCTCTTGCGGAACTTGGAATTGGCCACAGCATTTCCTATGAGGTGGCCGCGAACTGGAAAGTGATCTGCGAAAATTATAATGAGTGTTATCACTGTGGCCCTGTGCACCCGGAACTTTGCGAAGTGGTTCCGGTATTCAAGCAGCGAGGGGGCGCTGAACTCGACTGGGACCGGGGTGTTCCTCATCGGGAGGGTGCGGTCACGTTTACGGCTTCTGGTACTACCGAAAGAAGAATGTTCCCCGGACTTAATGCTGATGAGCGGATTCGCCACAAGGGCGATCTGGTTTACCCCAACCTGTTTTTGAGTGCCTCCAGTGACCATGTTGCGGTGTTCGTATTGCAGGCAAAATCTGCCAATCTTACGACCATCGATTGCCATTTTTTGTTCGAGTCCCATGAAATGAGCAAGCCCGGTTTTGACCCTTCAGACGCTGTTGATTTCTGGCACAAGGTCAACTGCCAGGACTGGGCTATTTGCGAGCGAGTGCAACAAGGTATGAATTCGAGGGTGCATCGAGCCGGTATATTTTCACCCATGGAGGATTGGAATCTGGATATCAGGCGCTATGTTACTGATCGTATCGGCGCTCATGTTTCGGACCTTACTGAATAAGCTTTCAGCTTGATCAATGCCAGCGCAGTTACCGGGAGAAAGTGAATGAACCCTAACTATGAGATATTGTTTGAGCCAGTAAAAATTGGTCCCGTCACGGCACCTAACCGCTTTTACCAGGTGCCGCATGCCAGTGGCATGACCGAGGCCAATCCACGGGTCCGTGCCGCTTTCCGGGCTACCAAGGCTGAGGGTGGCTGGGGCGTCGTCACTACGGGAGCGGTCTCTACCCATCCCTCGTCCGACGATAGTCCGCTGCCTTTTGCCAGGCTATGGGACGATAATGACATTCGCTCTCACGCGTTGACCTGCGATGCAATCCATCAGCACGACGCTCTTGCCGCTGTAGAGTTATGGCACGGCGGCGCAGCGGTGATGAATCGTAGTTCGCGTATTGCGCCTTACTCTCCTTCGGGTATTCCCTGGGCTGCCACTCATGTGGGTTTCATGGGGCAATTACGGCCGCGGGTGATGGATCAACAAGACATTCGTGATGTTATTGGCTGGCAAGTGGCTGCCGCTCGGCGTGCTCGCAGTGCCGGTTTTGATATTGTTTATATTTATGCGGGCATGGGTTACCTCGGCTACGAGTTTCTGTTGGATGACTACAACCATCGCACTGATGCCTACGGTGGCAGTGTGGAGAACCGGGTGAGGTTTGTGCGCGAATTAATCGAGTCTACCAAGGACGCCGTGGGCCAGGATTGTGGCGTGGCGCTGCGTATCAGCCTGGAAGAGCTGCGTGGCAAGGCCAGTGATAATTTCGCTTCACAGGCGCACGAAGTAGTAAGCCTGCTCTCCGACCTGCCGGATCTGTGGGACGTTAAAATGGACTCCAGCCCCACAGACTGCGGAGCCTCTCGCTTCCGCCCGGAAGGGGCGCACGAGCCGGTCATTGATTTTGTACGCACGGTCACTGACAAGCCCGTTGTGGGGGTAGGGCGCTTTACTTCCCCCGATACTATGGTGTCGCAAATCAAGCGAGGTGTGCTGGACTTAATAGGGGGTGCAAGACCCTCGATCGCCGATCCATTTCTGCCTAATAAAATACGTGAGGGCAGGGAAGATGAAATACGTGAATGCATAGGCTGTAACATCTGCATTTCCAGCTGGCACGATGGGGTGCCGGTACGCTGTACCCAGAACGCCACAGCAGGAGAAGAATGGCGCCGTGGCTGGCATCCTGAAAAAGTTTCCCCGGCAGCCAGCAATGACAACATTTTAATTGTAGGCGGTGGTCCTGCGGGGCTGGAGGCCGCGCTTATCGCAGCTCGGCGCGGATATCAGGTGACGCTCGCTGAAAAGGCGCCTGAATTCGGTGGCCGACTGCGTTTTGAAACCAGTCTTCCTGGCCTGGCCACCTGGGGCAGAGTGCGCGATTACCGACTCTATGCGCTACAGAAAATGGGCAATGTGAACCTTTACAGTAACAGTGAGATGGGTGTGGATGAAGTGCTGGGGCTGGGCCATCAGCGGGTCGCTATTGCCACCGGAGCCCGCTGGACGCAAGCCCTCTATTCTTCTTTGGAAATCCCTAAAGGCGAGTTAAAGGGGCCGGGTGTGTACACGCCTGACGACCTGGCGGCAGGTAAAGTGCCCCGGGGTCCGATACTGGTTTATGACTTCGACAACTATTATCTGGGGGGGGCGATTGCAGAATCCCTGGCCGGTCAGGGCATGTCAGTGACTTATGCTACGCCCGCTGGGCATGCGTCAGCATGGACAATCATGACTAACGAACAGCCGTTCGTTCATCAGAATCTGCACAAACTGGGAGTAGATATCACTACCCAGGCGTTGCTGGACAGCTTTGAAGCGGGGCTGGCTACCCTTAGTAATATTTTTACTGGGGAATTATCAACGTTAGAGGTGAGTTCAGTGGTTATCGTGGGGCTTAGGCTGCCTGCGGATGATCTGTATCAGTCCCTATGTGATCGCGAGGCCCAATGGCAAGGCGCTGGCATTGAGTCCGTTGAGCGAATTGGAGATGCGTTTGCTGCGGGCGCTCTGGTGCATGCTGTGCACTCAGGGCACGCCTGGTCTCGTGGCTTGGATAATCCTGATGCTGAAAATTATTTGCGAGATATCCCTATCGCTGAGTTCCCCCCAGGCCCGGTGATTAATTGATGCCTGACTGGCTCTGTGCCCGGATACAACTCGTCTTATGGCATGTTGTAATAGCCAGTGATAGTCTGTGAACAACTCTGACAGGGTGTAGGACGTGGACGTCGCCCTGTTTTTCGAGGAGCTCGAAGCTTCAGCGCCGGAGCGTTTGCGGCAGGTGGTTGTGATCTTCCTCCATAAAGCATGGGGTGCAAACCAGCAGCGCTTGAACTTTCCGAGCTAAATGATGCAAATGCTATAAGGAGTGCAGCGGTCGCCTGATGTTGATGGCGGTGGTTTTATGCAATGACTTCAAAAGATTTTGTTACCAGTTATTTCGAGGCATGGAACCAGCATGATGCGGGTGGTGTTGCAGAACATCTGTCCCGGAGCGGAAAATACTGCGATATCCCCGTGCAGCAGGAATGGAATCGCGATGAATTCATTGAACACCTGAATTCTTTTTTTGCTCAAGACAGAAATCGCTACAGCCTGTTAGGCGAAATTCACACTGCAAAAAATTCGATCGCCTTTCAATACCGCGCATCACCCATGGACTCCGATGATGATTCCCTGGATTGGATGGGGGCAGAATTCATCACCATGGAAGGCGATGCTGCAGGCAAGATCAAGGACTATTATCAGGACGCTGACGCTATGCAGGCAGGACGGGGCATTGTCACTCGCCGCTACGCAAAATCTGGGTTGGACGAGTCTGGCCTGAAGCGAGTCATGGAACGTTTGGCTGAGCTGATGCAAGAGGATCGGATGTTTCTGGACTCTAGCTTGTCGCTGCCGCAGCTTGCTACAGAGTTGAATTGCAGCGTTAATCATTTATCGCAGGCGATCAATTCGGGCTTTGGCATGAGCTTCTTCGACTATGTAAATCAGTATCGGGTTAACGCAGCAGAACAACAGCTTTCTGCACATGGTGGTCGCAAGGGCGCCATACTCGACATTGCGTTAAGCGTGGGCTTTAACTCTACCTCAACATTTTATGCGGCGTTTAAAAAAAGCACCGGACAAACTCCTGCTCAATATCGCCGCACCCGCAAGGAAAAATAATACGCGGTACTTTAAAGTGCTCGCAGGTACCAGTCGTGATCCAAGCTAGGAACTTGAGCGTGATAGTCATCGCACTCACCCTGGCGCACTTTCTGGAAGTAGGCGCAGTATTGTTCGCCCAGATATTCGGGAAGTATTTTTGCATCGCGAAACAGCGCCAAAGCGGCGTCCCAGCGTTTGGGTAGTAAAACTTCATCGCTTTCCAGTGCCGTGCCCATCCGGGTTTCGGGTCCCGGCTCGCATTGATGGGTGATGCCGTAGTGCATTCCGGCGAGCAAGGCGGCCATTGTCAGGTAGGGATTAGCATCGGCACCTGCAACTCTGTGCTCAATCCTGCGGTTATCGTCAGAAGAGACCGGGATTCGCAGGGCTACATCGCGATGGTTATAGCCCCAGGTTGGGCTGACTGGTGCATACGCACCAGGTTTGAAACGGCGATAGGAATTGACGTTGGGTGCGAAAATTACCATGGATTCGGCCATGGCCTTTGCAAGGCCTCCTATGGCGTGGCGTAAGGTGGTAGAGATCGCTGGCGAGTCGACGCCTTTAGTGTTGTTAGATTCACTGAATATATTGTTGCCGTCGCTATCGTAGACGCTGGCGTGAATATGGAGACCACTGCCTGCGATTTCTCCGAAAGGTTTGGCCATAAATGTGGCTGCCATTCCATGCTGGCGGGCGACCCCCTTTACAATGCGCTTCAGCAGCATGGCGTGATCACAGGCTAGCAGCGGATCACTAGTATGCTGTGTATTGATTTCCCACTGACCCGGAGAGAACTCGGAGTGTATTGCTGTCAGTGGAACGTTCTGAATATCGCAGGCTCTGCGCACCTCGTCCAGGAAAGCGTCCTGATCGAAAAGATCGTCAGCCATGCAGTATTGAATGCCTTGTTGTGGCCTGTCGCTGCAGGGAACCCGGCCCAGTAAAGGCCTGGCAACGCCGTCATCACCCGTTTCTATCAGGTAGAACTCCAGCTCAGTGGCAACTGTTGGGTGTAAGCCGTCGCTGGTGAAGCGCTCAAGAGCGCTGGCCAGTACATTGCGTGAGTCGGTCCATGAGGGGCTACCATCAAGGTCGGAAAAACTGGTGAGCACCTGCGCTGTGGCTGACTTAAGCCAGGGAATTCTGGAGAGTGTGCCAGACTGGGGTTGTATTATGCCGTCCGGGTCGCCTTCAAATACATCAGGTGTGTCGTCGTCGTAAAATGTACCCATAATGCCCAAAAATGGAATGCTTATGGGGCCTTTCAAGTTACTCGAAAAAAGACCGTCGAATTCTCTTTTCTGGATGCGCTTGCAGCGCAGAATACCATTCATATCAGGCATCATGAGTTCCAACATTTCAATGTCGGGGTTTTTTTGCAGGAACTGTTCCAGCTCCGATTTATCGGCGACGTTCATCACTCGCTCCGTGGTCGTGTTGATGGTTCTGGTTCTAATCTGACAGAGTGGTTTTTTATAATAGATCTTTTAATCGATAGTACAGCATACCGAGCGAGACCGCCGGTTTGTGCAGGCGCCTGAGACCCGGGATGGATATGGGTTTGACTTGAGCGAATATGTCCATTGTCTCCAATGTGCCGCTGACCGCATCGGCCATAATTTGGCCCGCCAGATGAGTGACGTTAACACCGTGACCGGAGTAACCTTGTGAGAAAAAAATATTGTCATCGAGTTTTCCCAGCTGCGGGACGCGGTTGACTGTGACACCAATCGTGCCTCCCCATGCATAGTCAATATTCAGTTTGGCGAGCTCAGGGTAATGCTTGCGTAGCTTGGGCAATAGCATGCCTTTGATGTGCTCGGGGTCTGAGCCGAAATAGGTTTTTCTGCCACCGAATAGCAATCGCTTGTCGGCTGTAAGGCGGAAGTACTCCAGTATAAAATTCGGGTCGCAAACCGCGATGTCCTCGCGGTTATAGCGTTCAACCTGGGCATCGTTAAGTGGCTCGGTGGCAATAATAAAACTGTTTACTGGCGCCAAATGGTTTCGCAATTCGGGCTCTATGAGGTGGTAGGCATTACCCGCCAGAACAACGCTGTCTGCGATTACCGATCCTTGTTCGCTAATGACCCTGGCTTTTGCTCCGCGTTCAATGCGAAGCACCGGTGTCTGTTCAGAAATTGTGGCACCGAGAGAGCAGGCGGCCAGTGCTTCACCAATACACAGGTTGAGTGGGTGCAAGTGGCCATTACCCATGTTTAGCAATGAGCCAATGTAGCTTTCTGTGCCAATAAGTTCAGCTGTTTCAGCTGCAGAAAGATGGCGCACCTCGTGTGGAAACTGATGGCTTTCTAGGTAGTTTTTTTCGTTCTGCTGACTGCGCAAATGCCGGGGTTTAATGGCAACGTCCAGGTAGCCCCACTTCAGGTCACAGTCTATCTGGTATTTCTCGACGCGTTGGCGAATGATGTCATGGCCCCGCCAGCGCAGATCCCACATGATCTTTTCGCCCTGTTGGCCCAGTTCCTGAGCCATTCTCTGTTCGCCGGAAATGCCGCCTATGATTTGGCCGCCATTGCGGCCGGAGGCACCCCAGCCGACTCGGTTGGCTTCTATGATATGAACCTTGTAGCCTTTCTCCGCAAGGTGCAGGGCAGTTGAAACCCCGGTGAATCCTGCGCCGATGACGCATACGTCGGCACTGTGCTCACCGCGCAGCTGCGGATAATCAGTTTTATGATTAACGCTAGCGGCGTAGTAAGAGCCGGTATGGGACTGGGCGCAGATCTGCTGCAAGAGATTTTCGTCCTGTTCTGATTACCCATCGAACATAGTAATCGAAATAGCGACTGTCTACCTGTCGTATAGGGCGGGAGTGTCTTTCGCGGGGTCTTCGGGGATTGACTTCCAGAGCTTCATCGGGCTGAATTAGAGGAGTACAAAAAAGCAGTTCCATTCAAATTTATTGCCGGGCGCTATGATTTTATCAGCGTACAAGATGCCATTTATAGCCTGGAGTCACTGGGCCTGTACATCCTCGGCCTGGCAAAACTTCTTTCGCGGTGAGGACGCCGATCCGTTCATAAGTTTCTGACCATTACACTCAGCTGCTAGCCCTGCGGGGTGATGCCGTATTGCCGATTGGAGAGAGACTATGTTTGGATTGAAAAAAATCGCCGAGACTTCAGAGCACGCTAGTTCTTACTATGCTGCCACTGCTAACTGGCAGACCAACTACGCCTCGCTGGTGGATGATGTGAGCGCCGATATTGTGATTGTCGGTGGCGGCTTCACTGGCGTAAATACCGCCGTTGAGTTAGCTGAACGAGGCTATGACGTTGTGCTGCTGGAAGCTAATCGCATCAGTTGGGGCGCTTCTGGTCGCAACGGTGGCCAGATTATTGGCGGCGTTGGGCATGATGCGGATCGCTTTGAGAAAAAGATATCCCGCGATGGGGTTGAAGCCATTTACAAGATGGGACTCGAAGGCCCTGAAATTATTCGTGAGCGAGTAGCCAAGTACCAGATAGATTGTGATATCAAGTGGGGATATTGCGATGTGGCGATCAAGCCGCGCCACATGAAACAGTTTGCCCAGTGGAAGCAATGGGA
Organism: marine gamma proteobacterium HTCC2148; assembly: GCA_000156295.1. Classification (GTDB taxonomy): domain Bacteria; phylum Pseudomonadota; class Gammaproteobacteria; order Pseudomonadales; family Halieaceae; genus Halioglobus; species Halioglobus marinus. The sequence goes on from DS999225.1 coordinate 166,684, forward strand.
GCAGGACCAGGGTAATACCAATGACCTGCGCCTGTTGGAAAAAGATGAACTCCAGCAGTACGTGGGTGCCAAGAAATACCTGGGTGGTCTCTACAATGGTGGCAATGGTCACCTACACCCACTCAACCTGTGTATCGGTGAGGCCCGTGCCGCTGAAAAAATGGGCACCCGAATCTACGAACAATCACGGGTTGTTGGCATTGACCAGGGTGCGCGCCCTGTTGTTCGCACCGAGCAGGGTAGTGTTTCCGCCAAGCGAGTGGTGCTGGCCGGTAATGCCTATATGGGCGACCTGGTGCCGAAGCTTGCTAAACGAGTATTACCCTCATGCAGTTCGGTCATTGCAACTGAGCCCCTGTCAGAAGAAATGGTCAAGCAGTTACTGCCCGGCGACGTAGCAGTGTGTGATCCCCGCACCGCACTGGATTACTTTCGCTTGTCTGCGGATGGACGCATGCTGTTTGGTGGCCTGTCTAACTATACAGGGCTGGAACCCAAGGACCTTGTCAGTACGCTGCGCAAGAAGATGACAATGGTTTATCCAGAGCTGGAATCGGTCCGAATTGATTATGGTTGGAGCGGCCACATGGGTATTGGGCTGAATCGAATGCCTCAGCTTGGCCACATCGGCGATAATATCAGCTACATCCAAGCGTACTCGGGTCATGGCGTAGCGCCCACTCACATCATGGCGCGTATCACTGCAGAAATGATTGCCGGATCGCCGACACGGTTCGATTACTTCTCCAAGATCAACCACTGGCCGTTTCCCGGCGGGAAATTGCTGCGTCGCCCAGGTCTGGCTATTGGTATGCTTTATTTCAAATTACTGGATGAACTCTGATGCGATCGCGTTAAGAACGGGAGAGTGAAATGATCTCAGGCAAATGTGAATGCGGTGGGGTGGCCTACAGGGTCGATGGGGAAATTCACGACTACAGCCACTGTCACTGCAGTCAATGCAGACGCTTGCATGGCGCTGCCTTTGCGTCGTTCGCCGGCGTGGTGCGGGATACATTCAGTTACCTACCAGGTAAGGATCGTATTGCGAGCTATGCTTCATCCTCAACACACTCGCGGGTGTTCTGCCCTAACTGCGGTTCCAATATTATGGTTGAACTCACGTCTGAGCCAAATGATTTATATATCGCAATGGGAACCATGGATGGCGAGCTAAGCCTGCCTGCTGGCTATCACATTTATGTGGGCTCTAAGGCAAGCTGGCACAGCATTACAGATGACCTTTTGCAATTCGACACGGACCCCGAGGATTAGACCTTGGGGTCAGCATCGTATTGCTCGAACTTTTAGTCAGTGATCATCATGTAGACTTTGCGGACTTTCTCGATGACTTCTGCTGTTCCCTTCCAGCCGCGAGGAAATACCCAGCTATCACCTGCCTTTACCTCTGATACCTGACCTGATTCGGAAACGAACTTCCAGTGCCCCTCCAGTAGGTGGCAGAATTCGGTGACGTCGAGATCAAGCTGCAGCTTGCCGGGGTCACATTCCCAGGTGCCACAGATCATATTTCCTTCTGAGTAAAATCCATTATCGGTTTGTAGGGGCAAGTCTCCAATTGGCTCGCCGAACGACTCGACATTAACCAGGTCGGTGAGACCAGCGCATTGCTTCTGGATGCTGATTTCGGGCATCGTTGTTCTCCTGTTGTGATAGCAATGAAACATTGCAGGAAGGAGAGTACAGCATAGCTGGGTAGACCAATCTTCCTAGCCCATCGGCACGGAGGCTCTTATGAGCGTAGGCTGTCTATACTGCAATACAGTCAGACCTGATGCCCTTCACTTGGGAGTAAACCGGGAAAATGAAACAAGAAACAGACGTAATCGTCATCGGCGCAGGCCACAATGGCCTGACCTGTGCAGGCTATCTGGCCAAGGCTGGGCTCAAAGTAAAAATGCTGGAGGCTCGTTCGGTGGTAGGCGGCGCCGCGGTTACTGAAGAGTTCCATCCCGGTTTTCGTAACTCGGTTTATTCCTATTCGGTCAGCTTGCTGCACCCGCAGGTGATTACCGACTTACAACTGGAACAGCACGGACTGGAGATCATGGAGCGACCGGCGGGAACACTTAGCTTGCTGGACAACGATCATCTACTGCTGACTCGTGATGACGCTCAGGCGCAGGCCGAGATCGCCCGCTTTTCCTCGCGGGATGCGCAACGCATAGCAGAGTTTGATAATGAAATTGCCGAGGTGGCAATGGCTCTGCGAGCGCTGGCGATTGAAGCTCCGCCGAACTTCGGTGGTGGCTGGGCTGATGCTTGGACCTTGGTAAAGGCGGGCAATGTTTTTCGCAAGCTATCAAAGCAGCATCAGATCGTTCTGGCTGAACTGATGACTAAATCCCTGGGCGACTATCTTGATGCCTGGTTTGAAGGTGAAGCTCTTAAAGGTGTGCTGGGGCTGGAGGGGGTGATTGGCAACTTTGCCGAGCCCTACCAGGCAGGTACTGCTTATGTTCTGCTGCACCATGCCTTTGGCGAGGTGAAAGGCAAGGCGGGGGCCTGGGGCATTGCTCGTGGCGGCATGGGTGCGATTAGCGAGTCGATGGCGTCATTTGCGCGCGCTCAGGGTGTTGAAATTGAAACGGATACACCGGTTCAAAAAATTATTACCGAAGGCGGACGTGCGCGCGGAGTCCTGACTGCTGACGGTCGCGAGATAGCCGCCAAGTGCGTGGCGGCTAACGTACATCCGCAAATACTCCTGCAAAAGCTGCTGGATGAAAAAATGCTGGAGCCGCCAGAGCAAAGGAGAATTGAGGGCTATCGCAGTCACTCTGCCACTTTCCGGATGAATGTTGCGTTGTCGGAATTACCACAATTCACCAGTATGGCGGGCAGGGGCGAGGAGCATTTCATGGGCGCCATTGAGGTTAGCCCCTCGTTGCAATATATACAAAATGCCTACTATGACGCCCGACAGCAGGGCTGGGCAAAAAAACCGGTAATCTCAATGCAGGTGCCCAGTACTCAGGACAAATCACTGGCGCCAGAAGGAGGCCATGTCGCCAGTCTGTTCTGTCAACATTTCCAGCGCCATTTGCCTGATGGTCGCAGCTGGGATGAGGTGAAACACGAAGTGGCGGACATGATTATTGGTACCATCGATAACTACGCACCCAACTTTAAAGCCTCTGTAGTAGGGCGCCAGATCAAGTCGCCGCTGGATATTGAACGAGATCTCAACATGGTCGGTGGCGATATTTTTCATGGGGCTTTGCACCTTGATCAGTTCTACTCGTTGAGACCGCTGCCAGGCTATGCGGATTATAAAATGCCAGTGGATGGTGTTTACCTTTGTGGTTCCGGCGCACATCCCGGGGGTGGGGTGAGCGGGCTGCCCGGTCGCAATGCAGCAGCGTCTATAATCAGGCACAGTAAGTGACTACAGTCATGCAAAACAGCGCAGTAAAATTCGAGCGCAGCGCACTGCCGGAGACAGCAATATAGACATTTACACCGTCACCATCGCATTGAGCGTGCTGCTATTCGTCTTCATCGGCAGTTACAGCGGCAGACGCGTAAAGCAACTGGACGACTATTTCGTCGCCGGGCGTCAAGCACCCACCCTGTTAATCGTGGGCACCTTAGTGGCCAGCGTTTTCAGCACTTCCATTTTTCTTGGCGAAGCGGGCTTTACCTATGATGGTCAGATGGGGCCCTACATTCTGTTTCCCGGAATAGCGGTGGTCGGTTACGTCTACGGTGCTTTACTGTTTGGCACTTACTTACGGCGCAGTCGCGCACCCACTGTTGCCGACTTCCTGGGTCAGCGCTTTAACAGTCACCGGGTGCAGCAGGCGGCGGGCGTGACCATTATCCTGGGTCTGGGGGGATATCTCCTGGTGGTGACTCAGGGAGCCGCGATTCTCCTTTCTGATCTCACTGGTTTGAGTTATGGGCAAGCCATTGTTTGCGCCTGGATGAGTTATACCCTGTTCACCCTGTATTCCGGATCTCGCGGTGTGATCATTACCGATACCCTGATGTTTATGTTGTTTACCGGTGCGACCCTGTTTTTCGCAGCGTTCATTGTTGCTGACATGGAAGGTTTACGGACGGCAGTTGAAAATATGGCACAGTTAGAAGAAAAACCCGATATTGCTTCCTGGCATGGCACGGTAGGTCCGGGAACCGAGTGGGCAACCCCGACCGAATTTTTGATCTGGACAGTAATTATTGATATGTCCTGGGGCATCGTCTACGCGGTGAGTCCATGGCAGGCCAGTCGTCATTTGATGGCCAGGGATGAACATGTTGTCATCCGTTCCGCGATCTATGCTTGCTTTGCAGTTATTCTGATCCAGATTCTTATCTATGGCCTGGGCGGCCTGATTAACCTGGCGAATCCGAATATTAATCCTTCTGAAACCGTCATGATTTGGGCGGCTAAAAACCTGGTCCCTGAATTTCTGGGGGCACTGTTGTTGGCTGGTATTGTCGCAGCGGCGTTGTCATCGGCCTCAACATTTTTGTCTTTGGTGGGATTCAGCGTAAGCAACGATATGGTGAAGCGGCACTCACCGACCCTCTGGGGTACGCGACTGGTCATGCTGGTTACAGGGCTGGTGGTATTGCTGGCCAGTTTCTACTTCCCGCCCAATATTTTCTGGCTGATGTTGTTTATCGGCACCGTGTTTGCCTCGTCCTGGGGCCCGGTCGGCTTCATGAGTATCTGGAGTAAACGCATTACAGCGGACGCCGCTTTCTGGGGAATCGTCACTGGCTTCGGATTTAACGTAGTGCCTGCAGCGCTGGAGTATCTGGGGATGGTCAACTGGCCTGTTTACTGGAGTCCGGCGGTGATAGGCGCTAGTGCCAGTATTATCACAATTTTATTAGTGTCACGGATGGGCGAAGTGACGCCCCAGGAGCAATCCTATCGGGAGGCGCTACATCACACTCCCGCTGAAGACTTGGCCACGGGAAAGACCCGCCTTACCCTCTGGGGGCCTCGTCTGTTGATTGTTTATGGCTGTGTCATGCCCTTGCTGTTACTTCACTACTACGTTATTCCTTATCAACAGGGGAAGGAAGAGCTAGCGGCTAGCGGAGGCGTCAATTGGGGCCAGGGCGAGGCATTAATTGTCATCGCCATACCGTGTCTGTTTGTGCCCCTTGGGTTGCTGGCATCACGGGTGATTCGTCAGCGTTATCTGCCCACTTCAGGTGTCTCTGTCTCGCCGAATAGGGTCTAGATATCATTGATACTGCCCTGTAGATATGGACTATACTTGGCGAGATAAGACCACTGAGGTTTTCACATGAACCAACCACAGTTTCCCAACGGCACGCACGATGCCGTTTGCCCTCTTGATTGCGCCGACACCTGCAGTCTTTCGATCGAGGTGGCTGAAGGCAAAATAGAAAAAGTCAGAGGCAGTGATGCGAACCCGTTTACCCGCGGCAAGATTTGCGCCAAGGTTGCGACCGGGCTGCCGCACCAGGTTCATGGTCCAGATCGTTTGCTTTCACCACTGCTGCGTGATGGGCCTAAAGGCGCTGGCGCTTATCGTCGAGCGAGTTGGGACGAGGCCCTGGATACCATTTACCAGCGCTTCACCTCAATTATGGACGAGTATGGCTCTCAAGCGATTGCCGCTTTGACCTACGGAGGCCCGATGGGCATGTTGGCAGGAGGGTCGATGGCAGAGCGCTTTTTCAATCGCCTGGGCTCCAGCAAAATTGATACCACAACATTGTGCACTGCCACTTCCAGCGCAGCCTGGGAGAGCGTTTTTGGTGATGCCGCCGGAATTTCCTACGAAGAATTACAGCATTCAAAGTTGATTGTCATCTGGGGTAATAATATTACCGCCTGCAACCTGCATATGATTACGCTGCTGCGCAGGGCGCGCAAAGAGGGTGCGAAGCTGGTTGTTGTTGACCCCAAGCGCATTCGTATTGCTGACGAGGCAGATCTGCATCTTGGCTTAATGCCGGGCACCGATGTGGTTCTGGCCTATGCAGTAGCGGCAGAGCTAAAGCGAATTGGCGGCCTGGACCAGGCCTTCATTGATCAGCAGGTGCACGGTGCTGAAGCCTACCTTGATGAGGCCCAGAAGTACTCTGTGGAAGAAGCCGCCGCTATTTGCGGTATAGACGCTGAGGATATACGTGAGTTTGCACGTATGTGGCGAGACCTGAGCCCCGCAGCCATTTCTGTGGGTGTGGCGCCTGAGCGCAATCGTAATGGAGGCTCAGGCCTGCGGGCGGCCTTCGCACTGCCTGCGCTGACGGGTAACTTTGGCGCTTTGGGCGCAGGTATTTGCGATGTTTCCGGTTATTTTCCTATCAATGGGGATGAGCTTTCCCGACCCGACCTGCTCGAAACTGAGGTGCGGGAATTCAATACTCTTGACCTGGCGTCACATATCCTCGACCCGGGTGACGAACTGCCTCTCAAGGGCGTGTTTATTTACAACCACAATCCATTGGCCGTGACGCCGCAGCAAGGCAAGCTAAAAGCTGCATTGTGCAGTGAAGACTTATTTGTTGTCGGCTCTGAAATCAGCATGACCGACTCAATGGCCTGCGCCGACGTCATTTTGCCGGCGGCCAGTCATCTGGAAATCGGCGACTTGTATAAGTCTTACGGGCATCAATACCTGCAGCGTTCTGCGCCGGTGCTGCAACCCCAGGGAGAGGCAATTGCCAACATGGAGCTGTTTCGCCGTCTGGCCCAACGATTTGGTTTCAGTGAAGCCTGTTTCACTGATTCTGATGAACAGTTGATGGATCAGGCAATCGATGCAAAATATCTGGGACCCGATATTGATCGGGCTAGTGCCATTCCCGTTGGCAGTGCCCTTAATATGGAGATTAATCACCCCGATAGTATTTTGCGCGGCGGTGAGGCCACTACACCCAGCGGAAAAATTGAGCTTTACAGTGAAACGCTTGAACAAGAGTGCGGTATGGGGCTGCCCCAGTACCGGGCACTGCAGCGTGCTCACCAGTTTGTATTGGTAACCCCCGCCTCAGAAAAAAGAATTAATTCCACGTTTGGAGGCGTTGCGGGACACGATAGTGATCTGGAGGTCCAAATCAACCCAGGCGATGCCAAGGACCATGGTTTTATTAATGGTCAGCCGGTGCGCGTGGTCAATGATGCGGGTGCGATAGAGCTACCAATTCTGATCAGCGAGCGAATTCGCCGCGGTACTTTATATGTGCCCAAAGGCGCGTGGATGCGCGACAGCAGCACGGGCCTTACAGCGAATGGACTGATTCCCGGGCACAAGGCAGATCTTGCCGGCGGCGCCTGTTACTACGATTGTACCGTTGATTTGGAAGCGCTGTAGCCAGTGCCCAGCCGAAGTCAGGCCCGGGGGCGAGTTAGGGAGTCCAGCCTCGTAAATTTAACTGCATCTCGGCATTCTTGCGGTTGAACTCCGCTCGCAACTCCGCCAGTTTTTGCGGATGACGAGCCGACACATCATAGGATTCGCCAGGGTCCGATTGCAGGTCAAATAACCATTCTTTTTGCGGGATTGAGCCACTGATCAGCATTTGATCTGTGCCGTAGAAAACGCCGGCTGGACCGCGATACTTGAATCGCTGGTCGCGAACCGCAAATAAAGTTTCGCCGTCGTAGTAATGGAGGTATTGATGCGGGCTGGCTGCGCCTTTCGTCAATGTCGGCAACATACTGCGACCGTCCAGTATGCGATCATTAGGCGCGGGTAGCGCCAATATATCCAAAACAGTCGGCAGCAAGTCGATGCCCATGGCCATGGCCGGTTCGGAGCGACCCTGCGGGATTTCTGCAGGCCAGTGGGCAATAAAAGGAACGCGCATGCCGCCCTCGAAAGTATTTCCCTTGCGCCCACGCTGGTCTCCGGCGTTGCCCAGAAACCAGGGTCCATTATCGGATGTGATAATAATGAGGGTGTTGTCTAGCTTGCCGGAATATCGCAGTTCCTCCACCAGGATGCCAACGCCATCATCAATTTCTTCCAGCACATCACCATAGAGACCGCCATCAGAGGTGCCTAATCGCCCATCCCGCGAATGCAGAGGGTCGTGGGGAAAATTGTGCGCAAAATAGAGGAAAAATCTTTCATCGCTGGCGCGCAGAAAAGCAAGTGCTTCTTCGGTGTAACGTTCACTCAGGTAGCTCTGGTCGACCGGTGCCGGTACCTCAACTACTCGATTCCGGTAGAGGGCAAAGGGCTCCATATCGTTGCTGTAAAGCGCGCCATAGTAGTGTTCGAAGCCTAAATCGTTGGGCAGAGACGGACGACTGTCACCCAGGTGCCATTTGCCCACCATTCCTGTGCGGTAGCCCGCGGCTCTAAGTACTTCAGCAACAGTAATTTCCTCGGCGGGCAAACGTACAGGACTGCCAGACTTCAATAGCAGGCTGGAGATAAACGCCTTGGTACTGCCACTGGGGAATACGACGTCAGGTAGTCCAGCACGAGGCGCCAGTCGCCCGGTGAGGTAACCAGCGCGCGAGGGGGTGCACACGGGTGCGGGTGAGTGAAAGTCGCTCAGCACCAGTCCGGCGGCGGCCAGAGCATCGATGTTGGGTGTGGCAATCACATCAGGGTTGGTTTCACCCGCGCCGATATCACCGTAGCCCATATCATCGTAGAGGATAAATAGGATATTAGGGGCAGTATTGACGCTCGTTGCTGAGCTGGCAAGGTGCTCCAGATAATCGGCTTTGGCTTGCAGATGGGTGTTGTCATCCAACTGTTCGAAAGACGCATAGCGATAACCGACCCATGCAGCGATCGCTAAGGCCAGGACGACTATTACGGTAAAAAAAGAGATTAAGAGGTGTTTAATCACCTGATAAGTGCCTGCTCTATAAATTTAGCGACCAGCGCAGGGTCCTGCATTGGAATGAAGTGATTGAGCTGCGGTAGGTAGTGGTCTTCGCAGTCCGGTAGTGCCGAGGCCAGTTCGGGCCAGGTGGGAGAGTTTGAAAAGTCGCCGGTATGGATGCCGGTGTATTTCGCCCGCAGCAGGGCAATGGGCAAATGTAGCCGGGGTAAATCCTGCAGCACCGCGTCACTGTAGGCCTGGCTGGTGTATACCGATGCTTCGTTTGCGGGATCGCAAAGCAGTTGCCGAAAATCACCTCCCGTTGCGGGTTGTAGCGCATAGTCACAATAATCTCGTAAGACATCGGTCTGCCAGGTACTAAAGGGCTCTCTGTCCTTAAAGTGCAGATACATTTCATTTGCATCCTGCCAACGGTTCCTGCGGCGAGCCACTGGATGATCCTCCGCGTTGATTTTGGCCGCCATTTCCCGGCTAAATTCATAGGTTTCCGGTGCGGTAATAACCGGGTCTATCAGCACCAGCTGCTTGAAGCGATCACGATGGGCCGCAGCTGCCCGAGCGATCATATAGCCACCTACAGAATGGCCGACGCCGATAATGTCATGTAAATCCAGGCGCTCCACCAGCACACTGATATCGTTGGCCAGCACGTTCCAGTCAGCTTCGCCTGTGCTACCGCTGTTGCCGTGGTAGCGAAGGTCGACGGCGAATACATGTCTGCCCGAAAGGTGTTTAACCACCTGGTTCCAGCAGCGACTGTGAAACCCGGTAGCGTGCAACAGCAGCACCGGAGAGGCCGGGGCAGCGCTATCGCTCCCCGGCCATTCCACAACGGCTAGTTCCACGTCACCGACGTCAAGGTGATACTCGCGCATTGGAGTGGATTAAATCCGCTCGATGATGATGGCAGGCGCCATACCGCCGGCGGCACACATGGTGACCAGGCCAAACTGCTTGCCCTGCCGTTCCAGTTCGTCCAGAGCGGTGTTGATCAGCAGTGAGCCAGTGGCGCCGATGGGGTGACCCAGGGCCATGGCGCCGCCATTGATGTTCACCTTGGAACGGTCCATACCCAGGTCGCGCATGAATTTTTCGGAAACCACCGCAAAAGCCTCGTTGATCTCCCAGACATCGATGTCGTCGATGGTTAGGCCCGCCTTGGCCAGTACCTTGCGAGCAGCAGGAACGGGTGCATTGAGCATCAGGGTAGGGCAGTCGCCCTGGTTAGCCATCGCAACGATGCGGCCTCGGGGCGTCCAGTCCTGTGCCTTTGCATAGTCAGGAGAGGCCAACAGGATCGCGCCTGCGCCGTCGACTACACCGGATGAATTACCCGCATGGTGCATGTGCTGAATATCGATTTCCGGATATTTTTGGTTGAGCATCTGGCGGTAGGTTATACCGGACTCATCCAGCGGATAATCGGCAACTGGAGCGAAAGATGCCTGCAGGCCAGCCAAGCCTTCAAGCGTGGTTTGGGGGCGTGGAAACTCCTCTTTGTCCAGCATCAGGTTGCCGTCGATGTCATGCACCGGCACCAGGCTCTTGTCGAAGCGGCCCTCGGCGATAGCCTGTGCTGCTTTCATCTGGGTTTCGTAGGCCTGTTTGTCCAGGTCTTCACGGGTGATGCCTTCCATGGTGGCAATAGCGTCTGCACACACACCCTGGTGAGGCTGGGGATGCATTGAGCGAAGCTTCAGGTTGCCATTGTCCATGAACATCGATGGAGTGGCACCTTCCTCTCCATAGACGGACATCATTTCAGCGCCGCCACCAATAACCACGTCCTCAGTGCCGGACATGATATGCATAGCGGCCAGATTGACCGAAGTAATACCTGAGCCGCAAAAGCGATCCAGGGTCATGCCAGAGGATCGTATGTCGTAGCCTGCCTCCAGAGCCGCCATGCGCGCCAGGTCGCCGGATTGGCGGCCACGTTGTGAGCTGGTGCCAAAAATGATGTCGCCCACGTCGGCAGTGTTCAGGTTGTTACGCTTGGCCAGGGCTTCGAGTACCACGGCGCCAAGGTGCTGTGGGTGCTGCTCGGCCAGTGAGCCTTTGCCTTTTTTGCCGATGCCGCGAGGTGTGCGACAGGCATCAATAATCCATGCTTCATTCATCGTTATATTCCTTATTTACCGGTCCAGTTGGGTGCGCGCTTCTCGGCAAAGGCGGTGGCGCCTTCGATCGCATCGGCGCTGACAAACACGGGGTTTACCAGTTCCTGCTGCTTGGCCCACATTTCGTCAGTGGACCAATCTTCCTGCTCCATCATGACCTGTTTGCTGACGCGCACGGCCAGAGGACCGTTGGCGCCAATTTGCACGGCCAGTTCCCGTGCGGTATCCAACGCAGTGCCGGAGGGCACGACGCGATTAATCAAACCCATGTCCATGGCGCGCTGGGCACCGGAAAATTCTCCTGTGAGCGCCATTTCCATTGCCAGGCGGGGGGGTATTTGACGTGGAAGCTTCATCAGGCCGCCGGCGCCGGCGACAAGCCCGCGCTTGACTTCGGTAATACCAAACTGAGCATCCTCGGCAGCAACAATGAGGTCACAGGAAATCATCAATTCCAGACCGCCTGCAAGAGCATAGCCCTCCACCGCAGCAATCAGCGGCTTCTTGGGCGAGCATTCCGCCAGTCCACCAAAACCACGCCCCGGTATCACCGGCATTTCACCGGTGACAAAAGCCTTCAGGTCCATCCCCGCGCAGAATGAGCCACCGGCGCCAGTCAGGATGGCGACGCGGATGTCGTCGTTACTATCCAATTCTTCCAGAGCCGCCGCCACTGCGGTTGCTACGGCGAGGTTGACGGCATTTTTTGCCTTTGGGCGATTGAGGGTAATGGTCATCACACCATCGGTAACATCTACCAGTACAGGTTGCTCTTCAGTCATATCTTTTTCTCCGCGTTAATTCAGCCCGTATGGGGCATTAGTGAAAGTGTGTATCAGTTAATCGATTAAGGCGACAGCGCCTTGCGCAAGTGGCTTCACCAGTTCGCCCCTGGCCTTCGCCTCGGGGCTTGAGGCGTTACCAAGCTCCGCGCGCATGGCAACGCCCTGCAAAATTGCGGCGAGGCGAAACATTGAAAACACAAGATAGAAATTCCAGTTCTCAATGCTTTGGCGCCCGGTGCGTTCGCAATATCTGGCGATGTACTCTTCATCAGTGGGAATACCGAGCGCTCCGCGATCGACCCCTGCCATACCGGCAATGCCACCACCGCCAGGCAGCATCCAGGCCATACACTGGTTTGCAAGGTCGGCAAGTGGGTTGCCCAGGGTAGACAGCTCCCAGTCGAGCAGCGCGATTACCCTGGGTTCAGTGGAGTGGTACATCAGATTGTCGAGACGGTAGTCGCCGTGCACCAGGCTCACCTGGCCGTCATCCTCAGGCATATTGGACACCAGGTAGTCCATCAGGCGCTCCATTTCAGGAATTTCCTGAGTCTTGGAGGCCCGATATTGCTTGCTCCAGCGGCCGGTCTGACGTTCAAAGTAGTTTCCGGGCTTACCGTAATCGGCTAGGCCGACTGCTTCGATATTGACGTTATGTAAGGCAGCCATCGTCGCATTCATGCTGTCGAAAACAGCGCCTCGTTCTTTCTTGTCTTTGGCCTCTGGCAGCGACGGATCCCAAAGGATTCGGCCCTCAAGATATTCCATCACGTAAAACATGGAGCCTATGACGGATTCGTCCTCACACAATAAAAAGGTATTCGGGACCGGTACTTCGGTGTTTTGTAGGGCAGATATCACCCGATATTCGCGATCCACCGCGTGCGCGGACTTGAGAAGCTCTCCCGGGGGTTTGCGCCTGAGGACGTAGGATGTGTCTCCGGCAGTTAATTTGAAGGTGGGGTTGGATTGCCCGCCAGCAAATTTCTCTGCGCTGACGGGCCCGCTGAAGCCTGGAATGTGCGCTGTCAGGTATTCATCCAGTGTGAATGTGTCCAGATCTTGTGTGCTCATAACATCTCTTTTGGCGATGGGATCGAGGGGCCCGGCTGGCGGTGCCAGTGAGCTCCTTACTGGAAATTAATCGTCCCAAAGTCTGTGGCTTGCAGGGATGGCTAACAATGACGCAGTACAACAAAAAAATAGACCATAGGTGACAGCCTGTCAGGCGACTCTCTGGTATGATTTTAAGATGATACCTGGAAGACTTACCATCCCGTGATAGAACCCATTGATAACAGCCAACAAAGGCAGGTGCTGGCGCGAACCGAGCACTTTATTGTTATCGCAGAAGAAGCCCTGAATCGGGGCTTTGACCGTATCCCGGTGCTGTTTGACCTGAGTGGAACTACCGCCGGCATGTTCAGGGCCCATGGGCGGCAAAGGGAGCTGCGCTACAACCCGTGGATTTTCTCTAAATACTGGGACGTCAACTTTCAAGAAACAGTGCCTCACGAAGTGGCGCACTATATCGTCCATGAAGTCTATGGTTTCCAAAAGGTGAAGCCACATGGGGAAGAGTGGCAGGCTTTGATGCATTATTTTGACGCGGACCCGACGGTCACCTTCAAGGCCGACCTTGAGGATATCCCCCAGCGCCGGCAACGAACGCACGCTTATCGATGCGATTGCCGCGATCATGAGGTTTCAACTACCAGGCACAATCGAATGCTGAGTGGCAAAGGGAGCTACCTCTGTCGTTACTGTAACGGCGGTTTGGTCTACTGTGCCTGAATCGGTTCAGATATCGAGCTCCAGTTCTATTCCGCTGTAGGTATTGTCCTCTGCCAGTAATTCGCCCACCTGATTGATGACCGCTCGGTTTGCGTTGAGCCCGAGTTTATTGACCAGATATTCCTTGGTCGCCACGGCGCGGTCCTGGGCGAGGTCACGCAGTTGCTCCTGACTTATTTCCACGTTGGCTGTGACCGTATCCAAATGCTCGCTGAAACTCACCTCCTCAGAACTGTCTTTGGTCAGCGTTAGGTAGCGTTTACTGACGGCACTCATATAGTCCGGTCCGCGTTGGGCGATGTCTTCCTGGGCAATACCTTCGGCGAGTAGCTCTGCATCCAGTTGCTTTCTGCGCAGGTGACTCAGATCCGATTCCAGATTAAGTCGTCCAGCAATAATCAGGGTTAAGCCGGGGCGCTGGCCCAGCGCCTCGTAGAGCTGATCAAGTCTGGCGATGGTCTGCTCACTAAGTTTTGCGCTGCCGACAGGGTAGGGCACCCGTTGCAGGTCTTCTTCCGCGCCCACCAGGCTGGCCAGCAGAGAGAAGGGCGCCGTTACGGCTTTGGTAATCAGGTTAACCACCGCACTGGCAATGACTCCACCAATGGCGAATTTGGGATCATCGACATCGCCGGCTACGGGAACTTTAAGGTCGATGACGCCATTGATGTCGGTCAATAGTGCCAGGGCCAACTCCAGAGGAAGATTCAGAGCCTTGTCGCTATCTACCTTATCTCCCAGCTTCAATTGCTCAATAACAATGTCGTTATTGCCTTTTAACTGGTTATTTTCCAGTTCGTAGTTTAGGTCTAGGCTAAGCAGGCCTCGTTCAATCGCATAGCCGGCGTAGGTCCCGGAGTAGGGGGTCAATAACACCAGGTCTACACCTGTAAAGGTGAGGTTCAGGTTCAGGCCGGGCAGTTCATCGAATGGCGCGGCCGATCCTTTGAGTACCACCGGAGCGTAACCGTCTACGGTTCCCTTCACATCCACGTTGGTGCTGGCCCCGGCAGCCGAGCTGATGTTGAGGATTTCGCCATTAACATCGCCAATGACGGTGCGAAATGGAATCGGTAACGATTCATCCTGAAAGTCGATAGCACTGTCGGAGATGAAAACTTCAGGCACTTCCACTGTCCAGGGCTCATTGAAGTCAAGGTCCTGAGCGATTGCTCCAGCCCTTTCCCCGACCTCTTCCTGCCATACATTGGACGCATTAACGCTGCCGTCTTCGCGGATGTGAAGACGTCCCTGGTAGTCGTGAATCAACAACTGTTCTAAATAGACCGTTTGTTTTTCCAGGTTCACTTTTAGTTGTTGCCAGCGCACGCTGTCCCAGCGGGTAAGCGCCTCTTCTGTTTCTTCAAATGTCGCTGAAAAGTCGGATATCTCGCCATCCATAACGACTTCTACTGGCAGGAATTCATTGAGAACGACGCCGCCTTGCAGGTTGACCCTGCCGTCGGTCAGGCTGGCTTTCAGTGCGCTGGGTAGGTTGGGATTAAACAGGGGTAATGAAAGTTCGCTGAGCTGGTACTGAACTTCTCCAGCACCACTGCCCAGGGCCAGTGCTCCGTCGAGTTTAAATTCCGTATCTCCATTGAGGGTAAACTTCAGCTGCAGGGGCGAATCGCCCGCCAGCGGCCAAGTAATCGATTGCGCTCTTGCGGACAGCGGATTGATCGTCAGTTGGGGAGGCGCGGTGTACGCTGATCGCCATTGAATCGCGCTATTTTCGAGGCGAATATCGGCGACTTCTGCAGTCCATGGCGTGGCTGATTCCTCAGTCTCGGGCGCTTCTTCAGGATCAGAGGAGGGTGCATCTACAGCAAATAGCTCCAAGAGGCTGACCTGCTCGCCTTCGCTCCAACCGGCGATGACGGCGCTGTCGGCCAGTACTTCTGAAACACTGATATGTTGGCGATCGCCATCGACATCGATGCCGGCGATCGCAAAGCTGTTGAGTGAAACAGAGGTATCGGTTAGCTGGCTTGCAGCCAGCGGGCGCAGATCAAGATCGTTAACTTCAACGGCAGCTTCACTGAGCTGATAGCTGAAACCCTCGGCCCAGGAGATACGGTATTGACCGCCCAGTGATAATTGCCCGGAGGCGAGCTCGAAGTTAAGCCAGGGTTTCGCAAATCGCCAGACGTTCCGTAAGCTGAGATCTGAAATCGTAAGCGTGCCTGCGCTGTGTGCTCCGGGCAGAGAAACGCTGCCCTCCCAGTGCAGCGCACCGCCAGACTCTGCCACCGCTTCAATGCTATAGGGCTTGCCTTCTCCCTGTATCGTGGTTAGGTCAGTTACCGCAATGTGGATGCCATCGTAATGAGTCGAAAAGGGTTCTTCCCTGGCTTCATCGGTCAGACGAATTTGATCTGCTGAGAAAATCAACTGTTTGATTGTGATACGCGGAATTTCGCCGCTGGGCGTGGGCTCCGGCTCTGCATTGTCGGGTGGTAGCAGGTCAGAAAAATTGAATGCGCTATCGCCTAGATGACGGATGTGAACGTCAAGCCCCTGCACGGAAACCTCATCCAACATCAGGCCGTTCCCTAGCAGGCTTTGCAGCGAAATATTGACGGCTGCTTTGTCTACGCTGGCAAAGGGCCGTCCATCCAACTCCTGCAGGCTGGCTCCTTTAATCTGGAGGCTCAGCGAAAAGGGGTTGACTAAAATGACGTCAGTACTTAAATCGCGCCCATACTGTTCTTTAACGTACCAGGGTGCCAAAAAATTGACAGCGGGAAGCAGGATAAAAATGATGGCTGCAACATAGGCTATATAGCTCGCTGCCAGCGCGCGGGTAAAGATTTTTAGCACCGAGTGACTCCGCCACAGACTTAGAGAATAACTATAGCCAATCTAGAGGTAATCTCTAGCTTGAGTACAACTTTTGACTAGAGTCCTTTGCGATAAGTGTAGGGAGTGACCCCCGTCCATCCCTTAAAAGCACGGATAAAAGCGGAGGATTCGGAAAATCCGGCGCGGTGGGCAATTTCTTCAATGGACAGACCCTGTTTGCCGAGGAAGTGCAGGGCGGTATCCCGGCGCACCTGACTTTTTACCTCCTTAAAGGTCGTGCCCTCAGCAGACAATCTTCGGCGCAGGGTTTGCGGATGAACCTCCAGCATGGCAGCCACGTCGTTTAGCTCTGGCATGTCCACCAGGTTTTGGTGAACCAGTTCCCTGACCTGCGATGTCCAGCTGTTCTGGTCGTAGGTTTGGGTTAACAGCATCAGCACAGGATGGCGTAAAAAATGGCGCAGAGATTGCTCTGTCTGTTTAATTCTTCGATCCAGCATCGCAGATGACATTACCAGCTGTGAGTAATCTTGTTCAAAAACCACCGGATTACCCAGGAACATGGCGCGGTAGTCCTTCAGTTGTGCCGCGGCCGGATAGGCGAGGTCCACCTGTTGCAGGGGAACGTGCTCCTGTATTAGCCAGCTGGCAAAGCGATGGGCGTTGAACATGAGCAGTTCGATCATGTAAGGGTCATGTTTAGCTTGTTGCTCAGTGTTTTCCACTCGCAAGCGCGCTTCATTTGCCTCGATGATGAGGTGGGGATTAACCCCAAACTCGAACAACTGGTAAAAGCGGCAGTAGCGTGCCATCGCCTGGCCAAGTGTTTCGCAGCCGAGAACCGCATGACACATCATTGTCCAGCAGCCAATGGGCATGCGCCTGGAAACGTAACCCAAGGCTTCGTCGCCCATAGCAAGCATAGTGTTGACTTGTAAGTCGGCGAAACGCTCAGCGGAAATTCGTGCATCATCCTCGAGCAATAGTCGCGGCGAGATTCGAGTTTTTCGCAACAGGCTAACGGGGTCTAGCCCCTGTGAGACGGCGTTTTTTAAGACTGCCCTGGCAAAATAAACCGATACTGAGAAGTCGCGTAATGGCAAGGGCTAGATTCCCGTACTGTCGTTACTGAGATGTACGGGTTTATTCTCGACAGATGCCACTCTATTGCGGCCACCACGTTTGGCGAGGTACATGGCCTGATCTGCCTCTTGGGAAAGCTCGTCGAGATTAAACTCGCCACTCGCACTGGCGACGCCCAGGCTGATAGTCACCGGGATACGATGTTGGTCGACGACCAAGGGACGTTCACCTACTGCCTGACGAACCCGCTCTGCCAGTATGCGAGCGGATGCCGAGTCAGTATTGGCAAGAATGATCAGGAATTCTTCGCCTCCGGTGCGCGCCACCACGTCGCTCTCACGACATAATCGCTCAATCATGCTCGCGACCAGCTGGATAACATGGTCGCCCGTCTCATGACCAAAACTGTCATTCACCCTCTTGAAATAATCGATGTCAATCATAATGGCTGAGGTGGGCAGGCCATGGCGGCGGGCATGGGCGATGCTTATTCGCAGCGCATCCTGCAGGCCTCGCCTGTTGAGCAGCCTGGTTAGGGGGTCTTCAGTGGCAAGGTGAGACAGATGCTGTTGGTATTCGATCAGCACGCTGGCTAGAAAGCCAACTGCCACCAGCACATAAGCCCAGCTGTGGGCACCAAAAGCGATGATCTGACCTAGATTACTGTCGCCGCCTATTGCGACCTCATAGAGCGCGATGGGTGTGCCTACGACCATCAGCAGTGCCGCATAGGCGATGATCATGTCGCCGACATTTTTTTCTCGCAGGCTCCGCAAGGCGCTTAATATTCCGGCAGCGGCAAAAAACAGTGTTGCCAGCGATATCTGGGTTGCGAACATGAGTTGGGCGGGCAGGAAGAAGACGCTGAGGCATCCGAGCAGGCAGACTATGCCCAACAAAATACGACCTCGCTGGTTTCCTGAGCGCTGCCCCGCGGCCATGAACAGAATGTAGCTGTTAAGTATTGCTGCGACGGCAGGAACATCTACTGCCAGCGGCGCGGCAGCTTCTTGCTGCAGGGTAAACGCAATCCAGCCCAGCAGAGCTGCCATGAAATAAACGGTAAACAGCCCCAGTCCTGCCGGCGGATTGCTTGAATCGCTCAGTACATAGACAACTAGCATCTGCGCCAGAGTGATCGAAAAAATCAGTCCAAGATGCAGTACAGCCCAGTTTTCAGGAAAAATTTGTTCCATGCCTGTGTCAGCTCAAATCGCTGTTAGTTCCAGTCAATTAATTTGTCGGGGGCGGTCATTGTTGACCGAATGGTGGCTCACCATACTATTCGCCGAATTCCACAGCGATTTTTGAGGTCCCCCATTATGCTGTCCAGAGATTTTACCGAAGAGCAAAATATGTTCCGCGATGCCTATCGCAAATTCCTCGCAGCAGAGATTGTGCCACATATGGAGGATTGGCGTGAGGCTGGAATTGTAGATCGTGAAGCTTTTCGAAAAGCGGGTGAGCAGGGTTTCCTGATGATTTGGCCAGAGGAGCGCTACGGAGGCATGGGAGACGACGATTTTCGCTTCGAGCAGATTATCATCGAAGAGACTAATTATGCGCGGGTAGGTGACTGGTTTAACAGTTTACACAGTCGCCTCGTAGGCCCCTACTTGACTCGCTTTGGCAGCGAAGAGCAGTGCGCACGTTTCCTGCCCAAGTGCGCCAGTGGTGAGTGTGTGCTTGCAGTGGCGATGACTGAGCCCGATGCCGGTTCTGATCTTGCCGGTATGAGAGCGTCAGCGAACGAGCAAGACGACCATTGGGTGCTGAATGGCTCCAAGACTTTTATTTCCAATGGCATTAACGCTGACCTGGTCGTTGTAGCGGCCAAGACCGACCCTGAAAATGATCCCCATCACATGACTTTGTTTCTAGTGGAGCGGGGAATGGAAGGTTTTGAGCGGGGCCGCAACCTGAAGAAAATGGGGATGAAGGCTCAGGACACTGCAGAGCTTTTCTTTAACGACGTGAAAATACCCAAAGATAATGTGCTTGGTGAACCGGGCAAGGGTTTCTATTACCTGATGATGGGCCTGGCCGAAGAGCGTCTGTTAGGCGCGGCGGGCTACCTGGCAGGTGCCCAACTGTCCTGGGATCTGACGGCTGACTATGTAAAAGATCGCAAAGCTTTCGGTAAGCCCGTCGCTGTATTCCAAAATACCCAATTCAAATTGGCCGAAATGCGAACCGAGTTGGATATTGCTCAGGTTTATGTCGATCAGTGCGTAAAGTCGTTTAACGAGGGCAGTTTCACGGCGGTCGATGCAGCCAAAGCCAAGCTTTACACCAGCGAATTGCAGGTGAAAGTGGCCGAGCTGGGCGTGCAGCTTCACGGCGGTCATGGCTATATGGATGAGTACCCGATCAGCCGTCAGTACACTGATGCGAAAATATCGACGATTTATGCTGGTAGTTCCGAGATCATGAAACTGATTATTGGCCGGGACTGCCTGGGGGATGACTACGTTCCCTTTAATACGCGAAACTTTTAATACGACGTTTAATACTGGAGGAAAACCATCATGGATCTGCAAGGCAAAGTAGCAATAGTCACCGGGGGCGCATCGGGTTTGGGACGCGGCACCGCAGAGGCTTATGTCGCCAAGGGCGCCAAAGTCGCAATCTTCGATATGAACGAAGACAACGCCAAAGAAGTCATCGACCAGCTGGGTGCCGACAATGTGGCGTTTTGGAAGGTGAATGTCGCCGATGAGGACTCGGTCAAAGATGCAGTGGCGGGCGTAGTAGAAAAGTTCGGTGCACTGCATATTTGCAATAACTTTGCCGGTATCGGCAACGCTTGTAAAACGTTTGGCAAAAAAGGGGTTTTCCCCCTGGACCAGTATCAGTTTGTTATCAATGTAAACCTGGTCGGCACATTCAATGTGTCTCGTTTTGCTGCAGAAGCGATGAGCAAGAACGAAGCGTTTAATGCCGACGGCGGTCGCGGAGTGATTATCAATACCGCATCGGTGGCAGGCTATGAGGGACAGGTAGGGCAGGTCGCTTACTCGGCTTCAAAAGGCGGCGTTATTGGCATGACGGTGCCTATGGCACGAGACCTGGCCAGCTATGGCATTCGGGTCAATACCATCGTACCTGGTCTGATTCATACGCCACTGTTTGAAGCTTTGCCTGAGCAGGCCTATCAGTCGCTGGAGTCATCAGTGTGTTACCCACCGCGCCTGGGTCAGCCCTCTGAAATTGCACATCTGTCGGTGTTCATCGCTGAGAACGATTACCTCAATGCTGAGTGTATCCGTCTCGATGGTGCAATCCGTATGCAGCCTCGCTAAGGAGAAGCCTATGGGACCCTTGAACGGCTACACGGTTTTGGAACTGGCGGGCATCGGTCCCGCTCCTATGGGCGGCATGATTTTGGCTGACATGGGCGCGGAAGTGATTCGCATCGATCGTGCTGGAAATGCTCCTGGGCTGCACATGAAAGACGTCAGCACCAGAGGCAAGAAGTCTGTAGCGCTCAACCTCAAGGACCCTGCGGGCATAGAAACTCTGCTGCGCATGGTCGAGAACGCTGACGTGGTCATCGATCCATTCCGGCCTGGCGTCTGTGAAAAGCTGGGTATTGGTCCGGATGTGTGTCTGGAACGCAACCCCAAACTTGTTTTTGCTCGCATGACCGGTTGGGGGCAGAACGGACCACTGGCGCAGGCTGCAGGCCACGATATCAACTATATATCAATCACTGGCGCACTTTACGCCATGGGCAGAAAGGGCGAAAAGCCGGTGCCGCCACTGAATTTGGTGGGTGATATGGGCGGCGGCGGTATGTTGCTGGTCAACGGTGTATTAGCAGCCCTGCTTGAGTCAGCCAACTCTGGCAAGGGGCAAGTGATCGATGCGGCCATGGTCGACGGTGCTGCGCAGCTCATGTGGATGTTTCATGGCTTCGAAGCTATGGGCATGTGGGATGCAAGCCAGCGGGAATCCAATTTGCTCGACGGGGCTGCGCATTTCTATGATAGCTATGAATGCGCCGATGGCGAGTATATTTCTATTGGGTCTATAGAGCCCCAGTTCTATGCACTGCTTAAACAGCATGCTGGCTTATCTGAGGAAGACTTTGGCGATCAAAATAATGCCGAAAAATGGCCAGAGATGAAGACAAAGATCACAGAGGTATTTAAGCAGAAGACTCAGGCCCAATGGTGCGAAATCATGGAGGGAACCGATGTCTGTTTTGCCCCTGTTCTCAATTTTATTGATGCACCCAGTCACCCTGCAAACGTTGCGCGCAATGCCTATATTGAAGTGGATGGCGTAACCCAGCCTGCGCCGGCTCCTCGTTTCTCTCGCACACCTTCCGAAGTCCGCAACGGAGGTTCCGCTGCTGGCGCAGATACAGAGACGATACTCGCGGAGATGGGCTTTTCTGAAAATGAAGTTGATGAACTCAAGAATGCTGGCGCTATCAGTTAAGGGAGTAAACAAATGAGTAGCTATGAAACGGTAACGATTGAACGACGTGGTTCAGTGGCCATAGTTACGATGAACCGACCACAGGTATTGAACGCCTTTGATCAGGTTTTGCGTCGTGATTTGCTGCTGGCTGCCCGTGAAGTGAACGATGATGACACAGTGCGCGTTGTCATTCTTACTGGCGCTGGCAGAGGTTTTGGTGCCGGTGCCGATCTTGCGGAATCTAAACAGGAACACTGGCGGGTTGAGGATGAACTGAACCTGGAATATAAGCCATTGTTGATGGAAATCACGAATGCCCCTAAGCCCTGGATCAGCGCAGTTGCGGGCCCTGCTGCGGGTGTTTCAAGCGCCTTTGCGATGGCGTGTGATCTGATGGTGATGGCTGAAACTGCTTACATCTACCAGGCGTTTGCCGCGATCGGACTGGTGCCAGACGGCGGTGCCACCTGGCATTTGGTGCGCACTCTGGGCAGCAAGCGGGCTTACGAAGTGATTGCTACAGGCGAGAAATTGAGTGCAGCAAAGTGCCTTGAGTGGGGGCTTTGTAACCGGGTTGTCGCCGCTGATGGATTGCTTGATGCGACGCTGGTCTGGGCCGAAGAGTTGGCGGCGAAGGCTCCGCTTTCATTGCGCTATGCCAAACAGGCAGTTAATCAGGCGGCAGAAGCAAGTCTGGCCCAGACAATATCAGATGAGGCAGCGCTACAAAGTATATGCGTTGCCAGTGAAGATTCGCAGGAGGGCGGCGCTGCGTTTCTGCAAAAACGTGAGCCGGTCTGGAAAGGGCGATAGCGAGACCGTCGCCCACTGTTCAAGCGGGCTCGGGTTTGTCCGAATGACTTATCCCTAACTGCAGCGGCCCTCCTGGCGGCTGCTGGTTCCGCTCTTTCTACTGCATTGACCTGACTGGTAGCAGACTCACCCATTACCTCTGCCTGTGGGCTTTCTTGCTCATTCAATGTGGCCTTACATCGAGCCTGAGACAGGATTCACGTGAGCGTCCACCCGGCGATTCTCTTGTTAGGGTAGCAAGCGCAACCTGGCTTTAGATTTCCTGAAGGCGACTCTCAGGAGAGATAAGCGTGCAGAAATCCGGCTTATCCGCTACAGCATCGTTCAACTGTCGATCGCAGAGTGCGCTATCGCCAGGTCGACTATCGGTGGTGTCTATCGCTGGGACGTCATCTATTCCAGCAGCACACAAAGCAGGCCCGTTGGTCGGTAAATTAGAGGACAGGGCCCACAACACAAAGTCAGCGCAGGCAAGCAAGTGAGTTGAGAGGAAGAGATCTTTCATTGAGGTTTTGTTCAAATCCCGGCTCATTGTGAGTCATAATGCTAGTGTTGCCGCCGTTGGTGCCGCGGTAGAGCTTCTCAGGAGAGCAGCACATGGAACAACGCCTCGCCGAAGATTTGGGCTTCGGTATCACTCGAATTGACGCAGGTTACGTGAAGCCCGGTTTCGCGTGTTTTTACCTGCTCGAGAGCGCAGGGCAGTTTGCAGTCATAGAGACCGGTACTGTGCACAGCGTGGATATGCTGGAGCAGGTGCTACAGGCACGCGATATCAGCAGGGATCAGGTTCGCTATGTCATTCCTACTCACGTGCATCTTGATCATGCCGGCGGCGCCGGTTTGATGATACAGCGCTTCCCAGAGGCGCAGTTGTTGGTCCATCAACGGGGCGCTCGCCATCTGGTCGATCCGTCGAAACTGGTGGCCGCGTCGCGCCAAGTTTATGGTGATAGCCTGTTTGAGCAACTCTATGGTGAGATTGTGCCAGTGCCAGTGCAAAGAGTGACTGAAGTGGCAGACGGAGAAAGTTTTCAGTTTGGCGAGCGTATTCTGCTGTTTCGCGATACTCCCGGACATGCTGACCATCACTTTTGCATTTGGGATGAGATTAGCCAAGGTTGGTTCAGTGGCGATGTTTTTGGCACCTCGTACCGCTGGTTCCGAACCCCGGGTGGAGATTTTTCGATGCCAGCGACAACGCCCAGCCAGTTTCGGCCTGAGGCGCTGAAAGCTTCTCTTGCCGTTCTTGCCGAGCGCAACCCGCAGCGAATTTACCTTACCCATTTCTGTGAGCTGCGATATTCGACGCAATTGCAGGCGTCATTGCTGGAGCAGATAGACGATTATTTAACGTTGGCGCGCCAACACGAGGCAAATCCTGAGTATCTGGAAACGGCGATTGTCGATTATTCGCTTGGGCGGGTGCAGGCTTTGAATCCGGGGCAGGACATGAGCTTCATGCGTGAACATTTTTTTCCCGACGCCCAACTTAATGCCAAGGGATTAATTGTGTGGCTGCAAAAGGAGTCGGCATGAAACTTGAACGAGGTAATGACGAGCATATTGCTTATGAGCATTTCGAAGGCGCCGGTCCCGGCATTGTCTTTCTGAGCGGCTTCAATTCAAACATGCAGGGTGACAAGGCGGTTGCGCTTGACGCCTGGTGCCGGCAATCGGGTAGGCAGTTCACACGTTTCGATTATCAGGGGCATGGTGACTCCAGCGGAAAGTTTGAAGATGGCAGTATTGGTCGTTGGATTGATGATGCTCTGGCTGTGCTGGATGAGGTCGCCAGCGGTCCGCTGGTGCTGGTCGGTTCTTCCATGGGCGGTTGGATCATGCTGCAGGTGGCGCTGGCCAGGCCTGACCGTGTTATCGGCTTGGTGGGTATCGCCGCCGCGCCAGACTTTACCGAGGCGTTGGCTCATGGTGGTCTTTTGCCAGAGCAAATGCTGCAGCTTGAGCTTTCGGGGTCTTGTGCCATTGATAATTGTTATGATGACGGAGACTCTTACCTGATTAGTAAAGCCCTGTTGGATGAGGGCAGGGAACACTGCCTGCTAGAGCGGGAACTTATCGCAATCGATTCGCCGGTAAGATTGCTGCATGGTCAGCGAGATGAGGATGTGCCCTGGAATCGTTCCCTGTTGTTGGCAGAAAAACTTGCGAGTGAAAACGTCGAGCTGCAGCTTATCAAGGACGGTGACCACCGGCTTTCTCGCCCCCGTGATCTGCAGCGCTTGTTTGCTACCCTGGAAGCACTATTGGGAGACCTTGATTGAGTGCAATAGAAACCGAAGCATTTTTCCTGCTGCATGATTCCAGCTTTGAAACAGAAAGAGCGTCGTCGTGGCTGCAGGATGCGTCAATTTCGCTAGTACCGTTTTCCGATAGGGACAAGTTAGCCGACAACAGTCGCGTGCTTCTCTGGTTAGGGGATGAACAGATTCGTGACCTGGCAACGTTGGCGCTGCAACGACAATGGCAAATTGGTTTGTTACCCCATCCGGATGCGCGGCAAGCCTGCGCCGCGCTGGGCGCCAAGGGCGACCCTGCACAGCTGTTGGCGCACTACGCCGCGGTAGAACCTATCGGTGCAGATGCGCTCTTTTGTAATGGTGAGCTGGTATTTTCCTCAGTGGTTATCGGCTCGGTACTGTCATTACGGCCCTACGATATTAACCGGCCACAAACTACCTGGAGCCTTTTACGCGGCGCCCTCAAGGGCTTGGGGCAACTGAGCCTGGGCAGCTATAAATTGACCACTGCCAAAGACCAGGGGGTCAGTCTAGCAGCGCTGGGAATGGTGGCGGTTGCTCATACCCAGAGTTCTCTGGTGGGCAGGCGTTTCGACGAAAATCTGAGTATCGCCGATGGACGCGTTTCCTTGCTTGCCATTGCGCCTCGCAGCATTCTTGCTTACCTATGGTTTATGTTGCACCTGATCATGCCAGGCAGAATTAGTTTGTCGGCGTTGCCAGGCTCCCTGGCACTGGTACAAAGCCAAAGACTGCACCTGGAAGCGCAAAGCGGTTTTGAATACCTGCTCGACGGCAAGCCTGTTCATGCTGCCGAACTGGAGCTTGTCGTTCAGCCAGAACGGCTTTGCCTGCTGCCTGGCCCCGCGCTGGTAACCCGGGAAGACGCCAGCGTGAGTAATAAAGAGACTCTGCGCCTGAATCATGTGCCCGTAGATAGCGCCGCCCGTGCTCTGATCGGCAAGCACCTGCCGTTGTTTAATCACGCCAGCGAAGATGAGTATCGTGAGCTTTTTGTGTCACTTCGCGATAACGCGACGCCTTCATCCTCATTTCAGGTGCTGATGGTGCTGTCGGTAATGTTGGCCCTGGCAGGCATGTACGCGAACTCTGCTCCAGTGATCATTGGTGCGATGATCCTGGCACCGCTGATGGCGCCCATTGTTTCTCTTGCGATGGGGCTGGCGCGCTCTGAGCCTAATCTTATTCGGGGTTCGGTTAACACGCTGGCAGTTGGCACTGCCTGGGGCCTGGGCTGCGCGGTGTTGCTGGCCTGGCTCATGCCCTTTGACATCGCGACCGACGAAATGAAATCGCGCATGTCACCCAACCTGTTGGACTTGTTTATTGCAGTAATATCGGGTGTCGCCGGTGCGTACGCTCACGCCAAGGACGAAATAGCGAAAAGCCTTGCTGGTGTCGCCATAGCTGTCGCCCTGGTGCCTCCGCTGAGTGTGGCCGGCATCGGTCTTGGCTGGGGAGACTGGGATATGGCGCGGGGGGCATTATTGCTACTGACCACAAACCTGGTAGGTATTTCTCTGGCAGCCAGCGCTACTTTTCTTGTACTGGGCTTTGCGCCGTTTACACGGGCGAGTCGCGGTCTGGCAGTCTCTCTGATGATCGCGGCCATAGTCAGTGTGCCCTTATATATTGCTTATGATCACCTTATCGAACGCAGCCGCTTGCAAGAACGGGTGCCCGCCGGCGAATTCCAGTTGTTGGACCAGAAGGTTCAAGTCGGTGAGGTGACGGTAACACTGGCCAATCCTCTTCTGGTATCGGTGGTCGTGAGTTCAGCTGAAAGATTGGAAAACACCCATCTGGATGAACTCAAACGTATGATCGGTGAACAATTAGACAGAGAGATATTGTTGGATGCGCAGCTCAATATACGACGTTGATAATCATCGCGCTTTCACCGGCCCAGACGTGCAGTGTGCGGTAAACTGATCCAATGCGCCTGCTGTTAGTTATTCTTGTTTCATTGTCTGTTGCCGGCTGCAGCGGATATGAATTTAAAAATCTTGCCAAGTCCGATGTAGACCTGGTCACCGATGAGTTCATTGACGAATCGCGGCGCCTGGTGCGAGAACTGACGGTAAAGTTGTATAAGCGCAACCCTTCTCAGCTGCACAAAACTACGGGCATGACGATTGAGAAGCGCCTGACGCTACTGCAGAATTCTGCTGGCGAACTCAATTTCGTGGAGCTGGCGGGACGTCAGGAAACAGAAGCACTGGAACTGGTGTTCAATCCTGATTTCGATGGTGATCGAATATCGAAGTCATTTTTTTGGGACTCAATAATGTAAACCACGGAGGTGGTGTTTACCCTAGTGCTGAGGCCACTGATAGAGCAAAGGCTGAGGTATTCAGGCACAAAAGTACACTGGCAGGCAGTGAGTCATGCCACCCACAAATCGCTCAAGTCGTTATAACCAGGCGCAAAGCCTGCAGCTGCAGACTGGCGTGTTGTATGTGAATCGCACATTCCTCGATGCGATAGCGCAGGTGCTCCAGTTCTTCCTCCCGGATCGCGGGGTTGAGTTGTCGCAGCGCTTCGAGTCGTGCCAATTCTGCGCCCAGATCATTGCGCATCCGATCCTCGGCTTCCGTTAACACTGCTTTAAGCTTTGCCTCTGCCTGGGCATTGGCAAGGCTCATCTTGGCATCCACTTCCTTGTGAACCTGTTTAATGATGGCCAAGGCCGTGGCTTTTTTGACCTTTTCTACCAGCGCATTCAAACGCTCATGAGGCACCAGCTCAGCCAGTTGCTTGCCGCGAGCATCTACCAGCAGTCGGATTGGCGACAGGGGCAGGAAGCGTTCTACCTGCAGCGCTTTTGGCGCTACACAGTTGATGGTGAACACGGCCTCGAGCAACATGGTACCCGCGGGAACACCCTTCAATTTCAGCGTTCCGATGGCGGCATTACCCAGCTCAGTGGAGTACACCATTTCCATGGCTTCCTGGATCATCGGGTGCTCCCAGGTAACAAACTCCATATCTTCCCGGGACAGGCCTTTTTCCCGGCTGAAGGTAACAGTCGTGCCTTCTTCGCCTACATAGGGAAAGTGTCCGGTTAGCATGTGCTCCGAGGGACGCAGGATCAGCGTATGCTCGGAATGAAATTCCTGGTCGACACCAAAAGCCTCGCACAGTGCTTCCAGATAGTTTTCCAGTGTGTCCCCCGACTCCAGGGACTCGATTTCCTCTATCAGAGTCTCGGCAACTTCACGCTTGCATGAGTTTCTTTCGAGCAGTCGGTCGCGGCCTTCACGTAGCTCGTCTCTGGTGCGCAGGGTGAATTCAGCGGAGTCAGTTAGCAGTTCATCAAATGCTGCCGTTCGCTGCTCCAGCTGGGGCAACAAGCGCTGTTGAAAGTTCTGAAAAATCATGTAGCCAGCCGAGCAGGAATCGCGGAACAGGTCTAAACCCCTGTCATACCAGTCCAACAGGGTTTCCTGGGCACTACCCTGGAGGTAGGGCACGTGGATTTCGACGTCATGGTCTTGGCCGATGCGGTCCAGGCGACCGATTCGCTGTTCCAGCAGGTCTGGATTCAGCGGCAGATCGAACAGGATAAGGTGATGAGCAAACTGAAAATTACGACCCTCACTGCCGATTTCCGAGCACACCAGGGTTTGAGCTCCTCCGGTTTCGTCCGCAAAGTAGGCGGCCGCGCGGTCCCGTTCAATAATAGACAGAGCCTCATAGAAAGCCGCCGAACGAATGCCCGCGCGCATATGCAAGTGATGCTCCAGTGCAACAGCGGTGCTGGCATGAGCGCAAATGATCAGCACTTTTTCCGGGCGCAGTGCCTTGAGCGTTGTTTCCAGCCAGTCTACCCGCGGATCGAAGTCCAGCCAGCTGTCGTCAAAGTACGGTAGCTCCGGGTGCAGGCGTTCTTCTAATTCGACCACAGCGTGCTCGTATTGCTCAGGCTGTGGCAACGGATAACGGTGCAGGTGACGTTGAGGGAACCCTTCTACTGCGGCGCGAGTGTTGCGAAACAACACTCTTCCCGTGCCGTGGCGGTCCAGTAATTGCTCGATTAGTTGCGCCGGTGGTTGGCTGGCGTCGAGATCTTCCGGTAAGTTGCTGGGCATTTCTCCGCGATCCAGGGCATCAGTCATTTCACTGAGCGCACGAAATTGGGTCTCTTCTTCACGAAAGCTTTCCAGGTCGTGGAAGCGAGAGGGGTCAAGCAAGCGCAGCCTGGCGAAGTGGCTGGCCTGACCGATCTGCTCAGGCGTTGCGGTGAGCAGTAACAAGCCTGCGCTGCAAGTAGACAGTGCTTCAACGAACCCGTAGTCCTCACCCGCTTCATCCTCAGACCAATGCAGATGATGGGCCTCGTCGACCACAACCAGATCCCAGCCCGCTGCCAACGCCATTTGCTGAAGTTCGTCCCTGCCTTCAAACATATCAAGACTGCATAGAACGAGTTGTTCGGCTTCAAAGGGATTGCCTTCGGACATCTCTGCCAGGCGATCTGCGTCGAACAGTGAAAAGTGCAGGTTAAAGCGCCGTAACATCTCCACCAGCCACTGATGCAACAGGCTGGGAGGTACTAATATAAGCGCCCGTGTGGCTCGCCCAGTGAGTAACTGCTGGTGAATTATCATGCCAGCCTCGATGGTCTTGCCCAGGCCGACCTCATCTGCCAGCAGCACTCTTGGAGCGTGCCGTTGGCCTACCTCATTGGCGATATAAAGCTGGTGATGGAGCAGGCTGGTGCGCGAGCCCATCAGTCCGCGGGCTGCGCTACCCTGCAATCGGTTGGTGTGTTGCAAGGTCGCAACTCGTAGGGCGAAATCCTGGTTCTTGTCGAAGTGGCCATTGAGTAAGCGCTGCTGTGGGGTGGTGAGTTGAACAAAAGCGTCCAGCTCTAGTTCAGAGACCACAAGCTGCTGATCGTGGTGGTCAGTGCCAGTGTACATGAGCAGGCCATGATGCTCGTTGATTGCAGAAACAGTGAGCTCCACACCTTCAACGGTGCTGATATGGTCTCCTTCTTTAAACCGCAATCGAGTTAAGGGCGCATTTTCGCTGGCGTAGGTTCGCTCCTCGCCAACCGCGGGAAAACTGAGTGTAATTCTGCGCGGCTCGACATCGACGACGATGCCCAGCCCCAGTTGTGCGTCAGCGTGGCTGACCCAGCGCTGTCCTACCAGGTATTCCATTAAGCGTTCCCGAAAAATAAAGTCTGACTATTACGGTAGACCTGTCCCAGCAGTTCTTCCACTTCCATCTGCATTGTTTCAGCTACCTGCTCAGCAATAAAAGGAAGATAGTATGAGGCGTTAGGACGGCCGCGGTAAGGCACGGGGGTGAGATAAGGCGCGTCCGTTTCCAATAGCGCCTGCTTTACGGGGGTGGCTGCGATGACTTCACGCACGTTGTCAGCCCTGTTGAAAGTGGAAATGCCGTTGAAGCCCAGCATAAAACCTTCGCCTAAACAGTATTGGGCCAACTTCATGCCCGAGGTAAAGCTGTGTATGACGCCCTTGTTAGGCAGGCGACCGCTGAAGTTGGCTAGAATGGCGCGGGTGTCTTCATCGGCATCGCGCGTATGAATAACAACGGGAAGCTGCAAATCCACTGCAATCTGAAGCTGTTGCTCAAATACTTTGCACTGCACCGCGCGGTCAGCGTGATCATAGAAATAGTCCAGGCCAATCTCGCCAACTGCCAGCAGTCGCGCGTCGGTTTTCA
Organism: marine gamma proteobacterium HTCC2148; assembly: GCA_000156295.1. Taxonomy (GTDB): domain Bacteria; phylum Pseudomonadota; class Gammaproteobacteria; order Pseudomonadales; family Halieaceae; genus Halioglobus; species Halioglobus marinus. The sequence continues at coordinate 197,314 of DS999225.1, forward strand.
GGTTTTCTCGAATGCGGCTTTCAACACCGTCATCGTAGTGCTCTGCCTCGTGCGGATGTATGCCCTGGGTGCCCCAGATATCTGTGGCGCTATTGGCCAGCGCCTTGACAGTGTCCAGATTGTCGGGAGAGACGGCGATGGTAATGATTTTTTCAACGCCTACATCCCTGGCTTTATCGAGGGTCTCCGTTAGTTGATCACCTTGCAAGTAGTCCAGGTGGCAGTGAGTCTCGATGATAGGCGTTTTAAAACGGGGGATTTCGCGACGTTTTTTCTTGCTCATGGCTGGCTCGGTTGGATCGTTTACCGGTGCTGGGCCGCGCCGGCCGCAACTCGCTGTCGGAGCTTGCGGGGTTGGGTTGGACGCAGCTCGCGGATGGTACAGGTGATCTCTTCCCATAGCCAGTTGTGTAAGGGAGAGTTTTCTGTTCTTTGATGGGCCGCAAGAACATAATTCACGCTGCTATTTCCTGTGCGCGGCACTGGCAGTGCTGTAATGCCGTGACTGATACTTTCGTTCTGGGTCAGAAAAGCCGGACCCAGCATATAATAATCGGTGTTACGCAGTACCTCCATCGCGGTCATCAGGTGCGATATTTCCAACGATCCTCGAGTGTTGGTGCCAAGGCCGTCAAATAAGTCTTCACCAGCCTTCACTTGCAACTGCTCCCGGTCAGAAACGTAAAGGCGCACCACCGGGTAGTTAGCCAAGTCTGCCAGACTGATATTACCGGCTTGTAACGGGTGGTTTTCGCGGATTAGCAACACCGGTGGGCTACTCCCCAGGTCTATGGTGCGAAAGTCTGGACTGTAATGCTGATGTCGAATGTGTACAGCGAAATCAAGCTTGCCCAGGGCGAGCTGCTCTAGCTGATTTTCTACCCGGGTGACAATGCGCAGGTGTAGGTTTGGCGCTTGCATCTGAAGGCGTTTTGCCAGAGTCGGCAGCAGGGCGACACCGATGTACTCCGACAAGGCCAAGGTAATTTCAGTATCAATCAGGGCGGGGTTGAATGCCTGCTTAGAGACCAGCTGGCCAATGCCGGAGAGTATTTCGGTGAGCCTGTCAGTCAACTCGAGGGCTCTGGGTGTGGGCTGCATGCCGTGACTGGAGCGGGTGAATAGAGCGTCATCAAATACCGCCCTTAGCCTAGAAAGGGTCTTTGACATAGCGGGCTGAGTGATAAACAAGCGCTCTGCTGCTCTGGAGACGTTTCTTTCTTCTAGTAATACCTGCAATGAAATCAATAAGTTAAGATCTATTTTTGCAAGTTCTTTAGTATTCATAATAGTGATATGATTTTAGTTCATACCAAGCATAATAATAATACATTTGATGAATATCAAGCCCTCTATTAAGCTATTGCCAACTCGAAACAGAAGCCTCAAATGCCGAGGCTGGCAATAGGCCCCGCGGGGCGTTGCAGATGGCAACCCATCCAGGTCCAACAAGAGTTATTTTCGAACCCGCCTTTATGGCGGGTTTTTTTATGGGTGTGCGCATGGCATATGCCGGCGACAGCGTGGATGGGTTTTTTGGGGGGACAGGAATACCCCAGGGCTCTATTGCACTGAGCCCCGGCCTTCCGCTTGGGGTGTGCTTAGTTTTGCAGCTTTGGCTTTACCTTGGGCCTGGCCGTTGCCTTGCGTTTGGCGGGGGCCTTCTTTTTTACAGGTGCTTTTTTGGCCGTCGCTTTCTTGGGGGCCGTTTTTGTCGGGGCTTTCTTTTTGGCTGCAGCCTTCTTCACCGGCGCCTTCTTCTTCACCGGCGCCTTCTTCTTCACCGGCGCTTTAGCCACCGCTTTCTTGCTCGCTGAAGTCTTGGCTTTTGCCGATGCTTTATTTGCGGAAGCAGACTGACTGGTTTTGGCCTTAGTTTTGGTTTTGGTTTTGGTTTTCGGTTTAGATTCCGCCGCGCGCGCACGGCGAGAAGCGTCTACCTTGGCTTTCTTCTTGGTGGCGCCTTTACCATCCGCGCGGGTTGCGGCAGCATAAAGAGCCTCGTAAGACTCGACCAGGCAAGTGTGATAAAGCTCGGGGTCTGGCATGATGGTGCGATCACCCAATACCGAAAGAGTGACCTTGCCGGCGTAGCTGAAAACCGCGTGAAACAGGCCCATGCCTGGCGTCAGCACACCAAGACCGTAGTAATCGACCATCTTGGCGCCAGAGCAGTAGAGGGGAAAATCGGGCCCCATTACGTTGGTCACAACAGTGGAAATATTTACCGGCAGTAGTGAGGAGAGCTGGTTGCGTGACCAGATACCTGCGGCCGCTTTGGTGACGGCCGGGGAGAATGCGCCCGCAATTTTCAGCACATCAACCAGAGGACTCTTTTCGCCGCTTTCCTTGGCCTCAGCTGTAGACTGGGTAACAGCCATCAGCCTTTCCAGTGGATCGATAATATCCGTATGCAGCGATGAATAAACTGATCCCACCTGATTGTTGTCGTCGGTTACCCCACGACGGGTACGCATGTTCAAAGGAATGCCAGCTGCAAGCGACCCCTCAGACGGCGCTTCGTCTTTTTTTGTCAGGTAGCTTTGTAGCGCGCCACCGACTATGGAAAGGGCCACGTCGTTGATGGTGACTCCGGCGGCGTTTTTGATGTCTTTGAATCCCTCTAGCGGAAATTCTGCTGCATCAAAGACCCGGTGCGGCCCCACCGCCCTGTTAAGAATAGTTTTGGGTGCGGATATGTCCGGTGCGGGAATCTGGTCGCGAGCAACGTTGAGTGCATACTTGCCCAACCCGATGCTGTTTTTTACCGTGCCACGCAGTAGGCTTGCCGTGTTTTTAATGCTGTTAACTGAAGCTTTGGATAGTAACTCGGCCATGCTGGGCTCGATGTCTACCAGGCGAGGTTCTTCCACTTCTTCATCGGCAGGCGAGGGGTTAGGCACAAGATCATGAATCAGTGCCATGAAAGAAGAGCCCCCGGCGCCATCGACGAGGGAGTGGTGCATCTTGGTGTAAATGGCGAAACAGCCTTTGGGAAGACCGGGAATATTATCCAGTCCTTCGATAATATAGGCTTCCCAAAGCGGGCGGGACATGTCCAACGGGCGGGCGTGCAGTCGGGCAACCTGAATGCATAGCTGGCGCCAGTCGCCCGGCTCCGGCAGAGCGATATGACGCAGGTGGAACTCTACATCGAAGTTTGCGTCCTTTACCCAGTAGGGTCTATCCAGACCACCGGGTACTTCGATGAGACGTGTTCTGAACAGGGGCTGTTTGGAGAGACGTCGCTCAAAGCCTGATATAACATCCTTGAAACGGACGAATCCGTCCGGGGCGCTGGAGGGGTCATAAATGCCCAGCCCCCCAACGTGTTGGGGAGTATTGGTTTGTTCCAGATTGATAAAAGCGGAGTCTAGAATGCCTAACTGTTTCATATTCTTTCCGAGCCCTGTGCAGGGAACCGATGGGTCTGCAAAAATGAGGCGCCGTTATATCATTGTTGCCGCAAGCGTGCCATAAAGGTGATCAAAGTTTGTCCATTAATCTGAATAGTTGGCCCCTACGTTGGACGCTGTCTGTGACGCTCTGTCTGCAGTCGTTCGCTGGCCTCTGTGCGCCCACTTTTTATGGAGAAGACTTCATTCGATTTGGTGCCTCCTGGGAAGAGGGCGGTGAACGCTGGCAGGAGCTTGCTGGCGCCACACCGGGACCCGCTGAAGCCAAGCCCTACATGAAACAGTTAGAAGCGCTGGAATTACGTGATGGCCCTTATGCCGACGGTCTTGCCGAGCCACTGGCGGCCCTGGGTCGCTATTATCGACGACAGGGTGAATATCAGGAAGCAGTAAACCTTTATCGTCGAGCCATGCACGTGGTTCGTATTAATGACGGGCTATACAGTGACAGACAGATTCCCCTGTTGCGAGAACTGCTGGTTTCTTACCGTGAAGCAGGAGACCTGAAGTCTCTGGATCAGCGTTACGATTATTTCTTTCGGCTTTATGGCGGCGGTCAGCCGCCATTTACCGAGTTGCGGCTGCGTGCAGCCCAGGAGTACTTCCGCTGGCAACGCGAGGCATTGCGCCGGGATGTGGGAAAGAATTCACGACGCTTACTGGATCTGATCAATGCCAACGAGGAACTGTTGCTGGGACTGCAACAGGATGTTGAGGTCGACTACCTTTGGCGCAGGGAGATGGCGTTCAGCCAATTGAAAAACTTATACCTCTTATTGCAGCGCCATTCTCCCCTGCTGCAGGAGAGTCAAGTGTTGACTGCCAGCCAGTATATGGGAGCAAAGCCGGCAGTTGCTGAATTGGAGGAGCAGCGTATGAACTCGCTCCTGCGATCAGCGCCGGCGAAAGGCGCTGATCTGTTAAAGCAATTGATGAGTGCGGCACGAATGCGGGGGCCGGCGGAGCATGCATCGGTGGAGCTGGCGTTGGGCGACTGGTACCTCTGGTGCGGCAGCAAGCAGCGGTCATCCGAGGCCTATGCGGCAGTCGTCGCAGAACTGCAGGGCGCCGGTGAGAGCGGACTGCTGGAACAGTGGTTGGGTACGCCGGTGGAACTGCCGGACAATGGCGTTTTTTGGGTGCCTCAGTTGATAGGGGTGGATGAAGGTCCGGTGGTTCGTGCCAGTTATGATGTCTCTTCCCGCGGCAGGTTGAGTCAATTACAAACCACTTTGATCAGTGGGAGCGAGGACACGTCTCTCAATAGTTTTCGGCGTAAACTGTCGGCTGTTTTATTTCGCCCGCGATGGGTCAACGGTGAGCCTGAGGCGGTCACGGGACTGCAGCGTGATTATCAGATCCTAAACTGAGCTTACGCGTTCTCCAGGACCATAATGGCACCGGAAGCTTCTATTGCACCCTGGGTGTTCCATTCCAGAACTTCTGCATAGTGCTTGTCGGCGCAGCGTTCTGCCACTTCAAAAAACGGTGCACGTTCAGGATCAGCGATCAGAATTTGTTTAACTCCGGCCTTGACTGCTCGGTCGACCATTTTGGTCACTGGCTTTACCAGTTCGTCCCAGAAACAGATATCGGCTGCAATCAACATGTCATAACGAGATAGTTGTTTGGTGCTCAGGTCCTCGAAGCGCGATACTAAATGCTCTGTCTGTACGCCGTTGATTTCGGCGGTGGCCTGCAGGAACGGAAATACATCTGGATCAGCGTCTACAGAGGTAACACTGGAGTTGAAATTCTTGGCGCACCAGATACCCGAAATGCCCCATCCGCAACCCACATCGAGGATGTATCGACTGTGTTCAGGCGGATTTTTCTTCAGGTAGTCGATCAGCAGGCAGCTGGATTTCCACAACTTGTTGCCATGAATAGAGGGCTCGAGCCCCTGGCGCTTGACCTTGCGGATTGCGGGGTGAGATCCGGTGGGCATAACGACACCGCGAAAACGTCGCTCTGTGCGTGATTTGGTGGCCAAGCTTACTCCTTGTTGGCATTGATCCAGATGGGCGAGGTCCATGCCCGTTCCTGAATTGTTGGTGAGTAAAACGGTTCTGTTGCGGGATCCAGGCAGCAGCGACCAAACACGTCGCCAATGGCTCCTTTTTCCTGAAGTTTTGCAGTCTGGTGCTCCGCTTGCTCAGCACAGTTCTCGGCGAAAGGGTTTACGCCTGCAGCCTGACACTGCAGCGTGCTCCATCGGCAAGAAGGGTTTTCCAAAACTCGAGCATAATAGAATGCGGACTCGTTGCTATTGTACTGTGGATCGCGCCAAACGGTGCAAAGATTTTTATGCCCTGTGCCGGTCGGTAAGCAGCTTTCAGTGTCAACGCCGGCAGTGTTGTCGGTGCTGCCAGCCACGTCAAATACCTCTTCATGGGTAACACCCTCAGTGTCTAGCCAGCCTTTAATGATTTGCACTTTCTGTAAATCCAGGCCGGGGTTGCCCGGGCTGCCCGGGTCCCTGGCAGCGCTTACCAAAAACCCAGGAGACGTTTCAGGTGCTGTCAATTGGCCCCCCATTGGAATGCCAGCCTGATAGGCCTTTGTCACCATTTGCGGGTCAGCACAGAGATCATCGGCTATTTCCGTTCCGGCAAAGAAGCGCACGACCGGGCGCGTTCCGCTGGTGGCATAGGATTCCCTGCGGCGCATGCCTGCAAAAATAGCATCGCGCGAATTCTCCTCTGCCCAAACCACGGCGAGGCCGCCGGGGTTATCGAAAAAATGATCTTGCACGTTGCGGTAGCCAGCGTCTCTGCGACCCAGATGGCCAGTGTAGTTGTTTTCTTCGGCACCACCGGGGGAGGCGCTATGGGTGTCGGTGCTGCCAATGAATCCCAACATAAACGGATTAATGCCAGTGCTAGCTTGCAGGGCCAGACCGTCTTTGAGCGTATTACGAACCATATTTCGGCGGCCAAATTCTTCAAGCGGCACCGCCCTGGCTTCATCGGTGCGCACTTCACCGTAAAGCGTTCCCAACATGGAAAGGTTGTCTGCTTCCACCTGCTCGAAGTCACACAGTTCGTCCTCGGTATCCAGGCCAGCACCGGCGAGGCGGTCAAAGCGGCATTCGCTGGCCGCTTTGTGCTGAACCAGTTCCACCAGAGGCTCGAAGAAGGACCTGTCGAGCGCTTCCTGCTCGTTGCGCGGATCAGGAAACATCAAACCCCGACTGAGGTTGGAATTGTGGGGAATGGCCAGCACATCACAGCCTGTCTCAGCGTCTATGCACTGATCGCGCAGCCTGCGCCAGAGTTCTGGCACGTTCTTCGAACCAGTGTCATAAGTGGAGATGGCCGAGTCAGTGACATGCGCATTGCGGAATATCACATTGCGGTGGAGATTCGAGTAGTTCGGAGCATCGGTGTATTCATAACCGATGAAGGTGGTGAAGCTGCACTCTGAACTGCGATCATAGTGCTGTTCTGCGGCGTCCTGAATTCCCTGCCACGCCTCGCTGTGCGCAGCATCACAATTTCCCAATGAGCAGATAAGAGAAATGTTTTTTTCTGAGGTGTCGCCGACTACACCGATTTTGGCCCAATAATTAGCTGCCAGTAGCTGCGCGATGAACCAACTGCTGCGTCCGGCGATACAGGCCGGAAACCAGTAAGCGGCTTTTGATGAATCCTGCGTGCAAAGGTTTATCGGACCAAGAAATTCAGCGTGATCTGTAATTGCGGTAAAGTCCAGTGGCCGCTGAATCTGGGCCTTTAAGGTTTGTTCACCATCAGCATCCGAAAGAATAATGGGATTACCTTTGGCATAACTGTACGCTGCACCGGGCCCGTTGCGCTGACTGGATACATAGCTATCAAACGAAAAACTGGTGTGCACGTGCAAGTCCCCAAACATGGGTTTGCGAGTTTCACTGTAGTCCGCGCAGGGCTCTCGTTGCTCTGTACGCTCAAAGCCCGAAACAACCTGGCTGCAGACGAGCGTGATTGTGCTGGCGAGTATCGCTCTCTTTAGTAATACCGTTCTCTTGTAGGCGGTCATTGTTCCTGCCATGCGGAGTCAAATCAGGTCGGTATATTAGCCCAGTCTGCATCTCTTGGCTTTCGCGTTTAAAGCAGGCGATGGTCACGGTGGTTAAAGTGGCACGATTGGGATAAGATTGTATAAAAGAACCATTGGCATGCACCGGTGGGTCATAAGTGGGGAGGTGAAGTTCATAGCTTGCATCCAATGCTATTAAACTAAGGTCTGCAGGCCTTACACCACCCTCTTTTCCCATAACCTGAATTGCGAGGAAATAACCTAGTCAGGTCAGTGCCCAACTATATTGAAGTCTCTCACACATTTAATATTCCGCCAGCATGCTGTGCGCTAACGGAGTTCTCTGTTAATCTCCGGTGAAGTGACTTCGAATGCAAGCACAGCGGACAAGGACGCATTAGATGACGACTGCACCCCGACGGCAGGTTGAATTGCTGGAGAAAAATCGCCCACGGCAAGAGCGGGCGAAACGTACCTATGAGTCGATTCTCGCCGCCGCCGCCGAACTACTTGTGGAAGTGGGTGTTGAGCGTATATCGACTAATCTGATCGCTGAGAGAGCTGGAATAACAGTTCCTGCCCTCTATCGCTATTTCCCAAATAAGTATGCGGTAATAAACACCTTGGGCGCTGTGCTGATGGACCGTCAAAATGACGCGTTCCAGAAGTGGGTGGATCAAAACTACATAGAGGGTGAACCCGAGCGGCTGCTCGCTAATTTTTATGAGGTGCTCTGGCTCACCTATGAAGTGACGCTGAAGCAGGTCGGTGGTTTGGAAATAGCTCAGGCGCTGCGCGCTGTGGAGCCCCTGCGAGAGCTGAGGTTGACCTCACATCAGTTGTTGGCGCGGCAATTGGCGAACTTTATTGCTGAGTGGTTTAATCGCCCCGTGGACGAGGCAGTGATTCTACAGTCACGAATTACTGTGGAGTTAGGTTACTGCCTGGTTGAGATGGCACTGGAGGATAAGGCCCTGCCTGCGGAACAAGCCCTACGGCGGGGAGCTGCGATGCTGGAGACCAGTTTAATTGCGGTCGTAGAACAAGGGGCCTCTTAAAGAGGCTCTACATTCTCAGCTTGCGGGCCTTTGTCTGTATTGGCCTCTACAAAGCTCACTCTTTGACCGTCTTTAAGGCCGCGGCGACCCTCGCCAATAATTGACCGGAAATGAACGAAAATTTCTTCGCCATCGTCTTTGGTAATGAAGCCAAAGCCTTTTGATACATTAAACCATTTTACCTCGCCTTCCTCCCTCGGGCCTTCAGTAACGGAGGCTTTGGTTGTTTGCTTCTTGCTGCTGCCATTGGAGGGTTTGCTGGCTGTGACTGCTGCTTTGCTCACTGGAATTGTTACCAGAAAAGCAGTGGCAAGTGTGGCGATGACTAAGACTAGGAAGACCAGGGCCGGTTGAGCCACTGTTACAAATGTAAGTAGGGCCCAGGCAGCGGTTGCGGCCAGGACGCTGATGACAATTTTTCCGAAAAAATTCATGTATACCCCTGTTAGTGAAGCCCGAAGGCGGCGGCAGTCTACCACCTAACGCGGCTAATAACGCAAAAATAGTGCAAATAGAAATCACGGACGGCGCTGGAGGCGTCGCCGGCTGGGCTTTGAGTTGCGCTTTTGTTCCGGAGTATTAAATCCGACGAACAGGCTACACCTTGTGGACGTCTTCCGCTTGCAGGCCTTTGGGGCCCTCTATCAGACTGAACTCCACCTCTTGTCCCTCATTCAGGGTGCGGTAACCATCACCCTCGATGGAACGGAAATGCACGAAGACATCAGCATCTTCTTCTTCCCGGGTGATAAAGCCAAAACCCTTGGCATTGTTAAACCACTTTACCGTGCCGCTTACACGATCACTCATACCTCTTACCTCGGTTCTAGCGTATTGCTTTTATTATGCTACGCCACTCACTGGGAATGACGCAGACGTGAAACCTTTGGTGCCGGAGAGATTCCGGAGCTACTAGATATTGCGGATACGTTGCTCCTGCTCTTTTAACTTCTGCAGTGCCTGTTCTTGTGCCTGCATTTTATCTCGTTCTTTTTCTACCACCTCGGCGGGTGCTTTGTCGATGAAGGAGCTATTGCCCAGCTTACCCTGAAGACGTTTCAGGTCTTTCTCCAATTTTTCGGTCTCTTTGGCCAACCGGGCCAGTTCTGCTTCCGTATCAATCAAGCCTGCCATGGGGACGAGAATTTCCAAGTCACCAACAAGGGCAGTAGCAGCTACTGGTGCTTCTTCTGTCGTGTCCAACCAGGTGACTTCGTCCAGTTTCGCAAGCTTTCTGAGGAAGGGGGCGTTCTGCGTCAGTCGTCTTTGATCCTCTTCGCCGCCGTTCTTCATCAGGACTGTGAGTTCCTTACCGGGAGGAATATTCATTTCCCCGCGAATGTTACGGACACCCACGATAACGCCCTTCAGCCATTCTATATCCGCGTTTGCGGCGCTGTCCACAGCGCTGTCATCTGCTACCGGATAGGGTTGTAGCATAATGGTTGGGCCAGATTTTCCGGCCAATGGCGCCACAGTTTGCCAGATTTCCTCGGTAATGAAGGGCATCAGGGGATGCAGCAGCCGAAGCCAGGTTTCCAGAACGCGGATCAGGGTGCGCCGGGTGCCTCGTTTTGCCTCCGGACTGGCGTTGTCATCCCAGAGCACGGGTTTGGACAGTTCGAGGTACCAGTCGCAGTACTCGTTCCATATGAATTCGTACAGCGCCTGGGATGCCAGGTCGAAGCGGTAGGACGCAACGCAACGTGCAACATCGCTTTCTATTTCCTGCAGTCTGCTGACAATCCAGCGATCAGCCAGGCTGCGGTCAAACGGCAGTGATTCGTCCTGACCGCAGTCTTCGCCATCGCAATTCATCATCACATAGCGAGCTGCATTCCAGATTTTGTTGCAAAAATTCTTGTAGCCTTCGATGCGGCCGATATCGAACTGCACATCGCGCCCGGTTGAAGCCAGAGAAAAATAAGTAAAGCGAAGTGCGTCGGTGCCGTAGGCCGCGATACCATCTGGAAATTGCTTGCGGGTTGCCTTTTCAATTTTCGCAGCCAGTTTTGGCTGCATCATTCCTGCCGTGCGCTTGCTGACCAGTGGTTCGAGTTCGATTCCGTCAATCAGGTCAATCGGGTCCAGCACGTTGCCTTTCGACTTGGACATTTTCTGCCCCTCGGCATCGCGCACCAGTCCATGCACATAAACCGTATCAAAGGGTACCTCTTTGCGAAAATGCAGCGTCATCATAATCATTCTGGCAACCCAGAAGAAAATAATGTCAAAGCCCGTGACCAACACTGAACTGGGATGAAAGATTTTCAGGTCTTCGGTTTCTTCCGGCCAGCCGAGGGTAGAAAAAGTCCAAAGCGCAGAGGAAAACCACGTGTCCAACACGTCGTTGTCCTGGCTTAAGCTTATTGTGTCCGCCAATTTGTGTTCAGCACGTACGGCCTTTTCTGACTCGCCTACGTAGATATGGCCGTCGTCGTCGTACCAGGCTGGGATTCGATGTCCCCACCATAGCTGGCGACTGATGCACCAGTCCTGAATGTCACGCATCCAGGCGAAGTAAGTGTTCTCCCACTGTTTAGGGACGAACTGAATGTCACCATTTTCTACCGCGGCAATGGCTGGCTTGGCCAGTTCGCGAGCATCAACATACCATTGGTCCGTGAGGTATGGCTCGATGACTACCCCAGAGCGATCGCCGCGTGGCACCTTGAGTGTATGGTCGTCAATTTTATTCAGCAGTCCCAGCGCATCCAGATCGGCAACGATTTTCTCGCGAGCCTCGAAGCGGTCCATACCAAAGTATGCCTCTGGTGCATCTGAGCCGATCGCAGCGTTGTCATCAAGAATATTCAGCAGTGGCAGGCCGTGACGCTTGCCCATTTCATAATCATTGAAATCGTGAGCTGGGGTAATTTTTACGCAGCCAGTACCAAATTCCTTATCGACGTAGTCGTCGGCGATGATGGGAATCTCGCGGCCGGTAAGCGGCAGTTCTACCATGCGACCAATCAAGTGGGCATAGCGCTCGTCTTCGGGGTGAACTGCTACCGCAGAATCTCCCAACATAGTTTCAGGGCGGGTTGTCGCCACGGTGAGATGGCCTTCGCCACCCACTAAAGGATAGTCAAAGTGCCACAGGTGCCCCTGCTCTTCCTCAGAGATAACTTCAAGATCAGAGATGGCGGTATGCAGCACCGGGTCCCAGTTCACCAGGCGTTTGCCGCGGTAGATCAGGCCTTCTTTATAAAGGCGAATAAACACTTCCTGCACTGCATTGGAAAGACCTTCGTCCATAGTGAAGCGTTCTCTGGACCAGTCCAGAGAGGATCCGAGGCGACGCAGTTGGCGGGTGATGGTGCCGCCGGATTCTTCTTTCCATTCCCAGACTTTTTTGATGAACTCCTCACGTCCCAGGTCGTGGCGACTAATGCCTTTGGCTTCCAGTTGACGTTCAACCACCATCTGAGTCGCAATGCCAGCGTGATCGGTACCCACTTGCCATAGCGTGTTGTAACCAGCCATGCGGTGATAGCGAATCAGGGCGTCCATGATTGCTTCCTGGAACCCGTGGCCCATGTGCAGGCTGCCGGTCACATTCGGCGGTGGGATCATGATGCTGTACGCTTCGTCTCCTCCTTGAGGAGCAAAATAGCCCTTGGATTCCCATTCTTGGTACCAGCGGGTTTCGATGTCGGCGGGTTGGAATGTCTTTTCCATCAGTTGGGAGGTCCAGGGGTAGTCATGCAAGGAGCGCGATTATACGCCATGCGTTAAAGGCTGTGTAGGAGTGAACAATTGGCCTAGAGGTCGTGTTTTTCCAGGTGGTAGCCCCGTTCTTTATAAAAGAGCCAGGACTTGCGGAGCGCGGCGAGACTGTCTTCGTCCTGGGTAACGACTTCGGCGACCCTGGCAAAGCGGGAAAAGAAAGAAGGTATTTCCAGTTGCAAGTTGATCAGCAGGTCTGAGTGTTTACCCGGATCCTGCCCCCAGCCAATGGCTATTTGCTCTGATTGCTCTTCGCCAGCGAGGGCGTGTGGCATGAAACTGGCTGGCCGAAAGCTCCACAGTAATTCGTTCAGTGCCTGGGCCTGGGGTTTGTCAGTGGCGTTGATATAAATGTTGTGACCCTGAGCATAGGCTTTATCCGCGAGTCTGGCTGCTACCTCCAGGCGTTGGCCAGCGGCAGCAGCTTGTACCACGTAAAAGCCTACGCGAGTCACTTCCCGGCGCGATCCATCAGGTAGCGAGTCAGTAAGCCTACCGGACGCCCTGTGGCGCCTTTGGGCGCGCTGTCCCAGGCGGTACCAGCGATATCCAGGTGGGCCCAATCATAACTTTTGGCGAACTCTGCCAGGAAGCAGGCTGCTGTGACGCTGCCGCCGCCACCGCCGCCGATATTGCCCAGGTCGGCAAAGTTGCTCCTGAGTTGTTTGGTGTACTCGTGCCACAAGGGCATGTGCCAGGCGCGGTCGTGACTTTCTGTACCCGCGGCAAGTAATTGCTGCGCCAGTTGCTCCTTGTTGGCGTAGAGCCCTGTGGCATGTGAACCCAAGGCGACGACACAGGCGCCGGTGAGGGTTGCAATATCGATCACCGAGGCAGGCTTAAAACGCTCCACGTAGGTAAGCGCGTCGCAAAGGACCAGTCGGCCCTCTGCATCTGTATTGAGGACTTCAATGGTCTTGCCTGCCATGCTGGTGACGACATCACCGGGCTTCGTGGCCCCGCCGCTGGGCATGTTTTCGGCCGCTGCAATAACAGCAATGACGTTGAGCGGAAGCTTCATAGTGGTAATTGCGTCCATGGTGCCAAATACACCTGCGGCGCCACCCATGTCGTACTTCATCTCATCCATTTTAGCGCCGGGCTTGAGGGAAATGCCTCCACTGTCGAAGGTAATCCCTTTGCCGACCAGAACATGGGGGCTGTCGTTCTTTTTGCCGCCCTGGTAATTCATAACGATCAGTTTGGCGGGTTGATCGGTGCCAGCAGTGACCGATAACAATGAACCCATGCCCAACTCGCGCATTTTCTTTTCTTCGAGGATTTGTACACTCAGTGCATTACTGCTGCGGCCCATTTTACGAGCCTGCTGTGCTAGGTAACTGGGGGTGCAAATATTGCCCGGCAAGTTGGCCATGTTGCGGGCGGTATTAATGCCATTACCAGTAGCACTGCCCTGGTCCAGCGCGCGCTGTGCAGCCGCTTTTGGCGCAGCGCAGCTAATCACTACACGCTGAAGGCTTAACGCAGGTTTTGGCTTGGAAACGGTCTCGGTGTAGCGGTAGCTTTTGCTTTCCAGCGTGCGAGAGAGCATTTCCAGCAGCCAGTGGTCGTCCGCGCCCTTGACCTTCATGTCGTCCAGCAGTAACAGCGCACTTTTGGCGCTGGTACCGTTAATTCCACTGTAAACCGCCTGGGCGAAATCTCTGGCAGCGGAGCGATCGAACTGCTTTTTTTCTCCGCATCCTACGAGTAGTAGTCTTTTAATTTTCCCGGTGCCCGGCAGTGTTGAGCACTGGCCGCTTTTGCCAGTAAAGTCGCCCAAATCAAGAACTGCTTTTATCGCCCCTCCTGACGCTTTGTTCAGGGCTGAGGCAGTGCCAGATAACTTACTGTCACTGAAAATGTACACAACAGCACATTCGGTGGTGGCGGTGGTGGGGTCGTTGACTTTTCGGGCAGAAAACTTGATCGCAGTCATGGCTAATAATCTCGCTGTTTTGGCAAGCGCTAGTGTATGATGTTGCGCCAGTAAACCCAACCAGAATATGCAGATTTCGAACTGAGTAGGCTATGAAAATTCTCCGCTATCTCGCACTGGATGTGCTGGTGCACATGGTCGCCGTGAGCTTTGTCTTATTGGTGATTATTATCAGTGGTCGATTTGTTAAATACCTGGCTGAAGCTGCCGTGGGTGATTTGGCCGCCGGTATTCTCGTCCCGGTGCTGTTGTATCGCCTGCCGGGATTTATGGAGCTGATTATTCCACTTGGCCTTTTTATAGGGATTCTAATGTCCTACGGCCGTCTTTACGTAGAAAGTGAGATGGTGATTTTCACCGCCACAGGTATCAGTCCCCAGCGCTTGGCTGGCTACACCCTGGTGCCCGCCCTGCTGGTCATGGTGATTGTCGGTGGCCTCAGCTTGTTCATCTCTCCGCTGGGTGCCGCGCGCTCTGAAGCTTTGCTCCACGCTCCGGAGTCCTCTCAGGGCATCAACGCATTGGCAGCTGGTCGTTTCCAGACCCGACGAAGTAATGACATGGTGAGCTACGCACAAGCTGTCGATGCGAATGGTGTTATGCATTCCGTTTTCCTCTCCCAGGCAGAGAGGGAAGATGATGGAGAGCTGACTATGCTGCTGACCATTGCCAGTGAAGGTGAAGTGAAATTTGACTCCGCAACAGGGGCTCGCTACCTGGAACTGCGTAACGGCGTGCGCTACGTGGGCTATCCGGGTGACCTGGACTACCAGGTCGTTAGTTTTGAACAGTTCGGGGAGCTTATTCCTGAGCCAGAGGGGGGGGTCCGTACGGCTGACCCAGTCGATGGCCGCACGACTGCCCATCTTTTGAGCTCAGAGCTGCTCGAAGATAAAGCCGCTTTGCACTGGCGTCTCTCTATTCCCGTGATGGTGCCGATTGTCGCCATTATTGCCATGTGTATGAGCCATACAAATCACCGGCGTGGCCGCTATATCAAGATGGCACCGGCGTTTATTCTTTATTTGGGTTACCTGACTCTGCTGGCCAATGCGAGATCTGGCATTGCGTCGGGAGAAGGCGGGACAGTCAATATTTGGGCGGTGCACGCACTGTTTCTAGCGGTGGCACTGGCGATGCTTTACGGGCCGGCGGTGTTGGGCCGGCTCAAGCACCGGAGGTATCTCAATGCGAAAGCTTGATCGACACGTCGGGTGGACAGTATTCGTTGCGATTTTATTGGTATTGGCAATCATCGTTGGCCTGGACGCGATTGCTGCTTTTATTGACGAGGCGGACGACATTTCCAAGACCTATACCTTTGGTCAGGTCGGACTTTATATTTTGCTGACATTGCCTGGTCGCCTCTATGAATTTATTCCTTTTGCCGCCCTTATTGGCTGCATGTTGGGTTTGGGTCAACTGGCTACGTCCAGCGAGTTGGTGGTTATGCGAGCTGCCGGCGTCTCAACAGGTCGTTTGGTTTGGGTGGCCATGAAGCCGGCGCTGCTGATAGCGATAATGGGTTTTTCCCTGGGCGAATTTGTCGCCCCAGAGACTGAGCAGATGGCCGAAACGCAGCGTGCGCTCGCCCAAAATCCGGGTGAGAGTTTTGGAGGACGTTACGGCATCTGGAACAGGGAGGGTAATACCTTTCTGCACTTTAACGCGGTGGAAGCCGGCGGTGTAGTTCACGGTATTACCATGCTGGAGTTTGATGAAGACTTGCTAATGGAGTATTCCCTGCGGGCTCGTCGGGCTAGTTTTGAGGGCGGCTACTGGACCATGGAGGATGCAGTGCTGACCAACTTCAGCAGCTGGCAGACCACCCGGGAAACCCATGAGGTAATGCGCTGGGATACAGGGATTACACCTGAACTCCTGACTGTAATGGCCGTAGAGCCCGAGTATTTGCCCATTTCTGATCTCTATCGTTTCAGTCGCTACTTGCAATCCCAGGGGCTGGATTCCGATGACTACCAGCTCGCGTTGTGGGGCAAGATATTGCAACCGGCGGCGATTGGTGCGCTGGTGTTGGTGGCGATATCGTTTATCTTTGGACCCTTGCGCGAGGGCACTATGGGTTTTCGAATCTTTGCCGGCGTGATTGTGGGGATTGTGTTTCGCACCAGTCAGGACTTGCTCGGCCCGGCTAGTCTGGTGTTTGGCTTTGCACCGATTTACGCGGCTTTGGTACCAATTTTACTCTGTGGGGCGGCAGGCATGTTGCTGTTACTCAGAGCGCGTTAGCGGTCAGAGTTACGGCTACTTTTGGGCAACAGTACCAATTCAGTACCTGATAAGTAGTCATGCCAGTAGCGGCCGTTGCGATCAATGAGTTTCCACCAGTAGCCAAGACCCAGGCACCCGACGGACACCACGGCACCCGCGCAGCGCAATAGTGCCTGGGTAAATGTCGGATTTTCGCCGCCAATACTCACCAGCTTAATTCGCCAGGCCTGCATTCCCAGTGTTTGGCCACTTTTCAACCAGAACGCGCTGTAGAAACCGACCAGGCAAATTACGATGAGAGCCTGGCCGATATGCGGGTTCAAGACCTCCTGTGCACCATTAGTCAACCGTACAGACAGACCTAGTGCCAGGCCATTCACTACGAATACCAGTGCTATCACCAGTAACGCGTCATAAACCATGGCTATAAGGTGGCGCAGTAGCGAAGGGGAGGGCGGCTTTTCCTGAGTATCATCCATAGGTGATAAGTCTATCATTAATTGCGCCAGATTAAGGATTGGTAATGATGCCTCCTTAGTGTCATCGCCACGTTGGTCGGCACTCACCCCCGTGCTACATTGCCGGTATAAGTGGGTGACAACATGAACGTATTATTGGTAGAAGACGATCAGTCCGTGGCAAAATTTATTTGCTCGGAGTTGGAGCGTGTCGGGCACCGGTCTGTGCACTGCACTGAAGGTGATCTGGCTTATGACACAGCCCGGGATCAAGCCTTTGATGTGTGGGTTGTCGATCGCATGCTGCCGGGCAGAGATGGTCTGCAGCTGATTCAGGATCTGCGGGAAATCGGCAATGAAACCCCTGCGCTGGTGCTTAGTGCACTGGGCGAGGTTGACGATAGAGTGAAGGGCTTGCGCAGCGGCGCCGACGATTACCTGGTGAAGCCATTCGCTATGGATGAGTTGTTGGCCCGGCTGCAGGCGCTTTCGCGGCGCGGTGTCAACAACCAGGACGGCACTACCCGGCTTCAGGTGCAAGACCTGGTGATGGATCTATTGAAGCAGAATGTTAGCCGCAGAGGGCTGGCTGTTTTATTGCAACCACGCGAGTATAAACTGCTGGAATACCTGATGCGCCATGCCGGTCAGGTAGTGACACGCACGATGCTGTTAGAGCATGTATGGGGCTACAATTTTGACCCGCAGACCAATGTGATTGATGTGCATGTATCGCGTCTGCGCCAGAAGATTGATAAGGATTTTGATACTTCACTGTTGCTGACTGTGAGAGGCGCGGGTTACCGACTCGGCCCTGAGGCCCAATAATGCAAAAGGTCATTGGTAGCTTGACCTTCCGTTACATCGCCAAGTACCTGCTGGTACTGAGTGCCACGGTTTTTCTGGTAGTGGTTGGGCTTTACGCTTTCTTCAGTTACAACTATTTTCGCGACTTTTCGCAGAGCATCATCGAAGAGCAGGAGACCCTGCAGATTGTTTACGAGGGCCAGTCACTTGTGGGGGTTCGCCGTTATCTGCAGGATCAACGCGACACCCAGATACTGGATCGCTTTCATTATCTCGTGAGTGACAGAGCGGGAGATAAGATGGCGGGGGATCTCCCCGAGTCTACAGGCTACAGGGAATTCGACGATGGCTGGGTAGGTTTCGAGCTTGCACTGCTGGAATGGGGAGAGTCAATTGAAGTCGATTTCATTGCCCGCGAAGTAACCCTGGGTGATGAATACAGCGTGATTGTAGCGCGCAGTTATGAGCAGGCAGTTCATCAGGCGCGCCTGGTTTTTGCCACTCTGGCCCGCACCATGATCATTACTATTTTATTGGGTTTGATCGGCGGGTATTTTGCTGCGGCCCGAAGTTTACGGCGAGTGGAAATGCTGGGCAGGGAGATGTCGCGAATCATCAGGGGTGATCCCTCCCAGCGACTCGACGCCAGTGCTGAAAGAGGCCAGGTGGGCGAACTTGCGATTATTCTCAATCACTTGCTGGACCAGACTGAATCCCTGATGCACGGGGTGCGAAGCGTGTCCGACAATATTGCTCACGATCTGCGCACCCCTTTGAGCCGCTTGCGTAACCAATTGAGTGAGTTGCACCACAGCTTGCCGGCAGAGAAAAGTGAAGATGTAGAACGCTTGCTCAATGACTGCGATAGTTTGCTGGCATCCTTCAATGCGGTATTGCGCATCTCTACGATGGAGTCAGGTAATCGCCACGCCGGTGGCGGCGAAGTGGACCTGCGCCAGCTGTTAAGCGATGTCGTAGAACTTTACGAGCCAGTGGCCCAGGAAAGTGAGATTGAGTTGGATTGGGTAACAGTACCTAATGCGAGTTGCCAGGGAGAAGCGGATCTATTGTTCCAGATGTTTGCCAATGTTCTGGACAACGCGATTAAATACACGCAACAGCAAGGCTCGGTGAGAGTTGAGCTGGCTCATAATTCATCTAACGAAGATTCTGGATACAGGGTTGTGATCTCAGACACGGGGCCGGGTATATCGGCGGAACACTGGGAAGACGTATTCAGGCGTTTCTATAGGGTAGAACCCAGTCGATCTTCCCAGCCTGGACATGGGCTAGGTCTCAGCATGGCCCAGGCAATTGCCCACTATCATGGTGGGACAGTAGACCTGGAAGACAATCAGCCCGGTCTGAGGGTACTCATCAACCTGCCGTAGTTTGTTCGACTACTCCTGCCCGTTTGAGCTCTGCAGACTAATATGATCTGTGGCAGGAGGGGGCGGTTTTGGCCGATTGCGGTCCTTTTCCTCAAGTACTTCACTGCCCTCGGGAGCCAGGCTGATAGCTGATAAATCCAGGTTTGGGATCTCAGGTTCGGGTGCATGGCAGTCGGAAAAGTCTGTCCCTTGCGGCGACAGGTCAAGAGTCTCAGAATCAGGTACGGTTGTCGCCTGATTGGTAACCAGGTTTGGAATGCTCTCACCCGCCTCACTCATGGCAAGGTGGCTGGTATCGGGGGCTGGGGGAGGCGAGGGCGCTTCTTCAGATAGCCGCTGACTCGCTGCGTCAAGATCCAGCGCAGAAGTATCGATATCCGCAACTATTTGCTCACTGCGTTCATCAGGTTTGAGTACTTCAGTGCCTTGCGGGCTCAGATTCAGACCTGAGTCCCCGTCGGGAGCACTATTTGCGGCGTTAGTGGCGGGCTCAGTGGACGCCTGAGAATCACCATAGGCACCGATATCGGGCGCAGACGCCAAGGCGGCGATGCGTTCGGCCGCGGTTTGCTGCTTTGCCGGTTTGGGAGCAGGGGTGGCTTCATGAGCACTGGCAACCTCCACCGCTTTGATCAGGGGTTTAGCGCCGGCATTTTCCATTGCCTGCTTATATTTAAGCGCGGTAGGCTTATCGCACCCTCGCTTGACCAGCTGTGGGTTACCGCTGAATAGTTTATCCAGGGTCGCGTCATTTGCTTTGAACAGGGCCGCTAGCTTGGCTCTTACTTGATCAAGCTGTTGTCCCTCCAGTAACTCTCCCGAGTAGTAGATATTGTAGAGCGATTCCATGGCTCTTCTCCCTAGCTTTCGCAGTCACAGTATACGCCCATGGGAGCACCTTTGCTCCAGCGCCAAGTCTGGTAATATTCGCGACATAGATTTGAAGTGTTGAATTAATGAGCGACCGCGTTCCCACACGTTTTATGAAGACCCTGCTTAAGATGGTGGGTGAGAGAGGCTATGATTTCTCCGGTATTCTTGCTGAGGCAGGTCTGGATTTTGACCCACTGGACGAACAATCCCCGGGCTATCGCTCGGAGGTGAGTGCCATGCAGTACTCGCGCGTTTACCAAAATGTGCTGAGTTTGCTGCAGGATGAAACCTTTGGCGTTACTGGCAGTGAGCTGGTTGCGCCTGGTGCGTTTCGAATGATGTGTTATTGCGTCATTTCCTGCGAAAACCTGGGGCAGGCGATACAGAGAGCTTCTGAATTTTATCGCACTTTTTTTGATGAACGCAGTCAGTTATACGCAAACTTCAGCCAGGAGTTTGCCCGGGTAGGTTATCGCACCATTGACAGGGAATGTCGTCCACAGGTTGGTCCCGCAGATGCTTACGGACTCTCTGTTTGGCATCGTTTTTTTGGCTGGCTTTGCGGTCGCCCTATCGAACTAAAGCGCGTTGATTTCACCGGCGCGCCCCCCGCTAATATTGAAAAATACGAAGACCTCTTTCGCTGTCCGCTCTATTTTAACCAGACTAATGATCTGCTGTATTTTGATAGTACTTGCCTGGCCTGGTCTGTGGTTCACACCCAGCACTCTCTGCGCGAGTTTTTGCGCACGGCACCCTACCAGATGCTAATCATGGAAAATGATCCCGCAGGGAACAATCTGTCCGCCCAGGTCAAGGCTATGATTGGCCATGATTTCAGCGAGGGCTTTCCCAGCTTTGAAATGATCAGCAGTGCTCTGAGCATGTCAGCGCCTACCCTGAGGCGTCGACTGAAAAGAGAGGGAACAACGTTTCAACAGATTAAAGACGACTCCCGTTGCGAGGCAGCTAAACTTTGTCTGAACCGCCACGATCTCTCGATTAACGAAGTTGCAATGCAGATGGGCTTTACTGACCCCAGCGCCTTTCACCGATCATTCAAAAAATGGACTGGACAAACACCGGGGCAATTCCGCAGCCAGCTAAGGCGGGATTGAACAAGGTTTGGAGATCGAAAAACACGCAGTAATAAGCCTCAGTGGCCTCTTCTAATAACATCGAGGCACTCAACGAGTGGCAGGGCTGTCTCGTTGCCAGTGCCGAAAATGCCAACATCGAAGAATCATTCATTGCAGCTCAGCTGACATTTGAGTGTTGCAGTAGCGTACAATAAAGCCCCCTTTTCGAGGCGCACCATGAACGTACAAACTGAAATAGAACAGAACCTCAGCACCGAACTTCAGCCCGATTTACTTGAAGTCAGCAATGAGAGTCACATGCACAGTGTTCCCCCGAACTCTGAAACCCATTTCAAAGTGGTTGTTGTTGCAGCTCAGTTTGACGGTAAACGCAAAGTGGCCCGTCATCAGCAGGTTTATCAGGTGCTCGCGGATCAGCTCGAAGGGCCTGTTCACGCGCTTGCACTGCATACTTATTCCCCAGGCGAGTGGGCACAGCGCCAGCAGGCGGCACCGGATTCACCGGATTGCCTGGGTGGATCGAAAAGCAAGGACAGCTGAGTTATGTCTGGAGTCGTTGTTGCTGCCCTGTATCGATTTGTTGCTCTGGATAATTATCGAGAAATGCGTGAGCCGCTGCTGGACGAGTGTTTAGCCGCCGAAGTGAAGGGGACCTTGTTGCTGGCCAGTGAGGGAATTAACGGCACCATCGCGGGAACCCGTAAAGGGATAGATCGGGTGCTTGGCTACTTAAAGGGTGATCCGCGCCTGGCGCAACTGGACCATAAAGAATCCTTCGATGAAAGCATGCCGTTTTATCGGATGAAGGTGAAGCTCAAGCGTGAGATTGTTACCATGGGAGTTGAGGGAATCGATCCCAATCTGGTTGTGGGCACCTATGTCAAAGCACAAGATTGGGACCAGCTGGTCAACGATCCTGATGTGTTATTGATTGACACTCGAAACGACTACGAGTGCAGCATAGGCTCGTTTAAGGGTGCGGTTGACCCACACACCACCAGCTTTCGTGAATTCCCTGAGTATGTGCGCAGTCAGCTGAATCCTGACAAGCAAAAAAAAGTGGCTATGTTCTGTACTGGCGGTATTCGCTGCGAAAAAGCGTCAGCCTACATGCTGCAGGAAGGATTTGATGAGGTCTATCACCTGCAGGGCGGTATCCTCAAGTATTTGGAAGAGGTGCCCCAAGAGCGCAGCACCTGGGAGGGCGAATGTTTTGTCTTTGATAACCGAGTGGCGGTTAATCATCAGCTTGAAAAAGGCCAGTACGATCAGTGCTATGGCTGCCGGATGCCCATTACCGAAGAGGAAAAGCAGTCAGATAAATACCAAAAGGGGATCTGCTGCCCCCATTGCTACGATAAACTGACTCCCGACCAGATCGCCCGCTTTAGCGAACGGCAAAAGCAAATTGAACTCGCGAACGCTCGCGGTGAGAATCATGTGGGAGCTGCTGCACCGGAGTACCAGCAAGGCGCTAGTTCAAGTGTTGTTTCAAAAGACGCCTGAATCCTGAAACTGGCACGTAAATGCTGACTGTTTGATTATTACCTTGCGATATTACGCCACTCAGCTGCGCGCGGCCTTCTGCTGATAGCTGAATCACCGCGCCGCCAGAAGCGCCTTTGTAAGCGCTGCAATCACTTTCGCTTTGGGCAGGTGCCTGCCGGGTAATATTGCAGCTTGCATGGTAGGTAAGCACTGCGCCGTCAGCGCCTACTCCCGCGTCCCCGGAGAAGCCCGCCATAGTGACTGGGCGTTGCATATCTGCGCGCTGGGGGTGAATTTCCAGCGCCGCGACCTGGCGGGTACTCACCGAGTCATAGAGTTTCAACACAGCCCAATCAGCATACATACCGCCACCATCGGCCACCCGGTAAGCTTCTCTACTCAGGGTCTTCCCAGCCACAGGGGTGAGGGTAAACGTAATCGGTTTGCTGAGGTCTCGGTAATACTCCAGACAATGCCATGCGGTGACCACGGTATCTGCATGGCTGCTATTGCGAGGAGCCACCAGAGTGCCGCTGCAATTCTCCAGTTGATGTCGTCCGTAACCGTTTTTGTATTGAACGCCGGGGACATTCAGTTTCCCCACCGCTTGTAACCAGTCTGGAGACTGGCTGTTATAGGCCTGACGTTGTTCAGCTTGGGCACTAGCAACCAGCAACGTGGTGGACAGCAGTAATCGAATGATCGTTGGCATAAATTTATATTTAAGGCTTAACTTTTTAACCAGTGGTCATGGTAATCAGCTTGGCGTCCGCCGTCACCCACATTAGGATGGGTGCTGAATTTGCCCATCAGAATTGGAGAGTGCATGCAGATCAGCGATAAGGTAGCCGTTGTCACCGGTGCGAGCCGCGGCGCAGGGAAAGGTATCGCCATTGCACTGGGGGCAGCTGGCGCAACAGTTTATGTGACCGGTCGCACTCGCAATGAAGGCGATGCAGCACTTCCGGGCACGGTCCAGGCAACGGCTCAAGCGGTTACCGAGGCAGGTGGCACAGGCATTCCCCTGTATTGTGACCACAGTGACGACGATCAGGTAAAGACCGCTTTTGAACGGGTAGAGGCGCAGCAGGGCAAAATCGATATTTTGGTCAATAATGCGACCAATCTTCACGATGCACTAACGGTGAAAGGTCCTTTCTGGGAAAAGCCACTGGGTCTGACCCAACTCTGGGATGTGGGTATGCGATCCCACTATACCGCCAGTTACTATGCTGCTCCTCTACTGTTGGCCAGCGATAGGGGGCTGATCGTTAATACGTCGTCCTTTGGTGGAAGAATTTACATGCACGGTCCCGCCTACGGTGCAGGAAAGGCCGCGGTAGATAAATTGGCCCACGATATGGCGGTGGACTTCAGACCCCACAATGTGGCGGTTGTTTCTATCTGGATGGGCTTGTTGCTAACCGAAAGGACTCGGCTGGTTTTCGAGGCAGAGCCGGAAATGTATGCAGATTTGGTCGATACCTGTGAGACCCCTCAGTTCACCGGTCGAGTGATTGAAGCTCTTTATCGAGATCCGACGTTAATGGAGCGCAGCGGTAAGGTTTGGATAGGGGCAGAATTGGGCGAAGAGTACGGTGTCACTGATATCAATGGTCGGCAGCCGCCCTCGCATCGGGCTTTTTTTGGTGAAACTACGACCTACGGCGATGCCGTAGTAGAGTAGAAAATAGCCCAAATGGAGGATGCAATTGCTGATCTGGGCGGGTGTAATAGCGATTCTTCCGCTAATGAAGCGGCCTATGTCATAAAACAGCACATAACAAAACAATAGGTGAAGCCATGAATGATTACGGACTGGAATCCCCTCGCGCCCAGGAGTTGATTGATGCGGCCCGCGCTATGGGACCTGCACTGACTCAAAGACGCTCGCAATGTAAAACAGACCGGCGAGTCTCGGACGCCACAGTGGCTGATTTTGAAAAGGCCGGCTTTTTCAAGATTTTGCAGCCCGAACAGTGGGGTGGATACGCCATGGATCCCCAGGTTTTCTATATGGTGGGCTACGAAGTGGCCCAGTTCTGTCCCTCCAGTGCCTGGATACTGGGCGTGATTGCTGTTCACAATTGGCAGTTAGCTGTGTTCGATGACCAGGCAGCGCAGGATGTTTGGACAGATGACCCCAGCGTGTTGATCTCCTCGTCTTATGCTCCCGTTGGCAAGGTTAAAGTCGTCGATGGCGGTTTTCGCTTAAGCGGCCGATGGAGTTTTTCCAGCGGATCTGAACACTGCAAGTGGGCGTTTCTCGGAGCGGTGGTGCCGACACCAGAAGCGCCGTTCGACATGGCCAACTATCGTACTTTCCTGGTGCCGATCGATGACTATGAGATAGCGGACAATTGGGACGTTGTCGGCCTGCAGGGCACGGGCTCCCACGACATCGTTGTAGACGATGTATTTGTACCCGAGCACCGCACCCACAAGTCAATGGACGGCTTCCTCTGCGATAATCCCGGCAATGCAGTAAACGACGCCCCTCTTTACCGAATGCCATTCATGCAAGTTTTCGTGCGTGCGGTGTGCACGGCTACGCTGGGAGCCTGTGAGGGCGCATTGCAGGCTTTCATTGAGGTCGCAAAAACTCGTCAGGTTGGTCCAAATAAAATGAGTAACGACCCCTATGCTCGTCAGTTAGCTGCGGAAGTCCGCGCTTCGATTGAAGAGATGAAACTGACTATGGTCCGTAATTTTGACGCCATGATGGAGAGCTGTCGCTCTGGAGAAGCGATTCCGGTGGATAGCCGGGTGCGTTATCGTTATGACTCTGCTGTGGTTGCCGACCGCTGTCTTGAACTTTCCAGTCGCATGCTGAAGGCTTCCGGCAGCGGTGGCATTCGCAAGGGCAGTGAATTACTGGATTTCCATTTGGATATGCTTGCCAGCCAGGCACACGTGGCAAATAACTCCGTGCCGTTCGCCAATAATATGGGCGGAATGATGTTCGGCGAGGAGAACCTGGACTACGCTGTATAACAGTTCGTGCGACTGGAGATCGGCGCCGTGCAGGAGTAAGCCTGCACGGAGGGCTGTCAACGTGGAAAATTAAGGAAGAATGACGATGGGAAAGGTCGGTCTGCTGCCCGAAGGCAACTATGCTAACTGTGCTAACGGGTACAAAATGCACTATCTCGACGAGGGTCATGGCGAGGTTGTGGTTTTTCTTCATGGATCAGGCCCCGGCGCCAGCGGCCACTCAAACTTCAAGGGTAACTACCCCGCGCTTGTAGCCGCGGGTTATCGCTGTATCGTTCCTGATCACGTGGGTTATGGGTTTTCGGATAAGCCTGATGACGTCGATCATCCGCTTTCGTTTTTTGTGGAATGTATCAAGCAAACGCTCGATTGTGCGGGGGTCGAAAGATGCACCCTTGTTGGTAATTCCCTGGGTGGCGCGATCGCATTTGGCCTGGCTCTGGATTACCCCGATCTGGTTGAGAAATTGATTTTAATGGCCCCAGGTGGTCTCAGTGAGCTTGCTGAGTACCAGAAAATGCCGGGCATGCAGAAGGTGTTTCAGGTATTCGGCTCTGGCGAGCCAGTGACACCCCAAGTGATGAAAGACCTGTTTGCGACGGGCTTGATGTTCAACCCCGAGCACGCCACTGAGGAGTTGGTGGCGGAACGTATGCAAATCATGCAGATCATGAATGGTCATGTAATGGCTACCATGCAGGTGCCAGTGCTGGTAGATCGGTTGCCCGAGATTCAATGCCCCACGCTGGGCTTTTGGGGTATGGATGAAAAGATGATGCCTGAGGAAGGGATCATGGCCATGGTCAAGAATATCAAGCATATGCGCACCATTTTGGTTAATGAATGCGGCCATTGGGTCATGGTCGAACATGAGGCGATGTTCAATCGGGCCTGTGTGGATTTCCTGCAGAACGGCTGATCAACCAGTAATTTAAACCATAAAATGGCTGCAGGGGTGTAAAATTACGCCTCTCCCTTCGGGTATGTACCACTATGATGGATTCTCAGCTAATAGAGCGCCTCGGCGATGAGTTGTACCAGGCATTGCGTGACTTCCGCACTCTTACACCGCTCACCGACCGCGAAATTGGCATCACTATAGAAGATGCCTACCATATCAGTTTGAGAATGCTGAGCCGTCGGGTGGAAGGCGATGGTGAGCAGGTGGTCGGCAAAAAAATTGGCGTAACGAGCAAGCCTGTGCAGGAAATGTTGGGCGTATTTCAGCCTGATTTCGGCTTTCTCACCGACGCCATGGCCTATCCGGACATGGCCGATATCCCGATTGCCGGTCATTTGATTTCCCCGCGTGCCGAGGGTGAGATTGCGTTTCGACTGAGGAAAGATCTTGTGGGCCCGGGTGTGACTGAAGCCGATGTGCTGGATGCCACAGAAACGATTATCCCCTGCTTTGAAATTGTCGACTCCCGAATTGAAGATTGGAAAATCAAAATTCAGGACACTGTGGCTGATAACGCTTCCTGTGGTGTTTACGTATTGGGCAAAAATGAAGTCGATCCGAGGGACTATGATCTGCCTAACCTGAAAATGAGAATTTACAAGAACGATGAACTGCATGCCGAGGGCCTGGGTAGCGCAGTGCAGGGAAACCCCTTGACCGCCGTTGCCTGGCTGGCTAACACCCTGGGCGAGTTTGGTATTCCATTCAAGGCTGGCGAATTGATTCTCTCCGGTTCTCTGGCGCCTCTGATTCCGGTGGTCGCCGGTGACAGGATGAGTTTGGAAATCGAAGGTGTGGGTGGTTGCAGCTGTACATTTGTTTAATAGCCAGTTGCTCTCACAAAGTGAGAGTGATCAAGGAGTAATATGAACGACAAGATCAAGGTGGCTATTATCGGCCCCGGGAATATAGGCACTGACCTGTTGGTAAAGGCAATGCGCAGCGATTGGGTGGAACCTGTTTGGATGGTTGGAGTCGACCCCGATTCTCCCGGACTTGCGCGGGCCACTGAGCTGGGTTTGAAAACCACTTCCGATGGCGTGGATGGCATGCTGCCTACGATGAGAGAGGATGGTGTACAAATCTGTTTTGACGCGACTTCAGCCTATGTTCACGCAGAGAACAGCCGCAAGGTTAACGAGCAGGGAGCCGTGATGATTGACCTGACTCCAGCCGCCATTGGTCCATTTTGTGTGCCTCCAGTGAATCTGCGCGAAGCGGTTGCCGAAAAGGCGATGAATGTGAATATGGTCACCTGCGGCGGTCAGGCGACTATACCCCTGGTAGCTGCTGTTAGCCGGGTGCAAAAAGTCTCTTACGGTGAAATCGTCGCTACTGTGAGCTCAAAGTCCGCAGGTCCGGGCACGCGTAAAAATATCGATGAATTCACCCGCACAACCTCCAATGGCATTGAAAGTGTCGGTGGTGCCGATAGTGGCAAAGCCATAATTGTTATCAACCCGGCAGAGCCTCCTTTGATCATGCGCGATACCGTGCACTGCCTGACCGTGGATGAGCCGGACCAGGCGGCGATTACTCAATCTGTCCACGACATGATTGTAGAAGTGCAAAAATATGTGCCGGGTTACACCTTGAAAAACGGTCCAGTATTCGACGGTAAACGCGTGTCCATTTATATGGAGGTGGAAGGCCTGGGTGACTTTTTGCCAAAGTATGCTGGCAATCTGGATATTATGACTGCAGCCGGATTGCGCACGGCAGAAATGTATGCCGAAGAGATATTAGCTGGTAATTTCGTGCCCACTGCGGCCTAACGCCATCAGTTGTTTCTTTGTTAACGGGAATGACGTCGAGCAAAAACGAGAGAAAAATAATGAATCTTAAAGGCAAAAAAATCACCGTCCACGATATGTGTCTGCGTGATGGCATGCACCCAAAAATGCACCAGATCAGTGTCGATGAAATGGTCAACGTATCAAAGGCGTTGGACGCGGCTGGCGTGCCGCTGATCGAAGTGACACATGGCGATGGCCTGGGCGGTGCTTCTGTGAACTATGGTTTTCCTGCAGCTTCAGACGAGGAGTACCTGACCGCTGTTTGCAAAGAAATGAAAAACAGTAAGATTTCTGCGCTGCTATTGCCTGGTATTGGAACAGTCGATCATTTGAAAATGGCGGTAGACTGCGGAATTTCCACCATTCGTGTGGCAACGCACTGCACTGAAGCGGACGTCTCCGAGCAGCATATCAAGATGGCCACCACTATGAATGGCCTGGATACAGTGGGTTTTTTGATGATGGCTCATATGATCGAGCCTGAAGAGTTGCTTATTCAGCTGAAATTGATGGAGGAGTTCGGCGCAAACTGCGTGTACATCACTGACTCGGCTGGCTACATGCTGCCTGAAGATGTCACCGCCAGGGTTGCACTGGCTCGCGCCGAGTTAAAGCCTGAAACAGAACTTGGTTTTCACGGTCATCACAACATGGCGATGGGTGTGGCCAACTCTATTGCTGCAGTTGCAGCGGGCGCAAATCGCATTGATGGTTCGATGGCAGGTTTGGGGGCCGGTGCTGGGAATACGCCGTTGGAAGTTTTTATTGCTGTCTGCGACCGCATGGGCATCGAAACCGGTGTTGACACTTTCAAGGCAATGGATATAGCCGAGGATTTGATCACACCCATGATGGATCACGTGGTGAGAATCGACCGCGATGCCCTGACTCTGGGTTACGCGGGGGTCTACTCTTCATTTTTGTTGTTTGCGAAACGGTCCGCCGAGAAATACAACTTGTCGAGCCGGGATATTTTGGTGGAACTGGGACGTCGGCGGACCGTAGGCGGTCAGGAAGATATGATCGAAGACCTGGCGCTCGACATGGCCAGGGAGCGCGGCACTCTCTAGCGAGTGGTGAAATGCGCAAAGGTCTTACCGGTCGGCGGGTAAGGCCTTTTTTTGTGGCTGGACGAAAGAGCTCCGGTATAGAGTTATAGATTGGAAGCAGATAAGCCATTGCAACTCCAGCGCTGCTAACGCACTAGCAAAAGCTAACAAATGCACATCATTGTGCTACTCTTTCGGTCGCAAGCCGTTGGTTCAGCAATCGAATTTTGGGGTCACTATGAATAATAATACGAGCGAGTCACATGCAATGACCGCGAATGAATTTACTGATGTAATGATACGTGTCGGTATTGTCCTTATCTTGGTCGTGCTTTGCTTCCGAGTGTTCAACCCGTTTTTGAATTTGATGCTGTGGGCATTGATTTTGGGAATGACTCTTTTTCCTCTGCACCAGAAACTGGCATCAAAATTTGGTGGCAATCAGGGGCGAGCTGCAACGGTTATGGTGCTGGCAGGCTTGCTGCTTTTGGGCTACCCCGCGGTGAAGCTGAGCTCCTCTTTAGCGAGTCAACTCACTGATATCCACCACGCTTACGAGGCGGGTACGCTTGCGCTTCCCGAGCCTAATGCATCGGTAGAGAATTGGCCTGTTATTGGAAAAAACGTTTACAGCGCCTGGCAGGAAGCTGCCAATAATCTTCCGGAATTTTTGGCGGATAATAAGGCGAATATCGAATCCGTCATCAAATCTGGATTGGCTGTTGCCAAAAGTACTGCCGGCGGTATTGGTTTGTTCATGGCTGCGTTTATCCTGGCGGGCATTATGATGGCTTTTGGTCATGGCGGTAGTGGAGCGACGCTGACTATTTTTAGTCGCATTGCCGGCCCTGAACAGGGCCCTAAAATGCACAACCTTGCGACCATGACGACGCGTTCGGTCGCCGTTGGCGTGCTTGGCGTAGCGGTTATTCAGGCCGTTTTGATGGGCCTGATATTTATTCTAATTGGTGTCCCGGCTGCAGGCCTTTTGGCGCTCATCATTATGATGCTGGCGATCGTGCAGCTGCCCGCTATGTTGGTTGGAATCCCGGTGATTATCTGGGTATGGAACGGAGGTGACGCGGGAGCCACAATGAATACATTCTGGACGGTGGTGATTTTGGTTTCGGGTCTGGCCGACAATGTTTTAAAGCCATTGCTCCTCGGTCGGGGTGTCGATGCACCAATGCCGGTGATTCTAATCGGCGCATTGGGTGGCATGATTTCAGCCGGTTTCATCGGCTTGTTCATTGGTGCAGTTGTGCTCGCCGTCGGTTACCAGATATTCATGCAATGGGTTGCCGAGCATGAAGAAGAATTGGAAACTATGCCAGTCGCAGACGACGCTGCGGAATGACCTGCCTGAGGAGGGCGTTGGCGGCCACTTGCGCCACGCTTGCCTTGCAGGCATGTACTAATCTTGGCCCAGATTACCAGGAGCCTGAGGTCAGTTGGCTGCAAGACTGGGAAACTGATCTCTACGGTCAGGTGCTGTCTTCTCCCACAGAAGAGGAGGATCTCCAGTTTTGGTGGCAGGCGTTTAACGACACTACACTCAACGGCCTTATAGATACGGCGCGCACAGAGAACCCTACTCTCCGCCTTGCTGGCCTGGCTGTTCTGGAAAGCAGAGCATTGTTGGGCATCGCTACCGGCAGTCAATACCCTCAAGTTCAGCAAGCTAATGGCTCCTGGGCCCGCGTTGACAATTGGCCCACCGAGGGTCGCAGTTCTGGCGACCATTCCGATCTCAATAGCTACAACGTGGGCTTCAACGTGGGCTGGGAGATGGATTTCTGGGGGCGCTATCGTCGCAGCATAGAGTCTGCTGATGCAGCCTTCTTCGCCTCGTTAACTAACCAACAAAACGCCCAGGTTCTCATGGCGGCACAGGTTGCACAGGCTTACTACAGTTACCTTACCATCGCCAATCAGATTGAAATTTCCAAAGAAAACGCCGAGCTGCAAGAGCGTAGCCTGGAGATCACCAACAATTTGTTTGAAAGCGGGCAGTCGGCAGAACTGGACGTACAGCAAGCGCGCACCCAGTACCTGGCCACCTTGTCGAGCATACCGAACCTGGAGATTAGTTTGCGCCAGGTTGAGAATGCACTTAGTGTGCTTTTGGGCCGCTCCCCCGGAGATATGCCAGAGTTGGAGGGTGTCGCGCAAGGCTTGCCGACTTTGAACCCTGTGTTTATTGATGCATTTCCGGCAGCTTTGTTAATGCGCCGCCCCGATGTGCGGACGGCGGCCTGGAGTGTAGCGGCCCAGTCGGCCCAGATCGGTGTTGCCAAGGCTGACCTTTACCCCTCAGTTTCCTTGTTTGGCACTATCGGGTGGTCGGGTAATTCTCTCAATGCCACCACTGATACCCTATCGACTGGCATCGGCCCCAGTTTTAGCTGGAACCTGTTTAACTACGACAGAATCGAGAACAGTGTGCGAGTGCAGGACGCGCGCCTGCAGCAGGCTATTGAAGGTTATCAGCTAACGGTACTGGCGGCGGCCTCAGAAATTGATGACGCTGCGATCAGCGTGGTTAAGACCAAGGAACAACAGTTATTACTGGCTGAAGCGCTGAAAGCGGCTGACCGTTCCCTGGTGTTGTCGACCAAACGTTATCAAGAGGGTTACTCCGATTTTCAGCGGGTGTTGTCGGCGCAGCAGGCGAGGGCAGCACGCTCCTCTGCCTATGTCGCAAACCAGGGTGCACACATCAGTGGCGTTATTGCCTTTTATAAAGCGCTGGGCGGTGGCTGGCAGCCTGCGGGCCCCGAAGATCTTGTACCGCAGGAAATTCGCGACATTATGCAAGAGCGCACAGATTGGAATGGCATGCTCAATGACCCTGTACCGCTTGCTGAACAATAATTTAAAGGCTGAAATACTATGAGCGACTCAGAAGTAACAGCGGATAGCCCTGAGAAACCGGGGGCCGAGGTCTCTGCCAGTCAAGCGCCCGAAGCGGTTAAGCGGGGCGGACTCGCGATCGGTCTGGTGATTATTCTAAGTCTGACCTGGTATTTGGCTTCAGACAGGTACACCCCCTATACAACGCAGGCACGTGTGCAGGGTTATGTGATTGGCGCTGCTCCCAAGGTCTCGGGAGTCATCACCGAGGTGTATGT
This sequence comes from marine gamma proteobacterium HTCC2148, assembly GCA_000156295.1. GTDB lineage: Bacteria > Pseudomonadota > Gammaproteobacteria > Pseudomonadales > Halieaceae > Halioglobus > Halioglobus marinus. The sequence goes on from DS999225.1 coordinate 229,756, forward strand.
GAAAAACAATATGCGAGTGGAAGCCGGGGCGGCACTTTTTCAGGTCGATACCTCCCAGTATGAGATTGCCTTGGCCAAGGCCCTCTCCGACTATAACAATGCCCTGAGACAGGTTGAGGCCGGCGATGCGGGGGTCGACGCTGCCAGAGCGAATTTACGTGCATCACTGGCCAACCTCGAGAAAGCGCAAAAAGATACCAATCGACTAGAACGCCTGTACAAAGAAGACCCGGGGACAATTTCTACGCGACGCCTTGAGGTTTCCAGGGCAAATCTGGATCAATCGAAAGCCGCAGTGTCAGCGTCGGAGGCTGCGATCAAACAGGCGATTGATGCCAAAGGTGGTGGCTCCAGCGAAGAAGAAAATACCATTTTAGCGATCGCGCGCACGGGTGTGAATAAGGCGCAGTTAGACCTCGACAACACGCTAGTGACAGCCACTGATCGCGGAGAAATTACTGACTTGCGCGCAGATGTAGGCGCTTTTGCCGGCGCGGGGCAGGCTGTCATAACGCTGATATCCTTGAACGATGTTTGGGTCCAGGCCGAATTTACAGAAAATAACCTCGGTAATATCGTGGCGGGTACGCCGGTAGAAATCTTGTTTGATTCACTGCCGGGCCAGGTGTTTGATGGAAAAATAGACAATATAGGGTTGGGGGTAAGCGCAGGAAGCTCAACTCAACCGGGCACACTGCCCACGATTGATAATAACCGAGACTGGCTGCGTGCCTCGCAACGTTTTCCTGTCGTCGTTACGTTCGATGTAAAGCAAGAAGACTTGATGGTTCAATTGAGAATGGGTGGGCAGGCGTCTGTGATGGCTTACGCTGAAGGCGCCTGGATAACGCGGATATTGGGTAAGGTCTACATCCGCTTCATGAGCATAATGTCTTACGCATACTAGGCAGAGGAGCGCTGGTCATGCATATCGGTGCCAAGCGGGTATTCAGGCTGAGCCTGACCGTGGCGCTTTCCCTGGCGGTCAGTTATGGCATGGCCAATACCATGCCCTACATAGCGCCGCTCTTTGCCTTCATGTTGGGTGCCGCTCCTAAGCCACCGATGGGGTTTAAGGGCTTAATAGGCTTGATTCTGATTCTGGGCATGATTCTTAGCACTGGCCTGTTGTTGATTCCGCTGCTGACCTATTACCCCATGACGGCACTGATGCTGGTGCTAATGGGGCTATTCTTTGCCAATTACCTGTCGCTCAACATGGGTAAAGGCCCGGTGGGCGTGTTTCTTACGGTTGGAATTACCTTGATTTCTGCGCTGGGCCTTCTAGGTCACGGTATAGCGATGATGGTGATATCCGCTCTTCTGCTCAACGTTGCCATTGCTGTGATTTGTCAATGGATTGTCTATCCCTTATTTCCAGAAGATGACGTGGCTCCGGCGCCACCTGCTCTTCCTGAACGACTGCAGTCCAGTTGGCTGGCGTTGCGCGCTACCCTGATTATTTTCCCCAGCTATTTACTCGTACTTTACAACCCTACCGCCTACGCTCCCATTATTATGAAATCGGTTGCCTTGGGGCAGCAGGCTACCGAAACCGATGCAAGGCACGCAGGCAGAGAGTTACTGGGTTCGACCTGCATGGCGGGAATAATGGCAATCGTTTTTTGGTGCTGCCTCAAGCTGGCGCCCAATCTCTGGATGTATTTTCTTTGGACGCTGGTATTTAGCATGTATTTTGTCGCTAAGTTCTACGCGGTTCTGGAAAGTCGGTTTAGCCAGAGTTTTTGGCAAAATGTGATGGTCACCTTGTTTATTTTTATCGGTCCTGCGGTAGAGGATACGGCAAATGGTAAAGACCCTTACAAGGCGTCAGTAATCAGGATAGGGCTCTTTCTCGGAGTGACGATTTATGCATGGATGATGTTAGTTTCCCTTGAGTGGCTGCGTAAGCGGCAAGAGTATAAAAAACCACCGGCATTGCTAGTGGAGGTGCAATAGTGTCTGGCACTCTTTATATCGACTAGTTTTTTTTCAGGTGCAGCCAGCGCCTGCGCTATGTCAAAAAAAGCGCGCAAGCCCTGATCAGTGATCGCTGCAGGTGAGGGAGCTTATGCTCAGTGTTTTGCCGTATCAACGATGTTTGATCAGTAGTTCAAAGGAACGGCGGCGATCTTCGAAGTAATACATATTAGTCACCGCCATAATTTCATCCGCATCGTGCTGCTGAGCTAGTTGGCTGATTTGTTGCCAAACCTGTTCAGGAGTTCCTACGGCCCTACTGGGCGCGCGGCTCCTCATAAACGCTTCTTCACGCGGCCCTACTGGGTAGGCGCAGGCCTCTTGTGGGGTGAGTGATTTGCCATCGCTCTGGCCGCTGAAAAACCGGAACAAGTTCAGATCGTATGCCAACTGTAATGCTAGGGCGTGCTCTTCATCCTCGGCGCAGAAAACGCTGATTGTGAGAATCGCATGAGGGGCGGGTTGTAGCTCGCTGGGCTGAAAACTCTGCTTGTACAGACTAATCAATCGACTGTCTGCCTGCGGGTTAATGAAAAGCCCCAGGTTATAGGGTAGTCCTTTGCTGGCAGCCAACACAGCACTGTCGGGACTGGAACCCAGCATCCAAAGGGGCAGCCCGGGTGGCGGTTTGGGACTGACCAGGGGTTGGGTATTTTCGCTCCAGAGATATTCTTCCAGTTTGGTGGTGAGTTCGGGAAATCGGTCAAATTTAGGCCTACCATCGGTGGCCAGGGCCATAGCGGTGGTCATATCTGCCCCGGGTGCGCGCCCGATGCCCAGGTCTATTCGGCCCGGGTAGAGGTTCGCCAGTACTGAAAAGACTTCGGCAATTTTATAGGGGCTGTAGTGCGGGAGCATAATCCCGCCAGAGCCTATTCTAATAGTGTTGGTGGCGGCGCCAATCGCGGCAAGGAGCACTTCCGGAGCGCTACCTGCGACTGTGCGAAAAGCATGGTGTTCCGAGACCCAAAAACGTTCGTAGCCCAGCTCCTCGCACCAACGGGCCATGGTCAGTGTTTCTTGCAATGCGGTTGCGGCGTCATCGGCGTGCCTTGCCAATGATTGGTCTAGAACGGATAGTTTCATACGGGTGTTATTGCCAGTGCTTTGAAATCGAGACCTGAGTTTAAACTATCGCACTAACTTGGACATAGCGTGTGCGGTGGGCATCTCTCAGGTAATTTGGTCATCAGTTAGTGGTTCCGTGCGCTGCTAGCATGGCAATATACAATCGGACGGGTCGGGCCGATGCAGGTCGGCTTACAGGGCCCCATCAAATAGAGTAAAGAGTGGATCCATAATGATGAAAACTCAACTTCAGTTGCTTTTACTGGTTCTATCCGTTGGCTTGATGGGCTGCAGCGACAGCGACAGCGACAGTGACAGGGACACGTCGCCAGACGATACGATCACTGAACCCCCTGTGGAGGAATTTTCCTACGACGCAACGCTAACCCGAACCGAGTATGGTGTACCGCACATCGTTGCAGAGGATTGGGGCAGTTTGGGTTATGGCCATGGCTATGTCTTCGCCGAGGATAACTACTGCATGCTGATGGAGGAAATTATTCGTGCCAGCGGGCAGTCTCTGGAATTTTTTGGCGAGGCGGGCGGCAGCGAGAGTACAGATTTTGTTTTTAGCCTGGTTAACAATAATTCCGATGGACAACTGGAAGAGCGGTACCTCAGCCAACAACCTCAGTACATCCTTGATCTTGTAGCGGGATATGCCGCCGGCTACAACCGTTATCTGCGAGAAACGGGAGTAGACAATTTGCCGGAAACTGACCCCGACTGCCGCGGTGCAGACTGGGTGCGGGAAATCAATGCGGTCGATCTTTGGAAGTACTTTCGACGTATTCAGCTGCAGGGCAGTACCGACCAGGGCATTGTCAGAGCAGCCATTTTGGATGCTAAAGGTCCCGGGCAAGCTGGCGCTTCTGCAATGCCAGCCCCTGTGTCTGCTGCCGATTTACAGCGAGCTTTTGCCAATGCAGACAAGGGTAGTAATGCAATTGCGCTGGGGCGAGACGCGACCCAGACAGGCAGTGGCATGCTGCTGGGTAATCCACACCAACCATGGTTTGGTGTGGGTTCGTGGTATCAGGTACACCTGACGATTCCTGGTGAATATGATGCTATGGGCGCTGCACTCAAGGGATTCCCCAAGATTGCAATTGGCTTTAACAAGGATATGGCCTGGACCCATACCGTGAGCTTTGCTAGCCGGTTTACCCTGTTTGAGTTGAAACTCAATCCTGACGATCCTTTGCAGTACGAAGTAGACGGGGAGTTCAAGGATATTGTGCCTGAGGAAGTGACCATCAAAGTCGCAATGCCCGATGGTAGCTTCGAAGAGAGAACACATACGTTTTACCACTGGGAATATGGTCTGATTGTGAGTCTGGCCTCAACGGCAGGGGGCATCGCCCCCGAGTTCGCCAGCCTGTTTGACGGTTGGCCCACACCCCAGGGCACTGTGTATGCATTGCGGGATGCTAATTTGGAAAATCTCCGAGGCATTGAAATGTGGGTGAATGTGGGCAAATCCTCCACTGTCGGAGAGTTTGCCGATGCACTTAAAGTGATAGGTAACCCGTTGTTCCACTCCTTGGCCGCTGACCGCAATGGCGATGCTTTCTACGGAGAAATTTCGGCTATTCCCAATGTGACCGAGAAAAAAATGGAGGAGTGTATTGTCGGCATTAATGCTGTGGTGCGTTCACTCACTAATAACGCGATTTTAGCGCTGGACGGCACTCGCAGTGACTGTCAGTGGGGAGCCGATGCGGATGCTCCGCAAGACTCTGGACTATTCGGCTTTGCTAGTTTGCCCAGTTTTTTCACCACCGAATATGCTGCCAATAGCAATGACAGCTACTGGCTTAGTAACCCTGAACAGCCACTGGAGGGCTTCCCTACGACAATGGGCTTTATCGGCCATGAGGGGCAACAACAAAACCTGAGAACTCAAATTACTCATGAGATGGTTGGCCAAAGGCTGGAAGGGACGGACGGATTTGACGCCAGCCCGGGGTTTACGCTCAGCAGTTTGCAGCAGTTGATGTACGCTAACCGGGTGTTTGCTGCCGATTTGACGTTGGATGATGTGCTCACTGTGTGTACAGAAACTGCATGGCCAGAAATCTTTCCGCCACCCGGCGGGAAAAGAGCCTGTGACGTGCTGTCGCAATGGGATCGTCTGGCCAACATAGACAGTCGTGGCACTCAAGTCTTTACCGAATTCTGGAAAGCAATTTCTGCCGGCGGTGCTGCCTTTGAAAATGCTGTGACAGATCAATCACTCTGGTTTGAAGACTTCGATCCGACCAGGGCACTGGAGACTCCCAAAGGCTTCGACCTGTCGCTGGAAGTGAATCGTGAACGGATTCTTAGCGCGTTAACGACAGCGGCAAATGCATTAGATGCCGCTAACGTTGCTTTTGATGCGCCGTGGGGAGAAGTACAGGTACTGCCGCGCAATGGAATCGATGTGCCCATACACGGAGGTGATGGCGGTATGGGCGTGTTCGGTGCAATAAGCTCTGGCTTGTCTGATGGTGGCTATCGTACGATCGGCGGTGGTAACTCCTATATCCAGACAGTGACCTGGGATGAGAGTGACTGTCCGATTGCGGATGCAATCATTACAACCTCCCAATCGATAAACCCGGAGTCGCCATACTACAGCGATCAGAGTGAACTCTATTCGCGCAAAGAATGGGTACGTATGCCTTTTTGCGATGATGCGATCGAGGCCAATCGCATTACTGAACCCCTGCAATTGCGGGAGTGATAACAATGTTGTGTGACATGGGGTTATAAGATTATGGGCGTGATGGACAGGTTCAGGCTGGACGGCAAAGTGGCGGTCATTACCGGCGCTGGCAAGGGCATAGGGGCGGGCATAGCGCTGGCTTTGGCCGAGGCGGGGGCGAATATTGTGCTGGCTGCAAGGACAAAAGCGGATTTGAACAGGGTGGCTGATGAGATCACCCTGCTAGGCCGCGAATCACTGGTGATGCCTACAGATGTATTGGACTTTGAACAGTTGGCTTCCCTGGTAGAGGCCACGATTGCTCGGTTTGGTCGTATTGATATTTTGGTCAATAACGCGGGTGGTTTTCCGCCCAAACCGATGCTGCAAACATCAGCAAAAGAGTTTGAGGCTGCGATGCGGTTTAATGTGACAACAGCGTTTGAACTTTCTCGGCTTTGTGCGCCTTACCTGGCTGAGAAGCAAGACGGCGCTATTCTGAATATTTCCTCTGTCGCTGGGGAGAAACCCACCCCCTGCTTTTCGGCCTATGGTACGGCTAAGGGAGCATTAAGCCTGTTAACACGCGAATTGGCGCAGGAATTTGCCCCCCGAATTAGGGTGAATGCGATCGCGGTAGGCTCTACCCGCACCGACGCACTCAATACAGTGCTGACACAAGAAGTGGAGCAAACTATGGTCGAGCTGACGCCCATGGGAAGGCTAGGAGAAGTTGAAGATATAGCACTTGGTGCAGTGTATTTATGCTCTCCTGCTGCAAGCTACGTTACCGGCGATATTCTCGGTATCAATGGCGGCCTTGAACGCTTGAACATGCAGATGCCGCGAGCCTGGGGCGGCATGGGTTGACTTTCTTCGGCCCATTAACGGTATTTGGCACGCCTGGATTCGCACTCTCAGAGGTGCCAGCCAGGCCTTCATGTTAAGCGGACAAACTGGCTTACCTTGGCCAGCATCAGTGATCATTACTGGCCTGAGACTGGAGTTTGTACTGTTGCAGCAGTCGGTGTGCGACCACCATCCAAATCAAAATCATGGCAACGTTTACTGCAGAAAAGCCAAGTAAATCCAGGCCAATAAACTGAGTGCCCACAAACACCAGTGCGGCGGCGATGACATCACCAGTGCGCACGAAGAAGGTATCTATAGCCTGTTTGGCTTTGTACTTTTCATCGGGAGTGGTTTGCAGCCACAGCATTTGCTTAGCTGTATTCATGACAGAGTAATCGGTTGAGTTTTCAGCGAGTTTAGTTGCGATGAATACCATCATGCTGGCCCCGAGCAAGGGCAATGCATAGGTTCCCAAGGCGATGATGGGAAGGGCGAACAAAACGCCGGCTATGCCGAAAAACTTCACTAGCCTGGAGACAAGCAAAGCCTGGATTACGATAGTTGCAACATTGACCCAAAAGAAAAATTGGCCATAAAACTTTCCAATAAACGCCTCTGTATCGAAGTCGGCCTGGCCCGCTGCTAGCTCCACCGCATAATCCAGTACAACTCGGCTAAGAATATATTCACCGGTTGTGTTGACCACATTTAACAAGACCAGCAGCCCGGCAATCAGTATCAAATAGCGACTCTTGAATACCAGTGCAAAGCCACTGCTGTTGGTTAGGGGTTTTGATTCCTGCTCGCTAGCAGTGCGTGTGGATGAAGAGTGCATAATCAAGGCGTAAAGCGCCAGATGGACGAGCAGCAGGCTCGCAGCGATATGCATCATGGTGACAGAGCTTACGCCTGAGCCATAAAGCCAGCCCGCCACTGCCGCACCAACCGGTCCGCCGGCGGTTGAGCCAACTGCAATCAATGGAAAGAGTCTTTCACCAGTATCTCTGTTATACAGTTCGTTGGCATAAGACCAGAACTGGGCGATCATGCTGACACTAAAAATACCAAGGAATACGTAAAACGCGAAACCAATGTACGGTACTTTCATTGACAGGGCGCCTGCAAACAGCACGATGCAGACAGCAAACCCAAGAACAACATAAACGAGTAGCTTTTGACGTGGAAGACGGCCGGCGAGCCAGCCATAGAAGGGAACATAGGCGACGAGCACAATGGCCTGAAATGCCGCAGCATAGGATTTTAGCTCTGCACCGCCAGTAGCAAGGATTAGCGGTTCACGCACGGTTTTTAAAATGTAGTACGCCATTAACAAAAAATAGACGTTCAAAAACATCATCAGAACCATGCGGCCTTCGCCGGGTCTTACATCGCCGAATATTCGTATCAATCGGTCAGGCCAGTTGCCAGAACTGATGGTTTCATGCGTTTGCTGCATTTGTGAGTGCCTGTGTGTTCGATTACTGCTGCATCGGCGTATTCTGAAAAATCATTATGACGCCCGTGACAGCGTGTTATCAAGCACCGCAGAATTGAATGGCTTGCGAGCCGCTACGTATGTGATCGATAATTAAAAAGAGAGTTGGCGAAAAGAGAGTCCTATCACTGGCTAGGATGAGAAACCCCGGGGTTTGCTCGATTTTTTTCACATGTCATGGGAGGATGCGCGTCAGAAGCCTTGATTATAAAAATTCAGATATTCGATAACAATGGGAGAATGGTGAGATGATCACCTGCGGCGAAGTCTTGGTTCAGGCGTTGGAGGCCTATGGTATCGAAGTTGCTTTCGGTATACCGGGCACTCATACCATTGAGCTTTACAGAGGATTACCAAAAACCGGGATCCGCCACGTGACGCCTCGTCATGAGCAGGGAGGTGGCTTTATGGCAGATGGCTATGCACGGGTCACCGGCAAGCCCGCGGCTTGCTTCACTGTTTCTGGCCCGGGCGCGCTAAATATAGCGACCGCCATGGGACAGGCCTTGCAGGACTCCGTACCCATGCTGGTGATCTCAGCTGATAATGCTCGCGCTCAGCTGGGCTTGGGTCAGGGTCGTCTGCACGACACTGAAAATCTAGCGGCTGCCATGACCCAGTGCAGCGTTTGGAGCCATACACTAATGAGCCCTGATCAGCTTCCGGAAGTGTTGGCCCGAGCATTTTCTATTTTTAGTAGCCAGCGCCCTGGCCCCGTGCATCTGTCCATCCCAATTGATGTGATCACTGCTGCCGCTGATACTGTCGATATTAAACCCTGGTCTCTGCCGACCAGACCCGCAGCTAATTTGGACGCCCTGCAGCGGGCTGCCGTTTTGCTGCAAAGTGCCAAGCGGCCCGTTATCGCCCTGGGCGGAGGCAGCGCGGATGCCTTCACCAGTATTCAAGAGCTGGTGGAACGGGTCGATGCTCCAGTAACACTCACTCACAATGCAAAAGGAGTGATACCGCCTGGGCATCCTTTATTGGTGGCTTCAAGCCCTTCTTACAAGCCGGTGCGTGATCTTTATCACGATGCGGACGTCGTTCTGGGCATTGGCACAGAGTTCAGTGAAACCGACTATGATTTCTTTTTTGATGGGGGATTTTCATTGGGAGGATCGCTCATTCGAGTGGATATTGATAGCGCACAGCTCAGTCGAAATGCCAGGCCAGAGCTTGCGATCTGTGCTGATGCTGAGCTTGCCATCACTGCTTTGCTACCCCTGCTGCAGTCGACCAGACGCAACGGTCAAGAGCGCACTGCTGCTGTCAACGACCAGCTCAAAGCTCTTGACTCCAGTGACTATCAGGTTTTTCTCGATACTTTACAGCGAGCTCTCCCGGGTGCTGCAGTCATGGGGGATTCTACTCAGCCTGCTTACTTCGCAGCCGCTCAGTATCACGCGCCACAACCAAGGCGTTTTGCCAGTGCCGCAACTGGCTATGGCACCTTGGGTTATGCACTGCCTGCTGCATTTGGTGCTCGCCTGGGTTTACCAGAGACTCCGGTAATCGCCTTGATCGGAGACGGTGGACTGCAATTCACGATTAACGAATTATCCACGGCGGTCGAAGCAGAGTTGTCGGTAGCTGTCGTGGTCTGGAATAACGAACGCTACGAAATGATCGCGCAAAATTTTGACGCTGCGGGAATGAAGCCAATTGCCTGTGATATTCACACACCAGACTTTTTGGCTATCGCCCAAGGTTACGGTTGTCGTGCCGTGCAAGTAACCTCACTGTCAGAGCTCGAAGCGGCACTTGTCGCGTCTCAGGACTTTGCCGGCCCCACGGTGATTGAAGCGCGGGAAGAGGATTTTCTGCAATGAAATTTATGATAAAGAGGCCGGCGAGATGAACTCTAGCTTCGAAGCACATTTCAGTGCAATGTCGACTCGTTTAGAAGGAGACGATTCGCCCGTATGGGCAGTGCACGACGAAGCACTGGAACGTCAGAGCAATGGCGAAGACGTGTATCTGTTATCGGTAGGTGACCCGGACCTGGCTACGCTTCCCACGACGATTCGAGCCGCTATCGATAGTCTGGAGAAGGGGCGCACTCACTATGCGCCCGGTCGCGGTGAATTGGGCTTACGTGAAATTATAGCCGATATAGAGTTGCGAGCCTCTGGCAAACCCTGCGATCCGGATGAGGTGGTGATATACCCGGGAGCGACTAATGCGATTTATTCGGTGCTCGCTTGTCTGCTGGATACCGGCGATGACATCGTCGTTATGGAGCCGATGTACGTCGGTTACGACGGCATATTTAAATCCCTGGCGCTCAACAAAATCGGTGTGCCGTTAGACGTGGATTCGGGCTTCACGTTTGACCTCGCAAGCGTTAAGGCGGCCGTTACTGATACCACCAGGCTGGTGTTCATCAACACGCCGGGGAATCCTGCAGGTAACATTATCCCCGCTGCAAAATTGCAGGAGCTGGCAGCTTTCTGTTTGGAGCGGAATATTTGGTTGGTGTGTGACGAGGTCTACTCGATGATCACCTTTGATGGTGAGCACATCTCGTTGCGCAAGGCGGCCCAGAGTTTGGACAATGTGATTATCGTTGACGGCATGTCCAAGTCGCATGCAATGACAGGCTGGCGATTGGGGTGGACAGTAGCACCGAAAAAAGTTGCCGATCGTCTATTAGCTTTTACGTCGTCGACGATTTTCGGTTGTTGCCAGTTTGTTCAGGACGCTGCCGCGCATGCCTTGGTGAATGACGAGGAGTATATTAATGGCGTTCGCGAGGAATACAGGCAGCGGCGTAATTATGTCTGTGAACGCGTCGGGGGCATTTTGGGGTTATCCTGCGACGTGCCAGCGGCAGGTATGTTTGTAATGATACACGTAGACCTGGCCGGGACAGACGGCTTGGCTTTCGCCGAGAATTTGTTGGCAGAGCAGGGTGTCTCAGTACTGCCTGGCATCGGTTTTGGTGATTGCACCGAACATTATGTCAGAGTATCGCTTGCTCAGCCGATCACTACTTTACGACCAGCGTTTGATCGTATCGAAGCCTATTGCGAGAGACAGGCTTAGCCACCGGAAGAACTAGTCAATCACGTGCTCTTTTTTTTGGAAGGTCATTAAGTGCTGCTTGGGTAACTCGTCTGAGACAGACGTAAGTGCAAGGCCAACAGCCGCCATTTCCTTTTCGGCCTGCGCCAGGGTCATTGTGTGTAGCGGCTTAATGCCAATAGTGGGATCCTCTCCTCGGTATTCGACCAGTAAAACTCTGCCGCCTGGTTTCAGTGAGGCGGCGACCCCGGCCATCACTTCCAAAGGGCAAGAAAATTCATGGTACGCGTCCACCAGTAATACGACATCGGCAGAGCTTGCCTCCAGCGAGGGATCACATTCGCTTGCGAGCACGGTTTCTACATTGGGGACGCCGTAGTTGGCGGTTCGATGCTCGATAATCGCCAGCATCTCTGGCTGAATATCGACGGCGAGCACTTTACCATCTGGCACCTTCGTCGCCATCGGAAAACTAAAGTAGCCGGTTCCGGCGCCTAGATCGACCACGACATCAGAGGGGTTCAGGTTAAGGGACTCCATGAGCAAGTCCGTTCGCTCTTCCTGCACCCGTTGTGGTCTTTCGAGCCAGTTAGCACCTCTATGTCCCATGACATGGGAGATCTCACGTCCCATGAAGACCTTGCCTATGCCGTCTGGACTGGCAGTAGTGACTTGGTAATGTGGGGCTGGCAGGGCTTCACTGTCACCCAATGCGGCTCCAGTACCAAACAAGGCGCTAAAGACGCAGAGCGATAGGGCACCGTGGTAGCTGAGAAGCCGTCTAAGATTCTTTTTCCGCTGCTTAAGAGCTTCCACTCAGAGCACCGTTCTGGGAGGGACGTCTGGCTTGGCATAGGCCATTTTCTTCTCAAGCTGCACGCTGTGATAGCTGTCGAGCCCGGACAAAGCCGTCGTCCCTGTGGCGATTAAATCCAGTGAAAAATCATGATTAATGCTCTGGTCAGGGACCTCCAGCCCAATGACCTCACCGATGACCAAATGCGTGCCGTTAATGGCTAACTCCTGATGCTCACGCAACTGCATGGCCAACTTCACCGAGGCCTCTGAAACCAGCGGAGCATTGAAGCCGGGCCACCACTCAGGCGTGAGGCCAGTGGCCTCGAACTCACTGATGTGCTGGGGGTAGCGGGCTGCTGTTTGATGCGCTGCCTCAACAATGTCATGAGTGACGTGGTTGATGCTGTATTGCTGCGTTGCGAGGATGTTGGCGAGTGTGTGCCTTTCATCACCCCCTGGTCTCACCACCAGAGCCAGAAGTGGCGGGTGGGACCCAAGGTGGACGACTGAGCTTACTATTGACAGGTTATCTTGACTCGAGGCGGCAGTTGTACCGATCAGGTTCGCAGATTTGAAGCCCGATAAGGAATTGACCAACGCGGCCCTCTGACGGCTAGCCATCTCGGCCAGACTCTTGCCATCAAGGCGCATCTCGCTAGGTCTCCCTCGCGGAGCAAGACTGACTGTACAGACGGTCGTATCGCCAATGGGCCCAGCGGGTGTAAAAAATGTTGAAAACGGGTGCAATAATAGGCCACTGCATCCACTTGAAAAAAGGCCCGATGCGCGTGAAACTCCAAGCGGCCACATTAGCGTCCACACCCTTCAGGAACGAGCCGTCTGGCGTGCGCAAATGTAGCACCCGCAGAAGCGCATCTGGAGCTGGTAAGTCTGCGTCAGGCTCCATTGCGTGGATATCTATCAGCTCAAGACCTTCGTTTTTCATTCGCCCTAGACGGTCCATTTCTTTCGTGCAAATAGAGCAGCGGCCGTCATAAAAAAGCGCCGCGGGGCGGACGTGGGCGTTTGGTGTCTTCATGCTAATTGTTACGCGAGTGATGGGCAGTTGGATTGCGCTGCATCACCAGCGGGGCATTCGCTGCTACAGACTCTCGACGAAGGCGCCGATGTTGTCGATATCCTGTTCACTGAGGAGGCCTGCTTGGCTCCACATCAAGGAACTTTGTTTCCCGCGAGTTTCTCCCGCCTTATATTGGAGCAATTTAGAAGCGATCTCGGTCGCAGTCTGTCCGGCCAACATTGGACCAATGCCACCCTCTCCCTTGGCACCGTGGCAGGCAATGCATCCGGTGTACGCTTGTTCTCCCAGTTTCTCCGGCGAAGCCTCCGCTCGGGCTTGAGCAGAGGCTGTCTCAAGGGCTACCACACCGCCTGTTTGCGCAACCCAGGCCTCATAGCACTCGCCGGAGCAACCGTGATTGTCCTCTGATGTATATTTGTTGTTCTGCATGCCCCACAGTGGAAGTCCAAAAGCAAACAGGGCGAAGAGTGATATAACGATGGCGTATCTGGGCATGTGTTACCTCAATAAAAAAAAGGGCCTCCCAGAAATAAGTCTGGACGGCCCCGGATTAATCTGGAGCGACTAGGGTTTGGGTCTAAGCTTCGCTGTCAAGCTTCCATATGCAGTTTGAGGCGTGAGAGAAATCATTACTGATAATCGCTTGGCGGGCAGTAACTGCCTCCGCCTCCTTAAACAGGGCCACCGTCATAGCAATGCCCCCGAAAACCAATAAGTGCGCCATCCAGGTCAACCCAAAGTGAAAAATAGAGAAGAAGGTTAGGCTAAATACCATACTCCACATCCAGCCCAGAACCTGCATAAAATAATGCTGCGATGCGAGGTCGAGATTGCGTAGCGGATTGTGGGAGCTATTCATAACCGCGTCCCAGCAATTGACGATAAATTTTTGCATGATGATGCTCTCCTAGTTGCTTATAAGGTACGGAGACATCTCCGGGAAGGATTCTCGTTGTCCATAGGTTGTCCATAAACGGTGCTTAAAACCGACCGGCCTCGTTGCTGTTGCGATCTGGCCGTTTGAACGATAAATCGATGCCGTCGCTTTATTAACTGACAGGCACCAGGGCGCCTCTATAATGGTAGAGTGAGCATCACGGTTGGTTCAGTATTTACGCAAGGGATATCAGTTTGATACAAATAGAAGAGTGGCGAGCTAGAGGACAGCAAGTTGAACTGCTTGGGCACAACTTGTTTTACATTGACGAACACCCCACTGAAAGTCCTCGCGGTACTATTGTGCTGATACATGGCTTTCCTACTGCCAGCTGGGACTGGTGGAAAATTTGGCCTGAGCTGAACAAGCACTACCGTTTGGTGGCTATGGACATGTTGGGCTTTGGGTTCAGCGCTAAGCCATGCCCTCATGATTACCGTATCGTAGAGCAGGCTGATTTGTGCGAGGCTTTGGTGAGTCATCTCAATCTGCAAGAGTTCCATGTGTTGGCCCACGACTATGGCGATACCGTGGCGCAGGAAATGCTGGCGAGGCAAAATATGCAGCAGGGGGCAGGCCGCTGGCTGTCCTGTCTTTTTCTCAATGGTGGCTTGTTTCCAGAAACGCACAATGCACTGCTAGTACAGCGTTTGCTATTGGGCCGTTTGGGTTTTCTGGTTCGTCATGCATTTAGTAAGGCGAGCATGCGGAAATCCTTTGACCGGGTCTTTGGCCCAGACACCCCCACCAGTGACGAAGAGCTCAATGCATTTTGGGATTTATTCACCCTTGATAATGGCCAACGGAATCTGCATCGTTTAATTCATTATATGACTGACAGACGAATCAATCGCGAGCGCTGGCTGCTTGCGCTTCAGCAGGCCTGTTGTCCCATCGGACTTATCAACGGCAGTGTTGATCCCGTTTCAGGTGAGCACATGGTGGCGCGCTTTGAAGAGCTTGTCGGTGGTGAACACTTTATAAGACGCTTGCCTGCGATCGGGCATTACCCTCAGGTCGAGTCACCCCTGGAGGTGCAGGCTTATTATCTCGAGTTTCTCGCGGCGATGGAGCCTGCGGGCTGATTATGTTTGTCAGCGTCCGATTTGTCGCTGCTATGCATAATTAGTGGCTTTTTCACCCATGCCTTTAGCTGGTGTTCGTTGAGCGCACCTTAGGCATAGAGTCCATCTGGAGGGATTGAAACCATGAAAAGAACTTTGCTACTGCTTCTGGCCATCTCCATAGCGGCCTGTGCGACAGGAACAGACCCGGCTGTGACAGCAAGTGCAATTGACGATTTTCAGCCCGATGCCCGCCCCACGGCCAAGACAATGGTGTATGAGTGCGACGATGCAGAATTCATTACCAGGGTAGGGCCAGGAGAAATGGCCTTGTGGTTTGAGGATCGCTACCTGATTCTGTCACAGGTGCGTGCCGCCTCAGGCACAAAATACCAGGAGGGTGATGTCGTCTTCTGGTCGAAGGGAGACCAGGTGATTTTTAGCGCAGCGGGAGTCCGCTATGCAAATTGCCAGATCAATCATGTCCGCGCGCCCTGGGAAGATGCCAGACGGCGCGGTGTGGATTTTCGTGCGGTAGGCAATGAGCCAGGGTGGCATTTGGAGGTGCGCGGTGATCAGCACCTGCTTTTTGTCGGAGATTACGGTGCGACTAAAATCATGTTCAGCAATGTCCATACCACTGAAGATCGCGAGCAATTGCATTATTTGTCTCAAGACGATGACAACAGCATTAATGTCACCGTCATTGAGAGCGCGTGTATCGATACGATGAAGGGCGACCAGTTTCCTTACAATGTGCAAGTTCAACTTAATGACCGTAATTATCAAGGCTGCGGCCGGACGCTGGATCATCCGTGGGAATAGACCGCTCTGCCATGACTCTCGATGCTGTCGGTCGTTGGTTTCTGAACTCTTGATTGACATCAACGCAGGTAGAACGAGCTCCCCTTATCATTACCGTAATTGATGAGGGAATACATAACGGCCCCTGATCGAGACCCATAGACAGGAGCAATTCATGAAGAACGCACTAACGCTGGCTGCAGCCGTCGCATTGACTGGTGGCACCGCAATGACATTTCAGTTTGAGCAGGTCAATTCGCTTTGATGTACGTTGGCCTGAAGAAATTAATGTAAGTGAATGTTTAAGGCGTGCGTTAATGGCGAGCCTGCCTTTAGCTGCCAAGATTTGCCATGTCCTTTAAACCCTGAGGATTCAGGATTTCAATTTCTTTATTGTCTACGCGTAAAACATCCATTTTTTGCATTCGGCTAAAGACCCGGGAGACCGTTTCAACGGTTAACCCGAGATAGTTACCTATGTCGACTCGGGACATAGGTAAGCGAAACTGGGTGGCGCTGAGTTTGCGCCGGGCGTTGCGGCCCGAGATACTAAGCATGAGTGCAGCAACGCGCTCATCTGCAGAATTTTTACTCAGCAGCGTGATCAATTGTTGATCTTCGGTGATTTCGCGGCTCAGAAGTTTGAAAAAGTGGCGCTGCAGGTTGGGCATCAGGGTGCTGAGTTTTTCGAGTGAAGCGAAGGGAATCTCGCAAACGGCAGCGGTCTCCAGCGCTTTGGCAGAGGACGCGTGCGCATTGTTGCTAATGCCGTCCATGCCAAGTATCTCCCCTGGAAAATAAAAACCGGTGACCTGTTCTTGACCATCGTCTGTCGTCTTGTAGGCCTTAATAGTTCCAGAGCGGACGGCGTACACCGATTGAAAATCGTCACTTTCCCGGTACAGATGCTGGTGCTTTTGCAAGGGTTTGCTTCGCTGGATGATGTCGTCCAGCTGCTGGATATCATCGCTCTCTAATGCCAGGGGTAGGCAGATGCTGTTTAGGCGACAGTTCCCGCAATTAACCTGATAGTCATGAGTGCAGGGGTTGAAGGCAGTATCCTGAGCCTGTGTGAGATGAATCGTCATTTGCTTCTCCTTGCAATGCTTCGAGATTATAGACGATTTTTCCATCATTCTGTAATTCGATTTCTGTGCCAAATTCATACAGTTGCTGAGAATTTAGGCGCAGATTCATCACCTTTATGGGCGCCCAAATATGCGTCAAAAAGCATACATATATTTCGCAAGAAGGGTCTCCCGCGCTTGGTCACACTGATCGTGTTTTCCGAAATCTCCAGTAATTGATCGGCGACCATTGGCGCCAGTTGATCCAGCTGCCGCTGGAACATGTGACTAAAGTCGATACCGAATTGGCGGTTGCAATCACTGATATCCAGTTTCAGCTCTGATATCAGTGTCATGATGATGTGTCGACGTAACTTGTCATCATCGTTGACCCGGCAACCCCGGGTCACAGGCAGCGCGCCTGCATCCAGTAATTGGTAGTAAGCGTCCAGTTCGCGCTCGTTTTGGAGGTAGAAATCGCCAATCTGGCTGATAGAGGAAACTCCAAGCCCCAATAAGTCATCGGCCATGTGGAGGGAGTAGCCCTGGAAGTTGCGCTGCAAACGTCCCTCTCCCTGGGCAACGGCCAACTCATCTTGCGGCATTACATAGTGGTCCATCCCAATATGAAGGTAGCCAGCATCCTGCAGAGTGTGGCTGATGATTTCATGCAGCAGCAGCTTTTCGTTTGGTTCTGGCAGACTTAACCGATCGATGGCTCGCTGGCTGCTGAAGCGTTCCGGCAAGTGAGCATAGTTATAGCAGGCTATGCGATCCGGGCGCAGAGAAATAACCTTGCCTAGCGTTTCAGTCATGGTATGGCGGTCCTGATGTGGCAGCCCATAGATCAGGTCAAAACTCAAAGATCGAAAATTGTGAGCGCGAATGCAATCGACCAGTGACGCAATTTGTGGGTAGGACTGAACTCGGTTGACCGCTTTTTGCACCAGCGGATCAAAGTCCTGGATGCCAAGGCTGATTCGGTTAAAGCCGACGCCTTTTAGCAACGCGATGGTGCTGTTCTCAACAGTTCTTGGATCAATTTCAATAGAGTACTCGCGGTACCCCTTGTCCAGAAGGCGAAAGTGGCTCGCCAACAGGTGCATCAGCTCAGTGATTTGGGCGTGATCCAGGTAAGTGGGCGTGCCGCCACCCCAGTGCATCTGGGTGATGGGCCGCTGATCGCCAACCAGCTCAGACTGCAAAATAATTTCATGCTGTAGACTTTTCAGGTACTGCTGGGCGGCATTTTTTTTACGCGTTACGATTTTATTGCAGGCACAGTAGTAGCAGATATCGCTGCAAAACGGCACGTGCAGGTAAAGCGACAGTGGTGCACGTTGATGATCACCATCGCTGTTTTGCCAGTCTCGGTACTGTTGCATCGGGAAGTCCGGGCGAAACTGGGGAGCGGTGGGGTAGGAAGTATAACGAGGGCCTTGGCTGGCATATTTTTTAGCCAGATTCATGTCGGCCTGATGTCTTGTGGCTACGGCGGTAGAAGCGACAAGGTCGGAGTGCATGGTGTTCATCGGGGGATAAAGCTCTCGAATATATTGACAGTGACGATAACAGTATCGGCACTGCCGGACGTTGATCTGAATCAACGGAGCCTTCCACAGTGTGTTGAAATCGCTGGTTATGGTTACGGTTACGGTGGCGGGGCCTAGCCCAGTGAGGCAACACTTTTGATGACCAGGCGCACTAGTTCGGCTTGGCGAGAGACCCCAGTTTTGGCGAAGATAGATTTTAGCTGAGCCCTGGCGGTGTGTTGCGAGACATTCTGTGTGTCTGAGACCTCTGCCAGGCTCAAGCCTCGTGCCAACAGAATGGCCAGATTAGCCTCTGCGGGGGTCAGTTCGAATAACTCCGCCAGGGTCTGGCGAGAGGCGGATTCGTGTAGATCCGGGTCGGATATGAAAATGGCCGCACTGGGGCTTGATTGACCCTCGCTCCACTTGGATACGGGAACGGGGCGGACCACCAGCCCCAGGTCAGAGCGTCCCGATGAACGGGGAACTCTCAGGGCCCTCACTACAGAGGGCTCACCCTGGTGTTGGGCACGGATAATGTTGGCCACTGCTTGCTGCAGTTCTTTATTGATGTCCCTGCCTTCGATATGCAGCCATTGGCCTTTCAGGCTCAAACCATCTCCCTGTTCCAATAATACCTGGGCTACCGGGTTGGCACTGAGTACCCGAGCCTGCTCATCCAGGATAATGCTCGCCACTGCCAATTGAGAGACTGCACCGGCGTAAATATCCCGCTCCGAAGTTCTGCGACTGATCGTCGCGTAAATTTGTATGGCGCGTCGTAAGTGTGGGGCAATGTGCTCCAACAGGCGGCGCTCCTCGGCGTTGAAGCGAGGCTCATCACTGCGCCGGGAAAATCGCAAGCGCGCCAGCATACCGCCTGGCTCTGCAGTATCGACGCCCAGTATGTGGAACAGGCCTACCGGCTGGAGGTAATGACGGTAATAATCAGATTCTTCAAGCTCTTTATCAGATAGTACGTCTTCGAGAGCTACCACCTTATCCAGCGGCAGGTTTACGAAGGGATCAAGCGAAAAGAACTCCTCTTGATAGGAGGCGGCCTGCCAGGCATTGGGGTCGGCGAGCGTGTCATCAGTATCGCCTGGCTCCGGGCGCACGCTATTGAGTATTGCGCCTTGATCCTCATCCGAAGGTGGGCGCACAACCAATGACGCTACCTGAGCATCCAGCATTTTTCGCAGTTGGGGCAGGGCGCTTTGCCAAGGACGATCCTCAAGTGGACCCTCGTAGATTAGGCCCAGTAGATCGTCGTAGCTGAGGTCTGGTGATCCCGCTGTCATTGAATAAATTACTTTTGTAAATTCGAGAGGTCCTCGGTGACCTCTGTCAGTAGTTTGGGCATACCCACTCCCCAGCCCTGCAGGTAGTCCACACCGATCTCATGCAGCTTCTCGATAATTTGATCATTTTCAACCGACTCGGCGATGGTTTCTTGGCCCAGGAAGTGGGCCAGGTCGTTAATAGAGCGAGCCATGGCGTAGTCCGCTCTGTTTTTGTGAATACCGGTGACAAAGGTGCCATCGATTTTCACGTAATCAACGGGCAACTCGCGCAAGTAGTTGTGGCTTGCCAGTCCTGTCCCAAAGTCGTCAATGGAAAATTTACAACCGATGTTGCGGAAGGCGCGCACAAAGTCCGCTGCCTTGACCAGGTTGGAGATGGTGCCAGTTTCTGTGATTTCAAAACAAATGTGACTGGTGCCCACGCCAAACTCTGAAATTTGTTCCAGCAGGTATTCCATGAAGTCATCATCAGTCACACTGCCACCCGACAAGTTAATAGCCAGGTTGGGCACTTCCTTTTCCTCATCCATTAACTGACTGACCCAGCGAAACGCCTCTTGCACCACCCAACGATCCACCAGGTTCATAAAACCATAGCGCTCTGCGCTTTGAATGAATTCCTCTGGCGAGGCAAGACTACCGTCAGGATTGGCAAGACCCAGTAGTAGTTCGTAATGGCGCCCCGTCGGTTGTTTACCTTCAACAGAGACTTGCATGATGGGCTGGGCTCGAAGTACAAAGCGGTCAGTGGCAAGCGCCTGCTCAAGGTCTTGCTTTGTTTTGGATTTGTCGTTGTTGAAACTGGTCGCCAGAGCCTGGTCTTCTTCGTAACGCTGAACCCGGTTACGGCCCTGCTCCTTGGCAATTTCCATGGATGTGCGAGCGGACTCCAGCACCTGATCCACCGACGGGCTGTATTCCAGGATTGGAGCAACACCGATAGAAACGGTAAAGGAGACACTTTCCCCATCCAGTTCAATGCTGCCCGCTTCGATATTCTGCCGAACCCTCTCTGCCAATTGCATCGCCTGATCTAGTTCGCGATCAAGTAATAGTACGGCGAACTGGTCGTTTTCAATGCGAGCTGAAGAAGATTTTTTCCCGTGTAGCTGGGCCAGCAGTCGACTAAACTCAAGCAGCACTGCGTCTCCACTAACTTCGTCGTAAATTTCATTGACCAGTTTGAATTGGTCGATGTCGATATACAGCACAGCATGCCGGGAGTTTTTTAGCTGCGCATGACGCAGTGCCTGGCCCATCTGACCGAGAAAGGTTTCCCGATTAATCAGTTTGGTGAGGCTGTCGTGGTTGCGTGAGAAGCTGAGGTTTTTTTGCACGTGCTCCAGAGTTTGGTACATGCTTTGGTCAATCACCGAGAGCTTGTCGGCTGGCGCAGATGGCTGTACACCTCGACTCAGCTTGCGAGCCAACTGCACGGCGTTCAGGTCTGCAATTTTCTGACCACGCTCGTTAACAAAAATATAGCGGTCCTTGGCTGGACTGGTCCATGCCAGTTGCATGCGCTTTTTTTGCCCGTCTTTATCACGGTAGGTCAGCCAGACATTATTATCCAGTTGCTCGACTCTGCGTACCCACCGCCGCAGACGCGGAAGATCATCTACCTTGGCGCGGAATGCCTTTGCGGACTCTGCGCTGTCGCTAATGTTTTCGCTGACTTCCGTGGAGTCTATGGCCAGGTTTCCAGCCAGGATTTCGCGTAACTCCGTCAGCACATCCTGGTGATCGACGCTGGTGGGCAGTGCCAGCACAATCTGCTGCTCCACCATATCGATTAGTGTTTCAGCCTCCAAGCCCAGTTGCATCAGCATGTCATCACTGAGTTCGCCCGACTGTTTGTCATTTAGCCAGCTCGCTAACTGGTCCAGAGTATTGATCTGATCAGACCAGGTGCTGCTCTGCGGCCCTTCTTTGACGTGGGTGAGGACCATTAAATCGCGCCATCCGGACTCCACCAGGTCAAGCAATACGCGCGGCGCTGCAGGGGGACGAATGCGCTCGTTGATGACACTGGCAACCGCCCGCCGCGCTTGTTGTAGTTTTTCTTGGCCCTCCTGAATGCGAACTACCCGCTCAATATTGCGAGAAAGCGCGCGCTCTTGCTGTTCGTTGAGTTTTTCAATGTTCTGCAGAGCCCGATCAAATACTGAAGCGTCGGTCTCATAGTCCTGGACAATATCATCGACGACTTGTTTGATGCGGTCCTCCAGCGCCCGGTTAGGGAAGTTTGCGCTGGTGGCGAGACCAGAGAGTTTGTCCACTACGGCTCTGGCGGAGTGTTCGTCGTTTAGAAAAAAGCGAGAATCCAGCAGGGCCAGGCGAGCCAGAGGAATTTGCAGGTTTGCCAGCGCCGGCTTTAATTCGGGGGTTACGTCTACCTGAGATTTGATGGTGCCAAACAAATTGTCAACCAGGTCCAGTTGGTTGAGACTTGCAGCGGTGAGTCCACTGGTTTCTCTAATCCCGGTCAATTGCTCTTTGTGTTCGGCCAGGTATTCCCTGAGCGAGCTCTCCCCCTGCATGGCCAGGTGCACCGCGTTGTCGCCTTGCAGAATGCGCAGTACCTGGGCAATAGTGTTGGCGTCGGCAAGGGACTGTTGATCGATTTTTGAACTGGGCACGGTGCTGCCGTCCCAGGTGCCACTCATGGGAGTGCTGGCATCTACTGTGGCGCCATCGAATCTGCCTTCTACCTCACGTCGGAAGTTCAAGGCATCGACCACTGACTGGTAGAGGTTTTGGGATCCGCTGTCCATCGCAAGGTCGCGATCCGCGGAGTTGACTGCGCTGGTTTGGACGTTGCCCAGGGCGGCTGCAGCCTCACTGAGAAATTCGCTATCTCCGGTAGTTTCTGTGGCCGGCGTTTTTTCCCAAGACGGTCGGCGGGGTTTTCTTGTCTTGCGTTGCAGCAAGCTTCCCGAGTCGAGCACCTGTTGTTCCACATTTGGCTTTACGCCATTGCGGGCCAGGTAAGCGTTGAGCGGTTGGTAATAGCCATCCAGTGGACGGATCACGTGCTGAGAATAGTATTCCAGCACTAAAGGTGCTGCCTCCAGGGAGACACCAACGGTTTCCATCGATTGCTGGAACGCGCGGCTCAACTGTCTGGCGTGAATTGGTAAGCGGACATCAAAAGGGTCTTCGTCGATGAGACTGGCTAAACGAACAACCAGGGATTCGAGCGCGACCCGGTGTAGCTCTTCTGCCAGCGCAACCATACGATCCAGGGCGAGTTGGCCCTCATATTCATACAGATCCACCAGTCCTAGCTCATCGAGACTGACGATGTCCTGCTGCCAGTATTCGTCCTCGTTTTCGTCTTCGCCGGGCACCAATTGCTGGAAATACTCTTCGACCTTGCTAAAAACGATATTACAGATTTCGTTTTTGCGCCTACGGACAAGTATTGCGGCGTCGTAGATTCGGTTGCGGCCATTCTCGTCCGGTTTTATCCGACTGGACAGGGCCAATAGCTCTTCCAACATATCATCGAGAGCGCCGGGGAAATAACGGGCTAGTTGTTTAATAGCGTCGCTGTGGAATTGCTTAAGCAGGCGAGAGTTTTCAGCCGTGGATCCGGTGATGGCGGGAGTGTCAGGTTTCCCGGGTATTGAAGCTGGCTGGCCAGTCAGGGATTGTATGTATCGTTCCGCCGACTCTTTATCGAGATACAGGGGAGTCAGCGACAGCACACCACCGGCAACACCGTCAATGCGCGCTTCCACACTCTCTACACTGTCATCGTCGGGCAGCGAGAGTTGCGCCTTCATGCCAGCACGCAGACTGACCTTACCACCATCGCTGGTGCCTGCTAACAGAGTAACCTCAGTTAATTGCAGCGTACCTTCGGGGTTAGTACCCAGCTTACCGGCCAGCCTGGCTCCTCCATCCAACTCCAGGTTTGCCTGGTGTTGGAACGCTTCTGACTGGGTGCCGGGCATCGTGTTCCTAAATGATTGAGTAGACAAAGGTGCGAGTATAACCTTTAACCAAGTTGCCTCAAACCGCCCCGGATGGGTTAGCGTTTGGCTGGCTTCTGGCGACGTTTGCCCTTGAGTGCCTTTTTAACCGTCTGTTTACAGTCATAATACCAAAAGGGTACGCGCCACAGCGCTGACAGTGACTTGCCCAGATGATTCTCATAGTGCTTGATAAAGCGTTGACGATCATTCCAATTGAGTTTGTAAGCAATTCTAATCAAGTCCAGCATGCGGTGACGTGTTTGAACTTTAGAGCCGGGGCCTGACCATGCGCGAACTCGACCGATATCTATCGCCATGGGACAAACATTGCCCTGCTGATCTTTTACTAGCAGTAAATTACCTGAGGACAGATCCCGGTGAATGATTTGTTTGTTATGCATGCTGCATACAAATCCGCTAATCAACCTGAACCAGGCTTCTTTGTCCAAGCCCTCGAATTCGGCCTCACCCCGGTTGATGGAGGCATACACATCGCGGGCAGAAAATGCTCCGGGTACGAACTGGCACAGATACCAGGAATCACGAATTCCAGGTTGTTGCCGGGCTTCGAAAAACGCAATTGGAAGGGGGGTTGCCACGCCTTTACGCAACATATCGCAAGCGTTATTCCAGTGGCGACGGCCTTTGCTGGGGTAGAAGCGGTAGGTGAAGTGCTTAATACCCTTAACGCGGTTGAGCTTGACTGTGACCTGCTCGCAAATCCCACGGGGATCAGCAACATTCCAGAGTCGGTTGCGGGCGTCCCGGAGTACCTGGGTTGCTTCTAGCTGTTCTAGTTTGCCCGGATGCAGCTGCTGGGCCAGAATCAAATCCTGCTCTCGGGATTCGGCTCTTAACATGTGTGCGCCGTGCCAGTGGAGATCGCTATAACCTATCGACTGCCATTGGGGCGAGGAGAGGTGGACAACCTGGTCGATCGACAGGACCTGCGATTTATCGCTTGCCTGCGTCTGACAAGGACCCTGCAGTTCGATGACCATGGGGTGCTCGTTGATGACCAGTGGGTTGGCTAGCTCCTGTCCTGTAGCATCGCGAAATATAGCTTGGTCCAAGACACCTTGAGTCAACACTGCGTCCAGGGGTTTAACCTGACCGTCCCGGGTCCATGCCAGCATGAAGTGTCGTCCGGTTTTGTCGCTGTACTGAAACATGCTGGCGCCGTCCGGGTCGTGCTCTGCACTGAGGCAGTGAGCCCCCGCCAGACGCTTTGCGATATAGGCCATGGCGTGAAAAGCGAGTGTCGGTGCAAAGTTCTCAGGATTTCCTTTTACTTTCTCGTAGAAACTGACTTGGTCAATCATCGGATAGTCGTTCGCGCCATCATCGATCAGGCCATCCCGGGAGCAGATCAACGGTCCCCAGTAGACCCGAGACAGGGCGTTGCTGGCGGCGGCCAGGGCCAGGTAGCGGACCAGGTAATCTGTTCTCTTTTGTTCAGGCCAGGCAGCACGACGTTGCAGTCTTTTGATCGTCCAGCAGGTGTAAGTGCACATCAACTCATTGGTGCCTGTTCGAGCGCCAATAGCTTTTAGAATGCGTGCCTTTTTGATCAGGTTGAGCTTTAACGGCTCCCGTGCCATTGCACCCAGCACGCGGTGGTCAAAGGCCTCGGGTTCGACCACTCGCTCAACGAAAAGGTTGTCGCTGTGAATATCGGGGGTGACGCCCAGACGTCGAAACATGCCCAGGTAGGTGGCATTGTAGAGAGGTTCAAAGTCCGAAACGTTAGGGCCAACCAAGCGTATGTCGAAGTTTGTAGCGACCTCTTGACCGAGGATGTTGGCCAGCAAAAAACCTTGAGAGGATAATCCGGACCATTTCCCTCGGTTTGGTGTATTGCCAATTTCAAACAGGCTGACCCTGCCCTGGTAGGCACCGAAACAGTCCTCCAGAAAATCTCGCCAGCGCTGCTGCGCGGTCACATCTTCGAACAGGATTTGGGCCTGGGCGATCGGTGGCAACAAGTCCAACATGATTTCCACATCTGCTGCCAGTAGTCGTTCCAGCAATCGATGGGCAGGTCCCTCAGCACTGCCGTAACTGAAGTCCATGCGCACCTGACGAATGTCCAACTCCTGCAGGCGATCGATAACGTAGTCATCACAGGCTGGGTCTTCACTGGGTGCTACGTTAACGCCAAAAAAATCCTTTGGGATAACCAGACCGGCGTCCGGCTGGTGATCAGTGCCTATGAGCCGGGCGCATAGACCAACCGCGTTTAATAACTCCCAGGCGGCCGTAGGATAGCCGTAGAGGGGGTGCAGCAGTTTGTTCACTTCAGCGGATCCACTTCATTGCCTGACTTGATGGCGCAAGTATAACAGGAGCCGCCAGTTGTTTACTGATCTGGGCTTGCCGCGTCCAGGAACGCGGGTTTCTCACCGCCGCCGTGCACCGCAAAACTGGTGCCGCTGACATAAGACGCGAGTGATGAAGCCAAAAACAGACAGGCGTCGCCGATGTCTTCAGGAACCGCCATTCGACCCATAGGGATGGTGGCTTCCACTGCCGCAATACCATGCTCATCCCCGTAGTGGAGATGGGATTGCTCGGTGCGAGTGAGGCCCACAATGATCGCGTTCACCCTGACTTTGGGCGCCCATTCGACGGCCAGTGAACTTCCAAGGTTAACCAGGCCGGCTTTGGCGGCGCCGTAGGCAGCGGTCCCCGGAGATGGGCGCAGGGTGCTAACGCTGGCGATATTGATAATACTGCCACCGCTTTCCTGAGTCTGCATGATACGGTTGGCAGCCTGGCTGAAGTTCAGCGGTGCGATCAGATTCAGCCGGATAATGGATTCGGAGAAGCGAGGAGATACCTCGGCGGCATCAGCATGGGGGGCACCGCCAGCATTGTTGACCAGCACATCCAGACGACCAAATTGTGCGACGGCATAGTCGACGCAGGCCTCAATCTGTTCAAAATTTTTCACGTCGCAGGCGATGAACAGTGCCTGCCTGCCGCCGGCGCTGGGCAGGCTTTCTGGCTCTGAACGCCCGCAGATCAGCACCTTGGCCCCGGCTGCGAGGAAGCGCTCGCTAATACCTCGGCCAATACCTTTGCCGCCCCCAGTGACAATGATGGCCTTACCCTCAAAATCCATGGGATTTGGGTTTAATAGCTTAGCGGTACTGTCCATATCTTTTAACTCCTCTGGCTGACAAGCCCTGGGTGCTTGTGATCAACAAGTGATTTACATAAGATGCCTGCGGCGCCGCCAATCCTAACTGAACAAAAGGGGGCTGGGAACTGAGCGGACTGAGCCCTTTCTGCGTAGAAGAGACTAAGTGGAGTTGGTAGCAACTGCTGTACTCCTTTCTATTACCCCTATCAGGACACACATCATGACAACAGAAACACTACCCGTATTGGCTATTTTAGGCGGAACTGGAGACCTTGGCACGGGCCTTGCCCGTCGCTGGGCTCAGGCTGGCTACCAGGTTTTAATTGGTTCGCGAACTCAGGAGAAGGCTGAGGCGGCAGTGGCCGACCTGCGGGAAGTAATGGCAGAGCGAGGCGTCGGCGAAATCAGTGTGCAAGCCATGGAAAACCTGGCTGCTGCCCAAGCCGCTGATATCGTTGCGATTACCGTCCCGTTTAGTCACCAAGCCAGCACGCTGGAACTGGTCAAACCGGCTTTGCAGGGAAAGATCCTGATTGATGTAACCGTTCCTCTGGTGCCGCCCAAGGTAGCCAGGGTTCAGCTGCCCGAAGGTGGCAGCGCAGGTCAAATTGCCCAGGATTTGCTCGGTGAAGAGGTGGCTGTAGTGTCAGCGTTCCAAAACGTCGCAGCGGCTCATCTGCAGGAAGGCAGTGGTTTGGATTGTGACGTACTGGTTTGTGGCAACAAGAAGGCCGCCCGTGAGCAGGTTATCACCTTAATAGAAGCCGCTGGTATGCGCGGTTTTCACGCTGGCATGATCAACAACGCAGCCGCGGCGGAGGCACTGACCTCGGTACTGATCGTGATCAATAAACAATACAGCTGCCACGCAGGTATTCGCATTACCGGCCTGGACCACGACTAGGCACGTTTCGATGGCAGGCTCGCTGCAACTGATTCCGCTGGTAGATTTTCCCCTGGTGGAACCCGGGGACGATCTCGCTCAGCTGATCTGCACCTCGTTGGCACATAACGCCCTGGACCTGACCCCGGGTGACATTTTAGTGCTTGCCCAGAAAATCGTTTCCAAGGCGGAGGACTGCTACGCGCGATTGTCAGAAGTGGAGCCCTCGGCGGCAGCGTTGGAACTTGCCAGTCAGGCGAACAAGGATCCGCGACAGGCGGAGCTGATTTTACGAGAGAGCAGAGAGGTATTGCGGGTGCGACCGGGAGTGGTCATTGTTGAACATCGCAATGGCTATGTTCACGCTAATGCCGGTATTGATAAATCCAACATCAGTATCGATCAACAAGATCCACGGGTGTTACTGCTGCCTCAAGACCCCGATAAATCTGCGGCTGAGCTGCGTCGGGCGCTGGGTACACGCACCGGTGTGACCCCGCAAATTATTATCAATGACAGTGCCGGTCGCGCCTGGCGCAATGGCACGGTCGGTATCGCTATTGGTACTGCCGGGTTGAACCCCTTGTTCAATCAGGTAGGCGAACGGGACATATTCGGCAATGTGTTGGAAGTAACGGAGCCTGCGGTGGCGGACGAGCTTGCAGCCGCGGCGTCTCTGGTGATGGGGCAAGCTGCGGAAGCATGCCCTGTGGTACTGGTCCG
Source organism: marine gamma proteobacterium HTCC2148 (assembly GCA_000156295.1). Classification (GTDB taxonomy): domain Bacteria; phylum Pseudomonadota; class Gammaproteobacteria; order Pseudomonadales; family Halieaceae; genus Halioglobus; species Halioglobus marinus. The sequence goes on from DS999225.1 coordinate 258,146, forward strand.
TGGGGCCGAGTTCCCGGAGTTTGATGGCGGATCGACGTCTTTGTTGCGTGAGCGTAGCATGGATATGTTTCGCTGATGACGGCGCAATCGGGCTGTGTGCTTGCACTCTCGGGGGGTGTTGGCGGCGCCAAGTTGTCGCTGGGACTAGACCGTGTGCTACCCCCTGGCGACCTGCATGTGCTGGCTAATACTGGCGATGACTTTGAACATTTGGGCCTCTCTATCAGCCCTGACATAGACACCTTGCTTTACACCCTGTCCGGTCGCTCCAATCAAACCCTCGGCTGGGGCCTCGAAGGCGAAAGCTGGAACACCATGGAAGCACTTGAGGCACTGGGCGGTGACACCTGGTTTCGACTGGGTGATCGGGATATCGCTACGCATTTATGGCGCACAGAGCGCTTGGCCGGCGGTGCAGACCTGGCCGCCGTCACCCAGGAGTTAGCGCGGCGCATGCAAATCAGCAGTCACATTCACCCGATGTCAAATCAGGCTGTTCGCACTACCGTGCACAGCGATGAAGGGCACTTGCCTTTCCAGCACTATTTTGTGCGCCGCCAATGCGAGCCGGCGGTAACCGGGTTCAGCTTTGAAGGGTTAGAGCAGGCGCAGGCGAATGCCCAAGTGATGGAATTATTGGCAACAAACCAGTTTAGCCACATCATTGTTTGCCCCTCCAATCCGTTTGTCAGCATCGACCCTATTTTGCAAGTATCTGGCATATGGCACGCACTCAGAGACTCGAGCGCTGCGGTGACTATGGTCTCACCGATTGTGGCTGGACAGGCCATCAAGGGCCCTGCGGCAAAAATGATGACTGAGCTGTCAGTGCCGGTTACTGCATTGGGCGTAGCCAAGCATTACGCGGACAAGTATCCCGGCCTTGTGGATGACTTCCTGATTGACCAAAGTGACGCTACACTGGCGCCAGAAATCAGTGCATTGGGAATGAGAGTGCATATCGCACCAACCGTAATGAAAACTCTAGAAGATAAAATTCAGCTGGCGCAAACCTGCCTGGCTTTGGAGACGACGTGACCTCAGTACATGCGTTGGTGCCTTTAAAAACGCTTGGAGAGGCAAAAAGCCGCCTCGCCGGTGTATTGCTGCCAGCAGAACGTTCAGCGCTGGTGGCCGCCATGGTGCGAGACGTGTTGCAGGTGCTGTGTCGACATCCACAAGTAGAGGCGATTAGCCTGGTGTCGGAGGATTCGCAAGTTCAGGCGATTGCCGAAGCCTTTGGCGTTGGCTTTATTGCGGAGGGCGAGTTACAGGTGAGTGGGCTCAATGCGGTGATCGACGCAGCGGCCAGTCAACTGGCGCGCACTGGAGCAGAGCGCCTGTTGGTGCTGCACGGCGACATTCCCACGCTGGGCTCTGATGACTTGAGCAATGTGTTGGCCACGTTAAAAGCTCGCGGTGGGCTGGTTATTGGCACGGATCATGATGGCGTTGGCACTAACCTGTTGGCGTTTGCTGTCAATGACATGCCACAGTTCCACTTCGGCGAAGGCAGCTGTGACCTGCACCACGCCTGGGCGGAAAAAGCAGGCCTGCCTGTGGCAGTGATCAAGCAACCTGGTATTGCCCTGGACATCGACGATCCAATGGATTTGGTGCAACTGCTGGGTGAAGCTAATGCGGGGACACACACGCGCGCCTATTTGCAGGAATCTAAACTGGCTGCGACAGTCATGCCCCCCAGCGCGGATAAATGGCAGGCACTGAAAGAGAAACTAGTGGGTGGCGAACTGCCGGACCGATCTGAAGCTCTGTCACTGGCTACCGTAACTGACACCGCTGAATTGGCGCAGCTCGCTGGTGCCCTGCGAGACAGAGGCCACGGCAACACCATCACCTATTCACGCAAGGTGTTTATTCCGCTGACCAAACTGTGCCGCGATGTTTGCCATTACTGCACTTTTGCCCAGACCCCAAAGAAGATTGACCAGCCGTTTATGCCCGTTGAAGAAGTGCTCGCGCTATGCCGCGAGGGCGCGGCAATGGGCTGTCAGGAGGCTTTGTTTACCCTGGGTGAAAAGCCTGAGCTACGCTACAACATCGCTCGCAAAGCGCTGGCGGAAATGGGCTATGAGTCAACGCTCGATTATGTGAAAGAGGTAGCCGGTCGGGTATTGGCAGAAACCGGCTTGCTACCCCATATCAACGCCGGGTGTATGACCGCCGAAGAAATAGCCTCGCTGCGCGAAGTCAGCGCTTCAATGGGAATCATGCTGGAGTCGGCATCGCCTCGGCTGTGTGAGAAGGGCATGCCTCATTACGGTTCTCCTGACAAAAATCCAGACGTTCGACTTGAGACTCTGGAGTTGGCGGGACAGGCTGCGGTGCCCTTTACCTCGGGTATTTTGATTGGAATCGGTGAAACACGGCGGGAACGTGTGGAGTCGATGCTGTCTTTGCGGGACGTTCATCTTCGCCATGGTCACTTGCAGGAAGTGATTGTGCAGAACTTCCGTGCTAAACCCGGCACCCTGATGGCCAACGCTCCCGAACCCAATCTCGAGGACATGCTGTGGACTATTGCTGTGGCTCGGTTGGTTTTTGGCCCTGAAATGAGTATTCAGGCGCCTCCCAACCTGAGTCCGGGTGTATTACCGCAGCTGGTGGCAGCTGGCATTAATGATTGGGGCGGTGTCTCCCCGTTGACGCCTGATCATGTCAATCCTGAGGCGCCGTGGCCACACCTGGACAATCTTGCCCGTGAAACGGCTTCAGCGGGTAAGTTTCTGGATCAGCGGCTGACGATTTACCCCGCCTACGCGCAAGCGCCGGAGCGCTGGCTGGATAAAGCGCTGTATGCTGCGGTGCTTGATCAAAGTGACAGTATGGGCTTTGCGCGTCGGGACGACTGGGTACCGGGGGAGGAACGCCCAGTGCCAGCGGTAGAGACGCAGTTGATGTCAAGCACGGCTGCACCGCAGGGCCGTGATGTAGATCCACAGTTGCGAAGTATTGTTGAACGCTGCAGGAACATGGCTGAACTTGATGAGTCAGAGGTAGTTCGCTTATTTGAGGCCAGGGGTCGTGAGTTTTCTTTTTTGGTGAGTGCAGCTAATGAATTGCGAGAAACCGTAGCCGCTGACCGGGTCAGTTATGTCGTTAATCGTAATATTAACTACACCAACGTTTGCTACTTCAAATGTCAGTTCTGTGCCTTTTCTAAAGGCAAGGCCAGTGAAAACCTGCGGGGCAAACCCTACGATATCAGTGGCGATGAAATTGCACGGCGCTGTCGCGAGGCGTGGGCTCGTGGCGCAACTGAGGTTTGTATGCAGGGTGGCATTCACCCGGATTACACGGGCCAGACCTATCTGGATATTCTGCGCACTGTACGCACCGCGACGCCAGATATGCATATTCACGCATTTTCGCCACTGGAGGTATTACAGGGGGCAGAGACGCTGGGGCTTGATGTAGAGACTTTCCTGCGTCAATTGAAGGCCGCTGGCCTCAATACACTTCCGGGCACGGCAGCGGAAATCCTGCACGATGAGGTGAGAGCTCGCCTTTGTCCCGATAAATTAAACAGTCAGCAGTGGCTGGAAGTGATGGAAACCGCCCATAGCATCGGTTTGCGAACGACAGCAACCATCATGTACGGACATATCGAAAAGCCCCGGCACTGGGCGCATCATCTGTTGCAGCTGAGGGCGCTACAGCAACGCACCGGTGGTTTTACCGAGTTCGTGCCATTGCCTTTTGTCCACATGGAAGCTCCCATGTATCTCAAGGGTAATGCCCGTCGTGGCCCTACTTTTCGTGAAGCGGTGTTGATGCATGCGGTTGCCCGTCTGGTTTTTCACGGTTGGATAGACAACATTCAGACGTCCTGGGTAAAGATGGGTGAACCCGGGGTGCAGGCCTGTTTGCAGGCGGGCTGCAATGACCTCGGCGGCACTCTCATGAATGAAAGCATTACTCGCGCTGCCGGTTCTGATCATGGCCAGGAGTGGCCGCCGGCCAGAATGGAGGCCCAGATTCGCAGCGCCGACAGGCGACCCCGTATGCGCAATACGCTCTATGGCAATGCTCCTGGTGCGCAGCGCGTTGCAGCTTTTAACGCGTCTCCATTGGCCGCACCCCAAAACACTGCTGCTGCCAAAGTCGAGCGCAGCAAGCTAATCGCGACTGTACAGTTGGGTGCTCGCGAAGCGGTTCGAGTGGCAGAGGAGCTTGCCTTCGTCGACCAGGTTTTCCTGGTTGCAGCTTGTGACTAATGTGGACTCAGGCATTGAACAGCTTGAGCCTGGCTGGCGGGCGCGACTCGCGCCGGAGTTTGATAAAGCCTATATGCGACAATTGGCGACGTTCATAAACTCGGAAAAAGAGTTGGGGAAGACTGTTTTTCCCGCGGAAGACCAGTTTTACAGCGCTTTTTCACACACGCCCCTGGATCGTGTAAAGGTGGTCATTGTTGGGCAGGATCCCTATCACGGCGAAGGCCAGGCCCATGGCCTGTGCTTTTCGGTAAAACCCGGTGTCAAAACTCCCCCTTCGTTGAACAACATTTATCAGGAAATTAATGCGGAATTAGGTTTACCGGTTCCCGCTCATGGCTGCCTGGCTAATTGGGCGGATCAAGGAGTTTTGTTACTCAATAGTGTGCTGTCAGTTGAGTGTGGAAAGGCAGCTTCGCATGAAGGCATGGGCTGGGAATCTTTTACTGATAAGGTGATCGAGGTCATTAATGATGATCGAGAGGCGGTAGTCTTTCTGCTTTGGGGTAATTATGCGCAGCGCAAGGGCGCCAGCATCGATACCGATCGCCACTGCGTGCTGAAGGCCCCGCATCCTTCGCCGCTGAGCGCCTACCGGGGTTTTTTTGGTTGCGGTCATTTCAAGGCGACCAACGAGTATCTAAAGCAACGCGGCAGATCAGCGATCGACTGGTCTTTACCAGAAGTCGCCTGAACGCTACCCCTGGTGATACTTTAGGATCCGATCTCTAATTTCGCCCAGTCCGGGTTTTTCGTCGCGCACCTCCTGAGCAGATAAACCTTCCAGTTCATGGGGAAATACCAGCCATTCGCTGGTTTCGTGCAGATAAAAATCTGGAGAAAGCTCGGTTTTATTATTGCTGGGCTTGAAGTAGGGCGTGGCAATTTTAAAGGTGGGGCTGTTGCGTCGGCATTTTTTTTCCAGGTCCCAGATAACCTGTTGAATACTGCGGCCAGAATCAAATACATCGTCAACGATAAGCACTTTATCATCAGCGTTTACGTTTTCGACCAGGTAGTGCAACCCATGCACGATGACTGACTCGTTGGTCTGTTCAATGCCGGTGTAATGGGATGTGCGGATCGCAATATGGTCGGTATTTAAGCCCCCGTACTTGAGTAGCTCCTGTATGGCGATACCGACAGGGGCGCCGCCGCGCCAGACACCCACGATATAGTCAGGCTCAAAGCCGCTTTCCAGTACCATGAGACCCAGCTCGTAGGAGTCCAGTAACAATTGGTTAGCGTCGATGTAGGTTTTCTGGATGGTCATGAATATTCCCGCTGCCACGTATCAAGGCAGCGATTGTATTACACAGACGTGTGGGCAGACACAGGATATGTTGCTTGCAGAGAAATAAAACAGGCCTACGGCGCAACCAGTTCACCCGTCATCACGTCCACAGGCGCGGGGCAACAGCACTGGCACCCTGATCGACTCTATTGGTCGAGCATCGCTGGGTTTACCTTTAGTCGCTGCGCCCACGTCGATAAAGGGCATAGAAGGCCAGTGCGCTGGCAATGACGGTATAGCCAGCGCCTCCCAGTGCCATTGTATCCATGCTTACTCCGCGGTCGACCAACCAACCCATGGCAACCGGCGCGATGGCTGTTGCGAAAACCATGGCCGCAGTGGTTAATGACTTTATGGAACCGAGGTGAAGAGTGCCGTACATCTCGGAGAAAAAAGGCGATGACAAAGTGGAATAAACGCCTACCGAAACTGCCAGCAAACCCATATAGATGATAGCGCCGAAAAAGTGATCCTCACTTGCCAGAACGATCAGTCCAACGCCCATTGGCAGACAGATCAAAGGCGCCAGTCTAATGGCGCTGTAGCGATCTACCAAAAGCCCTGCTAACAGCTTGCAAAGAGTATTTAGCAAAGCGTAAAACAGGAAGAGACCGCCCCATGCTGCCAGGCTCCAGTTCTTTTCCTGAACCAGTTGCACCTGATGAAACATGAAGCCGGTAAATAATAATGGTTGGGCCAGAAGCACCGGCAGGAACAGATAAAAGTTCAGGTCGCCAATGACTTCAGAACGGGTCCATTGGCGCCGTAAACTGACGACGCCGGTACCGTTGTTGGATTGTAAGTCCCGAAGGTAGCGCAGGTGACGGCTGGTGTGGTCTTTTAACAGGAAATGCGCCAGAGCGGGTAGAGTGATCGCCAGTGCTGCTCCCCAAACTACCCAGGATTGCCGCCAATCCAGAATCACGATTGAGGCAATGACCAGGGACGGCAGTGTTGCTTCAGAAAGTGAGTAGCCCATTCCACCCAGGGCATTGGCTTTACCCTTGTGGTGGTCCAGATAACGCACCATGGTAGTTGCTCCCGCAATGCTCATCAGTCCCTGGCCAAAATGCCGCAGTGCCAGCAGGGCAAAGAACAAAAGCAGTGGGCCCGTGCTGACAGCCATTAGGGCGCACCCCAGAGTCAGGCCCAGGGTGACCAGAAAGGCATAGTTGCGCAGATCCATACGATCGATTAGCGACCCCGACCAGAGCAGTAACAAAGCACTGGCAAGCGTTGCGCCTGAGTAAAGACCCCCAAACTCACCGTGGCTGAGGTTAAGGTCCGCACGGATCTCGCCACTGAATAGTCCTATGAAGTAGGTTTGCCCAAGGCTGGATCCAAAGGTCATAGCGAAGCCAAACAGCAGCAGGCGCCATTCTTCGCGAATCAGGGGCAGGAAGGATCTCATCGGGGCATTATCGCAGGCCTATGCGAAAGCGAGTAGCGCAGCATAGACTAAAATCGACTAGGAGATTTCATCAATAGCGTCTATGGTGTCGCTTTTTTGGGAATTGGGAGCAAATACAGTGGGCGAGAAAATCAAGGTTCAAAAACCGTTGGTCATTCTTCACGGCGATGAAATGGCGCAGATTGCCTTTGAACGGATTCTCGAACAGTTCGTAGCCTCTCGCCTGGAAATAGAACTGGTAGAGGTTGACCTGTCGGCCGAAAAGCGATTTACCAGCAACGGTCAGGTGGTTATTGACGCCATTGATGCGCTGAAGCAGCATGGCATTGGCATCAAAAATGCGGGGATGACGGTCAATCGTAGCCAACTGGACGAGTTGCTAGCGAAATACCCTGAAGTGAATGAGGACAAGCTCGACAAATTAGCCACCAAGTCTCCGAACGGTGCTATCCGTAAAGGCATTGGCGGCAATATCACGCGCGAAGACATCGAGTTTCGAAACCTGAAGAGCGTTCGGCCTGATTGGGTCGATCGCGATATTGAAGTCGATACCATGGACAGCGGTGGCCTTGATTTCAGTTATAGCGAATTATCCAACGCTACCGGCGTGGCTAAAGTCATGTTTGTTGGCGAAACTGGCGATCCAGTCGAATTGCACCGTAGAACTCTGAAAAAAGGCGATCCCTGGATGCTCGCTACCAACTGCCTTGAAGAAGTAAAGGCTTGGGCGCACCGGTTCTTCCAGCGAGCGCTAGATGAGAAACGCGATATTTATCTTGGCCTCAAGGATACGGTAGTGTCGGGCTACGACGGTGTGATGCGTGCCGCCATCGAGGACATTTATGCGGAACACTACAGGGGTAAGGTTGCCGAGGCAGGACTGAATTACCACTATGAGTTGATTGATGCGCAAGCGGCCCGCATCGTGTCCAACCCTCCCGAGCGAGCCCTGTGGGGCGTCCCCGATAATGTCAGCGGAATGAAACTGTATAAGCTGGTGCAACAGCTTAAGCATTACGGGTTGCCCGAGCGAAAAGCTCATGTTTCCATCTCACGCATGAGCGCTGGAGGAGGGGACCAGTACGGCAGTTATAATACGCCTGCCCCTGAGAACGGCATTATCAAGGTCATTATGGACGGTGAGGAAAAACACGCCAGAACGGTGAAGGCGCATGATCCAATCTTGTTTATGTCGAACGATCGCGACGCGATTAAGGATTGGGTGAAGCAGGTATTTCGTGATGCTTCGCTGAGCAAAAAAGAAGTTTACTTTGGGCTGAAGCGAGAGTTTGTCAATTACGACGAGGTCTACAGCTCTATCATTCTGGAAATTCGCAAGGAATTGGCGGCTCTGGATACACCACCTCCGTCTTTCATGATCATGAGACCATCGCGGCAGCTGAGCAAAATGATTTGCGATCCGCCACGCTGGGGCTTATATCCTGCCCAGAATCTGGATGGAGATATTTTCTCCGACATTTCTGCGGCCCTGGGCGGTAGCCTGGCCACTGCCAGTTCGATCATCAAGAGCAAGGACGGCTCCATGCTCTATGAGGCGCCCCATGGTACTGCCCACGACCTCTATCTACGCTATGTGGAAACAGATGGAAAGGAGGCAAACTTCAACTCATCAGCGTTGATTTTTGCGGTCGCCAATGCACTTGAAGAACTGGGCAAAAGAGAAGACAACCAGGCGCTTGACGATTATGCAGGCAAACTCAAGCAGGCGTTGATTGAGACGGTTGCGCAGGGCACCATTACCGGCGATTTGAAGGGGAAAACCAGCGACCCGTCAATCGAGAAGATCGTCGATATGAATGGCTTCCTGGATGCAGTGGAAGCCAATTTGTAAGCAGCAAGAGCCCTCTATGAACTCAGAGGGCTTGCTTTATTACTGTGATGGAGCGGCAGCGGCAAGCCGCAGTACTTAGTCCGCCGCAGGAATATCGTAGGGTAATTCGAGTACTTGAATTGCAGCACCCTGCTGCGATGTAAGGCGCAGCCCTTGTTCAACGCCTTTCTCGGTAGCACAAAGCAGACAAATGTTGCCCCCATCGGCGCTGGCGGCATTAACCAGGACGCCAACGCTTTGTTCTGCAGAAGTAGAGAACAGCGCGGCTCCGGCACCGGGAGATTCCGTTTCGTCGAATTGGCCTAGGTACAAGCGCCGCTTGGCTTTGCCCCGATAATGCAGCCGGGCAACGATTTCCTGGCCCGTATAGCAGCCCTTGGTGAAACTGACATGTCCGGTGACATCGTAGTTGAGCATTTGCGGCAACAACTCCTCAATATTGGCCTGTTCTATTCTTCCGATACCTGCGCGGATTTGCAGTGCCTGCCACTGGCTCTCTTTGCCGCTGTTCAAATTTTGACCAAGTGAGTTCAAGCGCTCGCTGTGGTTTTGAGTATCAATCAGTAGTTCAAATTGTGTGCCGGCATCGTCCATCTGAACCACGACATAACCGTCACCGGTGGCGGCCTGGTATTTAGCTTCGGGGATTGCAAAGCCCGCGTTGGCAAGGTCCTTCGCGGCTTCATTGCCCCAGCACCCAATGACTTGCCAATCTTGACGTTCGGCTTCCAAATCAGCCTTGGAAAAAACAATGTATTTACTAAAAGTTTTGGCCGCCGTCGCTAAAGTGTTCGCTTTCAGGCGCAGCGCATAATGATTTTCACCGAGCTGGGCCAGCATAAAATCGCAAACCATACGTCCCTGAGGATTACAGTAGGCGCCAACAACGGCTTGTTGTGAGCTGACCTCGCGGGTGTCGCAGGTCACCTGACCCTGGAGGAAGGAGAGCGTATCAGGGCCGATAATATGCAACAGTTGTTCAGAGTCTAGAAGAGCGAAGTGGGCACTCAAGGGATGGTCCTTTCAGGTGAAACGGGACACCAATGATAGGGCCTGGAGACCATCCTGTCAGTAGCCCCCTTGTGATCAGATATGACGTTATAATGTACGCTTGTAGATATGTAAACTTGAGTGTGTAACTGGCATGGTATCGGACGAAGAAATTAATCGTATGCGCTGGGCTGCAAGACGCGGCATGTTGGAACTGGATCTGGTGCTGGAGCCTTTCGTGCAGTCTCGCTTCGCTACTCTGGATGAAGCAGACCGGATTCGTTTCAAGGACTTGATGTTAAGCGAGGACCAGGACCTGTTTGCGTGGTTTATGCGTCGCGAGCAGCCACAAGACCGAGAGCTAGCACTCATTGTCAAAAAAATTCTCGACTTCACCCACACTTCACCTGACGATCGCTGAGTCATCCCTGCATGAGTGCGTAAGGTACCTTTTCATCGTTGCTGTTGTTCTGGCACTGTGGGAACTGGCGCTGGGCGGCTACCCCATTGTGGTCGTGTCTTGTACGCCCATGCTGGCGCTCCTCCTTTGGCGGAGCTGGCGGCAACGTCACATTGGTGTGGTCATCCGTTGGCGGCGCGGAGAGTGGACCATTGAATCCGACGGGCAGTTGGCACCTGTTGACCTGCGCCGAGCGCATTGCCTGCCCTGGTTGACGTTTATGGCCTGGCAGTCCGCGTCCGGAAAATCGGGCCAGGCCTGGCTTTTCAACGATAGCGCCCCTCTCTGTGACCTGCGGCGCCTGCGGGTGCGCTTACGTCTTGAGCGGGGAGTTTGATGGCGACAAAATGGTGTCTTTCGCCTCAGCTAACTGATTGGGGTAGTCGAGGGTGTAGTGCAGACCCCGGCTCTCCCGTCTCTCGATGGCGCAGCGAATCATCAGCTCCGCCACCATTGCCAGATTGCGCAGTTCCAGAAGGTCATTTCCAACCTTGTAATTGCCGTAGTAATCAGCGATCTCTGATTGCAGCAAGTTGACCCTGTTCAGGGCTCGTTCCAGGCGTTTATTGGTGCGCACAATGCCGACGTAGTCCCACATAAAACGGCGCAATTCGTCCCAATTGTGAGAAATAACGACGTCTTCATCCGAATCGGTTACCTGGCTTTCGTCCCAGGGGTGGCTAACGGCGGTTTGGGGTAGGTCAGGGAGGTTGGCAGCAATGTCCTGCGCTGCAGATTCTGCGTACACAATACACTCTAACAGCGAGTTCGAAGCCATACGATTGGCGCCATGCAGGCCGGTGGAGGAGGCTTCACCAATAGCATACAGTCCCCCCAGGTCGGTGCGTCCAGCGGTGTCGACGATAATACCACCGCAGGTATAGTGGGCCGCCGGTACAATCGGGATAGGTTCAGCGCTCATATCTATGCCCAGTTCGCTGCAGCGCTGCATGACAGTGGGGAAGTGGCTCTCCAAAAACTCTCTGGATTTGTGTGAAATGTCCAGAAACAGGCAGTCCGCCCCCAGTCGTTTCATCTCGTGGTCTATCGCCCTGGCGACTACATCGCGGGGCGCCAACTCACCGCGTTCATCGAATTTTTCCATGAAGCGAGTGCCATCGGGGAGTAACAATTTGCCCCCTTCTCCCCTGACTGCTTCTGTTACCAAAAAAGATTTGGCCTTCGGATGGTATAGGCAGGTGGGGTGAAACTGGTTAAATTCCAAATTCGCTACGCGACATCCCGCCCGCCAAGCCATGGCGATTCCATCGCCGCTGGCACCGTCGGGATTGCTGGTGTAAAGATAGGCTTTACTGGCTCCACCGGTCGCTAGCACGACCGCAGAAGCCTGGAAGAGATCTACCCGTTCTGTTTTTTGATTGAGAATATAAGCGCCGTGGCAGCGATCTTCGTCCCTGATCAGGTCTACAGCCACCCGATGGGTGAATACCTCAATGTTATCGGCTGCCAGGGCTTGCTCTGTGAGTACCTCGGAAATCGCTCTGCCGGTGCGGTCGGCGGAATGAATGATTCGCCGGTGACTGTGACCACCCTCCATTGCCAGGTGAAATTCTTTGCCGTCGGCCCGGTCCTGGCGCAGGTCAAAATCGACTCCCTGTTGCACTAGCCATTCTACGCAACGTCGGCTGTTGCTCACGGTGAATTCAACGGCCTCACGTTGACATAACCCTGCCCCCGCACTGAGCGTGTCCTGAACGTGGGCGTCTATCGTGTCCCTGTCGTGGAGCACTGCGGCCATGCCGCCCTGTGCCCAATAGGTGGACCCCTGATTCAGGTCGGCCTTTGAAAGCAGGGCGACCCGACAGTCGGAGGGTAGATGCAGGGCGAGGCTGAGCCCGGCGGCCCCGCTGCCAATAATCAGTACATCGTGTTTGTAGGTCTGGGGCACGGTCTTGTTCACTTGCTGCGCTCGGGAGTGAAATATATGATGTGCCTCAACGACTTAGCGTCCAGGCTCTACGCCGCAGGCGAGTATATACGACCTCTGGCGAAATAAGGAAATCTCACGGTGGAATTCATTCCAAGGCAATTTTCCGCATTTTTGAACCATTCGCCGATAGCGAGTGAACTCCAGTGTGCTTTGACGGTCTATTTGGGCAGAACATATATAAGAGTCAGGGCAGTGTTGCCTCTGACCACAGGGGGTTAGGGGAGTGACGGCTGTCGAGACGGACCAGCAGCTCGTGGCCAGAGTGCAAACGGGTGATTCGCGAGCCTTCGACTTGCTGGTATTAAAATACCAGCACAAGATCTTCAGCCTGATCGGTCGTTACGTGCACGATGCAGACGAGGTGCAGGACGTAGCCCAGGAAGCTTTTATCAAGGCTTATAGAGCGTTGCCGAAATTTCGGGGTGACAGTCAGTTTTATACCTGGCTGTACCGCATCGCGGTGAATACCGCCAAGAACCATCTGGTGTCCCGTTCTCGCAGACCGCCGGGCTCTGATGTAGACGTAGAAGATGCTGAGTATTACGAAGGCGGTGCGGCGCTCAGGGACATAGAAACGCCTGAAAATGCATTGTTTGGCGCAGAGCTTAAGCAGGTGGTTGAGGCAGCGATTAGCGATTTACCGGACGACTTGCGAACCGCGGTAACTTTACGGGAGTTTGACGGTCTCAGTTACGAGGACATCGCAGACATAATGGATTGTCCGGTGGGCACAGTCCGCTCGAGAATTTTTCGAGCCCGAGAGGCGATAGACAACAAAGTACGAGAACAGGTCGACGCAACGTGATCTGACTGACAAAAGCAGTTTGGAATATCGGCGATATATCGATAACGCACCACGGGTGCGAAGGAATGAAGAAATGAGTGAACAGTTGCGGGAATCATTGTCCGCATTGATGGATAACGAAGCCAATGAATTGGAGTTGCAGCGTTTGCTTAAGCAGGTGGGTAGCGATGCCGAGCTTCGGGCAACCTGGGCGCGTTATAACGCTGCTAGCGCAGTCATGTCGGGTCAGGACGTCAGTCACATGCAACTGGATATTTCATCCCGGGTGAGGGCTGCTATTGAAGTGGAGTCTGGCGTCACTCGAGAAACTTTGAAGCAACGACTGTTTCGCCCGATAGCCAGTTTTGCGGTCGCCGCTTCAGTCGCAGCCACCGTGGTCATCGGTGGGCAGCAGCTTGCACAGATTGGTGGCGCAGAGCCCTACAGTGGCGGCCCTGTCGCTGCTTCAGGTGCCTCTCCTGTGGGCTTGGTCAATAGTCTGGGAGCGACAACAGTGCAAGCGAGTTATGGCACAGAGGCGATACCCGTCTTGCAGCCTGCGGCACGAACTGCCTATAAGGAATTGGCGCGTCAGCGCATGCAAATGTACATGCAGGAACATGCTGAACACTCCGCTCTCAATTCACCTCACGGGCTAATTCCATTCGCCCGGGTGCCGGAGATTCGCGAGTAGATTATCGGTGACTCTTTTGCGATACATTAAACGGCTTAGCCTGGGCGCGCTCGGTGGCTTTCTGATGCTTGCATCGCTCACTGCCTCCGCGGTCTGCCCCGGCGCCGACAGTGAAGCGATCAAATGGCTCGATAAGATGTCTCGCAGCGTTCATCAGGTGAACTATCACGGCGTTGTTACCTTTCAGAGGGGGGAGGAAGACATGCAGGTAATGCAGGTTTCTCACTCCGTTACCGATGGCACCACCACTGAGAGCATGACGCAGCTTACGGGGCAGGGTGCCAAAGTTGTGCGCGCTGAACACCCCCTGGAGTGTATCCATCCCGGGCATAAGCTGCTGCGCATAGGCGACGATATTAACGCCGGTGAATGCGGTGTGGCTGAGCACTATCGATTTAGTGTCACTGACGGTGAACGGGTTGCTGGCCGTAAAGCCGTTCGCATTATTGTTGCGCCCGGTGATATGTATCGCTATGGCTACGTCATGGAATTGGACCGCCGGACTGGCCTGTTACTTAAGACGGCAACTATGGGGCGTGGGGATAAAGTGTTGGAAAAATTCCAGTTTGCCGACTTGTCGTACAAAGGCAAAGACCCTGAGGGGGCAGATGCAAACCTCGTGCATGAGGCACAGCACCCCGTGCCGGGGCACAATGCGCCGCAGGTATCTGCTGCAGGATATGGCTGGGATGTGAAGTGGTTGCCCAGCGGTTTTATGGCAACCGATTCACAGCAGCGTAATGCAGGGCGTAAAACTTATACCGACGGCTTGGCCGTGTTCTCGGTATTTATTGAGGCACTCGACCGTGAAATTCGCCCTGGAGAAGGGGTGGTCCGATCAGGCAGCACTACATCTTATAGTCGGGGTATGGCCTTGTCTGGAGAACCTGTGCTGGTGACAGTGGTGGGCGAGGTGCCAGTGAATACTGCAAGAATGGTTGCTGACTCCGTCAAATGGGTGCGTTGACATGCTGCTAGAGACTGGTCGTGTAGTTGCGGTTGAAACGGATGCTGTATGGGTAGAAACCATCCGCAAGACCACCTGCGGCAGTTGCGCAGCACAAAAGGGCTGTGGACACGGTTTGCTCAACCGGATATCAGAAGGTCATCGCTCTCTCATCAGGGCTTTGCCTGGCGGCATTAATCCGCAGGACTGCCGGGTAGACGACGAAGTAAGCATATCGATACCTGAGGCAGTGATTTTACGCGGGTCCATGGTGGTTTACATTTTGCCTTTGCTGCTGATGTTGGCCAGTGCAGCACTGGGCGCCAAATTGTTGTCCACTAATGTTGACCTGGGTAGTGCGCTTGGCGCGGTAGCGGGTATTACACTAGGGTTTGTGCTGGTGCGTGTGCACGCTCACCGACATCGCGATGACAAGAATCTGCAGCCAACGCTTGTCAAAGTTTTACACCATGGCACCGAGGCAGTGCGGTTCGGTTGACCCCTGCATTGCGTGACATTATCCCATTTCCCTGATTGCGGATTTACCAATGACTTTATTATCAAGACTGATACACATCACGCTGTTTACAGCCCTGTTGTTAACCGGGCGAGCCGCTAGCGCCGCTCAACTCCCCGATTTCACAGATATCGTCAAGCAAAGTTCTCCGGCGGTGGTGAAGATTATCGTCGAAGCGAGCGGTCCCCGGCCCGGTCAGGCGCAGCCTGCTCCTGAGGAAATGCCCGAGTATTTGCGCCGCTTCTTTGAATTTCGAGGGGGGCCTCAAACACCCCGTCAACGCATGGGTATGGGTTCAGGGTTTGTTATTTCAGAGGACGGCTTAATCGTGACTAACAACCACGTCGTTGAAGGAGCTGATAGCGTTCTGGTACGGATGAGTGATCGCCGGGAGTTCGATGCCCAGGTTGTGGGGACAGACCCTCGCAGCGACCTCGCCTTGCTCAGGGTTGATGCCACTAAGCTGCCCGTACTTGAGCTTGCCCCCCATGATGATCTTGATGTCGGCGAGTGGGTGCTGGCGATTGGCTCTCCCTTCGGCCTTGACTACTCAGTGACTGCAGGCATCGTGAGTGCAGAGGGACGCAGTTTACCCACGGAAGCTGGCGAAAATTACGTGCCTTTTATTCAAACAGACGTAGCTATCAATCCCGGGAACTCAGGCGGTCCCCTATTTAACCTTGAAGGCGAAGTGGTTGGGGTTAACTCGCAGATATTTACCCGCAGTGGCGGCTCTATCGGGCTGTCGTTTGCTATCCCGGTAAGCGTGGTACGTAACGTAGTCGCTCAACTCGAGGAAAGTGGTCGCGTAACCCGAGGCTGGCTTGGTGTGACTATTCAGGATGTGGACAAAAATTTGGCGGAGTCTTTCGGTCTTGAGCGCCCTCGCGGAGCTTTGGTAGTGCAGCTGGCACCCGGTGGTCCGGCGGCGGACGCTGATCTTCGCGAGGGTGACGTGATTATCAGCTTCGACGGTAAAGATATTCCGGCATCATCTGATCTGCCCCATGTGGTGGGTTTGATCGCACCGGGCAGCCGAGTCCCGGTGGTAGTGATGCGAGACAGGAAATCCAAGACCATCAAAGTTGAAGTCGGCGGATTGGATGCGGATGACAGCTATACCCTCAACTCAGGAGGTGACGGAGCAAGCCAGGGAGGCCGTCTGGGATTGATCGTTGAGGAGGCCCCACAGGAGGTTCTGGAGCGGTCAGGACTCGCCGGTGGCGTACTGGTCCGCGAGGTGGTGCCAGGTTCCGTGGCAGCGCAGGCGGGAGTGATGCACGGGGATATCATCACCCTGATCGCCAGCACGCCTGTTAAGTCGGTTTCGAGCTTTGACAAGGCTGTGGATAGACTAAGCAGTGGCAGCTCGGTCCCTTTGCGCCTGATGCGCCGAGGGTCTCCTATGTTCATCGGCCTGAAGCTTAAGGATTGATATCGATTACCGCCAGCGCATGGATAGCGACCGCAGGCTGATTCGGGTACAATCGCGCGCTTTTCTGCAGCGGCTCCTTCGGAGTCGCCGCTTGACCTTTTTCCGGGCCCGAACGAGTGAGTGAACTCCAGCACATCCGAAATTTTTCCATCATCGCCCATATCGATCATGGCAAGTCGACCCTGGCCGACCGTTTTATCCAACACTGCGGTGGACTCAGTGCCAGGGAGATGGACGAGCAGGTGCTGGATTCCATGGACATCGAGCGCGAGCGTGGCATTACGATTAAAGCCCAAAGTGTGACGCTTGACTATACGGCTCGTGACGGGCAGGTGTATCAACTCAACTTCATCGATACCCCCGGCCACGTGGACTTTTCTTATGAGGTGTCACGCTCCCTTGCCGCTTGTGAGGGGGCCCTGCTGGTTGTCGATGCCGGGCAGGGTGTGGAGGCACAATCCGTAGCGAATTGTTACACCGCCATAGAGCAGGGACTCGAAGTACTTCCCATTCTCAACAAAATGGACCTACCCCAGGCTGATCCTGACCGGGTAAAGCTGGAAATCGAGGAAATCATCGGTATCGATTCCAGTAATGCCTGCCCGGTCAGCGCCAAGTCAGGCATGGGGATAGAAGATGCACTTGAATACTTGGTAGAGGAAATTCCATCTCCGGAAGGTGACCGCGCTGCCCCCTTGCAGGCATTGATTATCGATTCCTGGTTTGACAATTACCTCGGGGTCGTTTCCCTCGTCAGGGTTAAACAGGGCGTATTGCGTAAGCGTGACAAAATCGTAGCCAAGTCTCTGGGCAAGGCTCACCAGGTCGACAGTGTTGGCATCTTCACACCGAAACGACATGAGACCGATTGCCTGCAAGCGGGAGAAGTGGGGTTTGTCGTTGCCGGGATCAAAGACATCCACGGTGCTCCCGTGGGCGACACCCTGGTCCACGACAAGAGCCCGGATGTGGGCTCACTTCCAGGGTTCAAGCAGGTAAAACCGCAGGTTTATGCGGGTATTTTTACAATTTCGTCTGATGATTACGAAGACTTTCGCGATGCGCTCGGTAAACTAACCCTTAATGATGCCTCGCTTTTTTATGAGCCGGAAAGTTCTGACGCGCTGGGTTTTGGCTTTCGCTGCGGATTTCTGGGCATGCTCCATATGGAGATCATTCAGGAGCGTCTGGAGCGCGAGTATAATCTCGACTTGATCACCACTGCGCCGACGGTGATTTACGAGATCCAGAAGAAGAATGGCGACGTGGTCAGGGTCGATAATCCCTCGTCTTTGCCAGACGTGGGCGACATTGAAGAGACGCGTGAGCCTATTGCTCGCTGTAATATCCTGGTTCCCCAGGACTATCTGGGCAATGTGATTACCTTGTGCGTGGAAAAAAGGGGCGTGCAAAAAGACATGCAATTCCTCGGCGCCCAGGTGTCGATTGTTTATGACATCCCAATGGCGGAGGTTGTACTGGATTTCTTCGACAGACTCAAATCAGTTAGCCGTGGCTATGCTTCACTCGACTACAGCTTTGAGCGCTTTGAGGCGGCCCGATTATCTCGACTGGATGTATTGATTAACGGTGACAGGGTGGACGCACTTGCGGTTATTGTGCATCAGGATCACGTGCAGTATCGCGGCCGGGCATTGACGGAAAAAATGAAAGAATTGATACCCCGACAAATGTTCGATGTCGCCATTCAGGCTGCCGTTGGTGGCAAAATTGTGGCGCGGCAGAGCGTGAAAGCTTTGCGCAAGAATGTGACGGCCAAATGTTACGGCGGTGATGCTACGCGTAAAAAGAAACTGCTGGAAAAGCAGAAAGCAGGTAAAAAACGTATGAAACAGGTTGGCAACGTAGAAATTCCCCAGTCGGCATTCCTGGCAGTGCTCAAGGTGGATGGCTAATGGGTGGAGCAACCATAGATTTTCCGCTTATCCTGGTCATTCTGGTCGGTGGGTCAGGGCTGGTGTGGTTACTGGATAGCTTGTTTCTTGCGCCCGGTCGCAAGAAAATTATTGCTGAATTACAGGGCAAGTATCCAAATTGGGAAAAAGAAGGAAACCCGCAACAGCAGCAGTTCCAGGCCAGGGTCGCAGACCAGGCATCGGAGCCGATGTTGGTGGAGTATGCACGCTCTTTCTTTCCAGTGCTGTTTATCGTCTTTGTACTCCGCTCATTCCTTGTGGAGCCTTTCCAAATCCCCTCTTCGTCTATGGTGCCCACCCTGCAGGTTGGCGACTATATTCTGGTCAACAAATTCAACTATGGCATTCGTTTACCGGTGACCCGCACTAAGGTGCTGGATTTGAACGAGCCGCAGCGCGGTGATGTCATGGTGTTTTTCCCTCCGCATATGAATGAGACCTATTACATCAAGCGAGTAGTGGGATTGCCGGGTGATACTGTCAGTTATCGCAACAAGCGCTTGTTCGTTAATGGCAAGGCTATAGGACGCGAAGAGCTGGCGATTGCCCCTGGCATTAATACCCGTTATCGGTTGGGACTGGAGCAGTTAGGCGATGCCAATCACCTCATGCAGGTCGACGAGGCCCGCATGCCCCGTAACTTTTCGGTAGTGGTTAAGCCAGGGCACTATTTCATGATGGGCGATAATCGTGATAACAGCTCAGACTCCCGGGTTTGGGGTCAGGTGCCAGAAAAGGATATAGTAGGCAAGGCCTTTGCAATATGGATGCATTGGGACTCGTTCTTCAGCGTGCCCAGCTTCAGCCGGGTGGGCTTGATAGAATGAGAATAATAATTTAATTGGGGGGTAGGGATATGCGCTCACTGCAGCATCAGAAAGGGATGTCGATACCAGGAATGCTGGTTATCGCAATCATGCTTGGTTTTTACGTGATGTGTTTTGTCAAAATGGTACCGCATTACTCGGAATACTTTACAATTAAGGATATCGTTTCCCAGGTCGCAGCTGAGCACCAGCCTGGTACTACAACTGTCGGTCAAGTGCGTCGGAGGCTCGATAAGTTGTTCAATACCAATCAAATTTACGCGATAGAAATAGGTGACGTTGAGGTTTATCGCGAAAAGGGCAAAACGTTCATCGATGCCAGTTATGAAGCTCGAATTCCGATCGCCGGCCGCATTGATGCTGTTTTAAACTTTAATGACCTGCTCTTTGTGGCGGGACAGCCCAACGCCAAGTGACCGACCAGCAGGCACATTCGGAGCGCCTGCAACGAGCGCTGGGCTACCAGTTTGCCGACAAGAGCCTGCTGCAACTCGCGCTGACGCATCGTAGTGTCGGTGGACGTAATAACGAGCGCCTTGAGTTTCTCGGTGACTCTATCGTCAACCACATCATTGCCGAAGCCCTATACCGTCAATTTCCCGATGCCCGAGAAGGTGATATGAGCCGCATGCGAGCGTCTCTCGTCAAAGGAGACACCTTGGCCGAGGTCGCCAGGGAACTCGACCTGGGAGAGCATCTTTTACTGGGACCTGGTGAGCGCAAGAGCGGTGGCAAACGGCGAGGTTCTATTCTCGCCGACGGATTGGAGGCAGTGGCTGGAGCCATTTTAATTGACTCAGATGTCGCGGCCTGTCGCAGTTGTGTGCTGACCTGGTTTCGGGAACGCCTGGATTTGCTAAGCCTCGATGGCGCAGATAAAGATGCCAAAACCCTGTTGCAGGAGTATTTGCAGGGCCGTCGAAGCCCTTTGCCCGAATACGAATTATTGGGGGTGGTCGGTGAGGACCACGAACAGCAGTTTCATGTTGCTTGCCGCATCGCCAAGCCGGTGCTGGTCGTCGAGGGAGATGGGAGCAGTCGGCGTAAAGCCGAGCAGGCCGCTGCACGAACCGCCCTTGCGAGGCTGGAGACACATGGCAAGTCAGAGTAAACGCTGCGGTTATGTCGCTATCGTGGGTCGCCCTAATGTGGGTAAGTCCACCTTGCTTAATCATATACTGGGGCAAAAAATCAGCATCACCTCCCGCAAGCCCCAGACTACCCGACACCAGGTGCTTGGCATCAAAACTGAGAATGACTCCCAGGTCATTTTTGTCGATACCCCCGGGTTGCATAAAGCCGAGGAAAAAGCGATCAATCGCTATATGAATCGGGCAGCCAGTTCCGCCATCAAACACGTGGATCTGATTTTGTTCCTGATTGATCGCACTGCGTGGACTGAAGAAGACCAGATGGTTCTGGAACAGGTGCAGCGGACGAGAATTCCCACTTTGCTGGTCGTCAACAAGGTAGACCTGCTGGAGGACAAAAACATACTGCTGCCTCATCTACAGGAATTGGCCGACCGAGGAGAGTTTGAGGCCATAGTGCCGGTATCGGCATTGCGTCAGCGCAACGTTGATATGCTGGAGCAGGAAATTCTTAAGTACATGCCTGAGTCTGAGCACTTTTACCCGGAAGACCAAATTACCGACCGCAGTCAGCGTTTCCTCGCCGCTGAAATAGTCCGTGAAAAAATTACGCGCCAGTTGGGAGATGAGCTGCCTTATTCGGTAGCGGTGGAAATTGAGGAGTTTGGCCTGGACAACGAGATCGCCCATATATCGGCACTGATCCTGGTTGAACGTGAGGGGCAGAAAAGAATTATTATTGGTGAGAAAGGAACGCGACTTCGTTCTATTGGCACCGAAGCGCGGGTGGATATGGAACGCTTGTTTGACTGCAAGGTTATGTTGCGCCTCTGGGTCAAGGTGAAAAGTGGCTGGTCTGACGACGAGCGTGCCCTGCGCAGTTTGGGCTACGACGACACCTGAGTCGTCTGCTATGCGTGTCAGCTTGCAACCCAGCTATATACTTCACAGCCGTCCCTACCGGGACAGCAGTTTGATCCTTGAGGTGTTCTGTGCTGAACATGGTCGTCTGAGTCTGGTGAGTAAGGGAGCGCGCCGGCGCTCTAAAGGCGGCAGCAGTGTTGCTTTGTTACAACCTTTCATTCCTTTGTTGCTGTCTTTTTCAGGGCGCAGCGAAATGAAAACCCTGACCCATGTAGAGCCCGCCGGGGTGGCGCCTCAATTGCGCGGTGAGCGCTTGTTTAGCGGCATGTATATCAATGAGTTATTGATGCGCCTTTTACATCGTCACGACCCTCATCCGCAACTGTTCGCCAACTATGGCACAGCTCTCGGTGAGTTGGGTGATGCAGAGGAGGTTGAGGTCTGTTTGCGGCGCTTTGAACTGGGGCTGCTGGATGAGTTGGGCTACGGCTTTTCTCTGGCTGAGGATGGCCTGAGCGGTGAAGCAATTAGCGAGGACGGCTGGTATCATTTCAGCCCCGATTGTGGCCTGGTCGCCGGTGTGAAGGGCGCAAATCCTGCTCGGCCAGCCTATTCGGGAGCGGAGCTCTTGCTCCTGTCTCAAGGCAAATATGGCGGGGAGGCGCGCAGTGTCGCCCGCCGGTTGATGCGTGAGGTCCTGGCACAGTATCTCGGCAGTGAGCCGTTGAAGAGCAGGGATTTGTTCCACGGTCGTAGCCCGCAGGGCGGAGAAAGCCAATGATTGCAGTGGGAACTGACATCCTGAATTTTGAGCGCGTCGAGGACGTGGTAAAGCGTCAAGGCGATCGTTTTGTAGAACGTATTCTGACGCCCGAAGAACGGGAGGAATACGCGGCGAGTGCCCGCCCGATCAATCTGCTGGCAAAGCGCTTTGCTGCCAAAGAGGCGGTAGCCAAGTCACTTGGAACTGGCATTGGGCGGGGTGTTAGCTGGCAGGACATCCGTATCACTCACGATGATAATGGTGCACCTCACGTGGAGCTTAGCGGCGGCGCCTTGCGAGTGGCTGGCCAAAGGGGAGGCTCCAGAGTGGCGCTCAGTCTGGCGGATGAAGTGAACTGTGTGATCGCTTTTGCGGTGCTTGCCTGACGTTTTTGTCCCGCTGTTTTCTTACAAATTTGTTCACTACAATGCACGGCGTTACCTGACAAGTTACACTGCCCATCGGCGCGAGGATGCTGAGGAAATATGCACGATTATCCGACTATTGAAGCCTGCGTAGGTAACACGCCGCTGGTGCGACTACAGCGTATGCAGGGAGAGACCAGCAACACGATCCTGCTTAAGCTGGAGGGGACTAATCCCGCCGGTTCAGTTAAGGATCGCCCTGCATTGAGTATGATCGTGCAGGCGGAAGCCAGGGGCGATATCCGCCCCGGCGATACTCTTATCGAGGCCACCAGTGGCAATACCGGTATCGCGCTTGCAATGGCCGCTGCTATTCGCGGATATCGCTTGTTGTTAATCATGCCTGCTCACATGAGCGACGAGCGTAAACGGGCCATGTCTGCTTATGGCGCCGTCCTGATAGAAGTGAGCCAGGGCGAAGGTATGGAGGGCGCTCGTGATCTCGCTATGGCGATGCAGGAACGTGGAGAGGGTCGGGTATTGGACCAATTTGCCAACGCGGACAACCCCCTTGCCCATTTGACGTCGACAGGACCCGAGATTTGGCAGCAAACAAACGGCACCGTGTCCCATTTTGTGAGCTCTATGGGGACTACGGGAACGATCATGGGTTGCTCAGCTTACCTGAAGCAGCAAAACCCTGAAATTCAAATCGTCGGGCTGCAACCTGAAGACGGTTCCAGTATCCCCGGTATTCGTCGCTGGTCAGAAGCTTACTTGCCGTCAATATTTGACGCTGCAAGAGTGGATCGGGTCATGGATATATCGCAGTCAGATTCTGAGCACATGATGCGTCGCCTGGCGGCGGAAGAGGGCATTTTTTGTGGCGTGTCCTCTGGCGGTTCTGTCGTCGCGGCACTGCGTCTATCACAGGAACTGGAAGACGCTGTCATCGTGGCGATCATTTGCGATCGAGGCGATCGCTATCTGTCTACCGGCGTATTTACAGGGGGTTAGCGTGGTCCAGGTTAGGCATCAATCACACCACGAGTCCGGTCGCCATGAGGTCGATCTTGAGGTTTGGTTGGGTAGTCTCCCCCCCAATGTCGATTCTGGAGAGCATGAGAAGTTGCTTGCCACTGCTGAGCTGGTGCGAGCATTGTCTGAAGGGCCTGGTGAAGACCAGAATGACTGGGCCAGCGAAAGCGACTGCTTCAGGGCGGGGCTTGATGTCGTTCTTATTCTTGCTGAGTTGCACGTCGGCACTGACTGTTTGCTGGCCGGCATGTTGTATCGGACGGTGCGCGAAAAACGGATAGAAATCCCTGAGGTTGAGGAGCGCTTTGGCGCGGGTGTCGCCAGTTTGCTGCGCGGGGTGCTGCGAATGGCCGCGATCGGAGATCTTCGCCCGCAGCAGGACCAGCCGGTACTTGGCCAGGCACATGCGCAAAAAGACAATGTGCGCAAGATGCTCATAGCCCTAGTCGATGACGTTAGGGTTGCGCTGATCAAGTTAGCGGAACGCACATGCGCTATTCGCGCGGTCAAAGACGATGAAGACCGTCGGGAACCCGTAGCAAGGGAAGTGTTTGACGTCTATGCCCCCTTGGCCCACCGGTTGGGTATTGGACATTTGAAGTGGGAGTTGGAAGATCTATCCTTTCGTTACATATACGCCGATGCCTATCGCAAAATCGCGCGTTTGCTGGACGGCAAACGACTAGAACGCGACCAGTTTATCGCTGAGGTTAAAGCATTGCTGACCGATGTTTTACAGCAAGCCGGCCTGGAGTTCGAAATTGAAGGCCGGGCTAAACACATCTACAGCATATGGCGAAAAATGCAGCGCAAAGGGATTGGCTTCTCGCAAGTCTATGATATTCGCGCGGTGCGTATTCTGGTGCCAGAAATCAAAGATTGTTATGCCACCCTCGGTTTAGTGCATGGCCTGTGGCGTAATATTCCTAATGAGTTCGATGACTATATCGCCAGTCCCAAAGAGAACGGTTATCGCTCCCTGCACACTGCGGTAATTGGTCCGGAGGGTAAAATTCTGGAAGTGCAGATACGCACTCGACAAATGCATGAAGAGGCAGAATTGGGCGTTTGTGCGCATTGGCGCTACAAAGGGTCGGACTCTACCCCTGGCATGGCCAGCAGCTATGAAGAGAAAATTGCCTGGCTGCGTCAAGTTCTGGATTGGCATGAGGAAACCGGCGACAGTGGTGATGTCGCCGAGCAATTCAGTTTCGATGTGGCGCAGGATAGAGTGTATGTTTTTACCCCGGACGGGGATGTTGTCAATCTGGCGCACGGCGCCACGCCCCTGGATTTTGCCTATCACGTCCATACCGAAGTTGGACATCGATGTCGTGGCGCTAAAGTCAACGGTTCTATTGTGCCGCTGACCTACTCATTGCGCACCGGAGAAAGAGTAGAGATCCTCACCAGCAAAGAAGGAATCCCTAAAAGAGACTGGGTACAACCGGGTCTGGGTTACCTGCGTACTTCCAGGGCGAGAGCCAAGGTACAGCACTGGTTCCGGGCACAGGCGAGGGAAGAAAACGTGGACGCCGGCCGCCACCTCCTGGATCGTGAATTCAAGCGCCTCGCACTGACGAGCGTCGACTATCGACGAATCGCGAGCAAGGTACAAATGAATAAAGTGGAGGATATGTATGCCGCAATCGGTTCTGGTGATTTGTCTTCGGCGCAAGTGCTTAATGCGGCTCAAGGGCTAATTGAGCGAAGACAGGAACCCCAGCTTAAGCTTGCCCGCCCGGGCGCTACCCGTCATCGCGGCGAAGTTCAGGTCCAGGGCGTGGGTAATCTGCTCAACCATATGGCAGGCTGCTGCAAGCCACTGCCTGGGGATGCAATTACCGGTTTTATTACTCAGGGGCGGGGCGTGAGCATTCACCGTAGCGACTGTGCTCGCCTGGTTCAATTGGCGGATGCCCAGCCTGAACGGGTTATCGATGTTGAGTGGGGCCGCTCCCCGACTGATAACTACGAAGTTGATGTTTCAATTGAAGCCTATGATCGGCATGGTCTGTTGCGAGATATTACTGGACTGTTTGCTAATGCCCACATCAATGTTCTTACGATCAATACCCAGACCAATAAAAAGAGCCATACCGCGACTATGCGATTGCGAGTCGAGGTACCGAACCTCGGCTCACTGTCCAAGCTGCTGGAGAGGATTAATCGCTTGAACAACGTTATTGCAGCTGCCAGAGTCAGTGAATGAATAAAGCTATGTCCACACCGCGGTATTCAATCGCTGATCTCCTGCGGGTCATGGAGCGCTTGCGCGACCCAAAACACGGCTGCCCCTGGGATTTGAAACAAGATTTCAAGTCCATTGTTCCCTCCACTCTTGAAGAGTGCTATGAGTTGGCAAGCGCCATCGAACAAGAGGATTATAACCACGTTGGTGAAGAGCTGGGCGATGTTATGTTCCAGGTGGTGTTTTACGCCCAGTTGGGTAGCGAGCAAGGCTTGTTCAATTTTGAACAAGTAGTTAATACCCTGGTAGAAAAGCTGGTGCGCCGCCACCCTCATGTGTTTGCAGCCGGGGAAATTGAAGGCGTCGCCAATGGCTCCGTCAGTGTTGATGATGTAAATGCTAGCTGGGAGGCCATAAAGCAACAGGAACGCAGTGCGAGAGAGCAGCATGGTGTGCTGGCAGACGTGCCGGTAGCGCTGCCGGCCTTGCCTCGGGCGCAGAAATTACAAAAGCGAGCCGCTGCGGTGGGTTTTGATTGGCATGAAATCGGCTCAGTTATGCAAAAGCTGGAAGAGGAGTTAGAAGAACTGCGCACGGCTATTGGCAATGATAATGCAGCAGCAGTCCGCGAAGAAATGGGTGACGTGCTCTTTTCCTGCGTTAATTTGAGCAGGCACTTGAAGCTAGATGCCGAAGCCACTCTAAGAGAATCCTCCAGTAAATTTGAACAGCGTTTCAGGGCAATGGAATTGATGGCAGCTAAAGCTGAAACACCTCTTCATGAACTTGATGAGACTGCGCTGGATTCACTTTGGGAAAAGGCAAAAGCCCTCTGATACTTACCTGAGGTAGGGGTTGTAACCTAAATGCGCGCTGTGTATGGTTACTGGCCTCCAAAATACCCATTTTCACCTATATTGCGAAGCGGCTAGACCGCATCCATTCACAAACGAGGAAACTCGCCAATGCGATTGATTTTGTTGGGCGCCCCCGGCGCAGGCAAGGGAACACAGGCCCAGTACATCACGGGAAAGTTCGGTATTCCGCAAATATCTACCGGTGACATGCTTCGAGCAGCGGTAAAAGCCCAAACAGAATTAGGTTTGCAGGCGAAGGAAGTGATGGACGCAGGCGGTCTTGTTTCTGACGATATTATTATCGGCTTGGTGAAAGAACGTATCACCGAGGATGATTGCGCTAACGGCTTTCTCTTTGATGGATTTCCTCGCACTATTCCGCAGGCACAGGCGATGGTAGAAGCCGGAGTTTCTATTGATCATGTCGTCGAAATCGCTGTTGAAGACGAAGATATCGTGGCCCGGCTGAGTGGCCGCAGAGTCCATCCTGGCTCTGGACGCGTCTATCACGTGCGCTACAATCCGCCTCAGCAGGAAGGGCTGGATGACGAAACAAACGAAGCTCTGGTGCAACGTGAAGACGATCAGGAAGCCACGGTGCGCAAACGTTTGGAGGTTTACCATTCCCAAACCAGTCCTTTAATCGACTTCTATCAAAACATGGTTGGAGACAACTCACCCGCTTATCATTGCGTTTCTGGTGTTGGTGGAGTGGAAGAAATTCGTGATGCAGTGCTTGCGGAACTCGACGGCTAATAGCGTAAATTGCATGAAAAAGGGGGGCTTAGCTCCTCTTTTTTTATGCCTAAAAACCCCATTTACACTATAAATACAGTGATTTTTAAGAAGTAGCGCGTTGCTTTTATTTTTTTAATAATTTTTCACAAGGCTTTTTTCTTCGCAGGTCCTTGATTTAAACGATTTTTTTGTTGCCAACTATGGTTGTAAGCGTTGACCTTTGTTGCTATTTTTGAGGCGCGTTACCTGACTATTAACTCTGGAGATAAACGTAATGGCAAAGGCAAAGAAGAAAACTACTGCGAAGAAGGCGCCGGCTTCACGCAAAAAGTCGCCTGCTAAGAAACGTCCCGCTGCAAAAAAAGCTGCAACACGAAAAGCACCGGCTAAGAAAGCGGCACCGAAAAAAGTGGAAGTCTCACCAGCAGTTGCTCGTGCGAATGAAGCGATGGGTAAATTACAAAAAGCATTGGATGCAGAGAAAAAATCTCTTGCAGCTGCGCGTAAGAAAATTGATGCAGCTCGCAAGCAGGCCGCTAAGAAAGCAACGGCCGCCAACAAGCGTGCTGTAAAAGCAGCGCAGAATGCATCGAAAAGAAACTCCGCCAAGATTAAAGCAATGCGTGAGAAATTAAGCGTGGCGAAAAAGCGGGCAGCAGACGCTTCAGATGCTGCGAAACTCAAAGCTGCAAAAGTTGCTGCCCAAGAGAAAGCACTGGCGAAAAAGGCCGAGTTGGCAATTAAGGCCGAGCTGGACAAGGCGGCTCACCTGGCGAAAGCGGCAGAAAAGTGGATGAAGGATCGTGCCAAATCAGATGCTAAGAAGCTGGCTGCACTAGAGAAAAAGATAGCCAAGCAGATCGCTGCAGCAGAGAAAAAGGCGCTAGCGAAGGCCAAGGCTGCGGAAAAGAAAGCCGAGGCTAAGGCGAAGGCTGCTGCTAAGAAAATAAAATCTGCAGTGAGTAAGAAAAAGCCTGCGGCCAAGAAAAAAGCCAAGAAGGCCGCACCAAAGGAAAAAGCGGTAGCTAAGAAAAAAGCAGCACCAAAGAAAAAAGCGGTAGCTAAGAAAAAAGCAGCTCCCAAGAAAAAAGCGGTAGCGAAGAAAAAGGCCGCTCCCAAGAAAAAAGCAGCTGCGAAGAAAAAAGCCGCTCCCAAGAAAAAAGCAGCTGCAAAGAAAAAGTAGTAGCAGCTGAATAACAAAGCCCACCGGCAGTAATGTCGGTGGGCTTTTTTTTGCCCCTCTGGTTCAAGCCAGTGCGTTTATGTTGAGAAAACTCTCTGATTGGTTATCCATATCAACGGCCACTGCACCTACTTGCTCATACCAGTGACGAACTGCGCGTTGGCCACTGTCGAGAAACGCCGGCAGTGATAGCAAGCATTCTGTGCGCATGAGCGCACAAAGGTATTGCCCGCCATCCCTGGTTTTTGCGTAGGCTACAGATTCCTCTGGTGATTGTGCCAGTGCTTGCAGTAAATGCTTTGCAAGGTTGGCAGGCAAGATAGGCGTGTCGCAGGGAACAATCATTACCAGTGGATGGGTAATCGCGGCGGTGGCCGCCTCCAGACCAGCTAATGGGCCCTGATATTCGGGGCGAAGGTCGGCGTTGGTCACTGTCGAAAGGGCAGCGTAGCGTTCACGATTGCGATTGCAACTGATCAGCACTTCACTAACCTGGGGGGCAATTCTGCGATAGACGTGGTCGATCAGTGGTAGACCTTGCCAATTGAGCAAACCCTTGTCTTGGCCGCCGGCCCTTCGGCCTGCACCACCGGCAAGTATCAATCCGCTTATAAAGGGTGGTCTGGTCATGAAATTGCTCACGGGTGGTTCTTACTGTCTGGCTGCTGTGTGATAATTCAGTTTAACACCTACCCGCGGAATCAAGTACAAAGCGATGAAAGGCATATTGGCCATCGAGACTGCGACGGAAGCTTGCTCCGTGGCACTGTGGCGCGAACCAGAACTTCAACAGCAGCACGAAATCACCCCTCGCCAGCACAGTCAGAGGCTGTTTGGCATGTTGCGTGAATTGCTTGCGGACGGGCGTCTGCAAGCGCATGGAGTAGAGGCTATTGCCTACGGTTCCGGTCCCGGCTCTTTCACAGGATTGCGGATTGCCGCCAGTGCCGTGCAGGGACTTGCATACGCAAGCGGGCTGCCTGCCATTCCAGTATCCACACTGGCTTGTCAGGCACAAACGGCGATTCGAACGGAGCTTGTTCGGGAGGGAGATATTATTCTCAGCACTATCGACGCGCGTATTAATGAGATTTATTGCGCCTGTTATCGCGTCGAGAATGGTCTGCCCGTTGCTCTTGGGCCCGCACAGGCTTGCGCACCTTCTCAGTTGAGCTTGCCGGAAAGCATAACTGGGGTCACGGCGGTGGGGAGCGGTTGTGAATTTCTGGATGAAAGTACCCAGTTTGTGCGCGAGGCAATCGACGAAGCTCATTCGCAGCTGGTGCCAGAAGCGAGAGACCTCATCCCGCTTGCCTTATCGGCTGCGAAACGAGGCGAGTTACAGTCCGCGAGGCAAGTGCAACCGGTGTACGTACGAGATGAAATCAATTGGAAAAAGATAGCTGAGCAGGGCAAGCAAGAATGATTGACTGGCCCCAGGCGCTTGTTCTTGCTGTTTTACAGGGACTCACTGAGTTTTTACCCATATCCAGTTCCGCTCACCTGGTTATACCTTCGTTACTACTGGAATGGCCGGACCAGGGCCTCTCATTTGACATAGCGGTTCATGTTGGGACGCTTGCGGCGGTGGTCTTCTATTATCGACAGGACTTGCGGCTGATTTCGATCGCCTGGCTTCGGTCTTTGGCTGGAGCCCCGTCCAATGGCGACAGTCGCACGGTGTGGTATTTACTGCTCGCATCGATTCCCGCTGGATTGACAGGGGCGTTTCTCGGTGGTTTTGTCGAGGAACATGCTCGTAATCTGCCGGTCATTGCCTCGACGACACTGCTATTTGGTCTGCTTCTGGGCTTTGCAGATCGTCGTGCCAGGGTTACAGCTGGTAGTCGCTCGCTGAGCTTTGGCGTAGCCCTGTTTATTGGGGTGGCGCAGGCGCTGGCCCCCGTGCCGGGAGTTTCACGTTCCGGGATCACGATAACAGCAGCACTGTTGTTGAACATGAGTCGAAAAGACGCGGCACGCTTTTCGTTTCTGCTATCAATTCCGGTGATATCGGGAGCAGGCGCAATTAAAGCCTGGGAGCTGATCCAAAGTGCAGTGCCGGTAAACTGGTTGCTGATCGGCTGTGCATCGCTTGTATCTGCGATTACAGCCTATGCCTGTATCGCATTGTTCCTTCGGTTGCTCGATCGTATTGGCATGATGCCCTTTGTCTACTACCGCATTTTATTGGCCCTTATTCTGTTTGCAGTTTGGTTGGCCTGAGTTGGGAGAGAGTCTATGAAACTTGCATTTATTGGCCTCGGTGTCATGGGCTACCCTATGGCAGGGCATCTGCAGCGTGCGGGACATGAGGTGACTGTTTATAACCGGACCGCTGAGAAGGCGCAAAAATGGGTCGCACAATATGGGGGAGACTCAGCAGAAACGCCACATCAGGCAGTCATCGGCGCTCAAGTAGTTTGTCTTTGTGTCGGTAACGATGACGATGTCAGGAGTGTAATGTTGAGTGAGCAAGGAATCATCACAGCTTGTTCCCCGGGAACGGTTGTGATCGATCACACCACAGCATCGGCTGAGCTTGCCAGAGAATTGTATGCTGCCACCGCTCAGGTTGATTCAGGGTTTTTAGATGCGCCTGTTTCCGGCGGCCAGGCCGGCGCGGAGAACGGCGCACTTACCGTAATGGTAGGGGGCGAGCAGTCGGTGTTCGAACGAGCGTTCCCGGTCATTGATTGCTATGCCCGTTGCGCTCGGCTGCTGGGTCCCTCTGGCAGTGGTCAGTTGGCGAAGATGGCGAACCAGATATGTATCGCTGGCATAGTGCAGGGACTCGCGGAGGCTTTGGAGTTTTCAGCGCAGGCCGGGCTGGATTCAGCTGCCGTTATTGAAGTGATTTCTCAGGGGGCAGCCCAATCCTGGCAAATGGAGAATCGCTATCAGACCATGCTGGCAGGGAAATATGAGCACGGGTTTGCCGTCGATTGGATGCGCAAAGATTTGGGGATGGTGCTCGCTGAGGCTGACGCGATGGGGCTCGATTTGCCGGTCGCTGCCTTAGTGGACGGCTTCTATAGTGAAGTACAGTCTATGGGCGGCGGTCGATGGGATACTTCCAGTTTGTTTGCCCGCATGCGTGCATTGGGTCAAAACGTTTCACAAGAGGAATAAATGATGTCT
The DNA here is from genome assembly GCA_000156295.1 of marine gamma proteobacterium HTCC2148. Classification (GTDB taxonomy): domain Bacteria; phylum Pseudomonadota; class Gammaproteobacteria; order Pseudomonadales; family Halieaceae; genus Halioglobus; species Halioglobus marinus. Next base: position 289,713 of record DS999225.1, read on the forward strand.
GATCAGCAACAGTTCAATAGCCAGCTGTGCGGATTTCTTGCTCGCGCTACCACGCCTTTTCACGCAGTTACTGAGATGGTAAAGCAACTGCAGGAGGCAGGTTTTTTGCAGTTGATGGAAGATGAAAGCTGGCAGTTGCAAGCAGGAGGGCGTTACTTTCTTACCCGGAACGGGAGCTCCCTGGTTGCTTTTGGTATTGGCGCAGAGGCTGGCCCGGCAGAAGGCCTGCGTATGGTGGGAGCGCACACAGACAGCCCATGCCTTATGGTTAAGCCTACGCCTGAGAAAACCAGCCAGGGATACTTCCAGTTGGGTGTAGAGGTCTATGGAGGGGCTTTACTCAATCCCTGGTTCGACCGGGATTTGTCTCTGGCAGGAAGAGTCAGTTTTCAGTGTAAAAACGCTGAACTGAGAACCGCGCTGATCGATTTTCGAGACGCGATAGCAACCATTCCAAGTTTGGCGATTCATCTGGATCGAGAGGCCAACAAGAACCGCAGCATTAATCCGCAAAAAGATATTCCCCCTGTGTTGTGTCAAATGTCCGAGGGTGAAAAAGGCAACTTCCGTGAGTTACTGCATCAGCGTTTATTGCATGAGCATCCGGATTGCGATGTTGAGCAGGTGCTGGATTACGAGCTTTGCTTTTATGATACGCAGGTAGCCGCCATCGTCGGGCTGCGGGGTGACTTTATTGCATCTGCTCGTCTCGATAATCTGCTGAGCTGTCACACGGGTCTGCATGCCCTGCAAGAGTGGGACGGTGCCGCCAGTGTGTTGCTGGTCTGTAATGATCATGAAGAAGTGGGGAGCTTGTCTGCAGCGGGAGCACAAGGGCCATTGCTTGAGTCAGTGCTAAAGCGGATTTCCGGCGATGATCAGGCCGCTTATGCAGCGCTCACAGAGCGTTCGATGATGATCTCTGCGGATAATGCCCATGGCATACACCCAAATTATGCGGACCGACATGATGAAAACCACGGGCCAGTGCTCAACAAAGGGCCGGTGATCAAAATTAACGCCAACCAGCGCTATGCATCCAACGCTGAGACCACCGGTCTTTATCGCATGCTGGCGGCGCAGGAGGGGGTGCCGGTGCAATCTTTTGTAGTGCGCACCGACATGGCCTGCGGTAGTACGATTGGCCCTATCACTGCGGGTGGGGTCGGCGTGCGTACTTTGGATATCGGCGTGCCCACTTTTGGTATGCATTCCATAAGAGAGCTCGCGGGGACTGCGGATGCTCATAATCTGAGCAAAGTGTTACGGCGCTTCTATAATTATCGAGGCAGTCTGAGCGCCCGCTGATTCGCTGTGCGTGTTCTTCTTTTATCCGCTTATGCTGCCCAGAGCCATCGCTACTGGCAGCTCGGCTTACGGCAGATGTTCCCCCATTGGCAATGGGTAGAGTTGGAGCTGCCTGCCCGGCACTTCAGTTGGAGGGTGCGCGGCAACCCCCTGTTTTGGAGTGTGTCTGAGCGGGAGGTTTTAGAGAGCGGGTTTCAACTGCTGGTTGCTACTTCCATGGTTGACCTGGCGACATTGCGGGGGCTTGTGCCAGCGTTGGCCAGCGTCCCCAGTCTGCTTTATTTTCATGAAAACCAGTTTGAGTTTCCCCAGGATCGCCAGCAGCACAGCTTGCTGGAAGCGCAAATGGTGAGCATTTACAGTGCGATGGCTGCCGATCGTCTGGCTTTCAATTCTGCGTACAACAGAGACAGCTTTCTATCGGGTTGTAGCCAGTTGTTTGCGCGTCTGCCTGATTTCGTGCCGGAGCGTCTTGTTGATGCTATGGAGGAAAAAACCGAGGTGCTTCCCGTGCCACTGTTGCCAGTAGTTGAGGCACAGGCTAGCGCGTGGCGACCCGAAGAGAAATCGCGGGCGCTTCGCATTCTTTGGAACGCTCGCTTTGAGCACGATAAGGGTGGCGAGGGACTTCATCGTATTCTCAAGGGCCTGGAAGCGTCAGGGCTCCATTATCAGCTCGCTGTTACCGGGCAACAGTTTCGCAATTCACCCGCGGTGTTTTTTACAATCCAACGGGATTTCGAGCACCGTCTGGTTCAGTTTGGTTATATGGACGCCGCCGCCGATTACCATGCACTGCAAGCCGGCGCCGATATTATTCTGTCAACGGCGTTACATGAATTTCAGGGTTTGGCGGTGATGCAGGCGGTTCGTGCCGGTTGTATGCCCCTCGTGCCAGATCGTCTGGCTTATCGTGAGATGTATCCTGATCATTGCCGGTATCAATCCTGTCCCGACAATCCGCAACAGGAGGCCGACTCCGCGATAACACTTCTGCTGGCACTGGCAGCCCGGCCCTCAGTGCCTATCGATATGTCTGCTTACAGCATTGAGCAGCTGCGGCCACGTTACCTGCGCTTGTTGCAATCACTGCAGGATAGCCAGCCACAGCCAAGCTAGGTATCATTGGCGCCTTTTCCACTGACAGACAAAGTTCATGGCCAAGCAACGCGTGCTCACCGGTATCACCACTACCGGCACTCCCCATTTAGGTAACTACGTCGGCGCAATCCGTCCTTCCATAGCGGCCTCGCAAGATTCAACGCTGGATTCGTTTTTCTTCCTCGCTGATTATCATGCCCTGATCAAGGGGCAGGGGCCTGAACTGGTTCGGCAGTCCACTAAGGAGATTGCGGCAACCTGGCTGGCCCTTGGTTTGGATACTGACCACGCCCTATTTTATCGTCAATCTGATATTCCCGAGATTCCCGAACTTACCTGGGTACTCAATTGCAATGCCGCCAAAGGTCTTATGAATCGGGCTCACGCATACAAGGCGGCGGTGCAGGCGAATGAGGATGCAGGTGAAGACCCTGATTTTGCGATCACCATGGGCTTATTTAGTTACCCGGTGTTAATGGCTGCCGACATTTTGATGTTTAATGCCAATAGTATTCCCGTTGGCCGTGACCAGATTCAACACGTGGAGATGGCCCGTGACATCGCGGGCCGCTTTAATCACAACTTTGCAGAAGTATTCACCCTGCCGGTAGCCGCGGTCGATGACAATGTTGCGGTACTGCAGGGACTGGATGGTCGCAAGATGTCCAAGAGCTATAACAACACTATTCCGCTGTTCTTGCCGGAAAAGAAACTACGTAAGCACATCAACAAGATCAAAACCAATTTGCTTGAGCCCGGCGAACCCAAAGATCCAGATGACTCTACCGTTTTCCAGGTCTGGGCGGCCTTTGCCGACGCGGCCGAGACTGCGCGCATGCGTAAGGCATTTGAGGAGGGCATTGCCTGGGGTGAGGCGAAAAAGCAGTTGTTTGAATTGATTGATGCTGAGTTGGCACCGGCGCGAGTTCGTTACGATGAACTGATGGAAGACCCAGGGCATATTGAGAGCGAATTGCTGAAAGGCGCGGAGCGCGCCAGGGAGCATAGTTCTGCTTTAATGGCCAAAGTGCGTGATGCCGTGGGTATTTCTCGTATTCGCTAGTGTTATCCGCGGGACTTTGCTGCCGCTGGCTAGTGCGGCCCCGGTGATGCGCAGCCGCTCAGTCGATTAACCTGCTAGCGGCCAAAACTGTAGCCCACTTCAACATAAGCACCCAGCGGCTGCCCGACAAAGTACCGATAGTCGCCGAAGCCAAAATCCGCACGCTCAGCATAATCCTCGTCGAGTAAATTGGTCAGCCGCAGGGTTCCCCTCCAGTGCGACGAAAACTGCGAGCTCACACGCAGGTTCATCAATGTATGTCCGTCATAGCTGTGTTTATTGTCGGGTTCGAGATAGTAAGAACCCATGTATACCCATTCCAGCTCGGCCACACTCTGCGGGTTGAATTCCCAACCCAGTCTTGCACTGCCAAAATGGCGTGGGGCGGTGTCGATATCATTACCCTTGATGTCACCTGATGAACCCAGCAGGTTAATCCGGCTGTCATAGCGGTGGCGAGCAACGCTGCCCACACCATTGACGTACCAGTTATCGTTGAGGCGATAGCCGAGATTGAATTCCAGACCCTGGTGTTTGGTACTTGCACCGCTGATGTTCTGGCGATTGGCATCCTGGAATATGACATCGTCTTTTGTCATATAAAATAAAGACAGGTCGTAGTTCAGCTTGTCTGAGAGAACCCCGCGAAGCCCTACTTCGAGGTTATCCAGCTCTTCAGAGTCCAGATCGGCGACCTGTTGGCCGGCTTGTAGCCGATAGAGTTCGGTGGCCTGGGGCGCGCGAAAGCCGTTGGCATAACGCAAATAGGTCTGATGATTTTCTCCCAGGGTGTAGCTGCCACCTGCATTGAGAGACCAGTTGTTAAAATTGTCTTTCCTGTCGGCAGGACGATAGAAACGACAGGCAGTGGCTTCGGGCGCGCAGGCAGGGCCGTCACCGGTTTTGTTATCGTAGTCATAGCGGCTGTACTCATAGCGCAAGCCCGCACTGAGCTCCAGCTTGTTGAGAGCCCATTCAAGCTGGCTGAAAGCTGCCGCCATGGTGGCATCGACTTGGTAGTCATAGTGCACACCCGCCGGTTGGTTAGGGCTAAACCCGTCTGCCTGCACCTCCTTTAGCCAACCATCGGTGTAATCCGCGTCCAGGCCGTTAATCCAGCGCCACTGGCCCAGTTCGCTATAGATCGCGCCTTGAAATCCCAGGCTTCTGTGACCGTTTTCCTCCACTGGTTGCCAGGGCAGAAAATGCATCAGAAACTCCATGTCATTAGCACGCAGGTACGGGGTAAGGATCAGCTGGTGGTTGTCGCCCAGTTCCCGGCTGGCGCGGCTGTGAGCGAGAACAGACCAGGCGTCTCTGTAGGCTTCGGGATTGGGGTTTTGTCGTTTCAGGTCTTCGTCCGCGTAGGCCTTGTAGCCTTTTATGAAGCCGGCAGTTTCCTGGTTGAGGTTGCTGTAGTTGAGAACACTGCTGATGTCCCACTCGGTACCCGTAAAATCGTGCCGGAATGTCAGCTTTTGCTGGTCATAGCCTGAGTCGTCCTTGTAGCCGCCGTTGGTGGTGGCGTTGGCACGAAGGCTAAGCCCGTGGGTGTCGCCGCTGCTGCCGTAGGCATACTTAGCGCGATAGTAGTCATAGGGGCCCGCTTCGACACTCAGGTCATTTTCTGCCGCAGGTGCGGCACTTAGTATATTGATAACCCCGTGAAGTGCGTTGGAACCATAAAGTGATGTAGCGGGACCCTTGATGACTTCGATCGCTCCTGCTTGTTCGGTGTTTGCGTCAAACAGCTGGTTTATGTTGCAAAAGCCGGGCGCCCTGAGGCTGATACCATCTGCTGCCATGAAAAACGCACCACAGCTGCCCGCGCCCGTGAGCACGGGTGAGCGCAATGAAGGCAGACTCTCCTGGCCATTGCCGCGGCTGATCCAGGCCCCCGCGACACGCTGCATTGCCTCGGTAATATGGACATGACCGGTGAGTGCCAACTCGTCTTTGTTCACCCGTGCCCATGACAGCGGCAGCGTCGCCGCATTTTCTGGCAGACGGCTCGCGGACACCAGTATTTCTTCCTGATAGGTTTCTGTTGCAGCTAGCATTAGCGGATTTGCCAAAAGCCAGCAAGCCGCGACTAGCGCGCTCGATTTGGAGTGGAGCATGTTAAAATCTCAGTGGGAGGCGATAATATTTGAATCTGAACTGGCAGCGCTGGCTCCGTCACGGTTCCGTACTGCATCTGCTATCCGGAACATGGGAACCTTCAGCATTTCTACCAACTCTTCGCTGGCATTGGTCTTCTCCAGTGCTTTGTCCATGCACAATAACCACTGGTCACGCTGCTCCGGGCCTATGTGATAGGGCTCGTGGGGCTCGGTCATGCAGACCGTACCGTACTTGTCCGCGTATCGTGGGGGTCCGCCCATCCAACCGGTGAGGTACATCGCCAGCTTTTGTTTCATGGGTGTGAGGTCTTGTGCATGCATCGCTCTCAAGCTGGCCACTTCAGGTAACTCGTCCATAATGTCGTAAAAGGCGTTTGTCAGCGCATGGATGCCGTCTTCGCCCAGCAATTGGTAGGGTGTTTGGGCTTGGCTCATAGGGTTTTTCCTTAAAACAGATGCAGTTCACAACGCCGGACATTCTACACCTACTGGGCCGCAAAAGTCCCCAAGAAAGCACTCTTGAACAGGTGTCGTTCAGGATCAGCTCTGCTAAAATTCCGGAGCCTGGCAAGCTTGGGCTTGCTGTAATTTCACTACCCGTTAATGGAACCTTCACATGAGTCTTGCCAACAAAGTACTGGCTGTTAACAACGACCTGCCCATTCGCACTGGAGCGCCCGTCCATAGCGGCAAGGTGCGATCGGTTTACTGGCTGAATGAATCCGATAGCGCACGCCTCATTGCACAGCGCGGTTATGACGTGGCGGCCGATGCGCCGCTCGCGATTATGGTGATCTCCGATCGAATTTCCGCTTTTGAATGTATATGGCACGGTGAGGGTGGGATGAACGGGGTGCCTGGTAAAGGTGCGGCTCTTAACGCAATTTCCAATCACTGGTTCGATAGTTTTCGCAGCCAGGGTCTTGCCGATAGTCATATTCTGGAGGTGCCACATCCGCTGGTTTGGATTGTGCAAAAAGCACGTCCAGTAATGATCGAGGCCATTGCCAGGCAGTACATTACCGGTTCGATGTGGCGATCCTATGCCAAGGGCGAGCGTGAATTTTGTGGTATTGAAATTCCTGATGGCCTTGAGAAAGACCAAAAATTGCCAGAGCTGCTAATTACGCCCTCCACCAAGGGGATTTTGGAAGGCATACCGGGCGTTCCTGCGGTTGATGATGTGAACATTACCCGCGGCAACATCGAAGCCAATTACCAGGCCTTTCATTTCAATAATCTCACCGATGTAGATCTCTACGAAAAACTGCTGAAAGACGGCTTCGATCTCATTAGTGCGAAACTTGCAACACTCGATCAGGTTTTTGTCGATACCAAGTTCGAGTTTGGCTACGTCACCGATAAGTTAGGCCAGGAAAAGCTAATATATATGGATGAGGTGGGTACGCCGGACTCCTCCCGTATCTGGGATGGTCCTGCCTGGCGTGACGGTAGGGTGGTGGAAAACTCCAAAGAGAGCTTCCGCCAATTGTTGCTGAAGCACTTTCCCGACCCCGATATCCTGCTGAACAAGGCGCGTATGGAAGAGCGTACAGCGCTGGCCAGAGATAACGCACTGCCAGAAGAAGTATTGATGCAGGTCTCTGCAACTTATACCGATATTGCAGAGAAAATTACGGGCAAACCTATTTCGCTTTCCCAGAACCCCAAAGCAGAGATCATTGATGTTCTCAAAAATGAGTACGGACTGATTAGCTGAGCGAACCATTGTTAACTGACCCCGCGTTTTATCTGGTCAGTGTCCCTGCGGTGTTGCTGTATGGAATTGCCAAGGGAGGCTTTGGCGGTGCGGTAGCTGTATTGTCCGTACCACTGATGGCGCTGCTGATGTCGCCCACCCAGGCTGCCGCAATCCTGTTGCCAATTCTTGTGGTGATGGATGCCTTTGTCGTAAGAACCTATTGGGGGCAGTTTGATCGCCAAGCACTTAAACTGCTGCTGCCGGGTGCCCTGGTGGGTATCGGTATTGGATACCTTGCTGCCGACGTCATGAACGATGATTACATGCGCATTCTCATCGGTGTGCTTTCTCTAGTATTTGGCGTGCAGCAACTGACCGGGCTCCAGTCTCGCAGCGCCGCTCAGCACAATGCTGGAGCAGCTGGTTTTTTCGGCACTCTCGCCGGCTTCACCAGCTTTAGTATTCACGCCGGTGGACCGCCCTTTACACTGTATTTATTGCCTAAAAAATTGAAACCACTGCTTTACGCAGGCACCGCGGGCATTTTTTTTGCGGTCGTTAATGTAATAAAGCTGGTTCCCTATTCAATGCTCGGCCAGTTCAGTCAAGAGAATCTCGTTTGTGCGCTGGTGCTGGTTCCATTGGCTCCGGTAGGCGTCCGAATTGGCCATTATTTGGTGAAAATATCCGACCCTGTTTTTTATTACAAAGTGATTAGTTTCTTCTTGATTATCGTGGGGGTGAAGTTGCTTTGGGAAGGATTAGCAGGGCTTTGATGCATAGTTTAAAGCGATAAATCTGTGTAGTCTTTCCCGCAGATAGCCTTACGCGAAAGCAGGCTTTGGCTTAAGCTCGAAAGTGGCGACAATAAGGAGTACTGCAGATGACAGCCATCACCCTGGAAAAGCGCGGACGGCAGGCCTGGATTACGTTAAACCGTCCACAAGCGAAAAATATGCTCGATGGGGATGCCTTCGTGGAACTGGCAGATGCCTGGCAGGAGGTTCGCGATGATGATGACATCAGGGTGGCTGTTCTCACGGGAGCAGGGAAAGAGGATTTTTGTTGTGGCGGAGATCTCGGCAAGGTGATTCCCCTCTGGACCGGGGCCAGGCAACCAGAGAATCCAGTAGAGGAGCGTTTGCTCGCAGACCCCGCTATCCCTGAAAAAATTATGTTAAAAGGTGAGCCGCTGCTCAAGCCGGTTATTGCTGCGATTAATGGGCGAGCACTGGGCGGCGGCACTGAGTTGCTGCAGGCCACCGATATTCGCATTGCAGCAGATCATGCCCAGTTTGCACTTCCCGAGCCCAAGCTGGGGATTGTTCCCGGTGCCGGCTCCATGGTGCGACTCGCGCGGCAGTTACCCTGGGCGCACGCGATGCGAATTTTACTGGGTGGCGAACCCATCAACGCCGCCGAGGCCCTGGCTATGGGCCTGGTATCTGAGGTCGTGCCGTTTGGCGAACTGCAGGCCAGGGCCGAACATTATGCCGACAATGTGTGCCGACAGGCGCCCCTGGCTTTGCAAGCGATTAAACGAACAGCGCTTGAAACCCATACACTACCCTGGGCTGACGCTTTCCATTACGAAATGGAGCAAGCAGCTGCTGTGATGATGAGTCAGGATGCGAGGGAGGGCCCCAGGGCCTTTCGCGATAAGCGCCAGCCGCAGTTCAAGGGAGAGTGAAGGTGGCGATTGCTGGTGCGGCGCTGTGCCCTCTGGTATAACGCCTCTCGGAGGTAAAACTATGAATTCCTACAAGCTCACAGAAACACTTGCCGTATCCGGCCAGATAAGCGCCGAATTGGTTGCTGATATTGCTGCAGCGGGATACAAGGTGTTGCTCAATAATCGCCCGGACGGGGAAGAGGGCGGGCAGCCCAGTAGCGCTGAGATTGCGGAGGCGGCGGTGGCGGCCGGACTTGAGTACCATCATATTCCGGTGACGGCGATCAACTTTCCCGGCGAACACCTGGAAGAAATGGCCGATTTATTTGACGATGCAGAGCGACCAGTATTTGCTTTTTGTCGCACCGGTACTCGTTGTGCCAATCTCTGGGTATTGTCGCAAGAGCCAGAGCAGCGAGAGCAGGCGGCAGGACACGCTCGAGGGATTGGATTTGATTTATCCATGGCGGCGCGCGCTTTATCCTGAGGTTGATCAGTCTGGGGGTAATTGACGTTCAACTGACTGAGGCGCATTAGCTTTCAGGCTTGCGGCGTATACCAAATCGGAGAACTCCAGGCTCTTTCCTGAATCACTTTGTTGTGGTCTGCAGAGCAACAGTTCTCCATACCCTCGGGGATGGAGGCAGGGTTCTCACAACGGACGCCGGCATCGGCGCAAATCCTCTGGCTCCAGCGGCAACTGGGGTTTTCCAGCACACGCGTATAGTAGAAAGCCTGTGCACCGGGATTGAAGTCATTGTCTTGCCAGACGCTACAGAGTTGGGCGTGGCCGGTGCCGCTGGTTTCACAGGTATTGATATCCACTGAAGCATTGTTGTCACCACCGGCGACATCGAGCACTGTTTCTTGCAACTCGCCATCCTGATACCAGCCCTTGATTAGCTGAATGCGCTGTAGAGGGTTTCCTGGGTATTCTGCGGTGCCGGTGTCGGCGAGGGCTGAAACAATAAAGCGAGGCGCTGTCTGCCCTTTGGAAGGTGAAGCCAGATCACCGCCCATTGGCACCCCGTGAGCGTAGCCCTGGGCCACCATGTCGGCTGCAGAACAGGCGTCTTTGTGGTAATCCCAGCCGCCGAAAAACCGCACTATCGGACGAGTACCACTAGTGGCATAAGCCTCGCGCCGCTGCATCGCGGCGAACAATGAGTCACGGGTGTTTTCTTCAGCGTAGAGCACAGCGAGACCGCCGGGACCGTATTCCAACTCATCGGGTAACCCCTTTGGCACTCCATCAGCGGCGCCCATACCCGCGCCTCCGTGGCCTGGGTGATTTTTCTCCATTGCCAGACCAGGCGCTGCAATATGGGTATCAGTGCTGGAGATAAGTCCGTATTTAAAACTGTTAACGCCGAGTTCAGCCTGCTGCTGCAGGCCTTTTTTCAGCGCGTAGCGCAAAAAGTTGGTCTGATCGGGAAGCTTGGTTTCCGGCAGCCGCTCTTCGTCCACAAAGTAGGTTAGCCAGTCCATGGCACCGCCTTCCGCAATCCCGGTGTTCTTGCCGCCAAAGCTGTCGTAACCCATTTTTTCGAAGTTACAGTATTCGTCCTCAGACCATGTCGGTATGCGATTATCACATTCAGAAGAGCCTTTATGCTGCATCACTTCAAACAGAGCGTTCCAGCGAGCGCGACGGCGGGCTTCCTCAGCAGTGACCGGACTTTCGGGAATCTGGCCGTCTTCAATGCGCGCACTTTCAAACATCAAGCCACCACTGAGGTTTGAGTTGTGAGGGATAACGACTGCATCGCAACCGGGGTTCTCCTCGAGACACTCCTTGTCGAGATAGTCCCACAAGTCGACTTGTGACGGAGATTCTATCCATGACAGTGCCCGATCAGGGACTGTTTCGTTTTTGAATACCACGTTGTGGTGGAGGTTTTGGCCACTGCCTACAGATGCAGTCCACTCATAGCCGACAAAACTGGTGAAAATACACTCGCTGCTTCGATCGTAGGCTTGCTCAGCTGCAAATTGCACGTCTTTCCAGGTGTCTGCCGCTGCTGCGAAGCACTCTTCATTGTCATCGCCGCAAAACCCCCAACGCTGCTTCCCGGCGAGACCATAGGCGGCAAATGTGCCAAACGAAAGTTGGGGTAGATGTCTGTGTGCAATGCATATGGGGTGCCAGTAGCCGGGTGATCCCTCGGTATTGCACATTCGCATCTCACCCATAAACTCTGAATGATCCGTTACGGCGGTGAAATCCAGTGGTCGGTCCAACTGAACAGTTCGCATCGGTTGGTCGTTGTCATCATAGGGTTGGATACCCATTCGTCCGCCTTTGGCAAAACGGTAGGCATCCTCCGGTTTATTGCGAGTGTCCTGAGAGTTGGCGTCAAAAGACCATGCTGTATGTACATGGGTATCACCAAAATGTGGACGTCGCAGCGCATCAAAGTTGGTGCAATCCTCACGGTCTTCGGACACCTTATAGGGTCGAGTTGCACTCAGCGAAGGCGGGGAAGCCGTTATTGCCGCTGCGTCAGCTTTGTTTTCCGCAAAGGAGGGCGAGGTGATAGTGACGGAGGTCAGCAATAATACGGGGGCAATACGCATAGGAAGTTTTTGGTCTGAAGATAAAGAGACGTAGTGTCTAATTTTGTCCAGACTTTGACAACGTTAGCGGTATTACAGGTTGGGCTATCGCAGCCAATATTTCAGAAGCTGTATTTAAGGTCGAAACCCCAGGTCCGAGGCTCACCCCACAGTACTGCTCTGGATGCATGAGGTAGGTTGCCGATGGTGAAATTGACGTATTCTTCGTCAAGCGCATTTTTGACCCATGCTGACAATGCCAGTTCTCCCACAGGCAGAGCGACCCCCGATAAACTGAGCCTTCCATTGAGTAAGCTGTATGCATCGATGGCGAGCAACGTGTTGCTGGTGTTGCGCTCATCAACGAAGTTGGCGTTGAGGTTAGCGCTCCAGTTGCCGTAGCTCACCCTGGGTAATTGATAATCAAGGTTGACGCTGGCACTGTTGCGAGGTGCGTTGTCAAAGCCAAAAGAGCGAGGGTCACCAGTGAAAGGGTCGTTGACGTCTTCAATTTCACTGTGCAGATAGGCGTAGTTGACGCGCAATAGCATGTTTTGGCCGAGAAAGCTGACGGCTTCCAGTTCGATACCCGATAGCTTTGCGGAGCCTGTATTGAACACCCGGGTATCGGAAATACTGTTCGGTAGCAAGAAGTTCAGTTGCATGTCTTTAACATCGGAATAGAAAATTGCGGCGTTCAGTCGCAGCGCTCGCTGCAGCCATTCTGCTTTTAGTCCGAGCTCCAGCGTGCGATTCTTTTCTTCATCGAAACCCTGCGAAAAATAGTCAGGATCGGGATCGCGGGTATTAAACCCACCGCTTTTATAAGCTTCAGCGAGCTTGCCATAGAGACGAGTGTCCTCGGCCAGGTCATGCTCAATCATGAAACTGAAAGAGTTGTCGCTGAAATTCTTGGCAGCAGTCGCTTTAAAATCAATGCTTTCAAATGGGCCGATGATGTTGGAACCATAATCCACGAAATTGTCTTGTTGAAATAAACGATTCACTTTTCGTTCATCTCGCGAGTGGCGCCAACCTAGGGTGACTTTCCAGGCATCCCGGGGGCTCCAGCCAAAGTGTCCGTAGGCTGCGATTGCTGTGTTATCAATGACGTTGTTTTCGGCGCGAATATTGACGGCTCGCGCCGAGTCTCCTGTCTCTATCAACGGGAAACTGAATATGTGATGCATGGGGAACCAGTTTTCTCTGGCCTCTTCGCTAAAATAGTAAAGCCCGGCAACCAGGTCAAAATTGCGCCAATCGGCAATTAACTGCAGTTCCTGAGAGAATTGATCCTGGTCGAGTTGGGTGCGCACCGTCTCGTAATCCAGGGGAGCGGCACTGTTTTCACCCAGGCTAATGCCGGAAAAATCGACCCGATATTCGGCGCTGGCACCACTGGAAAAGTCGATATAGCTCAAGTCTTCCATTTCACGATAGGCACTAATCGACTTGAGAGTCCATGACTGTGCTGTCCACGCCAGGGTCAGGGCGTGGCCTTCGATGACAGTATCAGTGGGTAACAGTGGGGCATTGGTCGCAAGCCTTTCAAACAAGCGCTCCCCATACGGGACGAAGCGCTGGGAACTGATGATTGCGGCGTCCACCGGCGTTCCGGCAGGAATGCCGGGGCTGACTGCCTGGGGCGTGTAGTTGTAACTTTCGATACGCGATTTGTCCCAACTGTAATTCAGGCTGAGGGTTTCAGTCGTGAGCCAGCGCCAGTCAATGCGGTAGCCCTCGGACTTGATGTCGCCGTAATTACCTCCGGGGCCGTCGTTGCTCACGAAACCATCTTCTCGCTTGCCCAGTGCTGCTATTTTTACCGCATGTCGGGCATTAAGCGGTAGATTGAGACTGGAGCGCAAAAGCAGGCGGTTACGCTTGCCTGTGCCAATAACCTGGGCGAATGCAATTTTCTCGGGGTTGGGTCGTTCTGTGACGAGGTTTAATGCGCCACCAGTGGTGTTTCGTCCGTAAAGCGTGCCCTGAGGGCCTCGCAATACCTCCACGCGTTCGAGATCAGCCACATCGGCAGCAAGCCCCGTAGAGCGAGCGAGGTAAACGCCATCAAGGTAAACGCCTACTGCGGGGTCTTGAGTGATTTGTACATCCGTTATTCCAATGCCCCGAATAAATAAACGCAGTGTCTGGTTACTGGAGGGAAATTGGTCTATGACGAAGTTGGGCACCTGGGCACGAATGTCACCGACATTGGTAATACCTAAAGTCTCCAGTTCGTCGGCCTGAAACGCGACAAGGGAAATCGGGGTTTGCTGGGCCGATTGCTCTACTTTTTGGGCTGTAACTACGACTTCTTCCAAGGCACGCTGAGCCATTGCTGCACTCGCTGCCAGGCATAGTGTGCATAGACCTACGGTGATTGTTTGGCGGGTGAATCGCTTCATATTTTATTAGTTGCTGGCCGAACGGCAGGTTAACACGCCATGCCTGCCGACCAAATGTGGAGCTCTGGAAAAGCCCGGTACTGCTGTTACACTGAAGCGGATTTTTTCTGAGGTTTACTCATGCCCGACACCGTCGCTATTCGTCCTGCCAGCACCGTAGTTCTTTTGCGTGATGGCCAAGAAGGGCTGGAAACTCTGCTTTTGAAGCGGAACAAGGCACTGGCCTTTGCCGGGGGTTTTTGGGTCTTTCCCGGTGGCAGTCTTGACCCTGAAGATATGGCGGCGGGCGAGGGCAACGAAGAAGCTGCCGCCCGTTTTGCGGCTGCTCGAGAGGCGATGGAAGAATGTGGTCAGCAGCCTCGCCCTGATGACATGGTGTTATTGAGCCATTGGACTACGCCAGAGGCGGAAACCAGGCGGTTTTCTACCTGGATATACGCCGCGCCATTGCATCTTGAGGAGCAGGTTGTCATCGATGGCGGCGAAATACACGACTCCCGCTGGGTGACGGTGGAGCAAGCGTTGTCCGAGCACCGCTCGGGCGAGCTGGCTATTTTGCCTCCCACCTGGATAACGCTTGTCACGCTCTGCCGATATGACACGGTGAAAGAGGCAATTGACGGGGAACGCAATACCCCTGTGCCGCAGGTGTTGCCGGTTCTGGCGCGCTTTGACGGCCAATTGGTAGCACTTTATCGCGGCGACGCTGGCTATGATTCTGCCGATCCTTCCCTTCCCGGAGCCAGGCATCGGGCATTGCTGATTGACGGGGTCTGGTCTTACTATTACCAGGATGTCGACCCGGAGTTTCAAGCCTTGATGCCATTGGACTGAATTAAGCATGGCTTCTGCTCACCCTGTCTGGGACCTAGCCACACGGCTTTTCCACTGGTCTCTAGTGGTGTGCTTCGCACTCGCCTGGTGGAGTGCTAAATTCGAACGTTATGACATACATGAGGTCACCGGCCAAGTCATGATCGTGCTTCTTGTAACACGTTTTGTTTGGGGCTTTCTGGGTAGCGTGCACAGCCGCTTTAGTGATTTCGTAGTGGGCCCTGCTTCAGTATTAGCCTACCTTCGGGGACAGCCAAGCCCCACTCCGGGACACAATCCACTGGGGGGTTGGTCTGTACTCGCATTACTTTGCCTGTTGCTGCTACAGGCGATCAGTGGCTTGTTTAATAGTGACGATATATTGTTTTCTGGCCCCTTATATTATGCAGCCGAGCCGCAACTGCGAGACCTGATGGGAGTGGTTCATCAGTGGACTTTCGATATCCTGTTGGGCCTGATAGCGCTGCATATATTGACCATTATGTACTATCAGTTCAGGCTTAAAAAACAGTTGATTCAGCCCATGTTGGTCGGTGCTGCAACAGATCGGGAAGGGCACAAGGCGCCGGTGTCAGCCTTAAAGGCAGTCCTGGTCGCCATCGTGATAGCGTTGTTACTTTGGCAGGGGTTGGAGCTAGCGCCGCAACCCCAACCGCTCTGGTAGCCGATCAATAGAGGTAGTTTTTCGCCTTATATTCATCGTGGCAAGCCTTACAGGACTTGCCAGCATCGCCTACCGCTTGGGCAACTATTTTTTTGTCTCCTGAACCGGCCGCCACTTGCAGACCTGCAAGCGCTTCCCTCATATTGGTGAGCTTGACCTTGAAGTCTTCCTGGTTTTGCCAGATTTCAGGTTTGGCCCGGGTGGTGCCTTTGTCAGTGCCGGGTCCGAATGCGCGAGAGACATCCATGCTGGCCAGGGCGCCAAGCTCATTGGCAAACACCTTCAGTTTAGCGTCATCCCAGGGCATTTCGCCCTTGACCATGGCTCCAATGGGGCCGAAATTCATCGCCAGGAGAGTGAAGTAGGATTGCCGGTAGGATTGCATGGGCTCTTTATCATCAAGGTGTGCAAGGACCTGAATCGATGTGGCCAGTCCGACTGCAGCAGCGATGGACGCAAGGGTTTTTCGAGAATGAAGCTTCATAGGTTGATCCCTGTTGAGTTTATTGACTTGGATTAGTGAGTGTATGCAAGCCCTGTGCACATGCGCAAGAGTCTCATTGTTAAACTATCGTGTCCCTCATTGGGGCGGCGCGGCCAAATTGTTAAACCTGCGCCCTGTTAAGGAGCGACCACTACTTCTGTTGTTGTCTTTGTAGGCTAACATTGCGGGTATCAATCAGCAGGGGCGAGCAATGAGCGCAGAACAGCAGTGGGACGACAGTTACGATGTAGTGGTGGTCGGTTCCGGCAACGGCGGTATGACAGCCGCCGTGTGCACTTATGAAATGGGCAGCAAAAATGTGTTGGTCATCGAAAAGTCAGACCTTTACGGAGGCACCAGCTCTATCTCCGGAGGCGGAGTGTGGATTCCCGGTAATCGTTATGCCAGGGAAGCCGGAGCGGAGGATTCCTTTGACAAGGCCAAGACATACCTGCGCCAACTGATTTCTGAGGAAGAGGTACCGGAGTACCAGTTAGATGCATTCCTGGAAAATGGTCCCAAAATGGTGGACTTTCTCCATGAGCGAACACAAGTACGCTACGTTACTCTCGAGCATTATCCCGATTATTACACCAACCTTGAGGGCGGAATGGAGGGGCATCGTTCCATGGAGCCCGAAACCTTCGACGCCAGCGAGTTGGGCCAAGAGTGGAAGCAACTTCGCCGAACACACCAGATGATGCATCTGGCTGGAGTCATTGGAATAACCCAGGTAGAAGCCGCCGTTATGGTTGGCCAGCAGCCCGGCTGGTGGAAGTCTATTTTCAAATTGTTCCTGGACTACATGCTGGATATTCCCTGGCGCCTCAAAAGTAAGTTTCATC
Source organism: marine gamma proteobacterium HTCC2148 (assembly GCA_000156295.1). Lineage (GTDB taxonomy): Bacteria > Pseudomonadota > Gammaproteobacteria > Pseudomonadales > Halieaceae > Halioglobus > Halioglobus marinus. The sequence continues at coordinate 306,473 of DS999225.1, forward strand.
GACGCCTTGCCACAGGTTGCGCCGGGGTTGCACGGTTGCGCGCATCAATGCTGGACCGTGATATGCCCCTGTGGCTCAACACCCGAATGACTAGCCTGGTTGAAGAGGGCGGTAAGGTGATAGGTCTTGAGGTAATCCGTGACGGCAAGCCCCTGCGCATTCAGGCCCGTAAAGCCGTGGTGCTGGCGGCAGGAGGGTTTGAGCACAACCAGGAGATGCGCGAGCAGTACCTGCCCCAGCCGACTGATCACAAGTGGAGCGCTGGCACCTTCGATAATACCGGTGATGCACACCACGAAGCGATGCGGCTAGGGGCGAAAATGCATCGCCTTGACGAGGCCTGGTGGTGCAATACCATCACCGTGCCCGGAGAAGACATTCCCCGGCTGTCGGTCATGGAGCGATCCTACCCGGGATCGGTGATTGTTAATCCGGCAGGCAAACGTTTTAGTAACGAGTCCCAGAACTATATGGCATTTCAGCTGGAAACGTTTGCCAAGCATACCGAGGAAAGCCCCACTTACCCCACTTGGCAAATTTTCGATGCGGATTTTCGTGCTAATTATTTCGTCGGACCTTTGTTTAATAGTAAGTTCCGTCCTGACTGGCAGGTGCCCAAAAGCTTCAATTACGAGGAGGGGGGCTTTTACGCAAAAGCCGATAGCGTTGCTGAATTAGCGGTTAAAATCGACGTCGATGTCGCCGGCCTGGAAGCGACTGTGGCGAATATGAACGAGTATGCAAAGACGGGAGTGGATCCGGAGTGCAACCGTGGTGAATCTGCATATGACCGATACTATGGCGATCCCCGGGTTACTCCAAACCCGTGCCTTGGTCCGGTTATCAAACCGCCCTTCTACGCAGTGCGCCTCGATCCGGGTGATTTTGGCACCCAGGGCGGAATGGTGATCAATGCCGACGCCCAGGTGGTTCGAGAGGATGGTTCCTTGATCGGAGGACTTTATGCCTGTGGCAATTGCAGTGCTCCCACCTTGCCCTGCTATCCTGGTCCGGGCTCTACGCTGGGGCCGTCAATGACCTTCGCTTATCAGGCCGCCAAGTCCATAACGGGTTACAAGGACTGAGGAGTCCGTTACAGGCAAGAGGTCGCCTGCGATTTGCAGACGGCCTGTAGTCGTTATCTGCGTGAGTCTTTGTAACTGTGCCAGCCGCCGTCTTCACGGTAGAGCTTGAGTTTAGTGGCGCAATCTTGCTCGGCGCTATCAGCACTTTTGGCCATGCGGCTGGCGGCGTATTCGGCCTCTTTGATGCACTGGCTCATTGCACTTTTGTTGCTCAGCAGTTTCTGTTGGTAGCTGGGGCTGCCACTCTGGCTATCCATACCAAACAGGTACCAGTAGCCTGCGCCCACCACCGCAAAGACTATGATCCAACGCATGACGAGTCTCCTTGGGAAAACATAAGTTCAGTCTAGCAATTGAGTATGGAGTGAGGGCGAGTTTTCTGACTGTTTCGCAACATCGTTGCCTTTAAGTGGCAGGCGTAAGGGCTACGAATGTGCGTCTATGAGAGCGTTCAGCAGGGTCTGGGCAACCCTCGATGGCGGAGGGGAGTGGCGGGTAATTGCGCTGAATTGGCAGACATACTGGAAAACTTCAGGCAGTAAGCGGCGCATTCGTCCGTTTGCCTCGAATCCTTCAGCATAGTGCTCCGGCAGGTAGCCCAGATAGCGACCTGATAAAACCAGATGGGCGACAGCCTCCTGATCATGTGCGGTAGCGTGGCGTTTAAGTCCCAGCTTGTGGGTAGCCTCCATATTGGGTGAGTGGTAGCCGATGCCTACATAACGACATTTCCTGACCTGCGCGGCATCGGTATTGTTGCTCGTGCTGTCGAACAGGGGGTGGCCGATAGCGCAGTACAGATACATCTGCTCGCTGAACAAGGGGTAGTAGTCGAGGCTGGCGGATGGTCGATGGTCAGGAATGACGCCTAGCTGAAAGCGTCCCTCCATCACGCCTTGTTCAATGGCGTTAATAGACTCAACATGAATTTCCGGAGCAACTTCAGGCGCTGCCTCATCGAACCGGCGGAAGGCTTGATGAATATGGCAGGCTGGATTGGACGCTGTTTTGTCAAAGATGGCGATTGACATGGGGCCGGTGAGTCGTTGATGCAACTCGCCGACATCGTGCTGGAACTCTTCCATGGCGGCCATGATTTTCTTGGCGCTGTCGAATACCTGCTCTCCCTCAGTAGTCAGGGCGAAACCCGCGCGGCCCCTGCGGCATAGTACGACACCCAGCCGGGTTTCCAAGTCCTTGATATGCCTAGAAATAGTGGAACGATTGATGTTGAGTTCCAGTTCTGCGGCAGAGAAGCCGCCACAGTGAACAACAGCTTTGAAAACCCGTAGCAGACGCAGGTCATTGTCAGTCACATTTCCCAGCAGGGCTTTACCGGCCATGGTGTTACCTCGCGAACTATATAGTTTAATAATAGTGAAACTTTAGGTCGATAGGTATTGATTTATGCAACTAAAAACAAGCGCTACAATCGGGCCCTCAGTCAACATTGTAGGTATGTCCAAATGACCAGCATGCAGAATATTCAGCCTTCCCTGAGCCGTGATGAGTTGGAAGCTCACTGGATGGCTTATACAGGCAATCGTCAATTCAAAGACGATCCGCGGATGATTGTGGGTGCAGAGGGCGCCTATTACATTGACGACAAGGGCCGTCGTATCCTGGATGGCCTCTCAGGCCTCTGGTGCTGCGGCCTGGGCCATAACCGCCAGGAAATTACCGATGCGGTTACCCAGCAGTTGCAAACCCTGGATTACTCGCCCGCTTTTCAGTTCGGACAGCCTCGCTCCTTCCAACTGGCGAACAAAATCAAATCCCTGACCCCTGATGGACTCGACTACGTATTTTTTACCAATTCCGGGTCTGAGTCTGCAGACACCTCTTTGAAAATGGCGCGAGCCTATTGGCGTCTCAAAGGCCAACCGACCAAGACCAAGCTGATTGGCCGCGTGAAGGGTTATCACGGCGTCAACTTTGGTGGAATTTCAGTGGGCGGTATCGGCGCAAATCGCAAAATGTTTGGTACTGCGGTAGATGCGGACCACCTCTCTCATACCATGATCAAAGAGAACGTTTACACACGCGGCATGCCAACGAATGGCTGGCACCTGGCAGACGAGTTGGTAGAGCTGATCGCGTTACATGACGCTTCCAATATCGCGGCGGTTATCTTGGAACCGATGGCAGGCTCTGCTGGTGTTATCCCGCCTCCCGCGGGTTATCTGCAGCGACTGCGAGATATCTGTGATGCCAATGACATACTGCTTATTTTCGACGAAGTGATAACCGCGTTTGGGCGCATGGGTGCGATGACTGGCGCCGAGGCTTTTGGTGTAAAGCCGGATATTATGAATATTGCCAAGCAGTTGACCAACGGCGCCATTCCCATGGGGGCGGTAATTGCGTCCAACGAAATCTACCAGACATTTATGGCTCAGGGCGGTCCTGAGTACATGCTGGAGTTTCCACATGGCTACACCTACTCTGCTCACCCGGTGGCCTGTGCTGCGGGTCTTGCTGCCCTTGATGTGTTGGAGCAAGAGAAGCTGCCGCAGCGTGTTGCCGAACTGTCGCCTTACTTTGAAGAAGCGCTGCATCAATTGAAGGGTGGAGCTCATATTACCGATATCCGAAATTACGGTTTCGCTGGGGCACTGACGCTCGCCAGCTATCCAGGCGAGCCGGCGCGCAGGCCCTACGAAGTTGCCATGCGGATGTGGGAGAAGGGCTTTTACGTGCGCTATGGCGCCGACACTATTCAACTGGGCTTGCCGTTCATTATCGAAAAGAATGAGATCGATAGCCTGGTCGGGGCTCTTGGAGAGTGTCTTGAATAGCTGGCATGATTGGTTTTTTGCTTATTGATGATCACGCTTGACTCTTACTGACGCGACGGCACTCTTTTATACCTGTCTGATGGTATCTCTGCCCACCTTTGGGTGGGTGGTAGTGGGTGCTTTTGTCGCCAAAACGGGCTGGCTGTCGCCACAGCTCAACGACAAAATTTCCCGCTTGTCTTTTAAGTTTGGCTTGCCGTTGATGCTGTTCGCCGGTGCCGCCGGTGTTGACTACAGTGATGCCATCACCGCCACCTATTTGCTCGCCGGTGTGCTGGCGACACTGCTGGTGACGCTGGCGAGTTGGGCTTATAGCGCGTGGAGACGCCACCCTGCTCGCGAGCGCGGGATTTTCGTTCAGGGAGCATTTCGCTCCAACCTGGCTATCATGGGTCTTGCTTTGTGTATTTCCGCCTATGGCGAGCAAGGTGCGCAACTAGCCGCGCTGGCCGTAGCGGTGATGACTAGCCTGTACAATGTGCTCGCGGTATTAGTACTCAACCGCACCCTGGGCGCCAGTGCCGCAATGAGCGATGCGCTTTTGGGTGTAGTGCGTAATCCATTGATTATTGGAATCGCTGCGGGTGCTGCTCTTTCCCTGTCGGGCCTTCCTGTGCCCGCTATTGTTCAACCTGCCAGTATCTGGCTTAGCGCCTTATTCTTGCCGCTGATGCTTATTTGTATAGGGGGTGCAATGAAACTGTCAGAACTGCGCTACTCCGGGCCACTCGCCTGGGAATCCACTTTCTGGCGGCTTGTAGTTGCCCCTGTCATAACGGTTGCACTGGCGCTTGCGCTGGGGGTTCGTGGCGAACCCCTGGGTGTGCTTTTTTTGTTGGTTGCAACTCCGACCGCAGCCTCAGGCTATATCATGGTAGTGGCGGCCCGGGGAAATGGTGTGCTCGCAGCCAACATCATTGTGCTCACGACGGTGTTATCCGCTATTTCCCTGACGATAGGCCTGTTCCTGCTTTCTCTGTTCTCCGTGGTAGGTGAACTGGGGGTGTGAATGTCGAGATATCTTCGCAACTGTGAAGATATCCCTAGCCAAGCCGCGGCCCTTTATCAAGCTGCGGCCCTTTACCAAGCCGCTGCATTTTGGCAAGTGTCAGCCACGATAGCAGCGCAACAATGACCTTCCACTACTCCAACAAGTGTAAGCATCATCGTCCCAGAATGGAGCGCGCGACAAGTTCACGCATAATTTCAGAAGTTCCGCCATAGATCCGTTGAATGCGCGCGTCAGTGTAATAACGAGAAATAGGGTATTCGGCAGTATAGCCATAACCGCCGAACAGTTGCAGACACTGATCAACCGTTTTGCATTGCATTTCGGTTGCTGCGTATTTGAGCATCGCAGCGTCATCGGCTGAAAGTTCGCTGCTCGCGTATTGGTTCGCACATTGGTCGTAAAAGGCCCGGTTCAAGGCGATCTCAGTCTTGACGTCAGCCAGGGTAAAGCGAGTGTTTTGGAATGACCCCACCGTTTGCCCAAAGGCCTTGCGCTCCTGTACGTAGTCCACTGTGATCTGTAACGCGCCCTCAGCAGCAGCGACGGCCTGAGCTGCAATTCCCAGTCGTTCCCTGGGAAGTTCCTTCATCATGATGACGAAACCCTTGTTGAGGTCTCCCAGCAGTGCATTGGCTGGTAGACGAACGTCCTGGAAAAAAAGCTCCGCGGTATCGGAAGCGTGTTGACCAATTTTTTCGATTTTTTTGCCTTTGTCGAAGCCTGGAAGCGAGGCGTCCACCAGAAACAGGGATGTGCCTTTAGCGCCTTTGCCGGGGTCGGTGATTGCGGCGACGATCACAAGGTCTGCATGGATGCCATTGGTAATAAAAATTTTGGATCCGTTGAGCACCCACTCGTCGCCATCCTGAACCGCGCTGGTACGAATGCCCTGAACGTCAGAACCGGCACCGGGTTCAGTCATTGCCAGTGCGCCCACGGCTTCACCCGTGACCATCTTGGGCAGCCACTGCTGCTTTTGCTCCTCTGTCCCGAAGTGCTCAATATAGGGCGCGACAATATTGGAGTGGATTCCATAGCCGCTGGCAAGGCCGCCGAAACCCATGTGTGATAGCTCTTCGATCATAGCGAAGCAGACCTGAGAGGAAGTGCCAGCCCCGCCGAAGGCTTCTGGCATGTCAGGACAAAGCAGTCCGGCCTCGCCCAGTTGATTCCAAAGGTCTCGGGGTACCAGGTGCTTCTCTTCCCATGCTTCGTAGTGGGGAGAGATCAGTTGCTCAAAGGCGCGTCGGGCCATATCGCGAAACAGGGTAAGTTCTTCGTTATCCATGAAACTACTCCGATGAATTGACTAAAATGCGCGCGGATTGTACACCCCAATGTGGTCATACCCAAAACTGAACAGACGACTTAGCTGAACGCTTTGTGTGGCGCCCGGCATGACGGCAGTGACATTGTCAAAATTATTAGCACCACTGAAGGCTATGGCGTACCCTTTACTAAAATCACGCCGTCCGGCAGCGGCTGTGAAGGTGGCAAACATCGACTCATCGCTTCTGTTGAGCTTGAAACGGTGGACTGAAACGAGGAGCAGAGCCTGATATGGCAAATTTCATACTGGCAATTGATCAGGGAACAACGGGCAGTACTGTGGCTCTGATGGACTCATCCGGCAAGCTATGTGCCAGTGTTAATCATGAGTTTCCACAGTTATATCCTAAACCAGGTTGGGTTGAGCATCGGCCTGCGGACATCTGGAAATCTGTGCTCAAGGGTGTTCGCGGTATCATGCGCAAAGGCGTTTGTAAGCCCACCGATATCGCTGCAATCGGCATTACCAACCAGCGTGAGACTGCGCTGTTGTGGGATCGTCACAGTGGGGAGCCATTAAACAACGCGGTGGTATGGCAGTGCCGACGCACTACAGATTTTTGTGAACAGCTGAAATCTGAAGGTCATGAGAAAGTCGTGCGCCGCAAGACAGGGCTTGTGCTTGATCCTTATTTCTCTGCCAGCAAATATCGATGGCTACTGAACAATACCTCTGGTCTGTCGCGTCTGCGTCGAGCGGGCAGGGTGGCGGCAGGAACTGTGGACAGCTACCTGATCTGGCAGCTCACCGCGGGTGAAACTCACGTTACCGATGTGTCTAACGCGTCACGCACCTCACTAATGAATTTGAAAACCAGGCGCTGGGACAGACAGTTACTGGACTTGTTTCAGGTTCCGGAAGATATTCTGCCGCAAATTTCAGCGTCCAGTGCAGTGCTGGGTCATACCCGCAATGTGCCGGGGCTGCCCGATGGTATTCCGATTGCCGGCGTGGCAGGCGATCAACAGGCAGCGCTGTTTGGTCAAACCTGTTTTTCTCAGGGTGAGGCCAAGTGCACTTTCGGTACAGGCTCATTTATTTTGATGAACACCGGGTCAGACTTGCTGCAATCTCGGTCTGGTTTGTTGAGTACTGTGGCCTGGCAACTGGGAGAGAAAGCCGAACCAGTGTATGCGCTTGAGGGTGGCGCATTTGTTTGTGGTGCTGCTGTCCAGTGGCTGCGTGACGGGTTGCAGCTGATTAAACGTGCACCTGAAATTGAGTCCCTTGCAGGCAGCGTGACTGATCATGCGGGGGTCGAATTTGTTCCGGCCCTGACAGGACTGGGTGCGCCCCATTGGGCGCCGGAGGCCAGGGGCACGCTGACCGGCCTGACACGCGGCACCGAGAGGGGGCACATTGCGAGAGCGACGTTGGATGCTATGGCATTGCAGAATGCAGATATCCTGCGGGCCATGGAAGCAGATTTGGGGAAGCGGATGAAGCCGCTGCGAGTCGATGGAGGAGCTGCGGCCAACAACCTGCTAATGCAAATACAGGCTGATGTGCTTGGCCGAAAACTGATTCGGCCCCAGGTTATTGAGACTACTGTTGCAGGCGCTTGTTATCTGGCAGGACTGGGCATTGGTCTCTGGCAAAGCCCGGCTGAAGTTCGGCGTATATGGCAGGCGGAACGGGAATATGCCGTTCAAATGAACGCTTCAACTCGCCGCAAAAGAATGGATTCCTGGAACTGTGCTGTGCAACGCACACTGTTGTAATCCATGGCTGATGTTATTCCCTTTCGTCAGCCTTCGCTTAAAGAGCGGCATAAAGGCAAAGTCCTGTGCAAGCACGGTCACCATAAATGGGTGGTGGATACGGCAAAGCAATTTGATGTCAAGCAGGGCAAGTTGATTACCAGTTACCGATGCGTTCGCTGCGACAAGCGCAAAGTAAAAGCACACTAATGGCCATCGAGCAGCAATGTGTTCCCCTGTTAGTCCCGGGTCTTGAGGCAGAGCTCGCGCTGTACATTCATCCAGAGCAGGACAAGCATGTTTCCCGCAGGATACGAGAGGAGGGGATCTGGGAGCCTTACGAGACATCACTTGTGCTGCAGTTGTTGCAGCCCGGGCATGTGTTTGTCGATGTGGGTGCCAATATTGGTTACTTTTCGTTGCTGGCAGCTACCCGGGTAGGTGGCTCCGGCGCGGTCTTCGCCTTTGAACCTGATCCGGGCAATTACGCACTTCTCGCGGCGAGCGCTAATCACAATCATCTGGCACACATTATCTGTGCGGAGCAGGCCGGACTGGCGGAGACGGCGGGTGAAGCAAAACTCTACCTGAGTGAAGATAACTTTGGTGATCACCAGATTTTTGCGACGGGAACAGCAAGAGACAGCAAACCCATTAGCTTGCTGCGCGGTAGCGACTTTCTTGGCCCGCGAACACAGCGTCTGGATTTGTTGAAAGTGGACACCCAGGGTTCGGAGTTTGGGGTGATGAAAGGTTTGATGCCCTTGCTTCAGGAGCAGACAGAGCCTACGCGCATAATCATTGAATTGACCCCCCTGTCGTTGCGGCAATGCGGTAGCAGCGGTCGGGCCTTGATTACGCTGTTGGCTGAACTTGGGCAACCGCTGTGGATTATTGATCATATCGAACACCGCATGGTGAAGTCTTCAGCCGATGAACTGTGTGTCTGGTGTGACAACGTAGACGCAGTGCCGGGGGACGAGGGTTTTATGAATATTATGGTAGGACCGGCACTGCCTTAACGGGCACAAACTCGCTGTTTGCTGCTATTATTGCCGCTCGATTTTTTGCGATATCGGTTATGAACGACATAATTCAGTTTCTCCAGCAGAGGAATTCCGCTCCCAAGTTGACGGCTCCGGCACCTTCTCTCGCTGAGCGGGAAAGTATTTTCAGTGCAGCCATGCGAGCACCCGATCATGCACGGCTGCGGCCCTGGCGCTTTATTTCGGTGGATGAAGACCGTCGCCAGGCCCTCGGTGTATTGTTCCGCGATGCTTTGCTCGCGCGCAATCCGCAGGCCGATGCATCGGCTCTGGAGAAAGCGGAAAAATCGTCGCTTAGAGCACCCCTCATTGTAGTGGTAGTCGCCAGTGTCAGTGCGCATCCCAAGGTGCCGCCTATCGAGCAGAAACTATCTGCTGGATGCGCCGCCCACGGCGTGTTGCTGGCTGCGCAAGCGCTCGGTTATGCGGGCGTCTGGCGAACCGGTGATGCGGCCTTTGACCGCAATGTCATGGACGGGCTTGGCCTGGCCAATAATGAAGAGATCACCGGCTTTTTGTATCTGGGTACCAGAGAGGGTGACCCTAAGCCGCTGCCATCCCTGGCTACTACTGACTTTGTCAGTCAATGGTGACAGCGTTTGCTGGTGTTTACCCAATTTAGTGACAGGAGTTAATCAATGAAGTTTCTCGCCAGGCTTAACCGGCCCTGGATGCACTTCCTGGTGCTTGGAGCGGTCCTGTTCTGGGCCCAGGGGAAGCTCTTTCCTCAGCCACCCGTGGTGATAGGTCCTCTGGCTGACGTGCGCGTTGAGTCTTTACAGCAGCAGTGGACATCGACCGTTGGTCGGCCTCCGGGCGAGGATCAGTTACAACGAATGATTATGGCAGAACTGGATCGGGATATGATGTTCCAGCGAGCACTGGAACTAGACCTGCACCTTTATGATTCGGTTGTGTATCAGCGACTGCTGCGCAACATGCATTTTTTGGGTCTGGCCGATGGTCGGAGTGACGAAGCGCTTTATAAGCAGGCCCTTGAGATGCGCCTGCACCTGGGTGATGAAGTGGTTAAAAGGCGGCTGATCCAGATTATTGAGCAGCTCATGCTGGCGAGTAATCCCCCGGGGGCAGCTACGGAAGCAGAGATTCTCGCTGAATTTGAAAAACGCCGGGAAGAGCTTCGTCGCCCGCCCCGTTTTTCGATCGAGCACATCTACTTTAATCGCGAGCGAGAAGGTGAGATAGCTGCCGCTATCGCAACGATTGGTGAGCAAAACTTGGGTCCTGAGCAGGCCCGAGAGCTGAGCTCGCCCTTCCTGCCGGGTTACCGTTTTAAGTATCAGACGCCTGAACAACTAGCGCGCCATTTCGGTGCGGCTTTCGTGGTAAACCTTGAGCAGACCAAGCCTTCTGCCGGCCAATGGGTCGGCCCGGTTCGCTCCACCTATGGCCTGCACTATGTTTACGTCGGCGAGTTGGAACCCAGCCGCGATGCCACTCTGGATGAGGTCAGGGCCGTGTTGGTTCGGGACATAGATTCCAGGGCGCGCAGTACAGCCCTGCTCAAAAGCACCCAGCGAATGCGTGAAGATTACGAGATGATGCTATGAATATCTTGAGAATTGTTGCGGTCCTGCTGCTGGGTCTCGGGTTGAGCTTGTCGGCGCAGGCCCACCGTTTTGCGCCCTCATTGCTGAAGCTAAATGAGATTGCAGCGGGGCAGTATCACCTGGTTTGGAAAACACCCGCGCAGGCCACCAGCAGTGTGCCCATGCGTCCCGTCTGGCCTGATTCTTGTGAAGTGACCCAGGCTAATGCACCTCAAATGGAGGGTACAGGCAAGGTAAGCAGCTTCCAGTTGACCTGTTCAGGGCTGGGAGAGGATGGTCTGGTCGGGGAAACTCTGGGGGTGGATGGACTGGGTGCCAATCAAGCGTCAGCGATGGTCATGATCAGATTATTAGACGGACGTCAGTATCAGCAAGTACTCAATGCAGAGCAGCCAGCGTTTTTGGTCCCCGCCGAATCCAGCTCCGGTGAGGTGATGAGCGATTACACTTACCTTGGAATGGAACATATTTGGGGAGGCATTGATCACCTCTTATTCGTGTTTGGTTTGTTGTTGCTGGTGGGCGGTGGCTCTCGGTTATTGTGGACCATCACCGCTTTTACGCTTGGGCATAGCATCACTCTGTCGCTGGTGACTCTCGGCTTTTTCGATTATCCGGTGGCGCTGGTGGAGTTCACTATCGCTGTCAGTATTTTCGTTCTGGCAGTGGAACTGACCCGCAAAGAACGCAATGACGTCCTATGGCGCAACCCCTGGTGGCTGGCTGGCGGGTTCGGGCTGCTGCATGGAATGGGTTTTGCTGGCGCACTGGCAGAGACGGGTTTGCCACAGGACAACGTCCCGTTGTCACTGCTGTTCTTTAATGTCGGTATTGAAATAGGCCAGATAACATTCATTTTCGCAGCGCTGGCGCTGTGGTGGTTAGTGCGTAAGCCACTGACACCATGGGTGGATCAACTGCGCTGGGTGCCAGTCTATGTGCTGGGCAGCCTCTCTGCCATGTGGTGCATGGAACGGGGCCTGGAGGCGCTAGCCTGACAGCCCCGATCGCCGGGAGACCTTATGGGTTGCCTGGCCATCTCTCCATTTCAATCAGCGGGTGAAAGGCCAACTGCACTCCCTCCATAATGAAATCTTCATTCTCAAGCATGTTACGACGCCGGGTAAAACGGCCTGTTGAAGAACGTGTGTCGATGGCTTCAGTGGCATCCATGCCGCCTCGACTGACAAACACGCGCTGCAGGTTCATATCGAAAACACTGATCTGCAGGGAGGCAACTGCCGCGGGCTTATTCCAGTCGAAGTCAGAGGATACGCCCGAGCCTGGTCCCTGTAGGGAGGGCTTACGGCTAACGCCGTCCCAGCGAGCAAGGTGCTTCAGACCACCGGAAAAGGAGACTTCCAGTTCTATCAGGTCGGTGAACACAAAAGCGTCCAGCTTGAATTTTTTGATCATTTCATCGCGCACACTGGTCATGATCTGAGCGAAGGTCTTCATGTTTACGCGGCCGGTAGTCGGATCCACAGGGTTGCCAAAGGCGCGCTCTGCGGTATTCCATAACTGCTTGAATTCACGTTGATCAATGACCTTATAGCCGCTGTCCTTGAGGTAGGTGCTGACAAAAGCGTCGATTCTTGGGGATTCCTTCTGCAAATACTTGCGCGATGGAGCACCCAGGTTAACGTGAGGTATCACCACAGTCTTGATTTCATCAGCAGCGAGCTTTTCCTCGTTTATTTCAAAGGGGAATGTGGTCGGGTTATAGCTCGGGGTGCCGGCGCAGCTCGCGAGCAATAGGGCTGCTGCAAGCAGGTAGCAGGTTCTGTTGTTGAGAAGGGCAAATACACGCATGCTGGAATCCAATCCGTTATAGTGGAACGCATGGTAGCAAAATCTCCAATCAGACACAGCATTACCGGCGCAGGACCACCAGTGGTTTTGCTACACGGCCTGTTTGGCTCCGGTGGCAACCTGGGCGCATTGGCCCGGTCGCTAGCGGAAACGTATACGGTATTCAGCCTGGATCTCCCTAACCACGGGCGTTCTGAATGGTTGGAGGAGGCAACCCTTGCGCGTTTGGCCGGTGCAGTGCTGAAATGGATGGACCAGGAAAAACTGATATCTACAGCATTTGTCGGGCACTCCCTGGGCGGCAAGGTGGCCATGGAAATTGCATTGTCATTCCCGCAGCGCTGCGCGACTGCAGTAATCGCAGACATCGCCCCGGTCAGTTACTCGCCGCACCACGATAGTGTTTTTGCCGCGCTGGATGCAGTGGTCTCCGGCGGGGTTAAATCTCGGGGCGAAGCGGCGCAAATTATGTCCGAGTACCTGAAGGAAGAGGGAGTCATTCAGTTTTTGCTGATGAGCTTGCAACGTGCTCCAGATGGGAACTACGGTTGGCGTTTTAATCTGCAGGGCATAAAAGATGACTATCAGGCGGTGAGGGCAGGGCCCGATGTGGAACGGCCTTTTGAACGTCCGGTATTATTTATAAAAGGAGGGGATTCAGACTATATCCTGCCTGAACACACAGAGCGCGTGCTACAGTTGTTTCCAGCCGCGCAGGTTAAGGTCATGCTCGATTGTGGTCACTGGCTCCATGCGCAGCAACCCGCTCTTTTCAATAGTATTGTAGGTCGCTTTCTCGAACGTCAGTATTTGACCTAGGGTCTTAGCAGATCCTGCAGCAGGCTCACTTGTGCTTCGATAGCCTCAGCGGATGCGAGGTCCAGTCCGGTGGCGCGCAGCGTCATCAGTGCTACCAATGAATTGTAGGTGAGGGCACCCGAGATCAGATGCAACAGGTGCTGTGGTGAACCTTGGCGTATGAGTCCCTGCCGTTGATATTCTTCGACAAAAATAGCGCCAATCTCGTAGTCCGCACCCATGCAGTTTTCCAATAGCCAGGCCTGACGTTCGCCACCAGCTGCCGCCTCGTGAAACATAAACCAGAGCCATTGGGGTTCGCTCGCGTTGGCGCTGGCGGGAGGTTGGCGTAACAGAATATAATTGAGCTGGCATGTTAATTCACAATACACCCGGACAGTGAAATTATATACGCCGAGCCTCGCTACCAGTAAGCTAGGGCTTGGCTGTTAACCCTAATGAAGGAACAAACGTTGTACTTTAGTCTTGGAGAAGTGCTTGCCCTGCTGGTATTTGGTGCTCTGTGCGTACATTTTCTTGCTGCAACTCGTATCCGTGAGTTGGCATTGCAGCACGTCGCTGTTGCGGGGAAGCGGGATGATTTCCAACTGCTGGATCAATCGGTTCACATTCAACGTTTTTCATTGAGTCGGGATTCGCAGGGGCGTTGGCGAGTTTGGCGCCAATTTCGTTTCGACTACAGCATGGACGGTGTGGAACGTCGCCAGGGCCATGTCATCATGCTGGGCAAGAAGCTGCAGTCGGTGATAGTCAGTGAGCAGCCAAGGGTCTTACACTAGCAAGCCACGCTTACCTGCAATGCTAGTGCTAGTACTCCTCGTAAATTGGTTTATTTCTTAATTTGTGACTCCAGCATTTTTTCTACTTTTTGGCCGAAAGGTGGCAAGGTGCCTGCCAGTTTTGACAGATTTACCCAGCCTTCCTGGTAGACAGAGCGAGCGTGGCTGAAGGTACGGAAGCCATCTCGGCCGCGGTAGCTGCCGATGCCGCTATGCCCTATTCCGCCGAAAGGCAGGTCGTCACAAGCTACGTGCATGGTTACGTTGTTTACTGTCACACCCCCTGAAATTGTGTTGTCCAGCACCTTGGCTTGTTCGAGTTTGTCATTGCCGAAATAGTAAAGTGCCAGCGGGCGCTCGCGCTCGTTGACAAAGTCTATAGCATCCTCGATTTCAGAATAGGTTTTGATGTTCATTACCGCGCCAAAGATCTCATCTTGCATACAGGCCAGGCTGTCGTCGGGATCAATAACAAGGTGCAGCGCGATTTTATGCTCATCAGGGCTTGAGAACTCTTCGCCCTGGGGGCAAAGAGGGACGATTCGGGCACCCTTGTCGCGGGCTTCATCTATGTAGCTTTTCACCCTGTCGAAGTGTCGGGTGTTGATGCAGGCAGTGAAGTCGGCGTTGCCTTGCACTGTGGGGTATTGCTGGGCAATGACTGAGCGGCACTGCTTAACGAAGGCCTCCAACTTCCCTTGCGGCACGAAGCAGTAATCGGGGCTGATGCAGAGTTGACCACCATTCATCGCTTTGCCGGTGATAATGGATTCTGCAGCTTTATTGATATCAACCTGTTCCGAGACAATCACAGGAGATTTTCCGCCCAATTCCAGGGTGACGGGCACCATGTTTTCTGCAGCGGCCTTCATGACCAGGCGTCCTATGGTGGTGGCGCCAGTGAATATGATGTGATCAAAGCGAAGTGAACTGAAGGCTGCGCCTGTTTCAGGACCACCGGTAACCACACAGATTTCGGTTTCCTCGAAATATTGTGCGAATAGGTGCTTCATTAATTCTGCTGTATGAGGGGTGAACTCGGACGGCTTAATCATGGCGCGGTTTCCGGCGCCTAGAATGTCAGCCAGCGGACTGAAGATCATGTTCACCGGGACATTCCAGGGCGTCATAACGCCCACAACACCCTTGGGTTGGTGTTTGACATAAGCCTTGCCGCCGAGAAAGTTCATTGGGATAAAAGGGGTGCGTTTCTCGGGCTTGATCCATTTTTTCAGATTTTTTTTGACGAATTTCAGACTGCCAACGGAGGTCATGATATCTGTCATTAAAGTGACGTGTTTTGATCGACTGCCAAAATCTTTGTCCACCGCCGCGCAAATAGCTTCCTGGTTGTCGACCAACATGGCAATACACCGATCAATGCGATCGACGCGGGTTTCAAGTGCTACCGGTCCTTCCGCTTTGAAGGCGCTGCGTTGGGCTTCCAAAATGCGGTTCAATTCAATCTCTGCGCTGTGCTGTTGTGTGGGTGCGTTCATGATCCGGTGTCCCCTGGCTTATCCGTTAGTGGCTACGGCTTTTAGACGCGCCTTTGTCTGGGTGTTATCTTCATTCGATTCAAGCCCCTCGGGGAGGACGACTTTAAGTCCAGCATCCTGCAATAACATGTCCGCACATCTTTCAGCGATCATGACAGACGGAGCGTGAGTGTTTCCCGAGGTAATGCTAGGCATTATCGATGCATCTGCAACACGCAGTCCCTGCACTCCATGCACACGCAGGCGGGAATCAACAACAGCATCGCCGTCGATTCCCATCTTGCAGGTCCCTACCGGGTGATAAACTGATTCAGCGTCTGACCTGATGTAAGAAAGAATTTCATCGTCGCTTTGAACCTGGTCGCCGGGCAGGAATTCCTTGCCCAGGTGTTTGTTCAGGGCAGGCGCCTGGAATATTTCTCGCACTTTGCGGACGGCCGCAATCATGGCGCTCTGGTCATATTCAGCGTCGAGGTAGTTTGCGTTGATGCTGGGATAATCTCCGGGCTGACTGCTGGTGATATGAACACTGCCTCGACTTTTGGGGTTTAAATGACAGACCGTTGCAGTGGTACCCGGTTTAGCTTTCAGATTGCCATTTTTGTCCGGCTCACTGGCGGCGGGCGCAAAATGAATCTGTGCATCGGGTGTTTTCAGGCTCTCGTTTGAGCGAAAGAAAACTCCGACCTGGGCGGCGGGGTGCGCTAACAAGCCGTTGCCTTTGGTAAAGTATTTCAATAAATTTTTGACCAGTGCCAGGGGTCGGGTTTCCTCGTAAAAAGTACGGATGCCATTGATTCCCTGCTGAATATTGATCGTCAGGTGGTCCTGAAGATTTTCGCCAACACCTGGGAGGTCCGCCAAGACGTCAATTCCAAGGTCTTCAAGGCGTTGCTTTTGGCCAATGCCCGATAGCTCCAGTAGTTGCGGAGAGTTAATCACGCCGCTACTGAGAATGACCTCGCCGCTCGTAAAAGCCGTATCGGTAACGCCATTACGGCTGTACTGAACACCGACTGCCTGTTGATCCTCAAACAGGATTTTTTCGGTTAATGCGCCAGTGAGTATGGTGAGATTGGGTCTTTTTTCGCAGGCTTTTAAAAATGTGCGAGCAGCACTCTGTCGCTTGCCCCTACAAATGTTGCGCTGATAATCTCCCGCACCTTCCTGGCTCGCACCGTTGAAATCTTCATTAAAGGGCAGGCCCGTTTGTACAGCAGCCTGGACGAAAACATCTGCTAGTTCGAGTTTATCCTCTACGGCGCCACCCTCCACCCACAGAGGGCCACCATAGCCATGATACGCGTCCGGGCCCTCGGCCTTGTGCTCGGAGCGTTTAAAATAAGGCAGCACTTCATCATAAGACCAACCATCGTTGCCGGCTTCCGCCCAGGCGTCGTAGTCTTCTTTCTGTCCGCGTATGTAAACCATACCGTTGATGCAGCTGGTGCCGCCCAGGACCTTGCCGCGAGGCCATGAAATTTTCCGGTGATGCATGTTTGGTTCGGGCTCGGTCTCGTAGCACCAATTGATCTTGGGGTTCTTCATCATGAAGGCAAAGCCAAGCGGAATATGGATCATAGGGAAGCTGTCTTTTCCACCTGCCTCCAGTAGTAGCACTTTGCGGCTCGCCTCCCGGGAGAGCCGGTAGGCCAGTGCGCAGCCGGCGGACCCCGCGCCAACGATAATGTAATCGTACTTGACGGTTGTATTTGACATATTTTTTCCTGGCCCGCGGGAGGCGCGCATAGACAAATGAACAGAATGTGATTATTGTTCATTTGCTATCTCGAATCAAGACAGGCTTTTGACATGCACGATGCCCAGTTCAACACAGCAGACTACGCTGACCCTATGGTTATCCGCATTCTGGATGCCGGGGAACAGTGTATTCATCGATTCGGTATTAGGCGCACATCGATGGGCGAGGTGGCGAGAGTAGGTAAATTGTCCAGGGGCTCGATCTACCGTCATTTCGGAGATAAGGATAGTCTGATTCAGGGCATATTCAGACGTCGTCAGGCGCTGTTTCTGAATCGTACCGAGGCGGCCCTGGAAAAGTTACCTACCCTTGTTGACAAGGTGACTCACACGGTCGTTGCCGGACGTAAAGATATCAAGGAAGGCATATTTGCCAGTCTCGCTCAGACAGAGCCAGAAACGGTAGCCAGCATGTATCTCGATCCGGCTTTTTATAACAGAAG
>DS999224.1:0-7859 GCA_000156295.1 marine gamma proteobacterium HTCC2148
AAGCAATAAAAATGATAGTCATTTTTGCAGCCATTCTTTTGGCAAGCTGCAGCGACGATAACGATCGTAACGACACTATTCCAGAGCCGGCACCAGAACCAGTACCGGCCCCCGTCGCGTGCAGTGGCGCAGAAATTAATCCCGAGCGGCTTTTTTTGCAGCAGTTGGGTACAGACCGAGTCATTATTAAATGGCGAGGCGACCTGGAGGGCGATGGTGGTGCCAATAATGTCTGTTTTGGCACTGATATAGACTTTATGCCAGAAGAGTCCCTGACCACAGCCACGGAAACGGAAACAGGACATTTAGAGGCCGAGTTGACCGGACTTTCACCGGATACCACCTATTATTATTCAGTGGGCGGTGCCGCCAGTGCTGCAGCGTCACGCCAATTTCGGACGTCACCTGCGGGGGGCGCCTTACCTGCCGATGGCAATACCAGGATCTGGATTGTGGGAGACTCAGGCGTCGCGGGTTATGGAAAGCCGGAAGCAGCCATGGTCAAAGAGGGGTTTCTGTCTTGGGTAGAGGCCGATAATGGCGAGCCAGCAGATTTGTTTCTAATGCTCGGCGACAACGCCTACAATCAGGGAACAGATCTGGAGCACCAACGCGCTATTTTTGAGGTATATCCAGAGCTACTTCAAACCACATCACTATGGCCGACCATCGGCAATCATGAAATGGGCTCTCTTGGTATATCCCGGACAGCAGATATTTCAAGTTATGAGCTGCTAGGCGAGGAGGACAATGGCGGACCAGATCCAGAGCCAAATACCATGCCCTACCTGAATATATTCACGCTGCCAGCTAACGGAGAGGCCGGTGGCCTGGCCAGTGGAACAGAACAGTATTATTCCTTTGATTACGCTAATGTGCATGTAGTCAGCCTGGACTCCCAGTTATCCATTCGCGATGATGACCAACGCGCAGCAATGCTGCAGTGGCTTATTGATGATCTATCTGCCAACAGCCTTGATTGGACAATTGTTATTTTCCACCATCCGCCATATACCAAAGGGAGCCACGATTCTGACGATGAGTTGTTTGATATAGACCAACCTATTTTTGCCATTCGCGAAGAGTTTACGCCTGTATTTGAAGACTATGGCGTCGATTTGGCGTATTCAGGACACAGTCATATTTATGAACGCTCCGTTTACCTGAGCGACCACACCGGGCTTTCATCAACTTACGATCCAGCCACAAACGCTGAACTCAATGATGATGGCGAGCCAGCCAGTGGTCAGGACGATCAGCAATACACTCAGGTGACTCGCAGTGGTGCAGATGACAAAGTGGTTTACACCGTTGCTGGTAATGGGGGCAAGGTAACGACCCTATCTGAGGGCTATCCTCATCCGGCACATTTCTTCAGTGATCTGACAGTAGGGTCTGTCGTTATCGATGTAAATGACGCTCAACTTACGGCCAGCTTCATCAATGCTGAAGGAGCGGTGTTGGATTACTTCACCATGACCCGCTGAAATTATCAGACCGATACTGACCGGTTTATTGCCAGAGTTTGGGGCAATCAACCGGGGCCCAAGAGTTGCTTTTTTGATCTTTTGTTGCAGCCTTTCAGTTGTGGCTGCCTTTTGCCAGGCAGATGCCTCT
This sequence comes from marine gamma proteobacterium HTCC2148, assembly GCA_000156295.1. Lineage (GTDB taxonomy): Bacteria > Pseudomonadota > Gammaproteobacteria > Pseudomonadales > Halieaceae > Halioglobus > Halioglobus marinus. The sequence continues at coordinate 1,618 of DS999224.1, forward strand.
GCGGCGCACAAACTTGAAGTTCTGACTGCGCAGATTGAACGCCAGCCAGAGCAGCAACTGCTGTTGCGCCGTGCACGTGTGTACATTGACAACAATCAGCCAACAATGGCCCTAAGAGATATTTCAACGGCGGAGACATTAGGCGACCCTTCAGCAGTCTGCTATGTCTATGGCTTACTGCTGTACCGTCAGGGAGACTATTCTGCCGCCAGAAGCCAGTTCAATTGTTACCTGAAATTGCATCCTGAGCACCGTTCTTCGCTAGATTACCGCGCTCGTTTGCTGAGAGACGCCGGGGAGTACGACGCTGCGTTGCAGGATTATCGTCGACTCATGTCGATAGACAACCAACTCGCACCTGGATATTACCTTTCGATGGCGCGTATTCTGGCTGCTATGCCAGCGTACGGCCCAGAGGCAGCGCTATTAGCAATTGATGAGCGGATGGTTGAAATAGGCCCGGTATCGAGCTTGCAACGTTACGCCATAAGTCTCGAGGTGGGGCAAGGTGACTATCCGGCGGCTATCGAGCGCTTATCCACCCTTGACCCAAAACTCAGAGCTACGCCAGGCTGGCAGGCGGAAATGGCCGAATTGCAGCTATTGGCGGGGCGTTTTGACGATGCGTTGATGTATATCACTCTTGCTCGCGAGCAGTTGCAGGTGTTGAAAAAAACCACGGCTCATCAGCAACTTACAGCCGAACTCGAGGAGTTGACGTTGAATTTAGAACAGCAGAGGCGCTCAGATCAGGAAACTCATCAAAAGTGATGATGAGCTACTTTATCTCTACTCGAACCAATAGATATTAAGGCTTTCTCTAAGCTTGCCCGAAGCAAAGAGAGGCTTAAAGCGAAAGCATTAGCACGGTGCAGACTCAACGGATAAGGAACTAGCGAAAGTGAAAAAAAATCGACGGCAAGTACATCTCTCTATTCTCATCACTTGTGCGGTTATTGTGCTTGGCTGTGCCCAGGTGACGGATAGCGCGCAGCTGATCCAAGATGACAGCAACTCAAGTACCGCTGCGGCAGATTTGATTATCACCGGTGGCACCATCATTACAATGGATACCATGCTAGAAAGCCCAGATGCTATCGCCGTGCGTGATGGAGAGATTTTGGCAGTCGGCTCTACTGAAGAAATTGAAGCGCTGCGCGGAGATCACACCGAGAGTCTTGAGCTACAAGGCCGCACAATTCTGCCTGGATTTATCGATGCTCACAGCCACTTTTCAATGGCGGTCAATGCCATGGGCTGGGCTAACCTGTCTGCCGCACCCGTGGGCAATGTGAAGGACATTGCCGATATTATTAGTGAGCTTCAAGCCCAGGCTCAGACAAATAAACTGGCACCCGGAGATTGGCTGATTGGTTATGGGTATGATCAGGACACTCTGGACGAAGGTCGTCATGTCACCCGCGACGACATTGACACAATATTTCCCAATAACCCTGTGATCATTATTCACGTGTCTTTTCATGGCGCGGTACTCAATAGCAAAGCCTTTGAAGCTATTGGCTATGATGCGGACACGCCCACGCCAGATGGCGGACTTATTGTGCGCCGCGAGGGGGGCAGTGAGCCTCTGGGATTGATAATGGAAACTGCATGGTTTCCGGCAGCCGCTGCGATTCCGAGTGTCAGCCCGAAACAGCGAGCCGACAACATAAAGCTCGCACAAGCCTTTTATGCGTCCAATGGCATAACCACAGCGCAGGATGGGATTACTCACTACCGTGAATTTTTAGACTACAAGGCGGCAGCCAAGCGCGGTGATTTTTATCTGGACCTGGCAGTGCTAGGTTCTTACGCAGAAATTCCGCAATTTGCCCAGGAAAAAGCAAGCTATGCGCACTACAACGGTGGCCTGAAGCTCGCAGGCATTAAAATTGTCGGCGACGGATCGCCACAGGGTAAAACTGCCTTTTTTACAAAGCCGTACTTAACTCAAAGCCCTTCAGGTGAGTCAGATTGGCGCGGCGAGCCGATCGTTGGACCCGCTGAAATGGATGCCTTAATAGCGTCAGTTTATGGCGCTGGCCTGCGCGCATTTGTGCACGCCAATGCTGATGCAGAAGTAGATATACTGCTGAACTCACATAAAAAGTATGCAGCCCTGGCGGGGGAAGACTCGCGTACGGTAATCATCCACTCTCAATTCATACGCCAGGATCAGCTGGAGGACTACGCTCGCTATGGAATGGTGCCGGCGTTTTTTAGCAACCATGCGTATTATTGGGGCGATGTTCATGTAGAAAATCTTGGCGAAGAAAGAGCTTTTTTTCTGAGCCCGATGAAAAGCGCTGCTAAGCTCGGTATTCATTTCACTAATCACAGCGACTACATGGTGACGCCTCTTGACCCGCTGTTCACGGTCTGGACAGCAGTCAACAGGCTATCTCGTACAGGCCGGGTGATTGGACCGGACGAGCGCATAAGTCCACGCCAGGCTCTCAAGGCCATTACGCTTGATGCCGCATGGCAATACGGCGAAGAAAACAGTAAAGGCTCAATATCCCCCGGTAAACTGGCAGACCTGGTGATCCTTGATGGAAACCCCCTGACCATCGATCCTGTGGCGATCAAGAACATTCAAATAATGGCAACGTATAAGAAGGGCAAGTTAGTGTATTCAGCCCCAACTGCCGCCCCCTAATAAAAAGCCCATGCGCAATATAGCGATTGCCTGAGAACCCGGTTAGTGGTTCTAGAACCGCCATCAACCACGGTTGATACGGGCGTTATGCTTACTGTTTATGCCGGGGGTGGGATGGGCTATGCGGCGACTGGCGACAGGCAGTCCCATGAAGCGGCGAGGGTACGGTCGCAGCATTGGGCAGAAAAATTGCGAGATATCTGCTGCGTATTGGCCGTTTATTCTTCGCGTGTGACACCGGCAAGTTGAAGTACTCCGGGAATGTGTTCCTCCCAACCCAGTGCCATCACATGAATCCCCTGGCAGATTGGCTTTATCTCTTTGATGATTTCAGCGGCAACGGCAGTGCTTTCCTTGACAGTATCTGCGGCGCCATCGATACGATCGATCACATGATCAGGAACATCGATGCCAGGGATTTTTTCATTCATGAAGGCGGCCATCTTGACCGACTTGATCGGCATGATACCCGCTAAAATTGCGATATCCAGGTGACTGACTCGCTCCATGAAGCCGGCAAACCGATCAGCATCAAAAATTGCCTGAGTTTGAAAGAACTTTGCGCCTGCGGCCACCTTGGACTCTAGTCGAGCAATCTCTTTGTCGAGGTCTTCCGCTCCGGGGTTTACCACTGCGCCGATATGAAACCCGGTGCTGCCGCTGAGCAAGTTATCCATCATGTCCTTGCCGTTGTTCAGATTGCCTGCGGCCTGGATGAGGTCCTCTGTCGATATATCAAACACCGGCTTGGCCTCTGGGTGATCTCCCAGGTGTGGGGGGTCGCCCCCCATGCACACCAGATTTTTCACACCCAGCAGCCAGGCGCCGAGCATATCGCTCTGCAGGGCAATGCGGTTGCGGTCGCGGATGGTCATCTGCAGGATCGGTTCAACTCCCAGCACCGTCAGCTCGTGGGCAGCAGCCATAGGTGAAAGGCTCATCTTCGAGGCGTGAGAGTCGGTGACGTTAAAAGCGTCGATATGGTCGGCTAGTAGTTCGGCGCGTGCTTTAAGGCCGGATATATCTGTACCTTTTGGCGGTGTCAGTTCGCCGGTGACAACAAAGTGTCCGGCACTGATTCGGTTGGCAAGTCTACTCATTAGGGCACCCCGAGCGAATTTCTACCGTCAGTATAGGACAAATGAAACATCGGTAGTGAGCAAATTATTGATATGGCCACCCAAGTGCGCAGTGTTTGACTGGCACTGGTCTCGGGAGGAATAACAGGGGAAACCCCACTCAGGGGTAGTTGCGATAGCCAGCATCCGCTTGTGGAATGCCGTCGTTGGCCCGATGCATTATTGCGTGCAGCTGCCCCTTACCAGGGCAGGTCTGCGGTTCGGCTGATTTAACGCGCTAAACTCAATAGCCGACCGCAGACTGATGGAGCGTTGTTAAAAGTTGAATTTTAAACGCACGCCAGCATACCGTTGCGAGCCTCTTCCGAAGATGTTCGTCAGTGAAGTGGCTCCGCCATAAAGCTGCCGCAGGTCGCCAATACCAGAGCGATAATTTTCATCGGTCAGGTTGTTGACGAAGAGTGTCACGCGATAACGGTCACTGGCTTTCTCGTTAATACCCAGGTTCAGGTTTGCTACTCCGTAGCTGTCGTGCTTTGTTAACGGGTTTTGGTTAAGTGAAAAGTTGAGATCATCCTGCCAGGTGTAGGAAAAATTGATGAAGCCGTAAAAAGACATATCGCCCAAGTCATTACTGTAATCGGCAATAATGCTGTACTTCCACTCCGGCGCATTAGGCAGTTCTCCATCGACAATATCTTGCGTACCGCCAGAGCAGCCTTGTGCCTCTGTCTGGCCAGGGAAACAGTTAGCACCCTCAAAAGATTTTACGACGGCATCGATGTAAGACGTATTGAATGCCAGCGTAAGACTGTCTCCAAGTAATACCTTACTTTCCAGCTCTATTCCCTGAGTCTCAAGCTCACCCACATTATTGATGTTTACTACAAGTTCGCCATCAGGGGTTACAGCAGTGCTCTGAGCCTGATAGTCCTCGTACTTGGTGTAAAACGCAGTCGCATTAAGCAACAGTCGTTGATCCCACAACGTGCTTTTGACCCCAATTTCATAAGAGTCCGATGTTTCTGGTGCCACCGGATTGTCAGCTTTAACTTGCGTAAATCCGGAAGTGATGTCGTAGGCCTGTCCCTTATAACCTTGTGCGTATCTGGCGTAAAACATCACTTCATCAGACGAAAAATGCTGTAAGGAAAGACTGCCCAAAACCTCGGAATCGCTGTCATCGCCAGATACTGTTTGGTCGGGAGAGTTGATTTGATCGAGATAGTCGACCGAGATGTTTTCATTATTAAAGCGCAGCCCGCCAGTGACGCTGGTGGCCTCTGTAAAACGCCAGGTAAACTGTCCAAACAAGGCATAACTTTCAGTTTCAGAGACGCCTGACCAATCTGAAGGAATAATGGGCAAGCCCGGGTTACGCAAGAACGAACGGTCTGTCTCGGCCTTCGCGTAGTAGGCGCCGATCAGATAGTCGTAGTTATCAAAGGAGGGCGACTGCAATCGAAATTCCTGCGATATAAAATCTGTCTCTGTGTCGGATTCAGAGAAAAAACCGCCCTGGACCGCTCCGCCGGTAAAAAAGCCAAAGACATCTACATTTGAAAAATCAACATCGCCGTCGTTGGCGTACTCCCAGTTATCGTAGGCCGTGATTGAGGTAAGAATAAAGTCACTCAAATCAATATTTACTCTCACGTTAGCGCCCGAATTTTCGCTGCTATCAACCGGCCCATCTTCCGAGCGGAAGTCGTAATTCTCATCTGATGGGGTAATGCCCTCTGCAATTTCACCTGGCACTATGCCAAACACTTTTGCATCTGGGTCTAGGTCAAGCCAAGTGAGCGCGCAGCAGGTAGTTTCTTCTTTAGACCAATAGGCCGAAAAGTCAGCTTCGACGGTTTCGCTGGCCGACCACTGTAATTTACCGCGTAGACCCTTGCTTTCATTATCATTGACATCTTCACCAATGCTGAGGTTGTTGATATACCCCTCACGATCGCTCCAATGGCCTGTTAATCGGTAACCCAGATTGTCACTGACCGGTCCCGATATTGCAGCCAGCACTTTATATTCCTCATCATCTGTTGCGGTGAGTTCTACCGAGCCTTCGAATGTTTCGGTGGGTGCCTTGGTTACGATGTTGACGACACCCGCTGAAGCACTTTTGCCGAATAAAGTGCTTTGGGGACCACGCAATATTTCAATGCGTTCTATGTCCACCAGGTTCGAAATAGCCTGTCCAGCCTGCACCGCCGCAACATCATCAACAATAAAGGCGACGCTTTGTTCGACACCGATGCTGAACACATCGGTACCGATACCACGTAACCGAAAGCTGCTGTTTTGTTTGTTGTCGCCTTGGGCAACGGTGAGCGAGGGGGCTAGTCTCACCAACTCGGTTGTATCCACGATGCCAAGCTTGGCGATGGTTTCTGCACTGATGGCAGATACCGCTAATGGAATATCCTGCACGCTCTGGGCTCGCTTCTGTGCAGTGACAACAATTTCCTCAAGTGTCCTGGTTTGAGCTGATGCAATACCCG
>DS999224.1:8397-203397 GCA_000156295.1 marine gamma proteobacterium HTCC2148
GATATCGGTGAGACTTATTCGCTAAATGATTCTGGCGATATTCGTGCTTTTCTTGGTTTTTCACTTCGGGTGCATTTATGTAGCCCTGCTTTTCGGGCCAAAAAAAACCCGCGCCTTGCGGTGCGGGTCTTATTTTCAGCTTACGCTTGAGTTAGAACATGTACTTAGCGCGTAATCCTATTACCTGACCCTCACCCATAAAGCGTGAATGCGAACCGGCAACTGTTGGCGTGTCGAAGCTCTGGATAATCACTGCCTCGTCGGTAAGGTTACGACCATAGGCCATGATTTCCCAAGCTTCCGCTCGCAGCCCGATTCGAAGATTTAAACGAGTATAGTCGTCAACCATATCAATCGGATCGTTGTCACCGGCAGGACTGTACTCGTCCCGATAGTTAACTTCACCACTGACAAACAAGTCTAGCTCTCCAAGCGGGTAGCTATAGTCTGCGAACAGCGACCACTCTGTGTCGGAAGCATAGAGAGTGGGTTCACCGCTGAGGTCGTTGTAGCTGTTCCCCGCATTGCCCGATATCCCGCACTGGGGATTGGCGTCAAGCTGAATAGCAGTACAAGGCGCATCGCCAAACTCTGCATAAGTTGCATCAAGCCAGGCGAAACTCAAACCGAGTTGCAGGTTATCGGTAGCCGCCCAGCGAGTATCAACTTCCAAACCCTTGATCTCTGAAGAGCCAGCGTTTTTGACGGTGAATCCCACGCCCTTGAAGATAGCGGTCTGCAGGTTCTCGTACTCGGTATAAAACAGTGCCCAGTTAACGGTCATTGAGCCCTCAAGCAGCGTATGCTTACCGCCAATCTCGAACGCGTCCACCGTTTCATCTTCAAATTCGAAGTCGTCGTTGGGTATGGTGGGGTCGTAGCACGCACTAACATCTACAGAGCCGTCAGCCTCTGGCGAGCATGGCCAATCCCGAAAAGAAACTTCGCCCGGCTCGCCGTCATCTGCTGCGGTAAAACCGCCGCTCTTGAACCCTTGAGAGAAGCTCGCATAAACCATGCCGTAATCACCAACGTCGTATTGCAGAACAACAGATGGAATCAATTCATCAGTGCTGCGATCATCCTTGTATTCGTAGGCGTAGGTGTTGTAGTTCTGTGCTTGTACTTGGCCCAGATAAAATGCGTCGCTCCGAGTATTGTAATTGGAACCGTCAGCGATTGACGTGTCGTCTACCAGGTATTGGCGACTATAGACGTCTTTTTCTTCCCTGGTATAACGCAAACCTAGGGTGACACGGAAGCTATCGGTGACATTAACTGTGCCTTGGGCAAATATCGCCCAGGACTCAGAGTCCAGTTCATACAGGTGATTACGCCCTATTTGATCCGTTGAATACCCAGAAAACAGTAACGGGTTTGTAATCAGAGGGATTAAAGAGGTGACAGGGGTGAATGGAGCGCCAAGGTCTCCAAGGTCTCGCAGCGGTATTGAAGGCAACGCCGGGCTAAGACTACTTCCGATGAGATCTCCAACGGTATCATCCGCCGATAGGTCGATGGCAACGAGGCGATCGGTCACTAACTCACTCGAGTCGTAATAGACTCCAGCCATCCAGTCAATAAAATCCCCCCCTGGTGAGGCAAAACGGAACTCCTGGCTGACCTGCTCAAAGTCCTGGTCATCATCTCGCGCGATCAGGCGCAGTGGCGTCCAATCGACATCTGAGCCGGATTGCACTTCATAATCAGACCAGCCTGTGACCGACGTTAGGGTGTAGTCACCAACCTGCCAATTGATATTCATTGCAAAGTTGTTAACTTCGGCATCGTCGCCGTCAGGGTAGCGACCGACGCCAACCTCTGTACCAGACCCGTAGCCGCCATCTTTGTAGGTTTCAAAATCCTCACCAGCCGCGGCGGCATAATCAGGGAAGTTGGTATCAATCAAGCCGTAAACCAGATCTGCAGTTGCGGATCGATTAGGAACAAATTCATCTCGCTCTGCGGGTGTCGGCCAGAGCCAGACACCTGAAGGCGCGCCGACGCGTTCTTCGTTCGAGTTACTGTACTTGAGATTGATGTCGAGATCGTCAGTAGGCTGCCATACCAATGTTACGCGCATGGCCGTCTCTTCAATCTCTGGCTCATCTTGATCCAAATAAGTATTGTCGACGAAGCCGTCTGTTTCGCGATATTTAAAGGCAAATCGCCCGGCTAAATTATCGCTCAAAGAGCCAGAAATACCGCCCTCCACGACCAGGCCGCCATTGGTTTCGGCGGCTACGGCAATATCACCATTGGCAGGGTCGCCGGGTGTTGGTGAGGCGGACGTGATATTAATTGCGCCAGCAATCGTATTGCGACCGAACAGTGTGCCCTGGGGGCCGCGCAAAACCTCGACTCGCTCGAGATCCAGAAACGCATTGCGGTACTGTCTGCCGCGGCCCATGTAGATGCCGTCTATGTACATGCCCACAGATTGCTCGAAGCCCTGGTTGTTGCCTGATCCCACGCCTCTCATGTAGATGTTGGTGTTTACCGCTGCATTAGCAATATGGAGATTAGGCACGTAATCTGCCAGGGCAGCCATGTTGGCGATGCCGGCTTCCTGTATCTTCTCACCCTGCATAGCCGACACTGAGATGGGTACATCTTGCAGGCTTTGGGCCCGCTTCTGTGCAGTAACAATGATTTCTTCGAGCATCTGCGCAGACGCTATCGTGGGTGTCCAGGCCAGTGCGACAGCCGCCGCCAGGGGCGCAACCTTTGACATATGTTTCATAGAGCTTCCTCTTTGACTTCTATTTATAGTTATAGTGCAGTGAGCGAGCTCTCGTATCAGTCAGGGCGCGTTTTTTTATTTGAGAGCCGATCCCTTGGCAATAGTATAGCTGTTGTTCTTTCTTAATGCTCACCCTTAAATCATGCAAAAAATATGCCGTATGAGGCCTTGTGATTTGATAGTGGCTCAGGCTCAGCTTCTGAACATTTTTTCATTATGCGAGTCAATTTAAGACGCAATATGGGACAGTTTAGGGTGGTCATAGGCGCTCCAAGCACCACCTCGTTAACGAAAGTAACGGTTGAGATGGCGTTCTGGACCGCGGTGCAGCCACTAAGCGGCGAAAGGTACGGGATAAGTGGGTAACTCAAGTATAGCTGCGGCTTGGGCCGGTGTAGCAATGGGTCGCTCAAATTGTGTTGCCAGTGCCACTACTTCCTCGACCAGTTCTGCATTGGATGGCTGGCGGGGGCCTGCGTAAGGCTCTAAACCAACCTGTACATGCCCGCCCCTGATTATGGCTTCTTCAGCGATTCCACAGCGGACACAATCATCACCAAAGCTCGATACGAGCCAGGGCAGATCACAGTCTCCTAACATGCCAAGGTAAGCCTCCAAGCTGGCGATACTGGGCGGCATTCCAAAAGGCAGTTCATCAGATGCAAAATAAAACTTGATAAGGCCGCCCGGGGGAAGCTTTCCAGCCCTGTGGTAGGCCAGCACAAATTTGAGGAAGCTCGGTTCAAAAATTGAAATGCTAAGGCCTATATTCAATCGACCACAGGCCTCAACGTAATAACGAGAATCGTGCATGTCGTTCCGGTACAGCATGTCGGTTGGCGCGAACAGACCTTCTTGATCCAGCATCGACAGATTGAAAGTGCCCGGATCACACAAGCCTTGTGCTAATAAACCTTCCTCGGCCATGCGTTCCACGTGGCTATAGCGTGTTGCTACTGGAACACCCTCCTGGCCAACCGGCATTGTGGGTGTAAGAATCGCATCGGGGCGCTCTTTTAGTAACTCTCGCCATGGTCTGGCGTATCGTTCGTAATCCATTGCACCGCTGCCTCCGATGACTGGTTCATCGGTGTGATTGTGGATGAGCGCCGCACCAGCGTTCATGCAGGACAATGCATCGGCGACGATTTCCTGGTCCGTGTAGGGTACGTTAGGGTTAGTCGCTTTGCTGGTCGCACCGTTTAAGGATGCCTCAATGATAAGCGGAACATGCATGGTAGATTTCTCGATATTCGGGGTCGTAATTACTTTACCTGTAATCTTAGCGTTGCACATCAGTAGAAATAAGCCGACGAGTACCCCCGAGCGTTATGATCGGTCAGTGGATATCCAATGCTTGCTCGCTGAACGCATGATCTATAATTTAGAAGTGGAGCCAGCGAGTCACCATTGCACCGTATAGGCAATGCACTGTTGCAGTGACTATCTGGGCCCTGGGCGGTGAGACAATTAAGGACTTCGCATGGCAACAGTGATAACGCATTAGGAGATAGTGATTGGTATGTATGCGGTAAATCGTCGTTTTATTCTCAAGTCTTTGGCAGCGTCGGTGGGACTGGCGTTGACTCCCATCAGTTTTGCCAGTTCAGCCCGAACCCTGCCTGTTAACAAGCAGGCAGCAGATTTCGTGATCCACAACGATTTGCCATGGGCACTAGAAACTAGGCGAGGTAGTTTCGGCTTTGGTCCTATCACCCCTCTGTCGCGCTTCTTTGTACGTAATAATCTCCCGATGCCCCCGGCGTCCATTCTGGACAGAGCCGATGAGTGGTCTTTCAAGGTCGAAGGATGTGTTGGATCGGGTAGCCTCAGTTTGAGGGATCTTAAAAGCATGCGCGTTCAGACGGTAGCTTCAGTACTGCAGTGTTCAGGCAATGGGCGCGCCTATTCTTCGCACAACCCTTCAGGCTCTCAATGGAGTGTGGGTGCCGCTGGTTGCGCACTGTGGACGGGTGTCGCCGTTGCCGATATTTTTGAAAAATTTGGCGGTGTTAGTAATGAGGCGGCATTTCTAACAGGCACAGGTGGCGAATCCTTGCCAAAGGGTATCGATGCATCAATGGTCGCTGTTGAGCGCTCGGTACCGATTCAAAAAGGTCTCGAGGACTGCATGCTTGTTTGGGAAATGAATGGCGCGCCTTTGCCATTGGCGCACGGTGGGCCACTGCGGCTGTTGGTCCCTGGCTATTTTGGCGTCAACAATGTGAAGTGGTTGACCAGACTGGCCGCGACAGCGCTAGAGTCTACTGCAAAAATTCAACAGTCTGGCTATCGACTTCGTGCCATAGGTGAGAGCGGTGGGTTGCAGCACCCCTCCATGTGGCGTATGCCTGTAAAGTCCTGGCTTAATGGCCCCGGTGCCGATGGCCGACCAGTCAAAGCAGGGGCAGCAATGCTCTACGGGGTCGCTTTTTCTGGCGAGCGTGGTGCCGATAAGGTAGAGGTCTCTGGTGACAACGGCAAAAGCTGGCAGGATGCGCAATGGATAGGCCCCGACCTGGGTGTCAATGCCTGGCGCACATTCAGCATTGGCGTGACCCTGGATGCTGGAGAAAATCGATACGTCACTCGCGCGACCGACAGCGCGGGCGATATACAGCCGGAATTGGCGATACCCAATGAGCGCGGTTATGGCAATAATGGCTGGGCCGACCACGGTCTGAATATTTTGGCAGTCGACGAGCTTCCGGAAACAGCGTCAGCAGACTCTGGTGATGTTCCAATGAATGTGATTATTGAGCAGGCGAGCAAAGAAAAGACCTACACGCTGTCTAAAACGGCACAGAGAGGTAGAGCCATTTTTACTGCCCAGTCACAGCCCAATTGTTCATTGTGTCATACGCTTGACGCTGCCCAGGCGAAAGGTCTGGTGGGACCGAACCTGGACAAGTTAAAGCCTGGTTTAGCGCAGATAGAGGCGGCGGTCGTGCAAGGCGTAGGGGCAATGCCAGCCTATGGTGGCCAGCTTAGCGGGTCGGAAGTAGAGGCGTTATCGGCCTTTGTGTTCGAGGGCACGCGCTAAGGCGTAACCCTTGCGCCAGGCCGATGCTTCGATACCCGCGCACCCAAAAAACCTTGGTGGTGCAGTGTGTGCTGCTTTATACCCCATTCAGCCATAGCCGAACGTACTGACCGAGACTGCCATATGCGCCGTTATATTATTGTTTTTTTGTTGTCATTGACGCTGTTGCCGATCAGTTTGTTGGGTGGTGCGCCAGGCGAGCTGTTCAGTGGGGCGCCGCGTGATGATGATGGACGCTTTACCAATCTGGCGGGTGATCTGAGTCACGGAACACTCAGCACGCGCTTTCCTTTCATGCTGCGCCGTTTTGGAACTTATTTTCGCAGTGGTAAGGACGCGCCGCAGCGGATACCTAATGACGGGGCTTTCCTGAGGGAGAATGCTCGTCACAGCAAACCCACCGTGACCTGGGTCGGGCATGCCACATTGCTGGTTCAGGTCGAGCATGTCACCTTCTTAACCGACCCTATCTGGTCAAACCGCCCCAGTCCTGTACCGATAATAGGTCCTGGGCGTTTTGTAGAGCCTGGTCTTGCGTTGGAAGATCTGCCGCCCATTGATTTCGTGTTAATTTCCCACAACCACTACGACCATCTGGACCTACCAACACTGCGCTCTTTGTCCAGGCGCAGTCCCGATACCGTATTTTTTGTGCCTCTTGGCAACGGTGATCTTTTGCGTAATCAAGGCATCACTAACGTAAAAGAACTCGACTGGGGACAGACTGCCCGCTACAAGGGCGCTACCGTTCATTGCCTGCCTGCGCAGCACTGGAGTAAACGCAGTTTGACCGATGACCGCAAGGCACTATGGTCTTCTTGGGCGGTGACCGGAGAGCAACGGCGTTTCTACTTCGCCGGCGATACCGGCTATTTTTCCGGTTTTGAGGAGATCGGACGCAAGCTTGGGCCATTTGATCTGGCGGCGGTTCCCATAGGCGCTTACGAGCCAAGGGCGATGATGCGCGAGTCGCATATGAATCCGGAGGAGGCGGTTCTTGCTGCACAGGATTTGCGTGCCGAAACCGCGTTGGCCATACATTTTGGTACCTTTGACCTTTCCGACGAACCCCTGGCCGAGCCCCCGCAGCGCTTCAGGAATGCAGCCGCAGACACTGAGCTTGGCGTCACGGGGGCTTGGGTATTGAGCGTAGGGGAAACACGCGAATTCTAAGCCCGCTCAGGACACGTCAGCTCAACGGGCGAAACCGGGTAGTGAAAATGAACCATCTGAATAAGCTAAGCCCGTGGCTAACTAACTGCCAACGGCATTGCCTCGCTGCAGAAATTTATTGCAGCTGATGTCCAGCCGGGCGAGACTGGCAGTCGAACTCACCAGTTAGAGGCAGGCCGCTAGAGGCACCTGGGTCGCGATTACGGGCTACTAGCCTGTAGCTGTTTTCCGCGCCAGGCTTGCTGGATCACGTACGCGCGAATAGCTTCAGCTTCTTCTTGATTGACGATTTCACCTAGTCCAGGCATGCCCTGCTCACTCAACATTCCCTCTCGTACAACTTTGTTCCAGGCCGAGGCTTGATGCAGATAGCCTGATCCTCGCAGATCCGGGATTAGTAGTCCCGATACTGCATTTAGCCCATGACAACCCATGCAAATGTCCTGGTACAGAGCAAACCCTTGGCGTATCTCGCCATCGTCTGCTGTTTGCTCTGGTGGATTGAAGTCCACACTGGGCTTCCAGGGAACTGCGGGCAAACTGCCGTCTGCGCCCAGTTTAAACGTGAGTACACGGCTGACATTCGGCAGGCTCTCGGCCTGCACAAATTCGCCAAATACCAGGGCAAAAGCGCCACCCCAGCCGACTGCCACTGAGACGTATTGCTCGCCATCGACTTCATAGGTCATTGCTGGCGCAACGATGCCAGTTTGTGCCGGAAACTCCCACAGGCGCTCGCCATTGTCGGCGCGAAAAGCGACGAAGTTACCGTCTGCGGTTCCCTGGAAGACGAGTCCCCCCGCGGTGCTAAGCGTGCCGCCGTTCCACGTGCCCTTGTGTTCTACTCGCCAGGCTTCGCTATTGGTGCGCGGATCCCATGCCAGCAGGCGGCCTTTGACCGCGGCTCCATAAGCTGCGCGCTCAGCGGCGTCATCCGGAAGACTGCCAACAATGCCATCGATTCCCAGGTTGGCACTGTCGCTGCGATACTTAAATTCTTCGGGTTGACCATAAGCCGCGGGGAAGTCCAACACTGGAATGTACACCAGCCCCGTGTCGGGGTTGTAGGACATGGGATGCCAGTTGTGCCCACCGAGGTAGGAAGGGGTAATAACGAATGGCTTGTCTTCGTAACGTGCGCCCGGTACTTCAACGGGTCGGCCGGTTTTCATATCAACGTGAGTAGCCCAGGTCACGTCGATGTAATTGTTGGCGCTGATAAGGCTGCCATCGGTGCGGTCGAGCACGTAGAAGAAGCCATTCTTGGGCGCCTGCATCAGCACTTTGCGCTCTTTCCCCTCGATCGGGATATCGGCGAGAATAATATGTTGAGTGGCGGTGTAGTCCCAGGACTCGCCAGGTGTTGTCTGGTAGTGCCAAACATACTCACCAGTATCGGGCTTAAGCGCGACAATCGATGACAGAAACAGATTATCACCGCCACCAGGCGAGCGGATTTCGCGGTTCCAGGGGGTGCCATTGCCTACGCCGATGTACAGTAGATTCAACTCAGGATCGTATGCCATGGCATCCCAGACGGTGCCACCACCACCGCCCAGTTCCCACCACTTGCCGTTCCAGGTCTTTGCGGCTAGTTCCATCGCCTCGTTTTCGAAGCCCAGTTCGGGGTTGCCCGGTACGGTGTAAAATCGCCAGAGCTGTTCCCCGTTATCTACATCGTAGGCTCCAAGAAAACCGCGGACACCGAATTCCGCACCACCGTTGCCGATTAGGACCTTGCCATCGATAACTCTGGGTGCACCGGTAATGGTATAGGGGAGTTCAGGGTCTACCGTAGCGACAGACCAGTTGGTTTTTCCAGTGGCAGCGTCAAGGGCTATCAGGCGACCATCCAGTGCGCCCAGAAATACCTGGCCTTTCCAGATGGCAACGCCGCGGTTCACCGCGTCACAGCAGGCATGCCGGGTCTTGTCCTTGGCCACCTCGGGATCAAAAGTCCAAAGCAGTTTGCCATTGCGAGCATCTAAAGCGTGCACAATGCTCCAGGCAGAAGTGGTATACATCACTCCATCGACCACGATGGAAGTTGCCTCTACCCCGCGTTTAGTATTGAGATCAAAGCTCCAGGCCAGCCCTAGTTTGTCCACAGTCTTGGTACTGACTTCGTCCAGTTGGCTGAAGCGCTGTTCGCTATAGTCGCGTCCATAAGACATCCAGGCGCCGGGCTCGTTGTCAGCGTTGAGCAGGCGCTGGGCATCGACGTCCGCTGGACCCTTGTCGCCGGCAAATACAGTGCAGGAAATGACCAGGACCGTGGCGGCCGTGAGCAGATGTTGGTTGACTCGAAAAATGGATGGCACTGGGTTTTCCCTCTGAAGCTTTATTTTATTGTATTAGGGTGACTGTAGCGCACAGCGAACGGACTCTCCAGTCGCTGAATTATCCTTTGCCGGGGTACGGCTTGCAATCATGGCAAGAAACTGTGTCAAAAACTGGACTTCAAGCCTGATCAGAAGGCAGTCGGGCAGCGTTCTAGAGTTTTACAGGGTGATCGCAGGATCGACACTTTCGCTGAAAGTGGCAGCGCGCCTGCTTAAAACAAGCAGTGGCTGTCTGCCAGCGCGATCTTAACTTGGCAATACCTCAACAGCCGCACTGTCCACCGCCAGACTTTCTGCAAATCGCCATTGATCGCCGTTCGATAGGAATTTAAAGTAATGCCTTCACTTTGAAAGCAGACGTTTTGGAGCATCCGGCCATGAAAACTCGATCACTTATTTGGCTGGCGATGCTCCTGAGTCCGCTTTTACTCAAGGTGTCTGCGGCTGACACGGTAAACGAATCGACTCGCTCTGCAACGCTTTATCACAGCGGCAAGCTGCTCACGATGGAAGGCGATGAACCGCAGTTCGCCGAAGCGCTGATTGAGCACAACGGCCAAATCGTTTTTGTGGGCACCCTCAGCGAAGCCAGGGACAGAGCACCCAAGCAGACAGTCGATTTTGATCTCAGAGGTGCGACTCTGCTCCCAGGATTTATTGAGCCACATTTACATCCGTCGATAGCTGCGATCATGCTGCAAAACGAGATCGTTGCTCCTTACGACTGGAAGTTGCCCTCTGGGGTAAAAACAGGCGTATCCGGCGAAGAGCACTACCGGGCGCGAATTACTCAGTCCATCAAGTCAAATGCCACTGCTGGCGAAATGTATTTTATCTGGGGATATCACCAACTTTGGCATGGCTCCCTTTCCAGGGAGATATTGAACCAGATAGCCGGCGATAAGCCCGTTGGAATCATCCACCGGTCTTTTCATGAGATTTATCTTAACGACGCGGCGATCGCGCTTTTGGGCATAAAAGAAGCCGATTTCGAGGGTAATCCCCAGGTCGACTGGGACCAGGGACACTTTTATGAGGGAGGCTGGCTTGCACTGGTGCCCGTTATGGCGCCTACGCTTATAAAACCTGAAAAGTACCTGGCGGGGTTGGCGACGATGACCACGCTGCTTCGGCAAAATGGCATAACAACGATTGCTGAACCGGGCTTCCCAAGCTCAGACTTCGAAACGGAACTATCGCTCCTGAAATCCGAAATGGCGAGCAATCCTCCTTACGACGTTTACTTGATTCCCAGTGGCACTCAGCTGTACGCAATGAAGGGTGGAAATCAAGAAGCCATGGCATTCATGGAAACCCTGGCTGCGGCTGATGAACACAATACGGCGAACATCAGTTTTCTGCCCAAGCAAGTAAAGCTCTTCGCCGACGGGGCGATTTATTCGCAGTTGATGCAAATGAAAGATGGCTATACCGATGGGCACGAGGGTGAATGGATGACTCCCCTTGATCTTTTCAGTGAGCAGATAACGCTTTACTGGAAAAACGGCTACAAAATCCACGTTCATGCCAACGGTGATTTGGGCCAGCAAATGGTGATTGACCAGGTGGCGCGACTACAAAAGGAATACCCTCGAAAGAATCATCGTTTAACGCTTCATCACATGGGATATTTCACGAACGACATGGCTGATCAGATGGCTCAATTAGGAATGGAGGCATCGGTGAACCCCTATTACCTATGGGCGTTAGCTGACAAGTATGGCGAGCATGGGCTGGGCCCAGAGCGGGCCGAGAATCTGGTGGCACTCAAGTTGCTGGTTGATAGAGACATACCCTTGTCGTTCCATTCAGATTTTTCAATGGCGCCTGCCGAGCCATTGACACTGGCCTGGACCGCGGTAAACCGCAAGACATCCGAGGGCACCCGGATGTCGCAGGACCAACGAATTCGGGTATATGACGCATTGAAAGCCATTACCATTGATGCCGCTAGAGCCTTGAATCTAGAACAAGCGCTTGGCTCGTTGGAGGCTGGTAAAAAAGCCAACTTTACCATTCTGGGCAGCAATCCACTGAAGGCCGATACGATGCAGTTGAAAGATATCGAAGTCAGGGCAGTTGTTTATCAGGGAGTCTTCCATCAAAACCTTGGAGCGATGGATTAGCCACTTCGCCCAACTCTCATGATAGATTTATGCCCTGGTCACGCGTTGCGCATTCATTTATGGCAGCACCATACTTGTCAAACATGTTGCCAGGTGTAGGGATTTAAAGGGCATAAATGCGCTGAGCGTTACTAGAATGATAGTGGGTCATTGGGTCATTGGGTCATTGAATGATTGGGGGTGCTGAGGATGGCCGGCAAGAGGCCTATAAATAGACGAGAGTATTTGAAAAGCTCCGCAGTGGCAGTGGCGGGTGCGACGCTCTATGGCTGCTCAGCGGATGATGCTGCTATTAACCCTGTGCGACTCGGCTCTACCGAACTGTCTAGAGTGAACAACAGCTACGAAATGGGTACCGCGCCAATCTCCTGCAGCGGCTGGACCCAACATATTTCTGATATCGT
This sequence comes from marine gamma proteobacterium HTCC2148, assembly GCA_000156295.1. Classification (GTDB taxonomy): domain Bacteria; phylum Pseudomonadota; class Gammaproteobacteria; order Pseudomonadales; family Halieaceae; genus Halioglobus; species Halioglobus marinus. The sequence continues at coordinate 20,229 of DS999224.1, forward strand.
GGATTACCCCACTTTGGAGCGAGACCTTAGCGCGGATGTGGTTGTGGTGGGTGCCGGTCTCGCGGGCAGTTCTCTCGCTTTGCATTTGGCGGAAGCTGGGGTGAAGGTCGCTGTGTTGGAGGCACGCCAGCCCGGCTGGGGCGCGTCAGGCCGCAACGCGGGACACGTATTGCCCACCCTGAAGGACGTCAAAGCCATCAGGAGTTTCCCCGATGGAGGCAAACGTTTTCTGGCATTGTTCAGGGAGCACCATGCCATGCCCTTTGACCTTTCAGCCAAGTACGGCTTCGATTGTGATGCTGAACAGACGGGCTACCTCAATGCCTGTGGCAGTGAGAGTACTTTTCAAGATTACAAGAATTCATCGAGATTCTGGCAGGAGGATCAGGGGCAGAAAGTGGACTTACTGGATAGCGTGGACATGCAGCGAATGACCGGCTCCAGCTATTACCCCTATGGTGTGCTGTATCGATCGGGTGGGCGTGTTAATCCTTATTTGTTCACCAATGGCATGATTACAGCTGCTGTGCGAAAGGGCGCACAGGTGTATGGAAATAGCGAGGCGATGACTCTGGGTAAACTCGGAGAGCGCTGGAAACTTAGCAGCGCGAAGGGCAGCGTGACCGCTGATCGTGTGGTGTTCTGTACCAATGCCTACCCCACAGGGATCGTTCCCCAGGTGACTGACAACTTTTATCCTTTAACGGCCTACGCCCTGTCCACCAAGCCCTTGTCACCCGCGGCCCTGGAAGTCATCAACCCGGGCAAGGCGACGCTGGCACAGGTTCCGATAGACCTCAATCCGTTCATCATCGACGGCAACAACCGGATCATTCTTTCGTCGATCCCCAGCGTGTTTAGCCCAGAGGATGCCGGCCTGCATTTCAGAAACCATCTGGCCTGGATACACAGAACCTGGCCGCAGGCGAAGGATTTTGATATCGAATTGGAAAGTTACTGGACTGGCCGGGTCGCCCTGCGTGACAAGGAGTTTCCCGGTGTGTTTGAACTGGGCTCAGGAGTATACGGGCTGATGCACTTTAATGCCTGGGGCAATATTATGGCCCCATTGCTCGGTATGTTACTGGCTGACGGCTTAATGAAGGATCAGATGGATCAACTACCTTTTCCGTTAGAGCGACCGCAACGAATTTCGAACCCGAACAAGCAGGATCTGATTATCCGTAAACTGATTATCCCGGCCGCAAGACTGGGACAGAAAATAGGCTATTTCTAAGCTAGTTAACGCCACATTAGCATCTCGATATTGCGAAGCGCTTGTTATGTACTCCGTGTCGAATAAGCTTGCGAGGCCTTTCTGGCAATTCCTGCAATGATAATATCCGGCGAAAAAAGGTCGCGCGTCAGATTCATAGCGTATTTTTCGGGGAAAAATCCTTCGGTGATTTTTGATTCACTGCTCAAATTATAACTTCAGGTAAAACGGGGTGTCCGTCGCCCTGAATTGTTAGGCGCAAAGCACTGCATTGCTCCTTTGCGCATACCGACTTTCAAGCTCGTAGCATTTCTAACTATAGGGCACATAAACGGCCTGTTAAGAGTGAATTTCTCCCCTGACCCTGCTGACGGTACAAATGGAGTTTGTGAAATTTTGGTTCAGCGTGGCATCACTGTAACCCTTGAGACTTCTGCGCTTAAGCGCCCGCGGTACGAACGGCAGAAGGCGTAGAATTTGACCAGCGCTTAAAAGAACGGCGAAAGTTTGTCGCATCGCTGAAGCCAAGGAGGCTCGCGATTTCTGCGACGGGCAGGGTAGTGCCGTTTAGATATTCCAGTGCCAGTCGATATCGAACCTGATCTAGCAACTGCTGATAGCGGTGACCTTCCCTCGTCAGATGACGCTGCAATGTGCTTTCACTCATATGAAGTAATGCGGCGACCTTCGCACTGGTTGGAAACTCAGAACCCGCCTGCAATAGTATTTGCTGAACACGCTCGCTAACCATGCCGCCCTCAGACCCACGCGATATGAGTCGATCGCACTCCCGCCGAAAAATATCCCGCGCTATAGGGTTGGAGGTGGAGATTGCAGAATCAAGGCTCGCGTAATCGAAGAACATTGCGCTACGCACTGCATTAAAACGGACATCAGGACCAAAGATCGTATGATAGAGCTGCAGATCTGATGGGGGAGCATAGTTAAGCTGCAGATTAATTATCGCGGTTTGACGACCCAGCAAAATACTGCCGCTGTTGATAATTGCAGCATACAGCACCTCGGTATAGAAACGCTGCAGCGCCTGCGGTAAATGGGCCGCTTTGACCCAAAGCTCCAGTTCACTCTCCCCTCGGTGTATTTCAATTCCAATGCTTGGCAGTATGACTCGGTTGTATCGCACCAGCAGCTTGAGCGCATCACCTATAGTCTCACTGGTCATCAAGGCGTAGCCAAATATTCCCTGTGAGGCAATACTGATTCGGCTGCCGAACTTCAATCCTAACTCTGGATCCTGTGACAAGGTCAGCGCGTTAGTACACGCCGTATCCAGCTGCCGCGCGGTCAGGCTCATCGCTGTCAGCGATTCCTGATCTGCAACGCCGGTATCGCGCATCAACTGCTCGCGTGATACGCCCAGGGAATCCAGAACCTGTAGCAAGGTCGAAATGTAATAAGCATGCATCTGCTATCTCCATGACGGTATTTAACCTGATTATTGACCGTATATAACCCTATAATTGACGGTAATTAACCCAAACAATGACGGTATATAACTCCCTTTAAGCTCGATCTGTCAACTAGGATAGCCACTCTTCATTCACGGCAACATCATCACATTTTTGAAAATGCCACAGGAGTTGAGCAATGCCTGCTACGTTACAAACATTAAATACCCAAACCGATTCGGCGGTGGACGCCTCCATACCTGAAACTGTCGGTGCCACGTCGACAACAAAACAGGCAAGCACGCCGTCCGGGGTAGAGATCAAGCCGCGCAATCGGTCTCACGATATTGCTGCTGCGCTGCAACGCGATTGGTTGGATGACAATGCATTTCTCACTGCCGTATTTAACGGTATGTCGATTACTTTTCCGGCGGGCGAGAAATTTTTCATCGACAGCGTGCGTCACTATCGACAAGACATTACCGATCCGGTTTTGCAGGAACACGTTCGAGGTTTCTGCGGTCAGGAGGGTTTTCACCGTCGTGAGCACCAGATTTATAATGAGACACTTTGCGCGGCACGCGCTTATGACCTTCAAAAACTTGAAGGGAAGCTGACACGTCGGCTAGCGTGGGCCCAGAAAAATCTCTCCCCGATACAGAACCTTGCGATTACCGTGGCGATTGAGCACTTCACAGCTGTTCTCTCTGAGCTTTTATTGAGTTCGGACTCGGTTATGAACAAAGCGCACTCATCAATGCGCGAATTGTGGCGCTGGCATGCGGCGGAAGAGATGGAACACAAGTCTGTCGCGTTTGATGTATTCCTTGCTGTGGGTGGCACTGAGAAATTGCGCATATCCGTAATGCGCCGCGCGACATTTTTTATTGCCCTGGAATTGACGCGCGCCCTGATTTATATATTGCGCAAAGACGGCAAGCTATTCAATCTTAAGCTCTGGTTTAAAGGTCTGGCGGGGCTGTTCGGAAAACAAGGCGCCTTCAGTGGAGGCCTCCAGCCCTATAAAGAATTCTATACAGAGGGCTTTCACCCTTGGCAGCAAGACACACGACATTTACTAACGGAGTGGGCTTCAGAAGACGCAATAGAGTTTGCATAAACACCACAAGGCGCAGTGGCATAATCGCCAGTGCGCCAATTGGGTTCATTGACGGCATCTTGTGTCTGGCGGTATTGATGAGTTAACTTTTTAGTATCGCATTGTCGAATTGATTAACTGTCGCCTGTCGACTCTGGCGGTATATCCGTGGGCTGCAGCCCACCAATCGGGAAAAAGTGCGAGAAAAGTAAAGGGGATCTTCGTAGCCGATTTGCTTTGAAATTTCCTGTATCTGTAGGGTGGTTCGTGTCAGCAGACGCGATGCCTTGGCAATACGTCGCTCTTCGCGCCAACTGATGAGCGTGCTCCCCGTTCTCGCCTTGAACATGGAAGAGAGCCGGGTTTTGGAAAGTTGAACATGCTGGGCAATGTCTTCTACGGTGAGCGACTTCTCCAAATTGCTATTTATGTAGTTCATAGCGTTTGTTATCCGGCTATCGGTAGGGTCGCTGCCCGCGGGCGCAGAAAAGCGTGCGCAACGGATAAAAATTTGTTCGATAATGTTAAGTAACAGCGCCTCTGAACGGCTGTCTGCCAGGGGATCGAAGTCCAGGGTACTTTCAAACAGAGCCTTGATAGCGGGGTAGTCGGCGTCTGGCGCTTTCAGGTGATAGATATGTGGGCCAACCTCGGGCCAGTTCAGCCAGTCCAGTATTCTCGAGTCGGGTTGGAAGTAAACCCAGTCGTGGGTCCAGTGGGAAGCGTGTTGCGCCCGTCGGTAGTCGTACATGGCATCTGGTGATAGCAATACCATGTCTCCGGGCTCTGCAAACAGTTCGCGACGGATACAGTTGTAATGGCCTGTGCCACTCACTGACAAGTTCAGGCTCCAGCCGCGCAGTTTTCCGGCAGGTCTGTAGGTAGCGATGTCATTGCTGGCACCCCGTACCATTTTCGTTACAGCGGACAGTGAATGATCTGTAAATAAGTCGTCCATTAGTTCGAGGCACTTGCCTGCATCGATCAAAAAGCGCAGTGCTTCATTTTCTGACAGGCGCAAGATGGGCTCGAACAGGTTTTTCCATTTTTTGATTAAAGCTGGGACCGCGGGCTGTGAAGAAAAACCACCTGCGGCCACCTGCTCAAAATACAGCTGCCCAGTGCGCTCGGTAAGGTTTCCGTGATGATCGCCGGACATCCTCAGCATCGATTCCTTAAGTGCAGCGAGTGTGACGGGCTGCCCTCGAAACACCTTCCAGGCGATATTAGCGTGCCGAATTATGGGAGTGCTAGTCATTAAATATCCATGTTTTGCAATTTTGATATTACTATTTTGCTACAATTATCGGCTGGTATAAGCGCACTATAATTGTTTAATAGTCTATTTTTCCAGTTTTTTCACACAATATTGGCCTGGCGTTTAATGATTTATCAATAGCGCCCAGCAGATAAAATAAAATAAGAGGATAGTCCATATATTGGGTTTTTGATCCATATGCTTTAACAGGTTGTCGGTATACAGTTAGCCCAGAAGTTTGATAATGACTAAGGTGTCTTAAATGACTGTATCCCAACCACGCCTGCTGACTGCTGCTATAGCCACAACCGTCTTTGTTTTAATCTCCCCGGCTTTATCATTAGCGCAAGAGGTAAGACTGCCGCCAGACACAGAACTGGCACTGGAAGAAATTATTGTCACGGCGCAAAAGCGCAGCACCTCGGTCCAGGAAACACCTATCGCCATTACAGCGTTTACCGGAGAAATTCTCGCCAATGGCGTAGTAACCGATGCCGCGGATCTCAATGGCAGAGTACCCAATCTGCATATTGCTAAAGCTGGCTCCAATGTCGAAATTGCCATACGCGGTATTAACAGCACCAATAACGTAGAAGCGGGTGATCCGGCCGTGGCCTTTCATGTCGATGGCATTTATCTGGGGCGCCCGATAGCTGCCGGGGCCATTTTTTATGACTTGGAGCGTGTGGAGGTACTGAACGGACCTCAAGGCACGCTTTATGGTCGTAATGCCACCGCCGGCAGTATCAACGTCATTACCAACAAACCAGAGGAAGAGTTTTCTGCGAGTCTTGAACTCAACGCAGGTAATTATGACCGCGTCTATACCCAGGGCATGCTCAATGTGCCGATATCCGAACAATTTCAGATGCGAGCGGCTTTTTTCACCGATGACAGAGAGGGTTACTACGACGCAGTCCACTTTGAAACTGGTGAGTCTCTTAGCGAAGGAGACTCGGCAGATGATCAGGGCTTCCGCCTGCACGGGCTTTACCAGCCTACAGAGAATCTCTCCATGCTGCTCAGCGTTGATTCCCTCAGCAAAGAAGGCGCACCGCCATATCAGCGTGACGTACCGACGGATGCGGTATTCACTGTTGAGACCACTGCCTCTGGCTACAGTGACATAGAAGACAAAGGCATCAAATTCGAGTTGAACTGGGATCTGGATTTCGCGACCCTGACCTATATGGCGGCGTCGCGCGAAACCGAGTATTCGGCAGGCGGCGCGGCGGCGGGACAGAGCGCACTGTTGGGAGCCTCGCTTGCGGTCGACAATTCCATGGAGCAGCTTACCCATGAATTACGACTCGCTTCCAGTGGTGGGGGTGCGCTGCAGTGGATAGGGGGTGCTTACTACTTCAAAGAAGAGCAGGATATATTTTTCATATTGGCCGATCTATTGGAGATCTTTCCGGCCCCTTTACCCAAGGGCGATTTGACCTTTGATCAACCGGAAGTGGAAGCAACATCGACGGCTGTTTTTGGTCAGATAGATTACAGCTTTGCCGAAAACTTGCGCTTTTCTGCAGGCCTGCGCTACAACCAGGATGAGAAGGCACGTACCGGTCGCAGTATAGTTGGTATCACGGAGTTCGATTTAATACTCCAGGAGGTTCCCAATATTGCCGATGAGGATTGGGATTCCACTGACTGGAAGCTGGGCCTGGACTGGTTTGTGACCCAAGATTCCATGCTCTACGTTTCCGTTGGAACCGGCTATAAAGCTGGCGGTTATTTTGATGGCATAGCCCCCAACGATTATGACGAAGAAACGGTACTGTCCTGGGAGGTGGGTTCCAAAAACGAGTTTATGGACAACCGACTACAACTGAACGTGGCAGCATTCTACTATGACTACGAAGATTTTCAGGTTACACAGACCGAGCCGCTGGCGGGTCTTCCCGGAGGCGCTCAGGGCTCGGTTACCCGTAATGCCGGTGCTGCCGATATCTATGGCGCCGAGCTTTCAACGCAGTATCTGGCTACCGCCTATGATCACTTTAGCTTGCAACTTTCCTACCTTCATTCCGAATTTACTGACTTCGAATTGTATGACCCAATCAATGACGTAACTAACGATTGGTCGGGTAACGAATTGAATAAAGCGCCCGGCTGGACAGCAACTGTGGGCTATCGGCATGAGTGGAATCTGGGAGACAAGGGCAGTGTGGCAGCGGGTGGCCTGGTATATTTTGTGGATGATCACTACCTCACGTTCAGGAATGAAGATGTCAGCGAACAAGAAGCCTATACAAAAGTAGATCTCAACCTGATGTACACTTCACCGCAGGGGAACTGGTTTGTCTCTGCCTATGGCAAAAATCTCACCGACGAAGAGGTGATGGTGTCCCTCTCTAACATTGGCATCGCCACTGCCGGGTTTGCAGCCCCACGAACCTACGGCGTGCGCGCCGGTTATAGCTGGTAGCGCGCAGCGCTAACATTAAGCTTTCCACCTACAGGGCCCTGCAATGTTAGGCAAGATCATCAAAGTATTACTGGTGGGCATCGTCTTGCTCGCGCTGCCCATTGGGTACTTCGGCTATCAGCTCTACCACACTGGAGAAGACTACGGTCAAAGCCGGCAGGTGGCCGACAACGCCACCAAACGTAGTACGGCGTATGGCGAAGTGGTCGGGTTTGTTGATCAAAATAGCGCTCACACCTGGATGGGTATTCCCTATGCACAGCCTCCTGTTAACGAGTTGCGCTGGCGCGCACCGCTGCCGCCGCAGTCCTGGGAGGGTACTTACCAGGCGCTCCAGGCAGGGGACTTCTGCAAGCAGTTTGGCTCGCAAATGGAGAGCCGTCCTCCCAGCGAGTGGGGCAAGCCAATTGGCTCAGAAGATTGCCTCAAACTGAACATCTTCGCGCCGGCCTTTGCAGCCGACGCCGTGCCCGGGGGAGATCAGCGTCTGCCGGTGATGGTGTATGTGCACGGTGGCGGCAACATGGTGGGTTACGCCAACCAGTTCAAATATTCTGGCACCCAATTGGCGAATACCCACAATGTTATTGTTGTCACGTTTAACTACCGTCTCGGTCCTTTTGGCTGGTTTTCCCATCCGGCACTAAACCAACATGGTTCCGCTGAAGATCAATCCGGCAACTACGGCAACCTCGACACCATCCGCGCGCTCGGGTGGGTGCAGAACAATATAGAGGCCTTCGGTGGCAATCCGGATAACGTGACCTTGTTTGGCGAATCCGCTGGCGGCATGAATACCTTTGTATTACTGGCCTCACCATTGGCAGAGGGGCTTTTCCACAAGGCCATTGTGCAGAGCGGCATCACCACCAAAACCACTCAGCTGAGCCGTGCTCAAAACTATGTGACTGATACTGAGCCGGGTGACCAATACAGCAGTAAAGAGATTGTGAACAGTTTTCTGGTGACCGATGGTTTGGCGGCTGACCGCCATGCGGCTACAAAATATCAAAACGGTATGAGTAGCGCTGAAATAAGTAACTATTTGCGGGGCAAAAGCGCTGAAGAGGTTCTAACCATCTACGATTTCGGCGGCGCGATGGGGCTGCCCAGCGTGCCGCAATTGTTGGCAGACGGTACCGTGATTCCCTCACGGGAATTGATCCAGGTGTTTGCTAACAGCGCTGACTACAACGATGTCCCCACCATACTGGGCAGTACGCGCGATGAATTCAAAATGCTGGCCGCCATGGATGACACCTTTGTCGAGAGTAAATTCGGCGTTTTCCCAAGAATCAAAGACAAGCCTCACCACCAGGCCTACACCAGTTATATCAATGACACTATTAAAGCACTTGGCGTTGATGAAGTGGCCATCGTCATGAGTAATGGCCAAAACGACCCGGTCTATGCCTACCGCTTCGATTGGGACGAATTGCCTACTATTGCCGGCACCGACATGCAGGAATTGATGGGTGCGGCCCACGCTTCTGAAATTCCCTTTGTGTTTGGCATGTTCGACGACAGCTTTATGAGCAAGCTGATGTTTGATGAAAACAATATTCCAGGTCGCGATGTTCTGTCCAAAAGCATGTCCTCATACTGGGCAGAATTTGCCTATAGCAGCACACCGGGCAGGGGCCGCAGTGGCACCCTGCCCGAGTGGCGCGCCTGGTCCAACGAATCTGCCGAGGGCGACAAGTACATCATTTTTGATGACGAAAAAGACCACGGTATTCGAATGACGAATAAGGCCATTACCCTGGCCGTGTTGCATCAGCGCCTGCTCAGTGACACCCGTTTCCCCGATGCGGACTCACACAGTCAGATGTATGACTGTCTGCTCAAAGACACCCGCTACTGGAACCTTGAGGAATTTGAAGCGCTCGGTGGCAGCCCTTGCGAAGACGCGATGTTTAGCAGCCTGTTGTAGTGGACTGAAAAATTAAAACTGCCAACCAAACGCGCTGATATTGGCAATATCGGCGAATGAATACCTAAAAACGACATAGAATATCGACCCGATATTACCTCCCGCTCAGTCTGGTCTTACCAGCGATTCACCCTGACTCCTCAAGAACTTAATTTTTGTGTACCTCTACGAAGCTTCGATGCCGCGACTGCGGCGGCGAGCGCGCCAAGCAACCACAGCAGCGGCTGCGGCAGCGTCGGAACCGGTACAGCAGGGATTGCAAGCTTGTATATATTGATCGTGCCAGCCACTGGTCCACCAATAGAGTAAAGGCTGTTCGGGGCGGACGCCGCTATGATAGTGCAGTCTCCAAGGGTGAGCATGGTTACCTCGAGACTTCCCTGAAATGGAATCGTACACACCGATGGAGTGCTCGATACGTAAACGATCACCGGTTGAGGATCAACAGGCGTTTGAGTGGTGGTTGCTGCGGGTGACAGCACGAAGGTCGTGCCCGCCGAAAAGAGCTCTGAATCCTGGGGATCGAACAGTAATCCCGGCTTAGTCGGTACGCCGGGGCCGGGTGGCGTCAGGATGTGAAGAACGGACTGTATTGCCGGCACGGCGGGTAGGTAATTGTCATCACCCGGCTGTGACGCTTCGATCCGACACGCGCCCGCTCCAGTTATTGTGACGGTAATGCCACTGAGCGTGCAGACGCCGGGTGACAAGGCGCGGTATGAAATAGGAAGCCCCGAGGAGGAGGCTGCCTCAGGAGACAGAGGGTATGACGCTCCTGGTATCGCATCCTGAAACAACGGAACCTGAGCTGGAAAATCGATAACTTGCGGCTGTTTAGGCGGGACTACCAGGCTAATCGTTTGCGAGACGGGTGTTGCCGGTTCCCAGGTATCATCGCCATTCTGTGTTGCCTCGATTGTGCAGTTGCCTGCCGCAAACATGGTGATAGTAGCGCCATTTGAGTTGCAGATGCTTGGGCTCAGCGAGCTGTATTCCAGGGGCAGCCCTGAACTCGCGCTCGCCTTGGGGTTCAGAGCAAAAGTGCTATTGAGAACGAAGTCTTGTGATGCTTGTGGCCCAAACGTTATGTTCTGGGGTCGCTTGAGAATCTCTATTGACGCCGTTACAGGCCCGCCTAAGGAGTACAGGCTATTTGGAGCAGATGCCGCCACGATCGAACAGGTTCCAACGCTCAGCATTGTGACTTCAGTGCTTCCTCTTAGCGGTATGGAGCATATCGATGGCGTAGACGAGGCGTAGGCAATTTCGGGCTGCGGGTCTACAGGCGTCTGAGTGGTATTCGCAGGCGGCGTTAACGTGAAACTCCCACTAGGTGCAAACACCTCTGAATCCTGCGGATCAAATACCAGGCCTGGATTGGTAGGCACTCCCGGGCTTGGTGTCGAAATCTGCAAGATAGACTGCGTGACTGGCTCAGCAGGTAAATATGTGCTGTCTCCTGGCTGAGATGCTTCGATCTGGCATTCCCCCAATGAAATCATCGTGACGGTTGTGTCGGTGATTGAGCAAACGCCTGCCGTCAGCGTTGTGTAGGTCACTGCCAACCCGGAAGAAGCCGTTGCTTCAGGGCCCAGAGAGTAAGAGCCTGAGGCCGAAAAGTTCTGAAAAAGAGTGCTTTGCGCCGGGAAATTAATCGTTTGCGGCAGCTTGCCCGATGCGACATCGTAAAGAAATCGGAAAGTAGGGCTTTCTTTTGTCGACCAACTAAACCCGTCTGAGCTTGTGAGTATTGTGCCCTCGTCGCCTACTGCGATGTATTGACCGGAACCATCATAAGCGACGCCAAAAAGATCGAAGGTGGTTCCACTATCACTTGGCGTCCAGGTCACTGCGTCGGGGCTAGTCAGGATAGCGCCTTCACGACCAACAACAATGTAAAGATCTGTGCCGTTGTAGACGATGTCCCGCAGATCTGTATCGGTGCCACTGGGTTGTTCTGCCCACGACCTCGAATCGGGATCACTGGTGGTGAGAATTTTTCCCTTGTCGCCTACTGCAATCCAGATCGTGTTGTCGTAGGTTATGCCGTAAAGGCCCTCTGCATTATTGGGTTGTGGCGGGTTCTGAGTCCAGGTAGTGGCGTCAGGGCTGGTTAAAACAGTCGTGGCGATTCCCAGGTCACCGGCAATCGCATAAAGGTTGTTTTGGTTGTAGGCGATATCGAAGAGCGTGAATGAGAAGTTGCTATTGACCGAAGTCCATGCGATCCCATCCGGGCTGGTAAGAATACGCCCTCGTCCTCCGGATACAATCCACTGTCCGCCCTCGAAAACGGTGCTCCAGAGCGCGTCATTGTTGCCGCTAATCTGTTGCATCCAGTTTTGAGCGTCGTTGCTTCTGACAACGGTGCCGGACTGCCCAGATGCTGTCCAGGTATCAACGCCATCAAAGTCTACGCCACGAAGAGTCTCGGTGGTGTCGCTATCCGCCTCCAACCAAGTGATGCCATCCGAACTATTGAGAATAGTACCCTTGGCTCCCACCGCTACCCACCCTGCCAGGGCCATAGGACTAGTGACCAGGGCCAAGAGCATAACTGCAATAGTTTTCAACATTCGGGAGGTATACACAGGCATATAATCCATTAAGCACATCATGCGTGGGCGATCGATAGTCATAGAGGGTAGTAGAATTTTCGACTTTTACCAAGACTGAATATGCAAGCGTCGACGAACGAATAAGTCAGTACCTTATTTCTACCTATGCTCTGCTGGCGTCTGTTCGACTTTATCGATGAGCTTGTTGTTGGAAGCGTAAAGATGACGGTCGGCACGTTAGTGTTCAAAGGCCCGGCAGCAGCCATAGCGCAATTAGTGATTGTTTCGCTTCTGTCTTTCTGTCTGGTAAAAGCAGTGATTGTCTGGCGCAGCGCCAAACGCGTTAATCGCTAAACTTATTTCTGTGCGCCTGAATTCGAAAACTGTCTCCGTGACCGGAGCACTAGCTGAATCCTGGTGTCAATGCGCTTGCCAAAGCTTTGACTATCACGAACATCCATAACGTGACAGTACTTGCTGCTTATGGCATCTTGTTATTGCTGGCACTACAGAAAACTTGAGGTGTGAATGTCAAAAATTCGTTAGCCGATATTGCTTGTCGCACTGTTGCTCATGATGGGCCGTAGGCTTGGTATCCTCTATTTTCTCTTGATTAGACTTTTTATGCGGTTCCCGCACAGTTACACCAGTTTAGAAATTGGGAGCTGCTAAATTACGGAGTTTGGGTCACTAATTACAATTGATAGCACTTTTAACGGTATTGAGAAGGCATGTCACTTCACAAGGAGAGCGCTAAAATGAAAACCAAGTCAAATCGTATTCCTGCACTGTTATTTTTTTATTTAAGTCTTTGGCTGATTCCTGCTCAAGCGGCTGATCCCATTCAAACGCAATACGGCATTAACGGTGAAATGGAAGTCGACTTGCTCAGCGTTAGTGAAAGCGGAGGTATTCTCACTGCCGTTTTTGCCTATCGCAACACTGGCAGCGATAAAATCTCGATCAGGTATACCGTATCGGAGGTGTACTTTTTAGAGAAATCTGAGGGCAAAAAATATCATGTACTTGTAGATTCAACCGGCGAGCCATTAGCGACGCCATTGAACAACAGGTTCATTGGTATACCTTCGTCACAATTTAAGCCCGGGGCCAGAAAACTGGTGTGGTTTAAGTTTCCCGCGCCCCCTGAGGGTAGTGAGACCATTGATCTAGTGCTACCGGACGCTTTGCCCTTCGAGAATATAGCCTTGAGCCGATGAAAGGTTTTCTGCCGAGAGCCATATTAATCATCTCGCTTATATTGGGATTGTCCCAAGTTGCATTGGGTTGGGATCCTGCAAGACCGGACGATCCCGAGGCTCATTTGGCAGCACAGAAAGCACTCACAGATATTCGTCGCTTTCATGGAGATGTTCGTGAGCTTCCGGGATTAAAAGATTCAGGATTGGTTTTGCAGGAGAACATTGAAGATCTTCAGCAAGCGCTTGCGACGCTGAATGCTAAAGTCTTGGACCAAGAGATTCAAATTTCGCTGTCGGCCGACCTCCTGTTTGATTTTGATCAGTATCAGGTTAAACCCGAGGCTGATGCCGAACTGCGAACGCTGACGACAGTGTTACTCGAGACTGGCAGTGCCCAGGTGCGCATTGTCGGGCACACAGATGCTCTAGGCAGTGAAACTTACAATCAACGGCTATCTGAGCAGCGCGCAGAATCCATCAAGCGCTGGTTGTTAGGACCGGGCCATATAGGGTCAGATGTAACCATTGAAACTATGGGGAAAGGCGAAAGCGAACCGGTCGCGCCTAATTCAAATATCGACGGGAGTGACAATGTCGACGGTCGTGCGCTAAATCGGCGGGTCGAGCTTGTCATTCAAACATAGCAACGGTTTATCAGTGCGGGAATCACTCCCGCGCATCGAGTACGAGGGCACTAAAAATGGACTCGACGCGCCCAACTGGCACTATTAAATCTTAATTCATTCATTAACGCCGATAATTGCAATGGCTCTGGCTAAGTTGTCGCAGAATTCCTGTCACGATGGAAAAACATGTTTTACCGAGGTGATACAGCATGCTCGAACTTGTCGGACTTGACCATATTGTGCTGAGAACTGCTCGCCTCGCACCTATGCTGGATTTTTATTGTGGCGTCCTGGGCTGCGTCATTGAACGCGAGACTTCGCTCGACTTGGGTTTGACCCAGTTGCGCGCTGGTGCGGCACTGATCGATCTTGTAGCTGTTGATAGCAAGTTAGGCCGTGTCGGTGGCGAGCCGCCTACCGCTTCGGGGAATAATCTCGATCACTTTTGTCTGCAGCTCAAACCTCTCTCCGAAAAGGCTATCCTGGGGCACCTGAATGAACATGGTATTAAGTTTGGCGAATTTGCGTCCCGCTATGGTGCGCAGGGCCAGGGCAATTCGATTTATATTCAAGATCCTGATGGCAATACTGTTGAACTGCGAGTGGCGCTGTGAAGGGAGCGTGCGGTTGTGGCAACATCGAGCTGCATTGGCAGTTAGTTGATTTATCCCTGGTGCCCAGAGCATGCGCATGTGATTACTGCAGTGGCTACGGCGCCAACTGGGTGAGCAAATCCGGCACGAGGGTAAGGGCCGTTATACATAATCCGCTGTATTACAGTGTGGTTCGCCAGGGGTCAGAAACTGCAGAATTTCATGAGTGCATGCGCTGCCAATTGCCGGTTTTTGCCAGTGCTACAGTCGATGAGCAGGACTATGCAGTGATCAATGCCAGTTGTGTTGCGAATCCACGTGGCTTTGGCGATCCTGTGCCCGCATTTTTTGGCGCAGAGTCAGTAGAGCAGCGCGCGCAGCGACGCATGCACAACTGGTGTTTGCTGACTCAATTAACTGTAGGGTGATTATCAAACGGTTGACACGTCTATTTGTTCTCGCACGATTCAATTGCATGCAAACAACGATTGTCGCCACTGCCATCATGAGTTTATTCATTATTACTTATGACGACGAGCATCACCGCTTAGCTTTCATGACGCCTCCCAGAGGCGTCGCCTAAAAGCCGGTTAATTTCGCACGCCTGATAGATTCTCTGCTATGTTTAAATGAGGTGTTTGAGTGACTAGATAATAAAGAGTGTGCCGGATGAAAAATAACACGCATAGAAACGTACTCCTTTCCTTTGGCCTTTTGAGCGGGGCACTGACTGCTGAGGCCTTCGCCCAGTCTGTAGGTGCGCTGGAAGAGGTTATTGTTACCGCCGGAAAACGAGCGACCACCGTTCAAGATACACCCATTGCAGTAAGTGCATTTAGTGGCGACGAGCTCGATAGGGCGCTGATAAGTAAACCAATGGACCTTCAGTTTAATGTTCCGAACATGCTGATGAGCAAAGGCAACTTCACCACTGCAGCAATTTCTATCAGGGGCATAGGCAATCTGGGCGTAGGCTCAGCAACAGACAGTGGAACCGGAGTTCACTTCAACGGCGTCTACCTCAACGGTGGGCGTATCTTCGAGACTGAGTTTTACGATGCTGAGCGGGTAGAGGTTCTCAGGGGGCCGCAGGGCACTCTTTATGGCCGAAATACGACGGCTGGTGTGGTTAACATGATCACTAATAAACCCACCGACGAGTTTGGTGGAGACATTACCCTCGAGCTCGGCAATTACGACCATATCAAGGCCAAGGGCGCGATCAATATTCCGCTGGGTGACCAGTGGGCACAGCGATTTTCGATGTTCTATAACGAGAGAGATGGATACGTTGATAATGAGTTTGACGGCAATAAGATCGATGGAAGGGATATGTGGTCGCTGCGTTCTTCAACACGCTGGGCTGGCGACAACGCCGATGCCACATTGGTTGTTAACTATTTTAAGGAAGACTCAGACCGCATGCGCGGTAGTAATCAGCGGTGTCTCAGAGACTCGGAAGCGATTTTAGGCTGCTTACCTACGGGTCTAGCCGATGAGGTCACTAATAGTGGTGCCACCGTGACCGGCTTTTTGACCCAGATAAGCGGCAGTGTATTGGGCGTCAGCTTCCCTGCAGATGACTTTGCCAACTCGCCCAAAAGTAGAGATCCTCGCGAGCAGTTTCTTGATTTCACGCCTCAGTATGAAGTGGAGGATTTGATGATATCTTTTGAGTCAAACCTCGATTTTGCTGACTATACCTTGACTACGGTGCTGGGTTATCACGCATCGGATCTCAGTGCGCGCAACGACTATGACTTTACGGTTGCCTCTGAGCAATGGCCGCTTGAAGTCGATGTGAATCTTGGTCCGGACGGTATCGTTACTGTTGACCGCGCATACTCAACCGACCGCTCCACCACCGAGCCAGAGCAGTATAGCGCTGAACTTCGTTTGGCTACTGACTTTAGCGGCGACTGGAATTTTTTAGTGGGAGGGTTTTACCTAGATTATCAGTCGGATGTTCACTATTACGTCTACAGCGCTGCGCTAGAGGTTTACGGACAAGCAACAGGTATCCCTCCGGAGCAGCGTTTATTTGATAATGACACAAGTGATTACACGCTTGAGACATGGGCGATGTTTGGCGAGGTTTACTGGCAGGTTAGCGATAGCCTGCTGTTGACCCTGGGGCTGAGATATTCCGAGGAGGAAAAAAGTTCAAAGCAGCGCAGTATTTACCTGGGGTTTCTTGACGACCCTACTGCGCCGGACGGAGGATATGAAGATTTTGGTGGAGAGTGGGAAGAGCCGACAGGAAAGTTCAATATAACCTGGGACGTGGCCGATGACGTTATGACGTATCTGACGCTCTCGCGCAGCTATAAATCGGGTGGCTTTAACCCCATTTCAGCGTCTTCGCCTGTACTGGCGGAGGATGCTTCGCTCGCCGAATTTGATCCTGAGTACATAAACGCCTTTGAGGTTGGCTTAAAGTCCCGCTTCTTTGACCAGACGTTGCAGTCTAATATTTCTTATTTCTATTATGACTATGAGGGATTACAGATATCGACGATTAATAATCAAACCGCACTGAATCTCAATTACGATGCCACGATACAAGGTATTGAGGCAGAGTTTGTCTGGGTGCCTACCGACAATTGGCGCTTTAGTTCGAACCTGGCATGGTTAGACAGCGCAATGGACGGCGGATCCAGTTTAGATACAGCAGATATAAACACGCTGGGAACTACTGAGAACATTATTTCTAGCCCAAACTCGAATGTGTATGTTGGCGCCGGTTGCCCGGAGGGAGTATTTCCCTGCTCTGGCCTGGTGAAGAGTCTCGATGGCAATGAGATGCCTAATGCACCCAACTTCTCAGTCAATCTGGGCGTGTCTTATGGTTTCTACCTTGAGAGTGGCATGGAGCTGATTGCTGCAACCAACTATTATTGGCAGGACGAGTTCTATACGCGTATTTTTAATACAGGAAATGATACGGTCGAGGAGTGGGATGTCTGGAACGCCACTCTGACGCTCTACAGTGCGCAACGGAATTGGTTTGCTGAACTGTGGGGACGCAATCTTCTCGATGACGACCATATTACTGGCCAATACCTCGGTGATCAGAACGTTGGCCTGGCTACTAACCAGTTTCTGTTAGAGCCGCGTACCTACGGTGTGAGCCTCGGTTACAATTTTTAAATGCGGGCCCTGGCGCAACGAAGGTTGATAATAATGCTGCCCTGCGCATCATTTATCATTCTTCAATTGATGTTTCGACCAGCCTGACGGTCGTTTTTAGTAGGCGTGTACTACGCGTGAACTACGCTCATAGCTTTAGTGTAGTAGATTAGAAGGAGAATATTGATCTGTCAGTAGGGGTGCGTCGGTTTTCCAGTCTTCCTCCCGAGACAGGCGATCTACCAGCCAGGAAGCGCGGAAGCCGAAGCGCTTGAAAGCTGCTTTGAAGAGGGGGGCATTTTCAAGAACCTCATCCCGAGTGGGCAATCCCCCATCCCGCCAGAGTATAAGCCGATTACCCACTCTCACATTAATGAAATCACCGAATACGGTTTTATAGGTGACCGACTCACTGTCATAAAGAGCGCTATGAGAAAAAGTATTGGCAACTAAAACACCGCCAGGACTGATAACCGACTTTACCTCCTCAAGATATTCCCGAGTGAGCATATGCTCGGGTATATATTCACTATTGAAAGCATCCAGCACTACCAGGTCATAAGTCTCACCACGTTTTATTGCCCGTTTTACGAACACTCTGCCGTCCGCCTCATGCGTGCGTAGTTGCTCATTAGTGCCGAAGGGAAAATAGGTGCGCGCTACACGTGTGACTGCTGGATCAATTTCCACCACATCAATTTGTGCACCGGTCTGCGCTTGCGAGAAGGCCGTTGGCAGCGTGCCGCCTCCTAGTCCCACGATAAGAATATTCTGAATGTCAGGCTTGAGTAAAAGCGTCGACAGAACTACGCGAGAATAGTTGTAAAACAGGAGTTCGGGTCTGTCCATAAAGAAACAAGACTGACTGTTGTCCGTTCGATAATGCTTATTGAAATGCATACAGCGTACGATACCGATTTCAAAGACATAAATATTGCTATAGAGAGACCTCTCGTGATGCAAGAGTGTCGCTACGTCATCGTCCTGGTCAGACTCTTGCGCATTACCCTGTGCAGTCTGACTCAAAAAAAGCAGTGCGAGTGCAAGAGTTTTGATGATGTCACTTGGCGTCATTGGGGTCTCCTTTGAGCGCAACTGGCAAACCAAGCGTCAGCGATATCGCGGTCAGGCCAAGAAAAACCTGATCCAACTCGAACCAAAGCACCAGATGAAAAGAGGCTAGTATGGTTCCCAGGGCGCTTCCTAGTGTAGACACAAAATACAGTACGCCTGCGGTATTTCCGCTCATCTGATGTTGATGTGTTAGCAATCGTACGGCGTATGGTGACGCCATGCCTGCTACAGCAGTGGGCATAAAGAAGAGTAGTGTCGATGCTAGCAGCGAACCGTAGCGAGGATCTGTCACGTTGTCGAATAGCCAATTCATGACAGACTCACTAAAAAACACAATTGGTAGATTCAATACGGCTGCTACGCAGAGTATCGCTGCAAGTTTGCGGATATTCGGATGATGCAATGACCAGCGACCGCCAAGCAGGTAGCCTAGTGAAAGCGCCATCATAAATACTGTGATGATGGCCCCCCACACATAAATACCGCTGCCGAAATAGGGCGCTAATAACTTACCGCTCAGCATTTCTACCGCCATGACAGAAAAGCCAGTCCAAAAGGCAATGGCATAAATCAGTAGACGTGTCATCATAGTCTGATCCCCGTTGCTACTCGTTTTGCGGATTGGTTAGGGCGCCATCGTGTGCCAAGCGTAAAAAACCATCTAACACTGAATATAATTGTCGCAATAATTTGGCGGTCATTGTGTCTGTGATGAATTGCAAATCAGCTTACCTAGTCTGGCCACGCCTCTATTTAGCTCATAGGCTGGTAGCTGCACAAGGCATGATTTATCGCCCTTGATAAAGGTGAGTTCCCGCACATCGGGCGTCATTTCTGCCTGAAAAAATCCGTATGCATTGGTGATGGCCAACCCTTCAACGCCTTGAATAAGTGCGTCTTGCAATGGCTCGCCCGAGCTCAGGTATATTTTTCCTACGGCGATTACAATTTCCTTGATTTTAGGCCTTACGGCTATGACATTGCCTGGGTAAAGCGTATAGGGTCGCGCTCGATACTCAATATTTTCGATCGAATTTCCAGCGCTCAAAAATTCCAGCGTGTGAGTTCGATAGGGTCCGGCAGGTATGAACACCGATGTGTTAGCGGGGATGCTGCCTATAGTTTGGCGACCAACTTTTACCTCTACCTGACTGTCACTGTCTGCAGGGCCCTGCACATTAACCAGAAAGCCTGAAGCACCGCCGCTTTTGCCGCCGAATCCAATGCTGTCTGTGGTTGCGGCGAAGGAGGTGCGCAGAGACCCACTGTATTCCCAAGTGTTATTATCGATGTTGTGCTTGGTTGTAAAGCTGGCCATGCCTCTAGCTGTTTCCGCTTGTAAACCTGCTTCAACAGAGTCGTTTTCTTGATGATCTGCTCTGACATCAACGGAATAGTTATTGCCTGCTGGATCTTCCTTTTCCCAGGTAGACGACGCGCTGCCCGTTATACTATTTGAGTAGGACTCGTCTTCCTTTTTAAGACCGCTGTATTGAACTGACCCTCTATTGCTCCATGCGCCCCGTGAGCTATTATAGTTGAGTCGTACTAGAAAAAGCGTACTGCCATCATTCTCAGAAAGCTCAACACTGCTTGTCATATCCGGGAGCCCAAAAAAACTTCTGGGCCTCCATTTGATACCAAAGCTCTCGCTGCCATTCGTTCCTTCGCCTTCGGTGTAGTCTACGAACAGATCAATGTCACCAAAATTAGTACCTATACTACCGTTGAGGCCCAATTGAGTGGTGTCCTCTCCCAGTTGCGAAATTTCATCGACAGGGATGTTGCCGCCGGAAATTTCTCGTGCGCTAAGTCCTACTGCACCGCGCGAATATCGATATTGATACTGAATATTAAAGGCTGAGCGATTGTAGTCGTCATAACCCATGCCGGCGGATATCTCGTACTTTAACCCTTGATGAAATAAACCCGCTTCCAACATCGTAGATTGGTTATTTGTTGAGAACCCGATTTTGGCTGCGCTCGAAGCCGTTAGTCGCCTTTCGATGCCTGCTCGTAAAAAACCATCATTGATAGTTTCGGGTAAAATCTTGTCCTCCAGGGTCTCCACATATTGTCCCGCCTGCACAAAGAACAGCGATTCGCCCTCTGGCGGAATTTTTCCATTTTTTGAGTAAAAGCGTCGTTCTGTGCGGGTTCTGCCCGATGAATCGATGATGCGTAGCTCAACATCATAGGCGCCCGGGGGCAAAGTAGATGTGTCGATCTGCTGATTGCCCGTTTCGTAATAGTTGGAGCCCAACAGTCGATCGTCTTTATATATTTGCACAAGACTTCTGGACTCTAAAAAAATGGTAAAGGTCGTGCCTAGCGCCAGATCCAGATCTTTACGCGTAACCAGGGAGCTACCGAAGGTTGCTCCCAGAAACTGTTGATTTTGCATAAACTGAAAGCTGCCAGCGTTCTCCCGAAAGATTCCCGCCTGATAATCAAAGCCATTACGCTCTCGTTTGAATGCCAGCGTGTCGATAGCAACATCTCCGCCAGAGGTTACATTACTGTTTATTTGCAGTCGGTTCTCTGCATACGCGAACATAGTGTTGTTGGACATGTTATAGGTGAGGTCTGTGTCGCTGCTGCCGCTGGCATATACCGATAGGTCGTCGAACATAGAAAAGCCGGCGTCCGAGGGTGGTACGAACTTTAACTGCTCGAGTGTTACCAGCGAGAGCAAGTCGGGACCGACGAAAAGATCAACGCGCAGTTGTGCAACAGTAAAAATAACGCCCACCGACTTGGTTGAAAGTTGACCACAGTCAGTAGAAAATTTGGAGCGGCAGATCAGTGAGGCATTAGTGTTTAGTGGAAATCCAAGTAGCGTTTTGAATTCCTTAGGGTCCAGCAGATCGTTCATCCGCGTCACAATCAAATCAGGGTCAAGTATTGTGATCGTGTCGGCGTTAAATTTAGCCTGTGGCGATGCCAGGTACACGCCCCCATAAAATACGTCCACCACGGTTTGTTGAGGTGCGCTAAGATCTTCAAAGCCTTCAGGTATCCATTCTTGGGCCTTACTGGCGCCGGACAACCCAAATGCGAGAGCTAGAACAGCCCTCAAGCAATGCTTGGTAATTGATCGAAGGTTCAATGGGGTTACCAGCTGGTGTAGTTTTAAGCCTCTGCCTAATTACAGGCAGAGTTTCGTTGCCGATGCGCATAGCTCGGCGAGCGCCTAAGGCACCGCGAGCACCTGTCTGCCGGCAACACTCTGCATATTGAACTGCAGTGGGCCGTCGAATGGCAGCTGTACCTCGCGTTTATTGCCTGCATAGACTCTGGCTCCTATCAGCTCGCGGCAATCTGATGGATCCTGAGGGTTGCATTGAAGACCATTAGTAAGTTTGTAGTTGCTGTTCCCTGAGTTAGCGAAAATAACCGATTTCCCAGACCGAGTGACTTCAGGTATTGCCTTGGGTTCCGGAGGCGGAATAATAACCAAAGCCTGATAAGCCAGCACGATCTGAACCCCGGTCCTGGTAGCATCACCATCGTCAGCTCTCTGCAACTCTAGGGGTTTTTCGATCGGTGTGAAATTTACCCTGTAAATGACGTCAGTTTGAGCGGGTTCAGCCATATTCAGCAGTCGGACAATCCCATTGGAGCCAGGCTCAATAATGAGTTTGTTGGGAGTGACGATGAACTCGGGGTCATCCAAAGACGATAATGGCACAAGCTCTTCGTCCTCTTCTCCGGGGCTGGTGACCAGGAACGGTTCTACTGAGGCAAATAGTTTATTCTCATTGCTATCGTTCAAGACCCGCACATCCGCCCGGACTTGGGCCTCATCGAATATAACAATGGATTGATCCAGTAACAGTCCGGCTTGAGTAATCGGTGAAAGCGCGAGCACCAGGGCTGCGAGCCATAAGCGTTTGCTTTGGAAAAGAGTGATATTCATACATTGATATCCTTTTAATTAATACATGAGCTTCCAAAGCTCCGTTAATTCGGAATGATAACGAGGTTAACTTTAGCATATTGCCCGCTGGGCTTTTTGGAGGTGACGGGCGGCTCATCCAAGTTGGTACCGCCAGCGGCAGTTGCTGTGACCATCGTAACTTGTAAGCTGGTAGGCGTACCGCCACCGCTGCAGCTGTCGCCACCTGGTGAAGAGGCTCCAGAGCTGATGCTCATCGCATATCCACCACCGGAATCGCCCATCGAGATAAAGTCCGTTGTGCCGCCAGCGGAGTCGAGAAAGCTCAATCCTCCACTTCCTTCGGGAACACAAACCGAAAAGTTCGCTTCACCGTCGTCAGCCATCTGCTCAGCAAACCATTCCTGGGTCTCAGTGTCATCAACGAAAAATTGTTTCTCCGCGATAAGGTTGCTGTCAGTGCCTGTTGCTTGGCTGCCGCTGATGCCGTCACTCGCACCTAATTCCGCACTGCCACTAAAAAAGCCGGCGGGAGGGGTGGCGGTGGTTTCCACGGCTGTAATCTCTACGGCTTGTGCCTCCACTAATCTCACTTCGACAGTTCTGATTATGCGTAGATTTATAGTAGCAGTGCCGCTGCTGCTACTGCCAAGGGCGCCGTCAGCCCCATAGGTGATAGTAGAGGTAGCGGAGAGAGTGGAGCCTGCTAGTGCCAAGCTCAATAGCAAGGTGTAGCGCGCGGATCGTCTTCCTGCCGATGGTGAGAATAATGAAATATTGATCATTGTGGAGTCACCGTTAACGTTAAAGTCGCTGCATAGTCACCGCTTGTAGACGCACGGATATCGGTGTCTGCTATCACAATGCGTACCATCGAATTGTCTACTCCGGAGCAGTTGGGTGAGACGCTATCACCTGAGCCAGTTACATCGCCGGTTTCTGCGTTCTGGAGACTTGCGCCCGTTACGTTATCGGCGAAGAAAACGTCTATCGGCAGTTTTTCTGAGCCAACTACCGACTGCAAGGCGAAGCTGCCATTACTCGTTACACTAGATTGTGTAGAGATACTGTAATCTCCGACTGTAGAGTGTATGCAGAAGGTCTCATCCGCAGTAAGCTCGCCGGAGCTGGTAGGATCGGTTTCGAAAACAATAGTACTCAACCCGCTTATTTGAACTTGTGTCGCTGCCACCACACTGACTTCAACATCAAAATCCTCCTCGTCGTTGTGGCTTGAAGAGTTATGAATTTGTGCGAATAGAGTAAACGTTCCCTTGTAGTCACCTGGAGTTGCCGCCGTCAGTGCGCTCCCGGCAATATTGGTGCGCAGCGTTATATTGTCACAAGGTTCCTTACCT
The DNA here is from genome assembly GCA_000156295.1 of marine gamma proteobacterium HTCC2148. Taxonomy (GTDB): domain Bacteria; phylum Pseudomonadota; class Gammaproteobacteria; order Pseudomonadales; family Halieaceae; genus Halioglobus; species Halioglobus marinus. The sequence goes on from DS999224.1 coordinate 44,013, forward strand.
TTTTGGCTATTTAAGGCACCAGGGGAGAGGGTCACCTGGTACGTGACTCCGTTTTTAACTAAAAAAGCCTCAAACCCTATGGCTATCGACTCGCCAGACCCGCCCAGATCATATAGGTCGAAAGTGCTGCTTGATGATCCAGCATTAGACATGGAAACTTTGAAGTCCTTTTTTTTGTTACCATCCCTTGCAGTAATGCAGTAGCTACTGCTGTCGCTTGTAATTGAGCCGGCGTCTTCCCAGTCGCCAAAATCGACATCGGCAAGCGTCTCGATGGTCACAATTTTAGCGCCACCTCCGCCGCCCCCCGCAGATACATGGGTGGAGCCTGTCAAGACGAAAAGAATGACCATATAAGCAAGCGCTGCTGCGGCCATAGCTCTGGCAGACCGCAGGCAATCTTCTGCCAAAATTCGGTGACATACTTTGTAATTTACACCGGATCCGGGCACACGCTTTTCCTGTTTTTCAAATAAAAAAAAGGGCAACGAGACCAGGTGTTGGCCGCGCTGCCCTTCGATAGTAGAGATGAACGAGTCAGATTACTACGAGGGCGTAACAACGACAGCGACTGTCTGTGCGTAGTCGTCAGTCGTTGCCTCGCGTAACTCTTGGTCGGTAATACTAATTTCAATTTTTGCGTTATCATTGCTGCTGCAATCACGCGTATCATAGCCTTTGTAGGCAGCTGAGGATGTGTCCCAGGTTGCAGCTACTAAAGTACCGGCAGTTCCATTACCTGCAGCTGCTCCTGCAACCTTCACTGTGTAGATAATCTCGTCACTATTACCTGTAGCGGCGCCAGTTAGCTTGTAGGCTCCGCCACCTGCGGTGCCCACCTTCATTGTGTACTCGTCTGCGCCGTTCACGTAAACACAAAACTCAGTTGAGCCGGTCAGGCCGCCTGTGTCGGTCGCGTTATAGGTGAGGTCAATGGTATCGATCGCTGTAACCTGGATCTGGTCCTTAACTTCCACCTCGACTTTCATTGCACCTGTGCTTGTCGCGCCCAGGGACCCTTGCGCGGTTTGTCCAAAAGCGCTGATGGACAGCATACCTAATACGATTGCGAGACCTGATTGTTGAAAAATATTCATAGTTTACTTGCTCCGTTAAATTATTTTCGCATTCTGTGTTCCATAGTGAATCGTGCAGCGGGGTTTAGCTCTCTGCTGCGGTGTCGCAATGTAAATTGCAATGCGCGTACCAGAATTGGAGCAAGTTGAGCCGGCTACGGTAAAAATCATACGATCTGTGAGCGGCGTCACAAAATTATGCTGTTATCGTCTCGAATCCTTCACGTTTGGGGCAGGGATTGGTGCAGAGATGTGCTGCACCACGTAAATTTATACGAATTATAGGTAAAAATTGCATAATGCGAACCAAAATAGGAAGGTTTTGCAAATTGCAATTAAAGTTTTAAATTGCATCGCTCTTCGAGACAGTACAAGAATGACTCAGGCGATGTTGCCAGAATAATAGATCGGTGCTTGTGGCAGGTTAAATCGGCCAAGCGACACTTGTAATGAAAGACGATGCCTTAGGCTGGCGTTAGAGAATTAGGTGCTGGCTAGCAGGGGGTATGTTATCAGAACCTGCATTGCCCTCTATTTGTCAAAATTTCGCGTTCATGATGCCCACTGAGTGAGTAGAATTAAGTTATCAGTAACTGTTAAAACTATCTGGAAAATCATGAAATACTTCGCGCCCCTCATTCTTTTCACTGCTGGATGGCTGTTATTGCTGTTAAGCAATAGCTTCACTTTCATCAGCTTGATTAATGGTTCACTACAATTGCTGCTGTTCGTCCTGGTGGTATGCCTCCCTATTTGGCGCACAGGACGAATGTCTTATGTGGATATAGGCTGGCCATCTGGCTTGGTGATTATCGGCGTTTTAACCTGGCTATATAGTAGTGGAGACCCTGTTCGTGTCGCTCTGGTTAGTATTGTCTATATTCTCGTAGGCAGTCGTATGGCGCTAGGCGCTCTGAATATGTGGAGAATGGGATTACTGAAAAAAGAGTTCCCGCGCTATGAATATCAGAAAATTCGCTGGAAAAGGGCAGGTAAAACCAACACTGCATTAGCCATGCAGATAGATGCGATCTATCAGGGCTTGGCGAATGCATCATTTCTGGCGGTACCTGCTCTCCTGATTGCGACCAACCCGAGTGGGAGTATTTCAGCGCTTGAAGTGATTGGTATGCTGATCTGGGCGGGCGCTTATGCTATGGAGTCTGTTGCTGATATGCAAAAACTGGGCTTTCTGAAGACGATGAAGAAGGCAGGTCAGAAGAATATGGTTTGTAACGTGGGCCTGTGGAAATTTAGCCGCCACCCCAATTACTTTGCTGAGTGGATGGTATGGAATGGTCTGATTATCGCTGCCATTCCTTCCTGGCTTGCACTGTATGAACAGGAATCACTGGTTGTTTGGGTGTTGCTAGGCGCCAGCTTGTTAATGGCTTCAAGAATGATGTACACCACGCTGGTATATTTTACCGGGGCAGTGCCAGCAGAGTACTATTCGGTTCAAAAACGGCCGGGGTACAGGGCCTATCAGGAAACAACAAACATTTTTTTCCCTGGCCCCAGTAGGACAGTTGCAGATAAGTAAGCTGTAGGAGAGGAATGAACGTATTCGGTCAATGGAATAATCCTGACCGGTTTCTGGAACGGAACTTCCGAATCAAGCACAACAACTGAATTGGCGCTGACGTTGAATGGGAGAAGTCCCCCATCAACTGAACAACCTGAGCGAGTTATCTATTGGGGCCATTATAGTTGGGATCGTGCGCATCCATGATCGACTTGGCGATAGCCTTCAGGTCGGTCTCGTAGCCAGGATCATAGGCGTATTTGTCCAGATCCACACCATAGATGGCGTCCATCCAGATAAGCTCTCCCAGATCTTTAAGGATCTGGCCACCATGACCCTTGTAGTCTGTGAACAGGGAGCTCTCGCTCGGGCCCTGCAGGTTAGTAACATCTGGCAAGTTGCCCGCTTCAAACAGGGTGCGTAGCTTCAGCGCCGCCGCACCGTAAGGGATGGAATAAATTGTGACCCCTGGATACTGTGCACGCAGTGTGTCCACTGTAGGAAGAATAATAGTGTTGTAGAAGAGGTTCCAAGTATTTGCGTAACTAGCAGCGTCAGCATAGTCAGTGGGGTAGTCGACCCAGGGTATACCGATGAAGAACTCGGTGTCCGGGTTTTGGGCCAGCGCGTAGTCGAACCACAGTTCGTAGCCCTCGAGGATCAGGATGGGTTCTCCTTCGGGGTTCAGAGCAGGGGCTCCCTCGGAGGTTAGCTCGAAGTCGCAACAGGTCATGCCGAAAACGTCGACACCCCCTGAGTCAAGCACCGCCTGTATATTGGCGCGATGCCCCGCATCGTTCCATAGCGCAAGCGGCGCACCACTCGCACCACCAGACATTTCCACGTTCTGGCTGTGGCCGTCAACGCCGGCGCGTACTGTGTGATAGGGGATCTGGTCGGCCAGCGGACGGAAGAAGCTGTGCCCCATCAACATCATCTTGTCGCCGGGAATCACTCTGAACGGCGCTCCCGGGTTGTCTGCCAGGATGTCACTGATAAATGTATCTACGATATTGTTTGCTGTCGACACCGTGTTTGTTGGAATGTGGCCTTCTCCCACCATGTTGGCCACCTGATGTGGACTGGCAGGTTGAGCGGCGATGGTATCAATGAGTCCCTGTGCGGCCCATTCGCAGTTGTTCAGACCCGCGGTGGCAGCTTCGGGTATGGGTGGGAGGTTCCAAAAACAGAAGGGGTCTTGTGTGCCGCCGACGAATAGCAGGGGCACCTCATCGAAACCCGCATCGATTCGGCCCTCGGGGGCGATAACATCACTGCGGCTGGTATCACCGTAAAACCCTTGTTTTTCTCCAACGCCCTCGTAGGTCCAGCCCGGTTGGCGCGGAGCCTGTCCCGGGTAAACCTTGAATAAGTCGAAAGCCCTTGGGCTCAAAATAGAATCCGCCACCACACCGGTGAAATGTATGTCTTGCGCTGCGAAGCTCATAGCCAGATTGTAAGCACCAACCGATCCCGCACTGGTACCGTGGGCAAATACCTCGGTGGTCGGGTAATTCGCTACGGTATATTCAACCGCCGACATAGTGGCCTGCATACCGTTCACCTCGGCACCGGGGTTGGGATTGTTGGGGTAAGGCGTGCCAAGACCGGAGTACTGGTCGTGGTCGCACATCGATACCATGACCACGCGATAACCCTCCTGGATCCGCCTTGTGAGGGTGATGTCTTTGGGTTGTCCGTTCTCAACGGTGCGTCCTTGAAGTTGTTCGACCAAAAGGTCATCGAAAGTTTCCTCGCGGTTCCAGGTGTCTTCGGTTTGATCGCCGACGGCTTGGTAATCGCCATTCTCATCGTAAAAACCGGCGCCACCGCCATGCAGAAAGACCCACAGTGGCGCTTCGGTGGTTTCGTCGCCGTTCGCTGGATTTACGACCATGAACGTGTAGTTGCCGCTGAGTCCGCAGCTGTAGGCATTGTTGCGATAGAAGTCGAAGTTAAAGTTGATGCCAGTGAAAGCCTGGGATTTTTCGTCGGCGAGGTTAATACCTTTGGTAGTGCGTTTAACGACGAACTCTGGTTCAAGATATACATAGGCATCCGGGTCAGCGAGAACTTCTAATTGAGCTTCTGTACCTGCCCAGTTAGTGGTGTTGAAGCGGCAGGGTGCAGTACTGCCTGCACAAATATAACCACTACCATATTTCCATCCGGTGAAATGCCAGCCATCGGCAGGCTCAGCAATAAACGTCTCATCGAAGTAAAGGTCCATGACATCGACGGTACACTCACGGCCGGCAGCACATTCGACGGCTGTGGAGACGCTAGATACACGCCCTTCGGCGGGGGATTCAATGTCTATCTTGCACGAAGCAAGAATGATGATCGCGATGAAAAATAGCAGTCGATTAATGGTGATAGCTGCGCACCTCTTTTAAAGACAATAACAATAATAATGACAATGACGATGGCAAAAGTGTAAGAAAATTTCAAAGGTTTTTGTGAGATTAAGTGTACAAAATAGCGCCGATAAACCTTATGTCAAAAGTGGGTACTGTTAGGTTAACGTGTCAACATTGCTAAAATCGGCTCAAAACATGCAAGCGGCACCGTTTTTCTCCTGACATTATCAACTCACGGTCTTGCTCTGCTTCGATTCAATCTGAGGCGTCGATCAAGATGATGAGGTGGTTGATTTATTTCAACAGGTCAAACGCGATGGAGCTGCAGCAAACTCGTTTTAAAAATCGGTGCAGTACTCTGCAGTGTGCCTAGCCAAGAGGCGAGGTATGCCAATAGGCTCACCCGTTTCAAGACAGTATCCATTGTCACCAAGGCGAATTCGTTCTAGAGAATGGGTAATTTTGGGGAGCAACTTCTGTTCTCGATCCAAAATCCGCAAGGCAATCGTATTTTGTTCTTCCCACGAGGCTCTGTCGCTTTCGTCATTGAATTCTGGTGGACTCGCCATTTGGTCGCGCGCTTCTTGAATGCGCGCTTTTGTAGTCGAGTGCAGTTGCAGTAGACGCTTTTTAAAAAACGCCAGTTGGGCAGCATTCATATATTCCGACGCCGGCGCCTTAAGAATTTGCTGTTCACGGTGTAATGGTGTTTTTGCCGTAGTTTTTTGCACTATGCAGAAACGTATAGAATTTTTCGGGATGAAAGGGTCGGCGCGCGACGTAGCTGAAACTGCCAATGCCATACTCTTCTGTTTCAGGCACGTGTTCTCCGCGCATCTCTTTCAGCCATCCAGGCGCTTGTTGGGCTCGCTCGAAATCAAACAGACGCGTGTTGAGGACGTCGTCAGCGTTCACCTTGCCGTTGGCAATGGGAATGATCCGAGCTTCTGTGTTGAGCGTCTTGAGTATCGCAACCAGTCGATCCAGTTCGGGCTGCTCTACCAAGTCGGTCTTGCTAATCAGCAGTACGTCAGCAAACTCCACCTGGTCAACCAGTAAGTCGGCAACGCTACGCTCATCCTCATTCCCGAGGGACTCTCCGGTTTCGTGAAGGTACTTGGCCTCTTCGTGCAGCAGATGCAGCCATTGCTCATTTCTACAAGCTTCTCTTGTTGATGGTTTAGCGAGACTTCGTGTTGCACCATGGCTGCATCAATATTGATTTCACTCATGTCGTTGACAATGACAGAGACTTTTTGCCCTGACGGTTGTTGAGAATATGACTCAGCACTGTTGTTTTTCCCGCGCCAAGAAAACCGGATAAAACCGTCACGGGTAAATTATCCATGTGTTTACAGACTCCGGGTTCGATGGCATAAATGCGAAAAGCTTCAATATGATACAAAAAATCATTTTAGAGGTAAGCGGACTGGGCGCTAATGCTGTGCTGTAGATGCATAAGATCGGCACGGCCTGTTTAGCTGACTTGTGATGACTGTCTGCTTGCGCTAGCGTAGAGGTTCACTTCAAAAATCTGACTGCCATGAACGCATTACGCCACTGGATGACACGAAACCGAATCAAGCCCATCGTGGCAATAAAAGCCATTAGCAGGCTGTTACAGGACCCGGACGATACCGGGCAGGTGTTCAAAATTATTGAGGCGCTGAAAGGCGATGGCATAACAGCGCCACTGAAGCGTCTTAAAGCCGACCCCGTTGGCGCCGCCATGCTTGAACAGCGTATTAATATCGTGACCCGTCTTAACGACCGTGATGCTCTACTGGCAATGCCTGAGGGCAGCATCGGGCGAGCTTATTACGACTTCGTGCACTTTCAAGGCTTATCAGCTGACGGCCTGATCGCAGCGCGTGAAGAAGCTCCAGATTACGACGGCTTGTCGGAAGAGGAACAGTGGTTCGCCAACCGGCTGCGTGACATTCACGATCTGCAACATGTACTCACAGGCTATGGCAGAGATCCGCTTGGCGAGCTGAGTCTGCTCTCTTTCATGACGACACAGGTTGAGAACCGCGGCATCAATTTTATTATCTTCATTGGTGGTCGCAAGTTTAAGGGTGACTATCCCCAGCTGGATATCAAAGGATTCATCGCCGAAGGCCGAACGATCGGTAAAAAGGCAGCGTGGATGCCCGCCATTCGCTGGGAAGACAGGCTTCATGAGCCGCTGGAATCTGTGCGCAATGAGTTGGGCTTTCAGGCGCCGGTAAATTACCAGGCGGTTGACTATATCGTGCAAGATCTCCCTTCGGCAGCCTGAGTCGGATCTGCGTACCTCTTGGTCCGGCTGTGCAGTTGCTATGATTTGAGCCATCGAGATACCGAAGATACCCTAGCCAAGCGAGGGACCGCTGCCAAACTTCAACCGATTGATTTTATTTGCGATTGACGAATTCGCCGTAGCAGCGACATTAGCGTCCCTTGAAGAGCGGCGTGCGTTTTTCAATACGCGCCATTAGTCCCTCGGCAAAATCTTCGCTCTTCATCAGTTCGTTAAGTACCTCGTTCTCAAGGTCCAGGGCTATGGTCACCTCTGCCAAGCGTTGTTGATGTACGATGCGCTTCATCGCACGAATCGACGCACCTGCTCCGCGCGGAGGAATCAGCTGCAGCGCTTTCTCTCTCGTGAATGACAGTAACTCATCGTGGGGTACCACGGCATTGGCAATACCGAGGTCGAGCAGCTCCTGCGGTTCGATCTTCTCCGGGTAAAACAACAACTCTTTGGCTTTTTGCATACCCAAGAAGAGCGGCAACATATAGGTCGACGCCAATTCGGCGGAAATACCCAGGCTCGCGAAAGGCAGCCGTGCCCAGGCGTACTCTGACAGGTAAATTTGATCTGCAACGGCCAGCGGCAGGGTGAAGCCGCCCCCGATGGCTAAACCATTTATAGCCGCCAGTACCGGTTTGTCGCAAGCGAAGAACTCCAGGACGGTGCGCTTCATGGCAATATCGGTCATGTCGATCTGGGTCAGGATCTCTTCCGGGAGCTCATCATAAATTCCGGGAACGAAATATCCACCACTGCTGAAAGCCTGCCTTGTAGGCTCGCTCTGTAAGTCTGGAGCGCCCGTTAGAATCATCGCCAGCGCGTTGTCGTCTTCGCGGAAGTGCTTGGCCGCCCAGTACAGTTCCAGTGCTGTCAAACCGCTTAACGCATTTTTACGTTCGGGGGTGGTCAAACTGACTGTGACAATACCGTCACTGTCGAGCTGGTAGCTAATATCTGAAAAGTCCGTTGTCTGCATGTTTAGCCCCTGGCGTCAGTTTGGAGTCATTGGGTCACGAGTAATCGTAACAATTTTAGCGTGAAAGATACCGGCGGTATCGACAAATAAATTGGTCGATCTTGGTAGATTTAGCGAATGAACGGTTAAAAATTGTTATCGATTACCTAGACACCCCACTGGGTTTAAAGAAGCCGATCGTCTCTGGTGTATCAAATTCAGTGCGATCTATACGATAATACTCAAACCAAAAAACCGAGGCTTTGGCGATACTTTCTGCATCGATGAAGTCTTTTTGACGCTAATGGGCGAGACGCAAATCTAGCCCAATTTAGCCGAAGAGGGTTTTTATTCGGGTGCTGGTTTCAGGAAGACGCCACCCAATTGCCATGAAATCCCGGAGGAATGCGGTGCGGCAAGTGTATAATCGCCTGCGCTTCGCCCAAAAAGTCATCCGCGTTGAGCACTTGTAGTTCAGTAGTTTCCTGACCCATATCGATCACCAGGCCAATCAACCAGCCTTCATCTTCACCGCTAGTAGCACTGCGTGGAACAAAAACAAATTCGCCAGGGTGACGATTATCTCCAAAATGACGGCTCAATGTTGCCCCCGATCTGAGATCATGCTTGAACAATTCGCTACCCGCCATATCGAGTCGATCCTCCTCACCGACCAGTGCAACGGTATAGACATATTGATAATCCTGTGTCGTCAGTCGTTCATCATAGCGCGGAAATTCTTGCGCCTTGTTGTTGGTTATTTTGCGATCCACCCTCTGGCTTTTCGGATCAACTGTCCAGCGTTCCAATCGAGACCAAGTGCCGCCCGGACCAAAAGTTGTACGCGCATAGGTGCTTTCATGCACCACAACATCGACAATCACTTTGTCATCGGCGGTCTCAAAAGCATTGGCCGGATGATACACATAGCATGGATCAACATCGCACCAGATGGTGTCTGCGCCGGAACCATTTTTAGGGCAGAGGCCAACTCGCGCTTTATGATCCGGATTCCAGTCGTAAGGGAAATCAAAACCAGCAAGCATTCGCTTTACTGAGAAAGTCGCCGGTAGATCGAAAACCAACACAAAGTTATCGGTGATTTGACAATCATGGACTGAAGGGCCGTGTTGCACTTTGATTGGCTCCTCGCGTTTAACCAATCCATCGGTGCCAAGCACAACGTGCCAGATCGTGTTCATCACCGGCGCGTCATAAACAATTGCATGCGCTTCGCCGGTTTTTGGATCAACATGGGGATGAGCGGAAAAGCCATGATGGAGCGTGCCATCAAATGGGTTATGCGCAATAGTGTCGAGCTCTTCGTTTAGTTCCACCGGAAAACTACCAGCTTCAACAATCGCAAAAGTCCGCCCGTTGAGACCAATGACATTCGTGTTGGCGTTATCGCTGCGCGGGTTGCGGATTCCCGGCTTGCGATCTTCGCCCAAGGCATCGCTGACTTGATTGGAACGCACCCAGCGGTTGCGGTACCACTCGGCCTTGCCATCAACGATGCGTACCCCATGGGTCATGCCATCGCCGATAAACCAATGGTAGCTGGCTTCATCCGGCGCGGTCACCGGGTTGGGACCAATGCGCAAATAACGTCCATCCAGCTGCGTTGGAATAGAGCCTTCGACTGTCAGATTTTCAAGCGTCAACTCTTCCGTCATCGGTTTGTGAATGCCGGTCAAATAGGGATGGCCACCTTCGGGAGCAGTCATCCGTTTGCGATTGAAGTTTGCTACAGCGCCGATCACGGGGGTAAATGCAGAACGGATAGTCTTTTCAATAACGGAAGCCATGAAATTTTTCCTTAATTTGTCCAAATATCGGCAAAGTTCGTGATAGTCATTGCCAGCAAAATAATCCCACCCGGATGGGTTTTGTCGCTAACGTGCCTTTTGTTGCGTTAGCGATAAAGCGGCTCCAAAAAAACCTGTCCATTCAACACACTATGAGCAAGCTCAACGATTAGACCATGAGCGTTCGTCAGTATAAGTAATATAAATGAAGTATTGTTAAGAAATCGACCCGCATTCGTGACTGCCCATGCTGGTGTATCAAATTTATTCAACCTGGGTGCGCACAGGGTTGACGCTGAACATGATCGATATCTGCGGGTGAGTGTGTTTACAGAATGGGGTAGGGCGGTTGCTTGAGTGGCCATCGCTAATTATCATTGACCTCAAAAGTTAATTCGTCGGAACCATGCCAAGGGTTTTTCCGTCTAGCGGTGTCGCAAGCGATGCACGTTGGAAACAGTAGATGCAGGCAAACTAGTATGAATTTGAATTTACGAGGTTTATTACTGCCGCTCATGCTGATTGCCTGCGGTATCGTCGTGGCCCAAGAGGATGGCACTCTGCCCCCGGGAGCCACGCGACTGTCTACCGAAGAAATCCAGCGATTGTTCTCTGGTGTTCGCGACGATGCCGAGGTTCAGGATCTCATCAGGACCAGGGCCGTCAACGAATGGCTCAGCGACGGCAGTTTTGTGAATCGTTGGAGCAATGCGGAACGCTCGGGAGAAGTGCGTGGACGCTGGTGGGCCGAGGATGATCGGCGTTGCATCGTGATCACTGGCGGATTGCCCGACCGAGAAGGTATCGAGAGCTGTGGACCGCTGTACCGGGAGCAGGATCTCTTCTATTCAGTCAACCAGGACGGCAGCGTGCACGGAATTCACCGACTGAGCCCGCTGCGAGCAGAGTAGTCCCTGTGTGTAGGTTTGGATTCAAAATTGACACCCCGTTTGGGTACTGTCAGCTTAAGTCTCAGGTATGGAGATGTCGAAGATGCACTGGCTCGGCGAGGCATTAATGCATTCAAGGAGGCGACCTGCCTCCCGCTTTGGGGCGTTAAAATCTAAGGGGCATCTAGCGCTGTCAGCAGCGCTTCAGTAACCACCGAAGCCTGGCCGAAGGTCATGTTGTGATTCGCATCTTCTATCGTAATGAGTTTCAGTTGCGGTAAATCCTCGGCCATCAGCGCAGCTCCGTCATAGGGAACAATTTCATCAGCAGTTCCCCAGATAGCGGTGACGGGAATATCCGTCGTCCCCAAAACTTGATAACGCTCCGATAGATCATTCATAGGGTAATTGCGCAGCGTAGACAGCATCGCATCTGTATACCCTTTATAAATGGCCTGCTCCTCGAACTTGGGGAGCATGTCGTCTGGGGCTCTGCCTGCGCTCACCTCCGCCTCGATATCTGCATACGCATATTGCCTGCCGATAAGTGTGAACAGCCACTCGCCCACTAGCGGTGCGGTCAATGCCGATCTAGAACCAGCGTCAGGCATATAGCCCGCAGGGGCTATCAACACCAGCTGCTTGATTTCTTCTGGATTAGAGGCGCTGTAATCGACCACATTGGCACCGCCCATTGAGTAGCCCACTAACGTCAAAGGGGTTACAAGCTCCAGGCCGGTGATTAATGACGCCAACTCACCTTGGTACAGCGCGGAATCATAGGGCACTTCAGGACGATCAGAAAAACCACGGCCAAAATGGTCGTAAGTGATTACCTGATAACCCGCTTCCAGCAAATAGGGTGTTACCTGCTCCCACACAAACTTTGGGGTACTGAAGCCGTGAACCAGGATTATCGCGGGCGCGCCACTATTACCCTCGCGCGTGTATGACAAAACACCCTGTTCAGTCTGCAGATATAAGCCACCCAATTTGTCGCGTGCATCACCGTCCAACTCCTTCAGTCCGACGCGCGCAAAGACATAAGCTGCCGCTGCAATAATTAGTAAAAGAAAGGCAGTCCACGCAAGGTATTTTGACCAACGACGCATTACAAAGCTTCACTGAGACGAGGGCCAAAAGCATAGCATAGTGCCCGCACAAGGATCATCCGATGAATGCTCAGGCAGGTACTGCCAAATTAAGTCACCATGATATCGAGGCTCTTTTTGCGGAACAGGGCATCACTGTCAACCGCGAAGCAATTCGTCTCTGGTGTATAAAATTCAGAGCGTTCTATACCCGCCGATTGACGCGAGAGCACCGAGGCTGCGGCGATATTTTTTATACTGATGAAGTCTTCGCAGGTGTGCCAGACCATTCAAATCAATGGCAAACAACATTTTTTCTGGCGGGCAGTACATCAGGAGGTCGCAGTGGTTGATTTACTCTCCGGGCTGAACGTGGTGGGGCAACTAAGCTGGCGATAACGCACTGTTAGTTGCCCGGCTGGGAGGTCGCTACTTTGGGGAGTACCAGATCGGAGAGGTATAGGCGCGCTCCTGAGCGACCAATTTTGCCTCTTTGGGTATCTCAGCTCCCAGTCTCACTTTGTCATACAGGACCCAGCGAGGTGTGGGAATTTCCATGACGCGCACGTAGTAGAACGCCGATTCTTTCGCATCAAAATCAGGATCTGTCCAGACAGCGCTTAATTGCCCGTCACCAATGCTATTACTCCAGGTCGCCGTTTTGAGGTCCACTGTATTGCCAACTGCTTGCTTGCAGCGCCCATTCTTGCCGATCTTGCGACCGTCAGAGACTGCGACATCGTAGACCCTTTCATGGGTTTCACCCTTGGCATCCATCCAACCTTTAATGACCTGAGCGCGATCGAGGTTGCCACTTAGAGGGTCCATGCTGGCCTGGATCATAAAGTTGGGGGCGTTGGCGCTGGCTTGTTTCAGGTCGCCACCCATGGGTACACCCTTGGCGTAACCGATAGCCACCGAGTCACTGGAATGGACATCTTTCTCGTCGAAGTCCCAACCGCCGAAGAAGCGAACTGTCATGCGCGGACCGGTGGTGGCGTAAGTTTCCTTGCGCTCCATAGCGTCAAACAGTGCGGTACGGGTGTTTTCATGGGCCCAGATACCCGTGTAGCCAGAAGCGACCAGCATATAGCCGGGAATCTCACCAAGATCAGACTTTATGAAGGGATGGCTTATTCGGTCAGCACTGGGCTCGACACTGGTAGATTTACCAAAGAAGTTATCCTCATCAGCAGTGGCCAGTGCGGTATGGCTGTCTGTTGCGCCACCAACACCAAACTTGTAGGGGTTAACGCCGAACTTTTTCTCCAGCTGCAAACCTAGCTTGAGGGCAGATCGACCGTACTCGCCGGCCAACATTTTCTCGGTCTTGAGTTCACTCAGGTCCAGGTTGCCCACCGCCCAGTTCTCATAGTCGGCGAAGTCATCGTCAGGAGAAAGTGTGGGGTGGGCTTCGCCATCTCCTTTTATCTGGGTGATTTCATAGTGGGGCTCCCACTTGGCGCGCTGTGTCACATATTCTTTATCAACTACGCCGCCGTGATAGGTTTCTTCGGTAGGAAACATCCAGCCGTTGGACAGGTTGCCGTTATGTGCAAAAGCAAATACACGACCACCTGTTTTGCTTTCATAGTTCTCGAGCCAGTTATATAAGTATTTGGGGTCGGTGCTACCTGTGGGTGGCTGCGTGGTTGCAGGGTCTACCTGCAGTGCCTTATCGGCATTGTCGCGGAAGATAACATTTCGGTGCAGGTTGAAACCTTTGGGTACAGAAGTCCACTCATAGCCAATAAAGGCGGTAAACAATCCAGGCTCATTGTGTAGCTCTGCGTTATCGACAATCTCTTTCCAGACCTTGGTGAATACCTTTGACCCAGGGCTGTAGTCAGCAACTAATTGCTCAGGCACAGTCATCTGCGAGAAGTTCTGGATAAGGTCAAATGCCGCTTCGCCTGCAGCCTGACCGCCCTTCTTGAAGGCGTCGTGCCACTCCTTGCCCTTGGCATTGGCCAAGATATTGGGAGTCCCCTTTTTGATGTCTGTAGCGATGCCCATCATGTCAGAATGATCGGCGACTACCATCCAGTCCAGAGGTCGGGCCAGTTGCACCGGTATTCCGGTAGAGGCAGTTATCTTTTCACCTCTGGCTAGACGATAGGCCTCGTCAGGGCCCAGAATATTGCCGAACAAGCCCGCGTCCAGCGATAAACCCGTGTGCAGGTGGGAGTCGCCCCAGTAGACGTTGGTGGCGTGGGTGGTATTGGCAGGCGGGGAGTATTTTTTTGCCGCTTCGGTCGGCCCCTCAGACGATGCAGCTACCTGCGCCGCTGCGGCTGCAAGCGCAATAGTGAGTAAAGAGTGTCTTGCTAATTTTAGTGTATTCATCATTATTCCTGATAATGGTGCGATCGCTTTTTCGTTATTCACGTGGACCTGAATCTGGCCCCTGTTGCGTCGATGGACGTTACAATAGTACATGATTGCAGGTAACGCAGAAGTAAAGGATAGAGAAAAGGCCAAACTTATCTGCGACTTCATGCAGAGGGTGCCGACCAAGTCTACTGACGCATTTCAAGGGCGCGACGCTCCGATGTTTCCCAGACTCTGATATAACCTTCGGCTGAACGAAACAGGGGCTCCAACGCCTCGTCACTGACTCCATCCCGACGGACCTCTTCAATGTACTCGGCTACTAAACCCAGGTGCACCATGCCCTCGGTATTAAAATCGAGTACACGTTCACCCACCAATGGCTGCTCTAGTGTGATATCACCGGCGAAGGACTTAAAGGGGTAGGTAATTGGGTCGCTCTGAGGCTGCGAACAGTTGGCCAATTCGCCAAAGCGCGGTTTTGGGTAACCGGCAAATCCATTCAGATCGAATCCAAACCCGAGGCCGGGATAGGCGTTTTTCTCTTTCATCAGCGCCAGGCGCCGCTGAAAGCTATCATCGGTGGTCGCAGCTACTTCTGGGTCGCGACAGCGGCCAAAGCCACTGGTAGACACACCGCCTAGCTCATACAGCAGGCCATTGTAGTCGCGACCGTGGGTGCCTACTGCGGGATATTCGTTTTCCACGAGGATTTCGTAGGCCCGCTTGTAGCTGCGCCGAGAAAAGTGATCTACCTCCATCACCATGCCTCGCTTCATCATCTCGCTCATCAGGAATTCACCCAGTGGTGTGAGACCGTGATTCTGGCAGTACTCCCCTTCGAGTGAACCGCCAGAAAGCAGCCCTACAGACTGGAAGAAAAATCCCACGGGATCAGCATCGAAATCCTCGGGGTTTACGGGCGGCATCGAATCAAACTCGTCCCTGGGTTGGTTGAGTTCTGCAAAGTTCACACCGCCCCGGTCAAAACCGCCATCGTAATTCAGGAACTCATCCGGGCAGAGTACGAAGTTGGAATAATGACCTGTGTGGGCGTAATTGCCGATATCGCTGACCCGCCGGTCGCCGTCGCCAGCGGAAAAGCCGTTATCCATTTTGTGGACCGGAAACAGCACCCGCACCCCCTTGCCATGGTATTCATCGAGCTTATCCAGCACATCTTGCTCGGAGCAGCGCTCAAAAGCGCCGCGGGGGGAGAGAAAGCAGTCGAACAAATCGGACGTCTCAATGCCAAGGACTACCGCCAGGTTGCCGGCGCTGATCTCTGCTCTCGCCGCCTCTGGCGTCAAGACAATACGAAACCAGCCCTCACCGGGGCCACCCGACTGAGCGTCAATATAGCGTTCCATGTCATAGGTAGCCTCAATGATCCTGTCTACTGCCACCATGTCATTACAGTCGTAGCGGTTGGCCTGAGCACCTACTGCTGTGGTCAACTGGCAGAGAGTCTCCTGGGTGGTGGCATGCTGTACTACCAGCCGTAAGCCCGATAGATAAGCCCGCTCAAGCCACGTGTAATACTGCATTTGATGGGTCGAACTGAAGGGTGCATTGGGCCAGTCAGTAAACTGGGGGTAGCCCTCGGTATCGTGGTTTTTTTCCGGTAGTTCCCCGGTGATCAGAGCTGATGCCAGGCTGAGTATTCCGCCATCACTAAATCCAGACCCCATCAGGTCCTTGCGGCCATCGACTCCGTGAGAAAGAGCACAATTTGGCAGGGCGTGTTCCACCCCTAACGGATGAAATGGCGCGCCGTGGAATACTCCGCCACCGCCGAAGGCCAAATTGGTAAACAGGTGCGAGTGGCTGTCGACAAAACCGAACAGGTCGCCATCTTCAAATTCAGTCACATCGATCTCACCGGACGCATTGACCGTCAATTCAGGAAAATCTGCGCAGTCGGACTGGGCCATAAAATCGAGGTCGGCGGCTTGGGCCTCGGGCACCAGCGTGCCATCTGCCGCGATAAATGCTCCGCTCTTGATGTGCTGCAGGCGAAAGCGCCCATCTTCTACGGCAAATAATTGCCACTCACCCTCGGATTGCATGCGGTCCTCGATAACCACTGTGCCGTCGACCTCATTGGTATCAGAGGTAAGCGACATCTGGCGCAACAGACCCTGTCCATCGGATACCAGGTAACCCCGGTCCTGGTCATACACCAGATATTTTCCGAGATCTGATGGACGCAACAGAAAGCGACCGGCGACGTTCACATCGGTAATATCTGCGGTATAGGTGTCATCGGCAAATGCTGCGCCAATAAACTTGTTCCCGGCATCGGGGGAAATTGAGTAACAACCATTCGCAACGGCAAACACGGCATTTGCATCGGCCGGCGTTGGGGTTTCTACAAGAGGTGCATCTCTACTGTCGCTACCATCACTACAACCCACTGCAGCAAGCGCTATTGCGCTGGCAATCGTCCACCGAAATATAGAAAAACTCATACCTAATATGTCCGCTAGCTATTTGTTAATTTGTTCCCGAAGGCCTGATATTACGCTACGCAAAGGCAGCCTAAGTTGCGCATCATGAGTACATTTACAGTGTTGCTCATTGATGAATAATGCCAGATATTGTTCATTACCACAGCCAAAATTCTAATCATTGGGGAGCAATCACATGAGCCGACGAGGGGGTCATGGAGCGGGGGATGAGTGGTGCGATATTCCGACGATTCAAGTCTGTTGGGTAAGGCGGTTGTTTGATATTAGGCCGCAGACTCCTGCGGATTCAATTCGTTAAATTGTCGATACTTGTTGCCTTGGCGACGCGTTCCGGTAGCTGATCAGGCTGGTCGAGTGGGCGGATGGCGCCTTTTTGGTTTATCTCCTCCTCAATTACCCGTATAGGCAAATAGCGCCCTTTTGCAGTTTTGCCCACAAGATCCGGCTTTTTTCACCTATACTCTGTAGTGTTGGCCGTTAACGACCGACTGAATTGAATGGCTGAAAGACCAGACTCCACGCAAAACCCAAAGCCTGGCCTATCGAGTTTACGTTCCACACGAGGACTGAGCCTCTGGTATAGAGGTCCAGACAAGTGTAAGGAGAACACATGCGAGCCGTCTTCAAATCTATTTCTATTGTCATCTTTGGATGTCTGCTCAGCATGACATCACTGGGGCAAACGGGCCTGGACCAGCGCACCGTCATTCTGTTTGATCGCTCTGCCAGCATGTTGCAATCGCATCAAGGCGCCAGAAAAATTGATTTGGCCAAAAACTTATTCCAGGGAATGAGCGAACAGTTTGCCCTGGATCCTCATATGTCCCTGCGTTTTTTTGCTGGCGGCACCAGTTCAAATAAAATGATTGATTGCCAATCCAGCAAAATTGGCCTGGGGGTGGGCGCAGCCCGGTCAGCCGCAGGTATAAGCAGTATGATAGATAGCATTAATGCTGTGGGACAACAGACTCCGATCACCTACGCCTTGGAAAGAGCTCAGCAAGACATGGAGGGATGGCTAGGGCCACGCAAAATTATTCTGATATCCGATGGTCAGGAAACTTGTCAACAAGATCCTGAAAGTTTGGCAGAAGCATTTTCCGGGGCGGGAATTACTGTCGATACGATAGGTATAGGGCCCCCAGGCAATTTCGCCCAGCTGGGGATGATTGCATTGGCCGGCGCAGGTGAGTTTCACCTGGCAGAAAATCTAGCTGCTTTGCAGGAAGCCATGGCAACGGCAACAGGTGGAAGCAGCACTGGCGCAGCTCTGCCGATACGGGTATCAAATGCAACACGACAGCCTCAACCGGCAGCCAGGTCTAAAGAGCTGCCCGCTGCCCTGCCTGATCCCGCCACAAGCACTAAGGTTCCCCTCATTGCTCTGCCTCCGGTGGCAAAAATGTTGTTACCAGAACCACAAGTCACTACTAACGCTCCAGCTCTGGCGGTAGAGATTATCTTTGATGCCAGTGGCTCCATGGCAGCTCGCCTGCAAGGACAAACCAAGCTTAGTCTGGCCCGGCGAGCGCTAGCAGCTGCAGTGCCCGGGCTTGAAAACCCTTCGATTTTGGTTGGCATGCGCGCCTACGGTTTTGATCAAAGTCTGAATAAGACCCCTGATGCCTCCTGCCCCAACACCGAACTAGTGCTACCGTTTACCGCTAACAGGCAAGCAACGGCCATTAACCGTACGGCGGATGCGCTAAGTGCATACGGCTACACTCCAATCGCTGACTCGCTGACATTAGCCGGTCATGATTTACTGGCCATAGACGCTCAAAAGCACATGATTATCCTGATATCCGATGGAGAGGAGACCTGCGGGGGCTTCCCCGCAGCGGTAGCCGCCAACCTGCGTTCGCTAGGCATCGACTTGCAGACTCACGTAATAGGTTTTGATCTTGATGCCACTGCGCAACAACAAATGCAGGCTATTGCCAGCGCCGGTGGTGGCCAGTATTTTGACGCAGCCGACGGCGATGAATTAGGCGCTAGCCTGATGCGAGTAATCGATTTGGCGCAGGAGGCCGCAGATCCTTGGGATATGCGACATATTCGCCCTGTAAGCGGCGGTCCCAATTTGGAGCAAGCCACCGAGTTAACTCCGGGGAATTACACTCTTGATAGGCACTTACCCAAAGGCGAGCAACGCTTTTTTAAGGTAACAACAAAGCTAGCACAGCGAGCATTGCTGCGAGGTGTTATCCAGTCGCGTAAGGCGATAATTGGCAACAATGGCGCCAACAGTGAATCTTCCGTGGCCCATGCGGGATTTGAAATTAGACTGTTCCGTCCGGATGGTAGCGAAGTAAAAGGTCACTGGGCCAGGGTTTATGGCGCACGTGGCGAACAAGCACATACAACGTATATGGATTTATCTGGCGAAGGCTTTTACTTTTCGGTCGGCAATCGCTACGACACCGTGAATAAAGATGCCCTATTTGGTCTGCAGATAGACGAAGCAGGCGATCTGCAAGTGGGACAGGATGCGCCTAAACGAGTCGAACAAGCCCCGAACCTGCCGCTCGATCGACTTGTGGTAGGACATCTTGGATTGGCTGACCGATATGATAGTTATCGTTCAAACATCAGAGCGGGCGCGACCGAGTTACAGCTAAAAATAAGATTTACCATCGCAGATTTTCGCTACCAAGTGGATATAAGAGACGCTAACACGAATAAGCGAATTACTCGGTTGACCCAGCAAACCGGGGCCAGCGATGCAATCATTCCACTGAACAGCGCTACAACAGCGGTAAGCCTGCAAATAAAAGATAATAACCCCAGCCTGAACGCAGTATTTTCATCGTATACGCTGAAGTTGAACTACCCCCCTGAATGAGAGGTGAACATGGACCGTAGAATATTTTTTCTCGCATGCTTAATTGGTCTCTCGCTTGTTTCTCCAGTCCAAGCCAAACGTGAACTTGCCGCAGGTGCGTTACCACAAACCGTGCTGGAAGCTTTTTTCTCCGACTTAAGCACCGCAGTAGAAAATCCAGCCAACGCTGAACTTGGGTTAAACGCGACTTACAATTTAGTCGACGGTTATTGGATACGAACCACCCGTGAGCAAGTACAGCAAACCGGCCAGGTTGCCGATTTAAATTCGGTGATATTTTTTAAATTTAACCGCCCCAGCAGCTGGGTGATTACCAGTCTGCGTAGCGCCGGTGAATTTGCAAGAGCCGAAGTGCGGTTTCAGCCCAGCGCCTCTGCGGGGGTAGTCCGTAATAAAGAGCACGATACTATCGACACGACTTTTAACCTGGTCCTTAAAAATGACGACTGGTTTATCGTTGATTTTAAAGGCCCTGAAGTCAAACCATCAGAAGCTCTGCCTGACGCACTTACCGTTGACCCGTCTGACACTCCGGCTACTCTAGTTAGCCGCTTTATGGACATAGTATTGCAAGAATTAGGGCCGGCATCAGGCTCACCAGGGTCCAATGTGAACAAGGTTGCCGCTGCCACAAAAAATATGTGGGTCGATGAACGCGATAGCCGTCGATCCCTGGGCCAGGGGCTGACTATGATGTCTATGTTACAACCGACGTCCTGGCATTTGGTCGAGCTTGATCAACAACGGAGTACCGCGGAACTTACCATTACAATAGAGAGCGGCTCTCCCGTGGCCGCCCTCGTGCCAGGCGCCAACAAAGACGGTGGCCCAACCACCATCCGGTTTTTGGCAAAAACAACCAATGGGCAGTGGTTATTGCAAGCCTTTATTCGCTAGGAGCATGACATGGGCCTACACCTTCCGAGTGTTTTAACCTGGCTGGCCCCAGCCCTATTAGGCGGGTTTTTTAGTGTAGCCCATGCAGATACTCTGGAAACCCGCCACGCTACCATTGAGCACGCAGGCGAACACTCAACTCTGGCCTTGATCGTGGGGGACACCATAGACCAGGAATATGGGCCTATGTTTATTTTTTTCAGCCAGATAGGTTCAATGGCACCAAGCCCGCAGAAAGTCCCCGTCAACATGGACAGCATGTTGCTCGAATTACAACAGATGTGGCCCGGCCAAAATCCGATGGCCTCTACCAACCGAAATGGCGACTTCACCATTAATATAGACCCTGACGCAGTCGTTGGCCTAGATCGTCTGCGTACCACGGTGGTGCACGAGTTATTCCATCATCTTTCTTATCGCGCCAGACTAGTTCGCTCTGATGACCATGCGACCCACTCGAACCTATGGGTATTGGAAGGCACGGCAGAAATTGCTGAGTATTATTTTTCTACTCCCAATCAACATAAAAAAAATCGCTTTATCGAGTATCTGCAACGGTCTGCCAACCATCAAAAAAGCGTGATCAATGCCAAGCACCATGCGGCCTTGTTTATTTATTACCTGTGGCAACAAGACCCGGCCAGTTTTCAGGAGTTAATGCGGCAGTTTGGCGACAGCCATAGCGGCATCAGCGTTGCTTCATCAATGGCCATCGACCAGCACTGGTTTGAATTTACCAAGGCGATGTTTAACCGCGCCCCGATCACCCCGATCCTGATTGATGGAAGCCCAATGGTGGTCCCGGCAGGCGATCTCGTCTCGCCCTCTTTTGTATCGGAGGGAAAAATATACCTAGTGCCGAAGCAGGGGTTGGTTAACACCGAAATCAATCTACCCCCATTGTCATGGCAACACGCCATGTTAGACGTTGACGTTGGTGTGGAGTGGTTCAACGTCCATTTTGATCAATTAGGCGATGACGACAGCTTTATCGTCCACGCCTACTTAAAAGATAGCCAGACCAATCAATACCGCTACGAAGACTGGAGCGGTAAAGCCCAGCGTAGAGTCTGCAACCAAGCTATTGGCCCCTGCGAAGGACAAAATCTGGATAAGGTTTCTAAAGTAATCTTGATCATGGCTAACCAGTCGCTGGACGAGGAGCTTAGTGGCGAACTAGTGGCAGGCAGTCTGGACCAGCGCTGGAGGTTGCTGGAAATGCAGGTCAACAACGACTTGATTGTTCCAGCTCTGGGCAAGCTTACACTGGAATTTGGCACCAACGGTGGCATGTTAGTCAAAAGCAAAGGTTGGTGGTTGAAGTTCCCTACAGATCACTTTCCCACGGACACCTGGCAGTCTGCTTACAATTACATAAATCGCGCCTGCCGGTTTAGGGGTTATGTTAAGTTTCGCCGCGATATTGAAAACGAAGAGATCAGTTATGAGGATGATAAACAGCGGGAGAAATATCTCTGGCCTACGACCCGAATAGACAAAGGCGGGCTTACTAACACTCCCTCAGGTTGGTTTTGCGATTTCCGCCGGGAAATGGCTGGACTTGGCGGTGTGCCAGTAACCGGTTTAGCATCACAAGCAGTTGTGGCAAGAATCTTCACCGACTTGAATACCACCGAATATCCAGCAAACAGCTTCGCTGGCAAACTATCAGCAATCATGAAAGCCATGATGAGCTTGCAAGTCCCCCAATCCGGATCCAAAAAAGTTGTTATGTATCATTTACTGGCTCCCGGGGAAGAGCGACGCTTACAAGTTGAGTTGCAAGGCAATGTCAGAGCTTTTTTTGTTCCCTACCCTGAGTAGCCTGAACCCAAGTTGAGCCTATTGAGGGTACTGACACGTTAACTTACCCAAAATTGCTAAAATCGGCGGATGAATGTTTATAAACGACACAGATTTCCACCGGATATCATTTCCTACGCTGTTTGACTCTATTACCGGTTCAATCTCAGTCACCGCGATATTGAAGATCTTCTCGCCCTGCGAGGCACCACTGAATCCTGAGAAGCCATCTCGTCTCTGATGTATAAAGTTGGGCACCTTCTATACCCGTCGGTTGAACCGTAAGCATCGTGGATATGGCAATACTGTCTTCATTGATGAAGTCTTCATCAAAATCAACGGCAACCCGCACTATCTATGGCGCTGCATATCGAGAGCTGAGCTCTGTAGCAACGCATGTCACAGATCGGTACGCGAACAATCGGGCAGGGCAATCTCATGCACCGACAAGGGCCAGTGAACGAAGGATGCGAAAGTTTAAATCGGCAGGGCAGGCGCAGCGATTCTTGAGTGCTTATGCGGCGGTCTCAAACTTGTTCAAGCTGGGAAGGCACTTGATCCAGGCTGAGCATTATCGGGATCTGAGGGTAAGTGAGTTCGCTGATTGGAGTAGGGCGGTTGCTTGAGGCCAGAAACCAAATTCCTTTGACCTTAGAAAACTAACTTGTCAGAACCCGTCCAGCAGTCCAATTCGCTAAAACCAGATGCCGCTAATTCATAAACATTGCTCTGCTGCAGAGCTGCCGTGATCGCGACAGATGGGAGACCCTCTGCTGATGCTGCTATAGCACTGAAACCATCTATGTAGCCCGAATGACCCCATGCTTCTGATTCGTCTTCGAAGACGAACTGCATTAAGCCCATGCCCATGGATCGCCACCGCAAACCTTCAAAACGACCCTTATCCGTCAACCCCTGTATAGATAGCGCTGTAGGCGTCATGAGTAAATTACGATGTGCTTCGTCGAGCACGGGGCCTTGAGTGAGTGCCTGCATCCACTCGCTGAGATCCGCCGAGTTCGAGACCAGACCACCGGCAGACCATGCCACACGCCAA
The DNA here is from genome assembly GCA_000156295.1 of marine gamma proteobacterium HTCC2148. Classification (GTDB taxonomy): domain Bacteria; phylum Pseudomonadota; class Gammaproteobacteria; order Pseudomonadales; family Halieaceae; genus Halioglobus; species Halioglobus marinus. The sequence goes on from DS999224.1 coordinate 67,418, forward strand.
TCCCTGCCATTATTCACACGATGCACAGGATAGTTTTTGTCATCCTGACATTTATCTTCTTCGGGACCACCACAGGCCAAACGGAAGCCCGGTAAAACGCTAGGGCGGTCCTCAGTACCCCATAGATAGGTATTGGTGAGACCTAACGGCTCTAACAATCGCTCAGAGAGAACCTGACCATAGCTGCGCGAGGTCACACGCTCAATAATTAGACCCAAAAGCAGGTAGTTGGAATTGCTGTAATCCCATCGGCTGCCTGGAGAAAACAAAAGATTCGCTTTGGCGATATGTCCTAAGGAGTTTTCGGGGGAATCCTGCGCCGCATGCCCCGGAAGGTCTAGGATATCGGGAATCCCACTGGTGTGCTCCAGCAGCATTGCTACGGTGACACTCGCTGCATTTGGCAAATTTATCCAACGGCTTACGGGCTCATTAATGCTCAGCTGCTGCTCTTGATCCAACAGTAGTACCAGCGCCGCTGTGAAAGTTTTGGTAATGCTTCCTATATGAAAAAGCGGCGTCGCTGCCGGATCAGCGATCAACGCTGTATCTACTATTTTCCAGCTTACCGGGGCCTTTGCCTGCTCTTTAATGCTAATGGACAAGGCGGGTGCTTTCACAGAAAAAGCGGCACCGGCTTTTTCCTGCAGGCCAACCAGTGCTCTGGTACTGCAGTTCTCGGAAGCTACAGTTACCGGTGCGCCAATAACGACGGCCACAGAGTATAAAAAGCCGGCTAAGGTATATCGATGTGCCCGGGACAGCCTCGGTATCATTGTTTAGTTCCCGTCTAACATAGGGATTTTTCTTGAGAATTCTTGCAATTTTGCTAGATAAATCACAGTTTTTCCGCTTCTAATAACGAGCCTCGTCCTAATTAGAGCACAAAATAATGAAAAGCATTGGCGCTCAAGTGGTTTTTTTTCTGCTGCTATTACGGCTCATAATTTCATCGCAACCCGTGCTTAGTCAGGAGGTAAATGCCAACGATGCAAATCGTGACGGTATCGATAATACCATTGATTCCTGCCCCTCAACCCAGTTGGCAACTCAGGTTAACGCGGCTGGCTGCCGGTTACCTGCTATGGGCGTCAGTCAAACTCTGGAGGCCGAGGATTACCAGCAAGCACTCGACACGACCTCTGGTAATACCGGTGGTGCCTATCGTGGCGGTGACGTAGATATCGAAGTAACTTCGGATCAGGGTGGTGGCTACAACGTGGGCTGGACCGCCGACGGCGAGCAACTGATCTACGATCTTAAACTAGCGCCGGGAATATATGACATAGAAACACGGGTAGCGTCGGCGATTGGGGGTGCCAAATACACCCTGCAATTCGATCAAACCGCAGCGTTAAGTGATGAAGTAGGTAATACAAGAGGCTGGCAGACCTTTGAAACCCATAAGCTGGGCCAGCTTGATTTATACGACGCCGCCGAACGGCTCACGGTAACCCTCGCAGGCGGTGAGTTGAACCTGAACTGGATCCGCTTAACAGCAGTGAATGTAGATGCTGACAACGACACTATCCGCGACATGCGCGATGAATGCGCCGACACTCCCGCTGGAGACAGGGTCGATCATCGAGGTTGTACGATTGTCGAAGAGAATATTCGCATAGAGGCAGAGGATTACGACCGATTTCACGATTTGAGCGCCGGCAACTTTGGTGGTGCCTATCGTCAAGACGAGGTGGACATTGAACCCTCCTCAGATACCGACGGCGGTTTTAATGTGGGCTGGACCCAACAAGGTGAATGGCTTGAATACGATCTTGATCTCGGACCCGGCAGCTATAGCGTGTCCACTCGTGTCGCATCGCAAAATGGCAATGCACAATACGCCATTTACCTCGACAATCAATTAGTTGGCTTCTCGATGGTCGACGGCACAGGCAGCTGGCAGACCTTTATAGACCAGGATGTTGGTACAGCGGTGATTTCGGGAGGCGCCCATAGGCTTCGAGTCGTCGTAGATTTTGGTGAATTCAATATAAACTGGATCAAACTTACCAAGGCGTCAGATACGCCAGATGCAAGGACCCTGATATGGCGTGATGAATTTGACACCCTGGATCGATCAGTCTGGCAGCACAATCCTTCAGAGGTCAACGGGGAGATTCAAACTTATACCGACGATCCAAAATACGCCAGCGTACGCGAAGGCATTCTGACGCTTTCGGCTATTAAAGAGGATGGCCAATGGCGTTCCGCACGCTTTCGTAGCAAGGGCAAGAAAGAGTTTAACTACGGCAGCTTCGAAACTCGGGTGAGAATGCCTGCTCACGATGGCGCGTTCCCCGCCGTCTGGATGCAGGGTCATCCTGACGTTGATCGAGGCATGGGCTGGCCTAGGCGCGGTGAAATCGACATCGTCGAATACCAAAGCCTCTGGAACTATACGCCTTCAGCTTTGCACTTTCAGGAGCGCCACGGTGGCAACTCGGTGACCTGGCACGGTGATAATACAGACCTTTCTGAGTGGCGCGTACATCGTGTTGACTGGACGCCTGACTATATAGAAGCGTACGAGGATGGTGAGTTGGTCGGTCGCTACGATCGTCCGGAAAACCCCACTCAGGACAACTGGCCCTACCACGGTAACTCTAACTTTTATTTGCTCATCAATCTTGCTGTCGCTCCATTTTGGGGAACACGGCCCGATTCAACGACTACACGCATGGACTTTGAAATCGACTACATTCGCGTATATGAAATGGGCCGTAAACTAGTCGAATCTGGTGTTGATACAGAACCCTGCCTTGCCTCTGACTCGCTCTCGGGGTGCCCTCAAGATGCCGACAACGTAGACATCGCAGTAGCCGACCTAACAGGCGATGGCACATCGTCTACTGATCCAAATACCGGCGGCGATACGACTGCAGAAGCAGGTGGCACTGCAGCCGGTACTGGACAGTCATCATTAAGCGGAAATGAAGCCACCTTTTGGTTTGAGCCACTCTACCCAGAGACAGCAGCCTTGTCACAGCCTGTCACATTTGATCGTGGCGATGCATTAGTGACTCGCATTGCCGATCGAGCGCGAGACCGACATGCCAAAGAAAATCACTTCCAAGCCTATGATCACTACCTGCCATTTTATTGGGAACAACGGACCGCACAGATTGAGATCGTAGACTATGTCGCAAAGGGAGGTTCGGGTATTGCCATGACGGTATTCACTGAATCAAAATTGGCCGATGGCCAGGCAGAAAACCGCTGGTTTTATCTGGGCACCGATACTCTTGCACAGTATTGCGGTAACGGCGCGATGACGGAGATAGCGCCTAATACCTATTTCAAGGAGTCCAATTATAACTGCCGTGAAGGCCGAGAAATTCGCAATAGCGACAAACTCGAATTTGAAGTGAGCCAGTTTCTGGATACTTCCTATTTGAAGCAGGGTCGGGCCAATTACTATGGAAGTACTTATCTTTACATTGTAGGCGAGGGGCTCGTCCCCTGGGATGTCACCGACAACGAAGTGTTCCTGCCCGGTGATTACCTGCAACGCGACTCGGTGCCAATTGCCATAAATGCTCGCCTCGGTGGGGACACAACATTACATATAGCAAGCAGTGCCGAACCCGACGGCCACTTTCAGCAAATGGCCACTAATTTGGCTGCTGAAAATGGACAAGCCTTTGTGCGGGGGCGCCGACTTCATCATTCATCGGCAATCGACGGCCAACACGATGAGTTTTATGAGAATGGCAGTCTTGACGCGTTAGCAGCGACTGCAGGACCGCATTTCATCAACCAGAGCTGTTCCAGCTGTCACGTACGCAATGGCCGCGCCGCCGTCCCGGAAATCGGCGAACCCCTGACTCAATGGGTAGTCAAAGTTGGCGACTCAAACGGCGAAGAGCATCCGTTGCTGGGTCATACGCTACAACCACAAACCAGTGCTGAGGCAACTTCTGAAGGGTCTGTGACTATTGCCTACTATAATGAAGAAAATGGTTTGCTTACGCCATTTTATGAGTTCATTGGTGAACGCCCTGCTACATTTTCGGCGCGTATAGCGCCACAGCTGGTTGGACTGGGTCTTCTGGAAGCAATTCCGGAAGAAGATATTCTGGCACTCGCTGACCCCGATGACGCCGACAATGATGGCATTTCTGGTCGCCCCCAACGCACTACAGACCCGCTGACAGGGCAGGCTCGCCTGGGTCGATTTGGTTATAAAGCTGGCTCAGAAAGCATCCATACCCAGATTACAAAAGCCCTCAATACGGATATGGGCGTTATGACAGAAGCCTTCCCCAGTCCCGATTGCGGACGATTGCAGTCAGACTGTGGTACTGAGGGTGCTGAACTTGACGAACGGCATGTACAAGACCTTGTGCGCTATGTTTCGCTTTTGGGGGTTCGTCCGCAACGTGACTCTCAGGACCCGGCCGTCCAGAATGGAAGCCGCATCTTCATCGATATTGGCTGCACTGGTTGTCATGTTAAAACATTAACTACCAGTCGGTTTCACCCTTTTGCCGAGTTGCGCAACCAGACCATACACCCTTACACGGACTTATTGCTTCATGACATGGGTCCGGGGCTTACGGACACGCTGGCTGAAGCTGAAGCCAGCGGCAGCGAATGGCGTACCGCACCCCTGTGGGGTCTGGGACTTAGTGCTTGCGTCACGGGTGGTACTGAAGGTTCCAGGGGTTGGGATGCCTTTGGTTTAGATGGCTATCAGCGTTGCACGCCAGAGCACAGCTATCTCCACGATGGACGCGCCCGAACCATTGACGAAGCAATTAGGTGGCACGGGGGAGAAGCAAATGCTACGCGGGAAAACTTCGAGGCATTAGCAGCGGATGACAAGGGCGATATGCTGATGTTTCTGATGTCGCTGTGACCTCAGCAGCTGTTAATTGTTCACTGTGGACAGCGGCATTGATTAAACTGATTTTGCAAAGTTTGTCTAGAAGAGGGGCTGTTATTTAAACAGCAATTCCCGTTTCAATAGTGAGCGCCTGGCTTAGGTTTAAGCTGTCCATGAGTAGCGGCGGCGATTCAAGGTTAATCTGACCTGGTGTCCGCCGGCCAAAGCTGCTCTATGGACAGAAGCCGTTACAGAGCTGGAAGTAGCGATCCAGCACTGCCTTGGCAGCAGGGAACGCATGGAAGGCATACAGGTAAATTTTCTTCATGCTTCGCCAAGCGCGACACATGCTATCCAAACTATTTTTTACGGTCAGGGCGTCCTTGGAGCGAACATATAACTATACTTGTGCGAGTTCACAAATCGACTATTTCCACTACATAGCCCATCTTCATCTTAGTCATGAATATCTCTGGTTTAGTAGACGTGCCTTCAGGCGTGAACTCGACATTGCCATCCAAAACATTAAAAGGCCCATGATCTACAATATGACGGAAAAGTCCGAGATAGGTTGCATCCCCGCTCTCAAGTAACGACCGATAAATAATGTTAGTAGCATCATAGGTGCGAGGTGGTGCTGTTTACATGTGGTCAGTCACTTAACTTTTTTACCTCGGTTTGTCTTCCAGTTCATAGGAGTGTTTTGCATGCTATTTCAGCCGCGCGCGACTTCGATGCCGCAGCCCTATAAATCCTAACCAGACTATTAATAATGCGACAATCGACTTTGACATTAGCGGTACTGATTTGGGTCTGCCCATTCCCTTTCGCGCTGATCCGAATGTGTAACGCGAAACGTGACTGACTTGCATTTCCGCAGATCCAAACGCCGGGGGAGGAAACCCCCCAATTGCCGGGTCATACACTCCAATACCAGCCCCTCCCGCGGCAAAATTCATGTTGAGATAATATCCCTGCGACATTCCAAGCTCCAGTGCTTGGAACATAACCTCGGCTTCTGACTTCGGTAAATCACGCTCCACGTCAATATTGCATCGCGCTGATTCGAGGGTACAGCACCGCGCACTTGAGCTCGTGCACCATATTTCCGTTGGTTGTCCTCCGACGGTCCGTTCGGCTGAGTAAGTTGTCGACTCCTCAGAACTGTAATCCTCAGTTCGAGCAATGGACAGTGACTGGTATTGCTTACCGTCGTAGTACCAATTTAGTGTATAAGTTCGAGTTTTATGTAGTGCATCGGTGGTGTTGACTTGGTTCCACGTAAAACCATAATTGTGCCAGTTCTCTGGCTCGGCTTGGGGATAAAGGCCAGCAGGCAACGGCCGATCATAGTCCCCTACGTTATTTATGTAGTTCCAAGACGTTTGGGTTTCATTAGCGAGGTAGCCGTAATGAATAGAGCCGATCAGTGGCGTATTTGCAGTCCATCCACCGTTAATAAACTCCAGGATGTCTAACTCCATTGCCTCAGGCCATAGGCCTTTCGCTTCAAAGCTCGCCCCATCGATGCGAAAGGTGTCATCAATCGCTGGTGACATTAACCAAATAGCCGGCCATGCGCCGCGTTTGAAAAGTTCGTCAAAAGAGATAGACGCATCATTCTTTTCCATCTTAAGCCGAATTTCGATTCCGCCTGAATTAATTACCCCACCGAAAGGAGTACGATTGACGAAAACACCATTTTTTAAAGTGCTTAAGGCACCTGCTTCATAGCGACACCTGCCTGGGTATACCTCCGACCGGTCATCAAGATTTACGTAACCGTTGCCAATACACTCAAATTCATCAACCTCATCAGCACTGAGAGCGATGTAAGCCTCGCCAATGCCCAAAACAGGCTTAACTTTTTTATCGACGTACTTTTGGTGCTCCTGGGTGCCGACATGGTAACCATTGATCCGGGTAAAGTAGTTTAGGTAATCTTGCGATGCACCGTTCATCCAAAGCTCTGTGGTTTTGCAGTCGTTGACGTCACATAATGAACCGGCAAAAACGCAAGCCGGCACGCCCGCAGTTGTCAGCATTAACAAAGCACTTGCTGGACCAATAAACGCTGGAGGCCAGTTATTTATATCCCGGAAAGAGTTGTTCAAGGGTTGTCTCTCTAAAGCTGCTAAGTGCTGGCGCCTCATAATATGAAATAAACGCAACACAATTGAAGAAAAGCCTCCTTGCTTAAGTCTTATAAAATTTAGGTGTGCGCCATTAATTTGTTATTTCATAAGTAACCTGAGTGACGATATGGTCAGTCGTCCCCTCAGTTTCCCCTTCGGGGTATATCTGACAGGCTTTCGGTGCCAGGTCGGGACTGGCGAATGTCCACATCACATCATCGTCTAATCCACAGGGTACAGAACCAGAAAAAACACTTTTTGCGCCGATATAATCCAGTAAATCAAACGCCCAAGCATCGCGGTTTGGCTTAAAGTTCAAATCACCGAGAAATATAACGCTCGGATTTCTCGCAGATTCAATCAAGGGTTTAATAACGTAGTTATATACAGCCTCAAACGCATCTTTTTTGTATATAACATAATCTTCTTTTCCCTTGGGGAAGTGCGTCGCTACAACAATAACATCCTTGTCTATAGGTAGACCTGAATTTTCTTTTGGAGCAAAGACTCCAAACGTGGCAAGACGATTCCAGGGTCCCCACTCATTTTTGGTGTCCCCGGGAAAGTAGTTTTCCCTATGATCGTCATCAGCGTAATTGAGTGGAAAACTATAGTGATAGAGCTCATTTTCACTGGGCATAAAGTGCTGTAGCGCGAGTGCACAGGGTTCGTGCCTATTGGTTAGGTCCAATGTATAGTTTTGGCAGTTGTTGCTTAAAACGGGATTGGGACGCGCTTGGGAAGCTGCGTCATCAAACGTAAGGCTGTCGTACTTTACCAATTCCCACTTGGAGGTGTTGTAAAAAATGGAGACCATTTCGTCTTCACTTTGTCCTGACAAGCCACCTCTTACCCGGCCAATTCTATGAAATTCGTGGGTGATCAGTTCCCCCGTATCGCAGGGGAGGTCACTTCGATTACAAATCTCGTAAGAATTAGCACTTTCAAGCGCGTCTGCGAAGTCTTGATCAACGCCGGGAAGCATTTCAACTGTCCCAATGAAATCCATACTTTCGTAGGCCCCTTCTTCTACAGCTTGCTCGAAAAAACGATTGTAGGCGGACCTTTCGTTGGTATAGTCGGGTGTGAGATGCCCTGAGACGTTATAATTAAGTACGGTGACGGTCTGCGCTGCAGCGATATGACAAAATGCAGCGGCCAGAGTAGCGAGAACTTTACCGGTGAAATCGAGAGAAAGCATCCTACCACCTTTAATTTTTCATGTTATGTCGTGAATAAGTTAAATCACAACGACCTCAGAAACGCAAGAATTTCGTCTTTACCCTGGGCAAAGTATAAGAAGTATAAATGAGGTGTCGAGAATAACTGGTTGTTCAGGAAGTGGTCGCGGAACCTGAAGTGATGGATGTATATTTACAAGCCACACGGGATGGCGCTGCCGCTAAACGGTTTCTCAGTCGCCTTTTGCGAAGCCATTACAGTGAGCCCAGGAAGATTGTGACTGACAAGCCCCGCAGCTATGGCGCTGCTTATCGCGAGCTGATCGCTGGCACGATCCACAGTACGAAGCAGTATGAGAATAAACGGGCAGGGCAGTCTCACGAAGACCAGGGGGCGGATTCAATTAGCGCATAGTCGCTATTTTACAGGCTTAGCTCACACCTGTAGATTCACCACACAGCAATTCGATAAAGGCTCACATAGTTGATGACCCCTGCACCCTACCGCAGCGAAATTGATGGACTTCGGGCGGTATCGGTGCTGGTCATACTGCTATTTCACCTCAAAGTCATCACTTTCAGTGGTGGGTTCATCGGGGTAGACGTGTTCTTCGTTATTTCTGGCTTTCTAATTACCCGTATTATTCTCCGCAAACTGGTTGAGGAAGCATTTTCCTTCCGTGAATTCTATATCAGGCGTATTGCCCGCATTGTTCCGGCACTGGTTGTGACTGTGGGTATCTCACTATTAGCAGCGACAGTGTTGTATTCGCCACTGGTGCTAGAACATGCCATGCGGCAGGGACTGGCAGCCCTGTTCTCCGTAAGCAATATTTTCTTCTGGGCGGAGGCAAATTACTGGACGCTGGGCGCAAAGAATTTCGTGCTGCTACACACCTGGTCATTGGGTGTGGAGGAGCAATTCTATCTGTTCTACCCACTACTGCTGGTTGCCTGCTTTCGCCTGGCCGGGCTTAGAGCCGTGTGGCTACTGATGCTCACCCTAGTTGTGGGAGGAACGTTTGCCGCCGAGCGCTACTTTTGGATAGACCGAACCGCCGCCTTCTATCTGACGCCCTTTCGGCTTTACGAATTCGCCCTGGGGGGACTGGGCAGCCTTGTCATACTTCGCCTTGGACAGCTGACAGGGAAATGGCAAAATCTGTCGTCCCTGGGCAGCGTCGCCGGCCTGAGCATGATACTGCACAGCGCACTCACCTATAATTTTTTGACCGCCTTTCCGGGGACCAACGCCTTGCAACCCACAATAGGCGCCTTGCTGGTCATCCTGTCTGGTGCTTCACCGGCGGCTCGATTGCTGCTGTCGAACGCATTAATGGTCTGGGTGGGTCGCCTGTCCTATGCCCTTTATCTGGTGCACTGGCCTTTAATCGTGCTCTACCGCAACGTTTACGGGCCGAAGCTGGATATAGCAGATCAATTGGTGCTGGCTGCAGCGAGTGTTGCTCTGGCCGTATTGCTGAATCGCGGGGTTGAGCGAGCCTTCCGACTTGGCCCCCGAGAGCAGGTCACGCGCTCAGGTATGGCGACTCGTCGGGCGCTGGGTCTGACGGGCCTGGCCACGCTTGCTGTATCAGGCTTTGCGGTTGCGGGCATCATGGGCCAAGGCTGGCCTGGCCGACTACCCGATGATGCACAAGTCATCGCTCAGCCGGTCGAGGATATTTCTCTTGAGCAGAAAAGGATTCTGCAAGAAACCTGTGCACAGAACGATGACACTTTCTGTGGGGAGCGCAGGGAAGGAGGTAAAAATATAATGTTGCTCGCGGACTCACGTGCGTTCGATATGTATGTTGCACTGCGCTCCGCCTATCCCCAATTCAATGTGTATACGTCCTTCGGGATTGGTTGCCCGCCGGTAATCGACCCGGCTTTGAGCAGAAGCCGGTTTTATACGGAATGTCCGCAACTCAACCGGCGACGGATGCAGGCTGCCCTGGACGCGCCAGAGGGGGAAATCATCTTTCTGGCTGTGGAATTCAATGGCTGGGTTGGCCCTGCATTGCTGGAGACTGCGCGACGCCTGGCGCAGAGCGGTAAGCAGGTGTTTATCCTGGGTCAGTCCCAAGGCCTGGTGGGTAAATCACCTCAGGAGATTGCCATCGACCAGATTCGCTGGAGTACGGATGATTCCTATATTGCGCGTTTTGTAGAGGAGCCTCCTTTTCGTCTGGATGATCTTTACCGGGAAAAAATCAACCAAACCGGCGCGACATATATCAGTAACCGCCAATTTTTTCAGCCGGATCATTACCGTATCTATACGCACGACCGGCAAAACTTGCTGACCTTCGACGGCAAGCATCTAACGACTGCTGGCGCACATGAGTTCGGACAGTACCTGAAGAAGCACTACCCACTGGAAGTTGTACCGGGAAATTAGCGACTTGCCTGAAACCATCAGCTATGCATCCTACCTCGACCTGCCTGACAGTCACCCACACACCCATCCACACACACCGACCGATACTAACCTATCAGCCACTACTTATAGTCAAATGCTCTCATGCCTAGAGATTTCTTGGTGCCCATATCACTGTCGCCAATCTTTTCAACCTCAAACGACACCTGATATTGGCTGACCACTGTCGTGATCTTAGTATGACTGCGTTTGACGAGTGGGGCAGGGCAGTGGCCTGACGCTGAACGCTCCGTTTTCCAGATCCAGAAAAGTGAATTTGTCGATATCTAATCTATCGATGATTTATCTTCTTCCCGTCTCAAAACGGTGACCCGATTCAGAACTCATGACGTATCTTTGAGGGAATTGTAGGTGACGATGAGAGGCGTGCGTCTTCTGGCGTCCATCTTTATCATAAAAAATGATGTTTACAAATCAACTACCTCTTAAATAAATTAAACGGAAGCAGCAGCATGAAACCCAAGGCAATATTATTAGGTTCAATCGGGGTGGTTGCAGAGACCTCTGATATTCAACGACGCGCTTACAACACAGCGTTCAAGGAAGCCGGGCTGGATTGGGTATGGGAAGTTCCTGTTTACAAAGACTTGCTGCTGCAAAATGGCGGTCGCGACCGGCTGGCAAGGTTAGGCCAGAAAGCTAACATAGGTTTAAGCGATGACGCAGTAGTAGCCATTCATGCGCGCAAAACCGAGCTCGCCTGTGATGAAATAGAGAAGTTAGGTGTTCCTCTACGCGAGGGAGTTGACGATCTTCTGGTGCGTGCGAAAAAATCCGCCCTGTTCCTGGCATTTGTAACAACAACGTACCGCCGAAATATTGATGCGATCTTGAGAGGTAGTCAGCCGCAAATCGGCCTGGCAGATTTTAATCTTGTACTTTGCACTGAGGATGTCACCAAAACTAAACCAGACTCTGAAGTCTATGAACTCGCCCTGAAGCGCCTTGGCCTCTCGGCAAATGAGTGTCTTGCTATCGAAGACAGCGAAACATCATTGGCAGCAGCTAAATCAGCTGGCATACCAACGCTAGCTACCCCAGGAGCGTTTACCGCAGAACAAGATTTTTCGAGTGCAGATTGGGTGTATCCTTCGGTAGCGGCATTCATTGACAGTGGCGAAGTGCAATTTTGATCGTTAAAATTTGCTTAAGTGGCGGGCAGAGAGTCAGCAAGACGTGAATTTTTTGCCTGCCCCGATAATGCCGCATTAACTAGTCGAGGGGTTCTGCCGATTCTGCCAAGTTAACAGCCCGAATTGTTAGAATCGGCCCATGAATACATACAAACGCCACCGATCCCCTCCCGACATCATTTCTTAAGCAGTCTGGCTCTATTATCGATGTAATCTCAGCCACCGTGATATCGAAGATCTACTGGCTTAGCTTGGCACCATCTCCAGAAACCCATTCACCCACCGACTCCAGTCTATGAGTCAGTACCCATAGTCGGGCGCTCAACCGAGTTATAAGTCTATGAAAAGTATAAAAATGGTGGGCCCAGAAGGATTTGAACCTTCGACCTGCCGATTATGAGGAGCAGGAACAGGCTCCAATGGCCTTAGTAAGTTGAAGAATCTAAAGGCGTTTTACTATGGCTGTAGGGGAGGGCTGCCTAAGCCGACCCTATACCGAGCTTAATTGGGCTCGGCTTTTGAGTGAACTGTCTGTAAGCCGAAGAATGCTAACTAAATTTCAGAAACCGAACTCCGAACCTGGGCCGAACTTTGAATGGTTAATGTCCGCTTTCACCTGTGAATTCAACCGGTCGCTGCAACACACGCATTAAATCTAGCAGCTGGTGTTTCGTAGTCCAGGGTTTTTCGTGGCCGCTCGTTGAGCTCCCTGGCTATCCAGTTCAGCTCTGATTGGGAGTACACTGACAAGTCTGTGTATTTCGGCAAATACTCCCTTAACAGGCGATTGGTATTCTCGTTCGAACCTCTTTGCCATGGGCTCTTGGGATCACAGAAGTACACCTGGATATCCGTTTCCAGTGTGAACCGCTTGTGGCCCGTCATCTCTGTTCCTCGATCCCAGGTCAGGGATTTGTATAATTCTCGAGGCAGTTTTTTAGCCTGCTTGATTAAAGCATTGATGACTGTCTCAGTATCTTTCTTGTCAATCTTTGCCAGCAGCACGTAGCGTGAATGCCGCTCGACCAGCGTGGCAATGCAAGTCTTGTTCGAGCCCTCGATGAGATCGCCTTCCCAATGACCGGGAACGGCTCTATCCTCCACCGCAGCGGGCCGCTCGCGGATAGACACGGCATCCGGGATACCACCGAGACCGTCATCTTTGAGGGTGGATGTGCGGGAACGACGGATATGCCGCTTCGAACGCAGATACTCCTGAAACTCTTTTTTAAAAGCTCCACGTGCTTGTATGAAGAGGCTTTGATAGATCGTCTCGTGCGACACCTGGTTCCTATCGTCTTCCGCATACTCTAGCTTTAACCAGCCAGCGATCTGCTGCGGTGACCACTTGCGCTTCAGCTTTGCTTCTACTCGACGACAAAGTGGCCGGTTCAGCACCAGTTTACAGCTTTTAGGTCTCTTAGCCCGATCCCAGGCGTTCTGGTCTGCCTGACTCGCGCGATAGCCCTCCAAGCCGCCATTCCTGTCTATCTCCCGGCTGATCGTCGAGGGAGCTCGTCCCAAGTCTGACGCAATCGTTCTGATGGATAAACCGGCGACGATACCTCTGGAAATCTCTTCCCTATCGGATAGCGACAGGCATCGATTCGTTCGTTTCCTCTCCGGTGGTCGAATACCGCCAGTGCGTGACAGGTAGCCGTGAATAGACGACGAGGATCGATCAAATGATCTGGCGATCGACCAGACAGAATCGCCAGCTTTGTAGCGATCCCAGATATAGGATTTCATTTCATCGGTGTAATGAAGACGAGTCTTTCGAGGCATAGGGCGACACTCCTGTTTTCTCTTGAAGATAGCAGGGTGTTGCGTTGATCAATTGAATTCACAGGCGAAAGCGGACATTAGGTTGCATCGTGGTATTTGGGTATTACGTCCAGCCCGGAAAATCCTCACATAGCCCCTCGAGCCTGCTCCAGCCACTCACCAGATTTTGCAACAACCCCATCCCAAACCTCGCCTGCACCTAATTTCGTAATAGATAAATGCCCGAGAAGGCGCAACAGTTTGCTAAATCGGGGTGATTACGCTGGGTATGCCGTGGGATTGGGGTTAGTGCTGGTTGCGGCGAGAGGTTCACGGCGGATGTTAGTAGAGGATAAGGGGCCCTGTTGCGAGCCCCTTTGCATTTCCAGCGTGTGCCGACTTGATGATTCCATGCCCAAGCTGATCGGTTAAAGTCTGCCTTCTTATCTTTGGCTTCAGACGTTCAGATTTCTATGAGCCTGCTTAAAAGGCGTTTGTATACCTGGATTAGCGTATACAAGAACAACAATGGAATCAGTACTGTTTTGATCAGCAACGACATTAGAAGGCTGATAATATTACTGGCGTAATCGTTCATCTTCTCTGCTGTCTTGCTGAAGCGCTCTATCCAGGCTGTTGGTGAAATAAAACTATAAGCCCGACCCCAGAAGCTACACGATTCGCCAGCCCGCTCTCGGCGCGCACATTTCAGGTACTCTCTCTTTTCGTTGATTGTCAAAAGAGTCGAGTTATTAACGGATTCAGCTGCGTTGAGCTCAGCCTCCTTCGACACTATCTTCAGTTTCTTAGCATTAACAGAGTCCCCTTCATCACACCAGGGGTTCAAGCGGCATGTGATTGGCACCTCACTTCTCGTTCTCTCCAACGCTTCATACAGACCATCGTACTCCTCGCGCAGTGAGTCTACAGATTTTTGCTGCTCTGATTGAAGCTTTTGTAAGGACGCTAACTCAGCTTTTGCTTCAGCAATCTCCTCAGTCGTGGGGGCGCCGGGGTTTGCAGTGCTAAGAGCCTGTAGTTCGCCTTGAAGTGCCTTCATTTCATCATGCTTGTCAATTTCATCTTTTCTAAGAAAATTATGATCAACAGCCGCGCTTGCTAACACCACCAAGCTCAGTGCGAAGCGAATGGCGATAGTTAATGTGAAAAACCTCAATACGTTGGAGAAAAATCGAGAGTACGTTTTGCTAAATGCTGTGAATAGGAGCAGAACACCGAGGCCTGTTACGAGAATACTGAAGCCCTGATTAGAGAAAATCTCCAACAGAATCTTCTGTAAAGCAAGAGACCCCAAGGCTACCAACATGATCGCTGAAAACCGCTCGATCAAGTCGTTGATTGGGTCCAGAACCTGCCCCACGCTAAAAGTCGCTATAGCGGGTGTAATCTCAGTGCCCATCAAAAGAGACACCGCTGCGTTTATTCCCCTCGCCGTTGCGTATACAAGGCCCCCAGATTTGATTGCGCCATTCAGATATTGGTCTGACGACTGATCAAGGTATCCGGTCCAGGATAGAGCCACCGCGAATACTGCCGCGAGCAGTATGAGCTTACGCTTAACCGATAACTCCGAGACTACTGAGTAGTTCATTGTGAATTCTCCATTGATGTTATTTTGAGTTATTGAGATTAGCCAAAGCAGCTTATCATTGCGGTGTTCATTGGTCCTCTGGCAAACGCCCGCGCGATCCGTAGCCTACGCCCCATATTGGCTATAGATGGGGGCAAAGGGGATGTAGGTGGGGCCCCATTGCAGGACCCCATTTACATCAGGCTTTAGCAGCAGCCTCCATTGCTTCAGTAATCTTATCCGAAGCACTGTTGGCAGCCCGTTGCAGGCTCTCCTTGGATAGATGGGCATAGCGCATCGTCACCTTCGGGTCGGAATGACCCAACGCTTGTTGAACTTCAAACAAACTATGGCCCGCGTTGACGAGCAGGGAGGCGTAGCTGTGGCGGAGGTCATGAATTCGATAGTCCTCCAGGCCAGCCTCACTACGAATACGAAACCAGACCTTGTTGATAGTCGTTAGAGGACCACGCTTACCAACGAATAAGCGGTCGTGCTTACCCTCGGTATCAAGGGCATCCAGCACACCGATAGCCACATCATTGAGAGGTACAGACCGTTTCTTCTTTGACTTGGAATTCGTTGCCTGGATGACCCAGACCCGGTTCTTCCTATCGATATCGCTCCATTCGGCTGACAGTGCTTCGCTGACCCTGGCACCCGTCGACAGTAGGAATAGGATGACATTACATACGACCCTATTGCTGTCAGTCTTCAGCACTTTCAAGAGACGTTGCATCTCTTCGTCTGACAGATAGCGCTCCACCTGATTATCTTGATTGAACAGTTTCACCTTTGCCACTGGGTTTGCCTCCAGCAGCTCCCAGTCAACTGCCAGATTCAGCGCTTGGCGTATCAGCTTAAGGTGATGGTCAGCAGTCGCCGGTGACAAGTCTTCTTCAACGAGACTCGCGTGGAAGCGTTGCACTTCCGAGCGGGTGATCTTATTCAGGCGCTTGTTGCCGATGAAAGCGCTGATACGAAGATTGTGCATCTCCAAATCATTCTTCCAGGACCGCTTGTGCTGCTTGACGTGAGGCAGGTAGTGGTCGGTGAAGAAGGCATTCCAGGTTAGCACCTGCTTTTTGGCTTTAGCCTCTGCCTGTGGATCTGCACCAAGTTCTATCTGAGCCTTAAGGTGCCTCGCCCTTTTTCGTGCCCCTGCCAGACTGATGTCGCATGACCTGCCGATAGTGACATAAGCCGTTTTGCCGCCCTCAGACTTATAGCGCAGTCGATAACTGCCCCATTCGTGATTCACTGCGCGTTGCTCCCACAGCAGTCCGGGTAGAGCTGTGTCGCAATGCTCTTCCTTGGTTTTGTGTGCGGGCACTGGGGGTGGATTTTTGATGTACTGGTTTGTTAGTTTTACTTTCATAGGTATTTCCTCCAAAGAGATTGGTGATGGTTTGGCGTAAATGCCGGTTGGTAGTAGATCTTTTCTGAACTAGGTCTGGTCAGCTACCCAGTTCACCGGTTACCCGTGGGTTAGGGGGCGGTGAACTGGAGAACTGGGAAACCGGCGCTACGTATCGGATTCTGGCGTTAGCGGTTCCGGTAGAGAGTACAGCCGCGCATTGTGCTTGCCCCGGTTGCACTCCCAGAGGTCATCACCACCGCTGCCGATGGTGTGGTGATCGAGTACCCGCTCGACTTGACGGCGAGATGTATCGATTGAGCTCATCACGCTACCCAGCACTTTCGACCGAGTTTTGGATTCGTCAGTAATGGCACTACGAATTGCATCGATGACGTCCGCGTCTGCATCTGGACCGTCCAGGAGCTTATCCAGCAGCTCGTTGCTCACGCTCTGTACGGAGTCCAGCAGCTCGCGGTACGCGATCCCACGTTCGACGCGGTAGCTGAAAACAGCGCTATCGGCGACGTTGCCACGCGCTTTTTTGTTCTCGAACCGGACTGTGCGCCGGTCGTCGCCCTTGTCCGCGATATCGAGGATGTAGCCACAGTCCGCATCATCCAGAATGTCAGAGACACCGCCGAAGACGGACTTTCCGTGTTTGTCACGGTTCTTATTGACGTGTGCAAGGCAAATTAGCGTACCGCCCTTAAGGGTGTAAGGGCGGACTGCTGCACCAAAGGCTGCGCACTGTTTTTTGTCCATCAGGTCCACGAACTTTTTCAGAGTATCAAGGACGATGACGGTGCCGGCCGCGTTGTCGCTCTCTGCCATTTGCCCGAACAATGGCATCAACATATGGTTTTTGAATCCAGCATGGCCCGGCGCAAGCATGTGGAAGCCAAGCTCTTCAGCGATGGCGAGTTTTTCCGCGAGGCCACGGAAGTTATCAT
Organism: marine gamma proteobacterium HTCC2148; assembly: GCA_000156295.1. Taxonomy (GTDB): domain Bacteria; phylum Pseudomonadota; class Gammaproteobacteria; order Pseudomonadales; family Halieaceae; genus Halioglobus; species Halioglobus marinus. The sequence goes on from DS999224.1 coordinate 84,803, forward strand.
CGGCGTTCACGTAGAACAGTCTGTTCGGATTCAGCGTGGTGCCTTTGATAGCCTGTTGTAATAAAAACAGCGTCAGCAGTGTCTTTCCAGTGTTGGGTGGGGCGTAAATGACCGTCCATTGACCTGTGATAGCGATATCTGCGAGCACATGAGTTTCATCCTCCAGCAACTCGGTGAACTCTGTGCTCATGCCCCTCAGTGAGTAGGGCAGCAATTCGTGCTGCTGCGTGCCTTCTGGGAGCTGTGCAGTCATAGTGGCCGGAGCAGGCAGCAGGAGTTGCTGCTTTGCTTGATTGGCCATCATGATCAGCGTCCCAAGGGTGATCGGGTCTTCACGTTCTGTGCTGAAGTATTTCCACGCGTTCTGGATGTCGTGGCGTCCTATGTATTTTTTCCCGCCGGAACTCCATTGATCGAAGAGGTCGAGGCCGATCTGGCCGCCGCCCGTCGCGTGATGGACTGCCATACCAACATGGCTCCAATCTTGATAGCAGAGATCAGGTTCGAGGTGGCTCAGCAGATTTTGAATCCTTGCTTCCTCCGCATTCGTCAGCGTAGTGATTGGTGCTGGAAGGGAAGCTGGCGGCGTCGATGTCGCGGGTGGAGAGGCTGGCTTGCGTCCATTGTTTCGCACGATGGCATCTACAAAGTTCTGACCTACGACCCCAAGGTCCTCCAGACTGTTCGCCTCGCACAGCTCGAATGATTTGCTCGTAGAAGGTGGAACTATTGCCAGTGATTCGCCCGCCCGGATGTCGATGCCAGTTGGGTTGCTCTTTGAGTCTAGCCCGTCCGCCTTTGCGATTACGCCATCAGCCAACCCAAAGTAGTGGTGCAGCCCCCGACTTGTGCGGACTATGATCTTAGGTGTCAGATCATGCGCGGCCTCTATCTCGTGCAGCCGAGCTTCTGCCTCTGGGGTGTCTGCGTCCAGCATGATGATGCGAGGGCCAACTACGATAGCTACGTCATACTTAGGGTGCTTGCGCCAATACCTGGCGACAGACCGGCGGGACAGGAGGCGTCCACCCTGGTCTGAACGCCATTTTATGGCTGGGCGTTTGGTGCCGGGTATAATTGGCACGACGACAAAGCCCAGCGTGTACAAGACAAGCGCCATCTGCGCGCGGGTAAGCGACTCGGGGTCGCGATTTTTTATGGGATTGTAGTGCGTCATTTGTTGCTCCAAAGTTCGAATTTGAAGCACTTATTGGGCGGGAATTCAGCGTGTCGGAGCCACACGTGCTGGAATGAATTTTGGAAAGCACAGCTCTCCGGAAACATGCAAGTTTATGATTTTAATGGAGAATTAGGTCTCCGAAAACTTGGTATCTCAGGGCAGCCGGTGTTTCTTGGCGTTGTTGAGACAGTCTCGCAATTGATCGACTCGCACCAATGCCATGTCTCGATCTGGCAACAGTACCGTCTCGGGTGGCCACTCATCGGCTGACGCCTGCTTCTTCTTCGCAATGGCCTCGGTCATCCAGACGATGGTGCGATAGATGCCCGGTAGAACCTGCTCTCCGCGCGCTTTAGCGTTGCCTGTGGCCTGAACCAAGGGGAGTACGTCGGCGACATGGCCACGAGCCGTACGCGGGTCTTCCTGTGCCGAGGGGTCGTCAGGTGCCTCAGGCGTTAATGCACTGGCGATACGGGACGCGTTCAAGTTTTTGCCCCAGTAGTATGCCGAAGTGCTTTGGTTCGGTGGTTCGCCTGGCCGCCACTGTGAATCGGAGCAGAGCAGGAGCTGTCGTATGAGATCCGCCAGAACGTGCTGCGCCAGTTTGGTCCGCTGTAGCGGGTAGTCATGGTCCGCGCTCGATCCTGCTCGCGCGGTATCTCGAGGATGTCGATGTCGTTCGCTAGTTTGGCGCAGAGCTTAGACTGGTTTGCCCAGCGTATCGCGCTGTCCGCAAGAAAGTAGACAGAAGCTAAATCCTCAGCCTCCTTCTTTTTGTACTTCCTGACCGGTATGAGCGCGCAGCCCAGGTATGCGCCGCTACAAGCAATAGCCACGACTTCGTCCTTGATACGCTGATAGGCATCTCTCCAATGGGTCGCGGCGTTGTATGCTCGCATCACTTCGCTATCTTCGTCGGGCGCCGCAGTGGAGTTGCCGAGGGCTTCACTGGCAGCAATAATCCTGTCATCAAGTACTTTGGTCAGCTCTGAAGCCATGACCGGATCCCACTCGGTGCAGTCGGTATAGAACCGGCGCATCATCTGATAGATCAGCTCCGTTGCACAAACAACACGGACGGTTTCCAAAGAGGTTGTCATTTCATAGCTCGCTGCATAATGAAGCAGATAGGCTACTGAACTCTCGAAGGCAAAGCGAGGCCCGAGTTAGAAGGTGTTCCCCGGTTCCCTGTTTCCCCGGTTCTCCGCCCCCTAAGGGATGGGAAACTGGAAAGCCGGGGAACCTATGCAGAACAAGGGGTTACCGTGGCTTGGACTTGCCCCAAGAAATTGAAAGCAATCCTTTCTTGCAGCAGGTTGAAGGCAAGCGATCCTCGTCCAACATCTTGCGAGCAGCCACCAGCATCAGTCAACAGCCCCCAGAATACCCTCCACCTCCGAGTGCTCGCACATATACTCCCGAAGCAGGTGGTAATGTCGTGCACATTGGCGGGCGAACTCTTCAGGCCCTCCAAAGCTCAGATGGCTGTAGGCATACAAGCAGGCGGCAATTCCCAGAGCATCAGCCGATAGCTCTCCGCTCCAGTAGTTATCGCAGCTGACCTGATAGGTCTGGCCGCCCTCCGGAGCCATATAGAAGCCGCCACTATTCAGGCGATAGAAATTCCAGTAGCCTCCGCGATAAGTCGGGGCCATACGCTCGGTGATGTCGTAGATCACCGGTTCCAGGCGGAATGGAAAGTGGATGCCGAATAGCTTTTCCACGTGGTTGAGACGGTCTTGGTCGGCTATCAGGTTGCGGTTGATGGTCGTTTCAATTGCTGTATTAGTCATGGTTTCTCTCCAAGTAGTTGAAGGCAGCGGTTAACTGCCAAGTAGTTGCGTGTAGTGGTTGAGTACAAGTGGATGATGAGAAGGCAGCACCCGAAGGTGCCACCAGGTTGGGGTTAAGCCTCCAGAGGGTCTGGAAACTGGATCAGCCCTAGTTCCATCTGCTTCAGGTAGAGATAGGTCTGTAAATATTCCTGAAGAGCTCCGGGGATGTATTGCTCGAATTCCGAATCCAGGATGGCGATTGCCGTAGATTCGATAGCATCGAACTGGTCCTGCTTGGGCGTCAGAGGGTCCATGTCTTCCTGCAAAACAGTCAGGCACAGCCCTACCTCCGCTAAGGTGCGGTGAGTCATTGGATTTCTCCTATTTCAGTGGTTGATGGCTACGAGAGCCGGTTAGAGGTTTCAGATACTGCAGCCGTGTAGGACGACAACAAGCAGTGTCAGGATTCCGAGGAATATCAGGATCGAGGGCATGGTGACTGTCAACAGAATTGAGATAGCCGAGAGCAGGAGCCATATTGACCCTGACAGAATCGCCAGGGCGCAGGCAGTGGTAATGAGTGTTTTAAGCATGGTGTAAGCCTCCGAGGGCTATGAGTTAATTGATAGACAAACCGACGAATCAAACATTTCGGTATAGTTTCGATCGCAGGGGTAAACCACTACCCCGGCTTCCTAGAGCCCTTGCAGCTCCTGGGTTTATGGCTTGTTTCAGAAACACACCAACCGACTACAGATACGTCGGTGTCAGGGGTGGGCGAGGGTAGCTACTTGGTTTTGGCAGGCGGCTTCTTTGCTTTTGTCATACGAGCGCCTGCTTTGGCTTTCGCCTTTGCCTTGGGCTTGCCAGATTTGCTATGGCCTGATTTTAACTTCTCCACATCTGCCAGAAACGCTTTCACGTCACCTAACTCATAGTGTCGCTTCGTATCAGGCTTACGAGCCAGAACCCCCTCCTTGACCAGAGTAGCCATCAGGAAGCTGGGATTGTTGGCAGACTTACCGAGGAACAGTATGCGTAAAGCCATAGAGGTGATCGGTCGATCGTCAGGCCACTCCTCAAGGGCTTTCTGGATAGTCTGGAACGCCACCCATTCATCACTGAAGTAACCGCCACCGCTGTTACTGGCTATACGCCAGTGCAGGGCTGAGGCTTCATCGAGTCCCAGGCAGTAGCTGAGAGTGGCTTTGCCTTCTAGGGATTTGGTTTGGGCTTTCTTGATGATTGTTATGACTGGCTGATTAGCGTCGTCGGTGGGTTTTGCTGCTTTTGCATTGGCCATGATAGGGCCTCCTTGTTAATGGATAGATGGTTTATGGGGTTGGAAGTTGGGACCTGAATCGGTCTTTGCTTCTATGTTAGATACGTGAGGTTCCTCAGTTTTTCTGGAGTGGCTTGTGCGCGCGATGGCCGAATCAGGCGGCAGTTGATGACTTGGATATCAGCTCCGGGGGGATGGCGGCCATTCATCACGCAATACCTATGAAAAGGCGCCGCGGTATATGGCAGGGGGCGCTCTGGACGTGGCTGAAGGTACTGGAGTATCTGGCGTAGGTTATTGCTCGGGTTGACTTGGTGAGGTTAGGGAAAAGGCAGGGACATTGGGGGGAGGGTTTTAGTACATTTCGTGCTGGTTGGGCAGGGAGCCTGGGCTGAAAGCTTTGGCATCAGTGGCAAGTAAGCAGCCATCTAAACACTGATGGTTATTGATTGGAGCTATTACTTGTGGCTGCTGAGGATTACCGGAGTTTTAGGCTGGCTGCGTTTGCTGAATGGAGTAGGGCGGTTGCTTGAGATTTGTAGCTTGATTTTTCAGGGCCAGAGAAATTAACTTGCCAAAACCCTTCGGAGGCTTCCAGGTAGTGGTTGGTGGCGTCTTTATCAAACCCCCAAAAATTCCCGGACAGCTATTTTGGTCGATCTGGTGCAGAAGGAGGAGTACCCCCGGAGGAAAGTTTTCAGCGCACAACCCGTCGAACCTTACGTACTTGACGGTGGTGGAGGGTGGTGGAGGGTGGCAGACAATTTTCTCGACTCGGTGCCAAACGCCTTACCTTGACTTTCGTAGCAAGCCCTACTAGCCTGCTTAACGAACGTTTAGTAAGGGATGCGTATGGAACAAACCGAAGAGCGTCTTCTCAATGTGGCTGCGGATTTGTTTTCGGCACAAGGCTACGCAGGCGTGTCGATGCGTGATATAGCACGGGAGATGGGTATTACCCAGGCTGCGATCTACCACCACTTCCCCAGTAAAGACGCATTGTATATTGCGGCTGTAACCTACGTGTTTGAGCAACACACGCTGGAAGTCAGCGACCAAATGTCGGTGATTGACGACCCCTCCCAGCGATTGGAGTTACTGATTGTCGCTATGCTGGAAGCCATGGAGGAGGATCCCCGGTTCAGGCGGATCTACCTGCGAGAACTATTGGAAGGTGACGAGCTGAAACTGGCGGCAATTGCGGAGAATGCCTTTACCGCATTTTATGAACCCCTGTATGAATTGATGGGCGAACTGGCACCCGGCAGTGACCGACAACTCCATATTTTGTCATTGGCCGGGCTGACATTCCACCACCTCGAAGCGCGAAAGCTCGCTCCCCACCTTCCACATGCAGCCAAGGGGAAAACTACCCTTCCTTCACTGGCAAGACATATCACCAACCTGTTTTTGCATGGGGTGACCTCCTCATGAAACGACTGGTATTGGGTGTTCTTGCATTGGTGCTGTTTGGATGTGGTGAATCTGCGGAGACTGATATCGGGGCCATAGAAGCCGCAGTAGGTACCAGGGTCGTTGTGACGACTCCGCGACAGCAGTCCATCGATTATGTATTGACCGCGCTCGGCACAATCGAAAGCATTCATCACCCGACAATCTCTGCTGAAACCTCGGGTCAGATAGTTGGGATAGACGTCCATGAGGGGGACGCGGTCGAGGTTCGGCAACTACTGGCGACTATCGACAATACCTTACATAAAATCGAAGCGGAAAAAGCATCGGCGGAACTGCAGCGTCAGGAAATACAGCTCAACAATCAGCAAAGAGAAGTGAACCGTCTGTTACACCTGGCGAAGTCGCAATCAGTATCCAAGGACAAACTGGAAGACGAGCAGGCACAGTTACAGATGCTGACAGCCCAGCGCGGTGTGGCCGAAAAGCAAAGGCAACAGGCGCTGTATCTTGATTCCAAGACTCGGGTGCTGGCGCCACATGAAGGGCTGATTGCTAGGCGGCATGTCTCCCTCGGCGACTACGTCACCCCGGGCCAACCCCTGTTCAACCTGGTTTCGGTCAAGAGGCTGCGGGCACGCCTTGCTTTCCCGGAGCATCAGGCTACCAGCATTTCAGTGGGCAAACAGGTCAGATTGCAGACCCCAGCGGCACTGGCCATTGCAGTTGGTACAGTGACCAGTGTTAATCCCCAAATTGATCCACTCAGTCGGGCGTTGGAAGTTATCGTTGAGTTCGACAACCCCGGCGACTGGTACCCAGGAGCCAGTGTCGATGCAACGCTTATAGTCGATCAAACCGAGCATGCTCTGACGGTGCCGACAGTCAGCGTGGTGCGGCGTGGCGGGAATGAGGTTGTCTTTGTTGTGGACGGCGAAGTTGCTCGCCAACGTACGGTCAAACTTGGTTGGCGCGAAGATGATTGGGTGGAGGTCGTGGAAGGGGTAATGGCAAAGGAGCGAGTGGTGACCGAGGGCTCTGCTCTGATCCACGATGGTAGTGAATTGGTTATCAGCTCGAATAAAGCCATCCCATGAACCTAGTCGATATCTTTGTCCGTCGCCGGGTGCTGGCCTATATGCTCAGTGCCGCCATCATCCTTTTCGGGCTGATTGGACTCAGGGATATCGGGCTCGATCGGATGCCCAATGTCAGTCCACCGGTGGTGACCGTTACCACTGTCAACCCGGGTGCCAGCCCGGAAGTCATGGATAGTAGTATCACCAGCGTTATTGAATCGGCGGTAAACTCCATTTCTGCAATCGACAATGTGCGGTCAAAATCCGTACCGAGCGTGTCGCAAGTGCGGGTAAGGTTCGATCTCAGCAAGGACGCCAATGTGGCCTTCAACGAGGTGCAGGCCAAGGTCAATCAGGTAATCAATGATCTGCCTGATGAAGCTGAAGTGCCCATCGTGGCCAAAATTGATCCCAATGCCATTCCCGTCATGTGGCTAGTACTAAGAGGGGACCGTCCCCTAAATGAACTCAACAGGATAGCTAGGCAACAGGTCAAAAAGGCGTTGGAGAACATCAGTGGCGTTGGTGAGGTACTGGTGGGCGGCGGCCGTGAACGTAAGATCCGCGTGGATCTCGATCTGACAAGAATGTCAGCACTAGGCGTTACCACGCAAGACGTTATTGTGGCGTTTGGTCGCGAGCATATCCAGATCCCCGGGGGCTACCTGGTTAGTGGAAGTCTGGAAAAATTGCTGCACCTGGACCTTGAGTATCACAACATTCGAGATTTGGGGAATCTGGTTGTGTTGTGGCGTGATCAGATCCCTGTAAAATTGAACGAAATCGCCACGATCAGTGATGGCCTTTCAGACAAGCGCAGTCTTGCCCGCTTCAACGGACGTGAGGGCGTGGCTATCGGCATCCAGAAGGTCCAGAATGCCAATACGGTCGCTATAGTCGGTGAGATTTCCAGGCGTCTTGACACGCTGGTCCGGCCCGCACTCCCTAGCGGTGTGGAGTTGATAGTTGCCACCGATGAATCTGATATCATCAACGGCACGGTCTCGGCCCTGAAGAATCATGTTCTTGAGGGGACGATTCTAGCAGCGCTGGTGGTTTTGTTCTTTCTGCTGAATCTGCCGGCAACCTTGATCGTCGCTACGGCTATTCCCGTCTCCTTGGCCGGTGCTGTTATGGTCATGTATTTTGGTGACTTTACTTTCAACGTCATGACCTTGTCGGCCTTGCTCCTGCTCATCGGGGTGGTGGTTGACGACGCCATTGTGGTTCTTGAGAACATCCACCGCCAATATGAGGCCGGAACCGTTGATGCTGAACAGGCAGCCAGCACGGGTACTCGTGAGGTATTGTTTCCAGTCATAGCTGCATCACTGACGCTTGTCTGTATGTTCGCTACGGTGATTTACATGCCCGGTATGGTCGGCATCTTTATGCGTTCCTTTGCCGTGGTAGTAGTGGTTGGAGTGATTGCTTCTTTGTTCGTTTCTCTGACACTGACCCCAGCCCTTTGTGCACGTTTTCTGCAGGCTCCTGGCGGTGAGAGTATGGGCATTGTCGCGATAGTGCACAAATTTCATGAGGGGACCGAGTGGATTTATAAACTCGTACTGGACGGATGTCTTCGGTTCCGATGGAGCGTATTGGTGGCAACCTGCCTGGTGGTGACAAGCAGTGGCTATTTTGTGGGGAATTTGGGTGCCGAATTCTTTCCGGAGGATGATGAGTCCCGATTCCAAGTCCAGCTGAAAACACCCATCGGATCTTCCGTAGACTACATGGGTTCAAAGCTTGACGAGATCGAGTCACTGATCGTGGAGCATGAAGAAGTTAGCCACATTTTCTCTACCGTGGGTTCCGTGGGTTCCAGGGATGTCAACGAAGCCACCGTCAACGTTATGCTCAAGCCAAAGTCCGAGCGCCAAGCCTCTCAGCGAACCCTGAGAAATCAGGTGCGCGGTGAATTGCTGGCCGTACCTGGCGTGCAGTCTTATGTGGCAAATTTTCCTTTTATCTCCGGTATGAGCGAAGCGCCGCTAGAGGTCTATGTGACTGGCCCCGACCTGTACAAGCTGGAGCAATTATCCGAACAGGTGCTTCAGCGACTAGTGGGGCTCGGGGGCATGGGTGACATTCGCATGGACTTGCAACTGGATCGTCCGATGTTGCGCTTTGATATTGACCGCAACCGCGCCAAGGCCTTGGGTATCAGTACCAGCACTATCGGGGACTCTCTGCGAGTGCTGGCGGGGGGAGCCGATATTGCCAAGTACAGTGAGTTTCCGGGAGATGGAGACCGCTACGATATTCGCTTGGCGGCACACCGCGAAACCATGCGTGATGCCAGTGATTTGGTTAATATTTACCTGCGCGTCCCCGGGAGCGACCTGGTGCGGCTTGATTCGGTAGTGAATACTTATGAAGACTCAGGCCCGACCGCAGTGAATCGCATGAATCTCAACTATGCCGCTACCTACCTAAGCACGCCAGACGTATCATTGGCTGAAGCCCTAGTTAAGTTTCGCGCGGTCGCAGAGGAAGTTCTTCCCCCTGGATATCGATTGGAGTTGGGGGGGCAGGCAGATGAATTAGAAAAGTCGAAGGGCTATCTGTTATTTGTGTTCGGCACCGGTCTGCTTCTCATCTATATGGTGCTGGCCAGCCAGTTCAACTCTTTTCTACAACCGGCATTGGTGATGCTGGCGCAGCCCCTGGCCATGGTCGGTGGCGTGTTCGCATTGTGGTTGACGGGCTATACCTTGAGTATCTACTCGATGATGGGTTTGATCCTGCTGATTGGACTGGTGACCAAGAACTCGATATTACTGGTCGATCTGATCAATCGCTACCGCGAACAAGGGATGGATACCCTTTCCGCCATTCGTGCGGCCTGCCCGCGACGTATGCGTCCAGTTCTCATGACCTCCCTCACCGTTGTTCTGGCCATGCTGCCAGCGGCGCTTGGAGTGGGCGTAGGGGCGGGGCAATACGGTCCGTTAGCTGTTGCTGTGATTGGTGGGGTGGTCAGTTCAACATTGTTAACTTTGGTGGTTATACCGGTCGCTTACTCGTTGCTTGCTCCATGGCTCGGTATTGATAGCACTGGGGAAGGTAAATAAATGCACGCGTTTTTGAGGGATCTATGAGACCACTCTCCTTGTGCGACAAAGAAAAAATTATCAATCGGATGTCCAGTTTTATCCCGCACACTCATTTGCAAGGCATCTGCTTGGACAGCATTGTTGGCGAAGAGCTGACTTTAAGATTACCTTATCGGAAAGAGTTGGTAGGAGATCCTGAGACCGGCGCTATTCATAGCGGTGTTTTGACGGTGCTGCTCGACCATACCCTCGGTACTGCGAGCATCTGCTGTGACCAGATTGGCGCTACCATTACCCCTACACTGGACTTACGCATTGACCACTTGGGCGTGGCTCCGGCGGGCAAGGATATTTTCGCCGTGGCCCGGGTGTATAAAGTAACGCGTAGGGTCGCCTTCACCGCAGGCTACGCTTACTGTGAATCTAGGGAAGAGCCGATTGCTAAAGCCACAGGCAGTTGGGTGCTAATGCCAGAGCTGCAGTTTTCTGAAGAATTGTTCTCCGCTGAGGCCCAAGTGCAACAATGACGCTGTCGGATATCATACATGATGAGCCCAACGCCGATACTCTGCGGCGCTGGATAGAAAAAGTACCCTACGCCACGTACCTTGGTATCGAAGCTGAAGTTCACGGAAATGAAATACTGTTTCTCTTGCCTGCTAATAAGAAACTGATAGGTAATCCGACTTTACCAGCAATTCACGGCGGCGTAGTAGGTGCCTTTATGGAGCAGGCTGCTGGTTTTTATCTGGTAGCAAAAATGGATAATCCAGTTTTGCCCAAGATCATCGACTTTTCTCTGGACTATCTGCGCCCTTCACGTTTGCGTGATACGTTTGCGCAGTGCACGCTGACTCGGCAGGGGCGGTTTATCGCCAATGTCAGCATCACCGCGTGGCAAGAACAAAGTGATAAGCCTAATGCCATCGCCAGAGCGCATTTTTTGATACCCGAAAGATCGACAGATACGGGAATTCCGTAGCCCAGGCGGAGTACTAGCGACTGGTTCCGGATGCGGTATTACTTAATTCGTTTTACTCCAAATGAATTGGATAAGCTGCTCCCAAATCCAAAAGAATATTTACGTTCTATTGAATAAGCTGCCTACATCTCCCCCCGTGCCGGTATCGACAAGTTAACTCGCAGAACTTGATAGAATTGGCCCATGAGCACATACAAACGGCACAGATTCCCACCTGATATCATTTCCTACGCAGTCTGGCTTTACTTTCGTGAAGATAAACGGCAACCAACATTATCTGTGGCGGGCCGTAGATCAGGATGGCGAGGTGGTTGATGTCTATCTTCAGGCTAAGCGCGATGGGGCAGCGGCAAAGCGGTTTTTCATAAGGTTATTGCGCAGTCATGGCGGTGAGCCTAGGAAGATCGTGACTGACAAACTGCGAAGCTATGAAGTTGCTCACAGGGAGCTGATTCCTGAAGTGATTCACAGTACCAAGCAGTATGAGAACAATCGGTCTGAGCAATCCCACGAGGCGACCAGGGTGCGAGAGCGAGGGATGCGTAAGTTCAAATCAGTGAGACAGGCACAGCGATTTTTGGGAGTTCACTCAGCCGTCTCGAACTTGTTCAACCTGGGCAGGAATCTGGTATCCGCCAGCCACTATCGAAATCTTAGGATGAGTGCGTCTGCAGAATGGGGCAGGGCGGTCGCATGAGGCCAAGGACTGGATTTCTTTGATCTCAAGAAGTTAACTTGTCGCTACCTTTTTTGTTTGGGTTTTGGGGCTACAGCTAGTTAATCTGTCTGACCCCTTCGAAAGTTATCCTGTGTTACTCAAACGTGATGCCGTGTTTGGCAAAAATATTGTCAACCACCTGCCTGAAACCGTCGCGAAATTCCCAGCGCATCTCAGCCCAATAATGGTGGAACAGTTCGTGTGACGCCGCCTGGTTATCCATGGATCGCAACGAGACATCCCAATGTTCCTGGCTCAATAAGCCCTGTTCATAAAGATAATGGTTTGCCTCCCAGTAGATCACATTGTTGCCTTTGGCCAGTAACAAAGTTTCTCGTTCGAAATTGCTGAGGCGTGAAAAGTCTTTCTCTTCGCCCATCATCTGTCGAATTTTCCATAACTCTTCGTCGGGAATCCAAAGCGAGCGCATTGAGATGTCAAGCTCCGCACGTTGCTGGTACATCTGTGCTACGGCGATATCGCGAGACTGTTTGATTTCGTACCCGACAAAAAGCAGCGACAGCACCACGGCAAAAATGCCGATGATTTGAACCCAATCGTGTATCTGTTCGCGGTCCATGCGTATGATCTGCTCTTGTGATTACTGATAACAAGCATAAGTCGAATTAGAGCCTGGGACAAATAGAGGGACTGTCTCGAGTAGATCGCCTGATGAAAACTGGTTACCGTGCAGGGGGTATCGAGTTAACTCCTTGAAATTGGTAGCATCGGCCGATGAATTCCTACAAACGCCACCGATTTCCACCTGATACCCCCTCCGACGGTATCTGGCTCTACCTGCGTGGAAAACAGCCCCACACCCACCGACTATGAATGCCCAGGTGTCACCCATCCCTCCGGCATAGTCGGACGCTCTAAGCAGTTATAAGTCTTTGAAATATATAGAAAATGGTGGGCCCAGAAGGACTTGAACCTTCGACCTGCCGATTATGAGTCGGATGCTCTAACCAACTGAGCTATGGGCCCACTTGCGGGGAGGCGGCATTATAATGAAGATATCGTCCGACGGACAGCCCCCCTTATTACAACTCCATGGAGTGATGGATGAGCACGAATACAACACAGCATATAGAAATCAAAGGTACGGTAGCGCCCGGTTTTGAACCGGTTCAGCAGTTATTCGAAAACCAGATGAGGACCCTCGCAGAGCGCAGTGCGCAGCTATGCGTATATCACCGTGGCGAAGCGGTGGTGGACCTGTGGGCGTCAGTGGAGAATGACATCAGTTTTTCTTCTGCCTCACTGATTAATGTGTTTAGCAGCGGCAAGAGTCTGGAGGCGATTGCTATGGCTTGGTTGGTGGGTAAGGGTCTGCTCAGCTACGACTCAGAAATTACGCGTTACTGGCCGGAATTTGGTGCGCAAGGGAAAGACAAGCTGACGGTGGCAGATCTTATGCGGCACGAGGCGGGGTTAGCTAGCTTTGATACTTCCATTGATATGGAAGACTTGTTTACGAAACAGATCAAGCAGAATGCGGTAGGGCAAATCATTGAGGGGCACGCACTCGCTTACACTTCGAGCAACGGCGGAAAGCGTGAGTACCATGCCCTTACCCGGGGTTGGATAGCCAACGAGGTGTTTCGAAGAGTTGATCCGGCTGGGCGCACAATCGGTGAGTTCCTGCGAGAGGAGATTAGTGGCCCGCTAGGTGCTGACGTGACCATCGGGGTTAACGAAGATGAACGTGTGCGTATGTCCAAGGTGCATGACTTGGGCTTTGGTCGTCAGTTATGGCTGAGCATGCGGCCCAAATTTATGGGTAGGCGTATCGTGCACAATATTTTTCAAATTCTGGGTCGGCTGGTTCGCATTGTCCCGTCAATGGCCAAGAGCAGAAAAGCGGGTGCACCACCTCCCTTGGTAGGGATGAAAAATCTGGAAATTTTCAACGAGCCCAATTTCGCCAAGGGCGAAACACCCTCAGCCAATGCTACTTGTTCTGCTCTTGGGCTGGGTAGAGTTGCAGCTATGATGGCAGCTAGAGGCAGGCTGGCGGGCAGAGAGTACTTAAGTGAATCTGCGTGGAAGGCGATGCACGAACATCCTCTTAAGGCCAATATGGGAGGTATGTTAATCACTCGGTTTACCCAGGGCGGCGTAGACTGTTTCACTCCAACTGATGCGCAAAGCACCCAAGCAGAAAGAGATTTCAATGAGGGCCGTGAGGGTTTTTATGGGTGGATGGGGCTTGGCGGTTCTATTTTTCAGTGGCATCCCGGGCTGGATATCGGTTTTGCGTTCGTGCCGACATCGTTGCATACCCTCGATTTATTTAACGAACGGGGCAAGCGATACCAGGGCGAGGTATTGAAATGCATAGCTAAAATTGCCCGAGAGCACGCAGATTAAATAGCAAAAGCTTTCTGTCTGATAAAAAGGCGAATGCGCAGTACCGAGCACGAAGCGCCGCCTATTGAGATAGGCAGCTACCCGTCATTAACGTAGACTTGGCAGCCTCTCGCTCATTGGCTGCCAGCACTCTTATCGTGTCCCGCAATTCTACTCATAGCTCATCCACTGCATCTGGACTAGCGCTGTCGCAACAGAATTTTTTGCTGGCAGCAGCCTTTATCATGCCGCTGACGTTTTCAGTGTGGCAGGCTCTGCTGAATAATTTCGTTGTAGAACGCGCCGCCTTCACTGGCGCTGAAATTGGCATGCTACAAAGCTTGCGTGAAGTACCTGGCTTTTTGGCTTTTACTGCCGTGTTTGTGTTGCTGGTCGTGCGCGAGCAGCGTTTTGCTCTCGGTTCTTTACTGGTGATGTCGGTGGGCGTTGCTCTAACTCCCTTTTTTCCCAGCACCTATGGTCTGTATGCTACGACGGTAGTCATGTCTATGGGCTTCCATTATTTCGAAACGATCAATAAGTCCTTAACCCTGCAATGGATAGAGAAAACCCAGACGCCCCATTTTATGGGTAAGGCGATGGCGGTAAAGGCAGCAGGAGCCTTGCTGGCCTACAGCAGTATTTGGTTACTCATGGAATGGGTGGGTTTTGGTTTTACGGCTATGTATTTACTGGCTGGTGGCATAGGCGTTGTCATCACCCTGGCGCTGTGGGTTGCCTTTCCCCATTTCCCTGAGGGGGCGGTTCAGCATAAGAAGCTGATTTTTCGCCGTCGCTATTGGCTGTACTACGCGTTGACGTTTCTGAGCGGGGCAAGACGGCAAATTTTTATGGTCTTTGCCGGCTTTATGATGGTGGAGAAGTTCGGCTATTCAGCAGCCGATATCAGTCTGCTGTATCTCGCCAATTATGTGTTTAACCTGTTTTTTGCCCCACGTATTGGTAGCTGGGTAGGCAGGGTGGGGGAACGCCGCGCATTGCGTGTTGAATACGTGGGACTGATTATTGTGTTCAGCAGTTATGCCTTTGTTGAGAATGCAAATGTGGCGGCAGGCCTGTATATCGTCGATCATTTATTCTTCGCGCTATCGATAGCGATTAATACTTACTTTCAAAAAATCTCTGATCCTAAAGATATTGCAGCTACATCCAGTGTCAGTTTTACCATTAATCACATAGCCGCTGTTTTTATACCGGCTCTACTGGGTATTCTGTGGCTCACTTCTCCCAGTGCTGTTTTTCTGGTGGGTTCAGCAATTGCAGTATCGTCGCTGGTTCTATGCAGTTTTATCCCTGATGCTCCTGATCAGGGCAGGGAAACGCGGTTTTCACGCTAAAGCTTGCTAATCGGTCTGTGGACAGGTTTTGCCCACTCGGTATAAGGTTCGGGGCTTTGCGGTGTCAGGCACAAGAGGTCAACGATGTTTTGAACTGTCTCAGTAAGGCAGCCTGGCTCAGGCCGTCAGCCCCAATATTAAAGTGGAATAGCCGACGAATAGCAGTGTGAGCAGTGGAAAAATTCGCGGAACGGCAATCATCAGTGCAGTCAGTGCCATGCCTGCTAAAGGCAGCACCAGCGATGGCATCAGCGGGTTCCCAAACATGGTGACATTTACGTAGGGACCCACCAGAAAGTACAGCAGCATCGACAGGCAAGAAAGTCGGCCCAGTCCCTGGCTATGATATAAAAAGTCCAGATTTCCAGATCCCTCAGGTACCGGCAGTGCCATTTCGGCGGCGCCATAGACGCAAATAGCTCCAATGATCAGAACCACGAAATCACCAAAGTGCCAGGCCTCCAGGTCACGTAGCCCCCAGCCTACCCACCAGAACTGCAATACGTAGGCCAGAACGCAAATCCCCCAGGCCGCAGTGGACCAGTGAAAGGAAACATCGCGATGGACCCGGATTAACATGGCAACGGAGTGCAATAGCCGAGTAATAGCCAGGCCGAGGATGATAGATATCGCTACAAAGACGTATTCGTGCTGAGTCATAATAAAACTAAAAGTAGAGAGCGGGTTGTTGGCCGGCTGCTATGATTTTTGTTCACTAATAGTCGCAACTAGTTTGAGTCATGGCAACCACTGTATTTTTATCACGTGGCATAATGAACGTCAGAGACGAGCAAGCCTGAAAGTGATGGACTCCCAGAATACTTTATTTGAAGCCTTAAGAGGTGAACCTTTGCCGCTGGAGCAGGCCGATTTGGTTTTATTCCCTAAGGTGGCGCTGGGCTTTGACTCCGCCGGGCTACTCGCTCGTCTCATTGATGAGACTCCATGGTCTCAGGAGACGATTCGGCTTTACGGAAAGACCCATCTGCAACCACGATTGATCGCTTGGTATGGAGACCCAGAGGCCCAGTACGCTTACTCTGGTAAGCAATATCAGCCGATTCCGTGGACACCCCTACTGACTACTCTGAAGGCGTCGGTAGAAACCTTATGTGCCTCCTCATTCAACAGCGTGCTGCTGAACTTCTATCGTGATGGCGCTGACTCTATGGGGCTGCATGCGGATGACGAGCCAGAACTGGGGACCGAGCCGTGTATTGCGTCTTTGAGTTTGGGTGAGGAGCGCACACTTTACTTTAAACACAAGCAACGTAAAGAGCTTAAACCGCTGAATGTGGTGTTGCCCAACGCCAGCGTGCTGAGGATGCAAGGGGTAACCCAGCAGTACTGGAAGCATGGCATCCGAAAAATTTCCCGACCCTGTGGTCCCAGGGTTAATTTAACCTTCAGGCGGATTTATCCGCGCAAGGCTTCACCCGATCAGGGCCCACCAGCAAAGTAGTCCGGCGATCGCACTGCCGGCACTGGCTCTGCCCAGTACCTTGGGACTAATTTTTGCCAACTCCGACATGGGGTTTTTGCTGCGACGGGTGCGCATTAAAACCGGCCATTCGATGATCGAACCAAACGCGAAGCTTGCCGCTGCACCTGCCACCAGCGCTGCACGGCCGGCGGTGTCCGTGTCTACCGCACTGAAAACAGCCCACAAGGCCAATACACCACCAACGGTGCCGGCAACACTCATGCTGAAGAATTTGTTCAGGGTGTTTTTTTCAAAGTTCCAATCAAAGACAAACAGGCTGGGCTTATCCCTGACTGTGTAGTCGGCTGCACTGAATTTTGCGCCTAAATAATGAAACCATTCATGCACTAGATTGACGGTGAGAAAACCTGCGGCAATACCCGTTAGAACGGTGAGCAGCGTGGCCAATGTCCACCCTGTGAGTTGGCTCCAACTGTCTGCGGCTGCAAATAATGATAGTGCTATAACCCATAGGGCTAAATGCATCGCGGCCTGCTTAATGAGCAGTGTCGCTGGCGCTCTCGCCATTTTTTCAAAAGCTTCCTGTGGCTGTTCCATTTAACTAGCTCCCTGGAGTTGGGCGGCTCCATTGATATTAGGCAAATCCAGCATCGTCACAATCCCGCCGCGAGCCTCGCAGACGGCGGGAATGGCATTGACCAGCCAGGCTGCTGCCGATGAGTTACCGCCTCCCGCCATGCCTGGCTCCACTGGGTCATGGCCGTGTACGCTGACCTCCAGGTTGGGACTGCCACTGATAATAACCTGGTGGCAGCCTTGGCCCTGAGGTGGGTAAGGCCAGTCTGGAGCGCAGTTATCATCTATGCGGGTGATGTGCTCTAGCGCGTAAAGCGGCTTCTCGTTGTGATAGCCGATGACTTCAAATCTAAATGCGCCCTGGGTACCTTGCTCAAAAGTGCCCATGCCTGCCACCTCAACGGTCTCTTCCAATGGCCTGCGCTGTACGCTGATCTGTACGCGCTCAACCGGCTTGTTTAGGGCGCGGCCTATCAGTTTGATCATCGGCGACCACACCATATCGATAGCGAAGTCGTGCAACATCATCGGCAACTCCTCCATGGGTTGTCCAAAGCCAATGACCTCGCGGACCACTTGGGGCTGATCGTAAAGCGCGTAGTTAAATATCTCTCGAGTTCGAATTTCAGTGATGCCAGCCACGGCGCCGCTCAATACAACCGGCAACATGTCCATGACCCATCCTGGATCTATGCCTGACACAAATAGCGATGCTCCAGAATCCTTGCAAACTGCCTCTATAGGCGCGAGTGCTTCCTGGGGTGTTGACTGCGGGTCGAGATAAAAATAAAGGCCCGGTGCGACCACGTTGATGCCTGCGCTCAGGCAGGCAATCACTTCGGCAATCGCTTCTTCGGGTCGAGTATCTGCTGTGGCGCTATAGACGACGGCATCAACAGACTCGGTGATTGCTGCCTGCCAGTCCTGAGTGGCGGTAATACCGCAAACGTCGATCCCGGCTATTTCTCCAGCGTCTCGGCCCGCTTTTCTGTCATCAGAAACGATCACTGCTTGCAGGTTCAGTGCGCTGTGTGACAGCACCGCCCTGATGGCGGGCCGGCCTACATTGCCAGTACCCCAGACGATAACGTTTTTGTTCATGACATTGACTCTTACTCTTATTACAACATTGTACGCCTTCAGGTGGCATGGGGACCAATAGTTACTGTATTGCTGCGACCAATTCAAGTGACAGACTTCAAAGCCTGGGCATAAAAAAGCCGCCCTGAGGCGGCTTTAAACGGTGCTGCAAGAAGCTTACAGTGCCGGCAACAAGACGCTGTCGATCACCCATACAGTACCATTATCGGTCTTAACCGGTTGGCAGCTTACTTCAGCCATGTTTACGCGGGCTTCACCATTTGCGCGACCGAAATACACCGACTGACCGTTGAGTGTTGCACGGCGGGTTGCGATGTTGGCGGACATCTTACGTGGGTCTTGTTGTCCGGTGGTCACGTGATAGGTCAGTACTGCGGTAAGAAGGTCTGTGTTGCCGACTACGACGTCGACCAGCTCAGCAGGCAGCGCGGCAAATGCATCGTTGGTGGGGGCGAAGACCGTAATGTTTTCGGTAGTAGCTAATGCGTCGGCGAGATCAGCTGCGACGACCAGGTCGACAAGAGTGCTGAGTGCAGGCGTGGCGATCGCTGCATCAACGATTGAACCGTCGAAGGTAACAGCGTTTGTGCTCGCACAGTCGCCGAAGCTGTCGGCGTTCGCACCAGAAATCATTGTTAAGGAAAGTGCTGCAGTTGCGGCAAGTGAGGTTAGGGTTGTTTTCATATCGTGCTCCATAGTTTTAAACAGCTTCAATGTGAATTGTTGTTGGTCTACATCGTAAGCTGCTGTCGATCTGAGCCAGGCAGTCCCTTTTGCAGTCCCGGCAGCAGTTACACAATTAAAATTACGGGCAGTTTTTTCTGTCGGATTTATCGAATATAAGCTTGTCCAGCTTTTGTCGCTAAGGGCGGCTTTTATGTTGCAAGGGCGTGAGGGACTGATTTCTAATGTAACTCACTGAATTGTTTGCCGAATCGCGAAGCCAATTCGTGCTGGTAGGTTCATATTTATTTTTGCCATAAAGGAAAATTATTTAATGAAGTTACAGGCCATCCAGCGTTTTACGGGATTGGTCATTTCAATTGATACTTGGCGATGTATGAACTTAGTGCCAATTCAGGGCAAGGAAAACGCGCCAGCAGGATCGCAATTGGCGGATCAATGTCGTTACGCCCGTGCATGCCGCTTCTGAGTCGGCTTTGACCACAATGTGAGAAGCAGTCTATGCCGTGTTTGGCAGGCACAAAAAAGCCACCTACAGGTGGCTTTAAAATTGGTGCTTTCAGGACAGATTTATTCGTCCAGGAAACTGCGCAGATAGTCAGACCGAGTCGGGTGGCGCAGCTTACGCAGTGCCTTGGCTTCGATCTGGCGAATACGCTCTCGAGTGACATCGAACTGTTTGCCCACTTCCTCGAGGGTGTGGTCGGTGTTCATATCGATGCCGAAACGCATGCGCAGTACCTTGGCTTCGCGCGCGGTGAGGCCAGCCAAAACGTCTTTGGTTGCTTCCTGCAGACCCTGGCCCGTGGCGGAGTCAACTGGTGAGGAAATGGTGCTGTCCTCAATGAAGTCGCCCAGGTGGGAGTCTTCATCGTCGCCGATGGGCGTCTCCATGGAGATGGGCTCCTTGGCGATTTTCAGTACCTTGCGAACCTTGTCTTCTGGCATGTCCATACGCTCGCCAAGCTCTTCCGGAGTGGGTTCGCGACCCATTTCCTGCAACATCTGGCGTGAGATACGGTTGAGCTTGTTGATGGTCTCAATCATATGCACTGGTATACGGATAGTGCGCGCCTGGTCGGCAATGGAGCGGGTAATCGCCTGGCGAATCCACCAGGTAGCGTAGGTCGAAAACTTGTAACCCCGGCGATACTCGAACTTGTCGACCGCCTTCATCAGGCCGATGTTGCCTTCCTGAATCAGGTCCAGGAATTGCAGGCCGCGGTTGGTGTACTTCTTGGCGATGGAAATTACCAGGCGCAGGTTTGCCTCGACCATTTCTTTCTTGGCGCGACGAGCACGGGCTTCGCCCATGGACATGCGGCGGTTGATTTCCTTGATCTCAGAAATCTGCAGACCACATTGCCCTTCAATGGCCTGAATACGGCGCTGCAAGCGATGAATGATTTCTTTTTCGGCGTTCAGCTTGGGGCCGTAGTCTTTCTTGCGCGCCTGGCGAGACAGCCATTTGAGATCGGATTCCGACCCCTGGAAGGTGCTGATGAAGTCCTTGCGGGGCATGCCGCAGACCTTGATCGCAATGCGCATGATTTCGCGCTCCTGGTCACGCACCGCAGCGAGAATGTTGCGTGGTGTATCGGAGATGGGATCAAATACGCGCGGAGTCAGTTTGAAGAACTTGAATAGCTCGCCCAGCTTTTCCATCTCTTTAATGGCAGCGGCGTCGGTGCGACCTTTTTCAGCGATGACTTTTTCAGTTTTGTTGTACTGTCGCTTGAGTGCGGTGAAGCGCTTTTTGGCTTCTACAGGATCTGGGCCGTTGTCCGTTTCTTCTTCTTCGTCAGTACCGGCTTTATCAGCCTTGGCCTGCGCGGCCTCCGCCAGTTCAGCAGCGGTGGGCACGTGTTGGGCCGGATCCAGGTAGCCGACCATAATGTCAGCGAGTTTGCGTTCTTCCTTAGTGACTAGCTCGTATTCGTCGAGAATACTTTTTACTGCGCCGGGGTAAAGGGCGAGGGCAGATAAGAGTTCGCGTATGCCTTCTTCGATACGCTTGGCGATTACAATTTCGCCTTCGCGGGTCAACAGTTCCACGGTGCCCATTTCTCGCATGTACATGCGCACTGGGTCGGTGGTGCGACCTGCCTCCGTTTCAACGGCGGCCAGCGCGGCGGCGGCTTCGGCAGCGGCGATGTCATCAGCAGAGCGATCGCCCTCGGTCATCAGCAGTTCGTCGGCGTCTGGCGCCTGCTCGAACACCTGAATGCCCATGTCGTTGATCATCTGAATGATGTCTTCAACCTGGTCGGGATCGGAAATATCCTGCGGGAGGTGATCGTTCACCTCTGCGTAGGTCAGATAGCCCTGCTCCTTACCCTTGGCGATCAGGGCTTTCAGGCGGGATTGTTGGTTCACAACGTCAGTCATTAAGGTGACACCTTTGGAAGAAGCGAAAAAAAATCAGCCGGCGATTATAACCGGATAACAGTGGCTTAACTACATAAAAGCCTGTTCATTTAGTGGATCTCTGGGCATTTAGACCCTGAATCGCCCCAAATCTATGATTTTTGTTATATGGGGGCTAATTGGACAAATGCAACGGGTTCTGCGTCCAGGCAGACGTGTCTTTTGAACAGCCCCGGGCTAGTGATCGCGCCGGTTTCGTTCAGCGTCGCGCTGCAGCTTTTCTTGCAGTAATTCCCTCAGACGTTGCTTTTCCAATTCACTGACTTCAGCGTAGTTGGTGAGTTTCAGTTTGTCGACCTGCTGGGCAAGTTTTGATTGTTGCGGCAGGTGATGAGCGAGGTTGTAGATAATATCGTTAAACTGTCGCTCAATGCCCGCGGTGGGAATTAGCCGTTCCTGGCCCGCCAATTGATTGAGCAGTTCGCCTTCAGGCGTGCCATACCAGTGGCCTAACAACATGCCGGTGTTGGACTCAGGTCGACGCTGCACCAGGTCGATGAGTTCGGCCAGTAGAGCGACATTATCGCCGCTCAGTTCTGTCAGGCCCCCGGCTTTTACTTGCCGCGCAATTTCGGGTTGGTGCAGGATTAGAGCGATGGCGCTTTGGGCCAGATTGGAATAGCCGGCCTGCTGCTGAGAATTGGGGGCGCGCTGGCGAGGGCCGGCTTCATCATCATCTACGTCCAGCTCTGGGTATTGCTCATCGCCTAAAGACGGAGCGCCATCCTGGTAGCGATGTTGCTCTGCTCCACCTGACTGATCTCGACCGGGGTGATAGCCAGGGTCACTGGATCTGCCTGAGTAGGACGCAGGCGCACTGGGTTGGGGTGGCGGAACTTCCAGGCGCATGAGGCTTTCCAGCTCCAGGCCGGTTCTTTCTGCCAATGCCTGGAACATCAGCTGTTTGAACACACCTTCCGGCATCAATCGAATATGCGGTAATGCCAGCTTGCTCAGGCGGGCGCGACCGTCGAGGTTGCCGGTGTCGAGACCTTCAGCCATCGAATCGAACAGGAAGGTATCCAGCGGCGTAGCGCCAGCCAGTAATTCTTCGAATTTTTCCGCGCCACCGCTGCGTACCACCGTGTCCGGGTCTTCGCCCTCGGGCAGAAACAAAAAGCGCGCCTGGCGGCCGTCTTCCATGCAGGGCAGGGCGGCTTCCAGTGCCCGAAAGGCTGCTTTGCGACCCGCTTCGTCACCGTCGAAACAAAAAATGACTTCCGGGCAGCGCCGGTAAATACGCTCCAGGTGGGCGTTGCTGGTGGCTGTGCCCAGGGTGGCGGTGGCGATAGTAATGCCGTGTTGTGCCAGGGCGATTACGTCCATGTAGCCTTCAACTACTAACAGTCGTTCGAGTTTGCGGTTGGCTTGCAGCGCCTCGTAAAACCCATAGAGTTCTCGACCTTTTTGGAAAATGTCGGTTTCAGGAGAGTTGAGGTATTTGGGTTTGTCGTCGCCCAGTACCCGGCCGCCAAAAGCGATGACCCGGCCACGCTGGTCGCGAATCGGGAACACCACCCGGTCACGAAAGCGATCGTAAATGCGGCCCTTATCATTTTCCACCAGCATACCTGCTTTCATCAGCAGGGCTTTCTTGTCTTCGGTTTCCCCCAGGGCTGTGAGTAAATTGTCCCAGCCCGGCGGCGCGAAGCCCATGCCGAACTGTTTAGCAATTTGCCCGGTGAGTCCGCGCTCCTTGAGGTACTTAACCGCATTGCTCCGTTCAGGGTGCTGCCGCAGTTGTTGTTTATAGAAATTAGCGACCTGCTCCATCAAGGTGTATAGCGACTTGTTGGTTTCTTCACGTTTGGCCTGAGCCGGGCCGCCGCTGTTCGCCTCCCGCTGTACTTCCATGCCCACACTGTTGGCCAGCGTCTCAATGGCCTGCGGGAACTCTATGTTCTCGTAATCCATAACAAAGCCGAGGGCGTTGCCGCCGGCACCGCAGCCAAAGCAATAGTAGAACTGTTTGTCGGGACTGACCGAGAAAGAGGGCGTTTTTTCTTCGTGGAAAGGGCAGCGAGCGCTGTAATTCTTGCCGGTTTTACGCAACTTCACCCGCCGATCAACCACATCGACAATGTCGACACGGTCCAGCAAGTCATCGATAAACGTTTGGGGAATGCGTCCGGCCATAAAGTGATTGTAACGCTATTGAGACGCTGGGTTATACGGTGGAAGCAGGTTAGATGCCGGGAACCAAATCTTCGGGGTCGGGCCGCTCAGTTGGAAAGGCGGCTCTTAACCAGTCCGCTTACCTTACCCATATCTGCCTTACCCGCGAGCTTGGGCTTCAATTGCCCCATCACCGGCCCCATGGCCTGCATGCCAGTGGCGCCTGATGCCGCAATGGCTTCATCAATCATAGCGATGATTTCGTCTTCGGTAAGCTGTGCAGGAAGGAATTCCTGGAGGACGGCAATTTCGGCGTTTTCAACGTCAGCCAACTCGGTGCGGCCGGCGTCTGTGAACTGCTGAGCAGAATCGCGACGCTGCTTGACCATTTTATCGAGTACGGCCAGCGCACGAGCATCATCCACTTCGATGCGCTCGTCGACTTCGATTCGTTTGAATTCGGCTTGAATCAGCCGGATAGTACCCAGTCGCTGTTTGTCTCTGGCTTTCATGGCCGCTTTCATGGCGGCCCTGATCGTTTCAGTTAGCGACTGGTCACTCATAGGGAGGGATGCCAGCGCTTAGTACAGACGTACGCGCTTGCGGTTTTCCCGGGAGAGCTTCTTCAGATGACGCTTAACAGCTGCAGCGCCAGCGCGCTTGCGAACTGTGGTGGGCTTCTCGTAGTGCTCACGCTTACGAACTTCAGCCAGAACACCGGCCTTCTCGCAAGAACGCTTGAAGCGACGCAGTGCTACGTCAAAGGGCTCGTTTTCCTTGATCTTGATGTGGGGCATTAACTCTATACCTGTCTCAAATTTTTGTAACAACCACCGGCAAATGGCCAGTGAAAGCCTGAAAGGGCGCGCATTCTATACCGATCAGGGGGTGTTTGCAAAGGGTCTGACCGGCTCCGATTCGGTAATTTGCGGCCAATTTCTCTGGTTTGGGGCAGTACCAGCCAGTATCATGCGGCGGATAGTGATTTTGGAGCCGATTAATGCTCATTCTGGGCCTGGAAACCTCCTGCGACGAGACCGGTGTAGCGCTTTACGACACAGAGCGCGGCCTGCTGGCACACGCGTTGTTCAGCCAGATTGATATCCACGTGGAATACGGCGGAGTAGTGCCGGAATTGGCCTCCCGCGACCATGTGCGCAAGACGCTTCCGTTAATAGAAGAAGTGATGGCGGAAGCTGAAGTCACCGCGGCCGATATTGATGGCGTGGCCTACACCGCCGGCCCCGGCCTGGTAGGCGCTTTAATGGTAGGCGCTACCCTGGCCAGATCGCTGGCTTGGGGCTGGGGTGTTCCCGCATTGGGCGTGCATCACATGGAAGGCCACCTGCTGGCGCCCATGCTCGAAGAAGAACATCCTGAATTCCCCTTTGTAGCCTTGCTGGTCTCCGGCGGCCACACCCAGCTGGTGCGAGTCGATGGCATCGGCCAATACCGCTTGCTGGGCGAGTCCCTGGACGATGCCGCAGGGGAGGCCTTCGACAAGGCCGCCAAAATGCTAGGGTTGCCCTACCCGGGTGGCCCACATATTGGCCGTTTGGCGCAAAGCGGTAATCCTGAGCGTTTCGATTTTCCCCGCCCGATGGTCAATCGCCCTGGGCTGGATTTCAGCTTTAGCGGCCTCAAAACCTTCACCCTTAATACTGTGGCAAGCTGTTGGGAAGAGGGTGAACTGACAGAGCAGGATAAAGCGGATATCGCCCGCGCTTTTGAGGATGCCGTGGTTAGCACGCTAGTCATTAAATGCCGCCGAGCGCTGAAACAGGAGGGTTTAAAGACCCTGGTAATGGCAGGCGGAGTAAGCGCTAACTCATCTTTAAGATCAGGGCTTAAAAGAGCTTTAGCCAAAGAAAGGGCACAAGTGTTCTATCCGGCACCGCTTTTTTGTACCGATAACGGCGCCATGATCGCCTACGCAGGTGCCCAGCGCTTGCAAGCAGGGCAGGTGGACACTGAAGACACTCGCGTACGCCCCCGCTGGCCGATGGAAGAGCTGCCACCGATAGAGGGCGCTGCTTGATGGACACCGTGTATATAGAAGGCTTAAAGACCGATGCCGTCATCGGGGTTTACGACTGGGAACGTTCAATTCGCCAAACCCTGGTGTTGGACCTTGAATTGGCCTCAGATAACCGCGCCGCCGCAGCCACCGATGGCATCGCCGATGCCATGGATTACGACGCCATTTCCAAACGCATTTTGGCCTATGTTCAGGCCAGTGAATTTGAATTGATTGAAACCCTGGCCGAGCGGGTCGCCGCCATTGTCCTGAGCGAATTCAATATTCCCTGGCTGCGGCTGAAACTGAGCAAACCGGGGGCAGTCGCCGAGGCAAATGACGTGGGCGTTATTATCGAGCGTGGGAGCAGAACCTGATGGCCCGCGTATACCTCGGCCTTGGCAGCAATATAGAGCGCGAGCGCTACATCACCGCTGGTTTAGATGCGCTGGAGGACCTGTTCGGCGAAATGGAGCTTTCTCCCGTTTACGAATCTGCTGCCATAGGCTTCGACGGCACTGCTTTTTATAACATGGCGGTGGGCGTGAATACCGATCTACCCCTCGCAGAGATGGCCAAAAAACTGCGAGACATAGAATACGAACATGGCCGGCCCCTGAATGCGTCTCGCTTCAGCTCCAGGCAGCTGGATATCGATATTCTCACCTATGATGACCTGGTCGGGGTGATTGATGGGGTGGAGTTGCCCCGCGGGGAGATTCTAGAGAATGCGTTTGTGTTGCAGCCGTTGGCGGATGTGGCGCCGGGTGAGGTGCACCCGTCTGATGGCAGAAACTACGCGGCACTTTGGGAGGGGTTTGACGGTGGCAAGCAGATGATTTCTCGGGTCGAGTTTTCCTGGAGAGGTCGGTCAATTTCCTGATTACTTGTGCCGAAAGTCGCTCACGTGGTGCGAAGATTGGTCACTTTTGATCTCGTAGTAGCTTGGCTGTTGTTGGAAAATGTAACCAGCAGCATTCACTGGAGCACCTACCGTGGCAGCCATAGCATTTGATACACTTAGATTCGCCCGTCGCCTGATTGAAGCCGGCGTGCCCGACCGTCAAGCAGAAGTGCAGGCTGAACTTATGGCAGAAGCGTTTGTTTTCAATATGGATAGTGTGGTGACCAAAGACTACCTTGATGCCCGTCTCGGTGAGCAGGAAGCTAAAATCGAGGCCAAATTCAATGCCCGTTTTGCGACCGTGGAAAGCAAGCTCAACTTGCACAGCTGGATTCTAGCGATCATCGCCGCCAGCACTGTTATTCCGGCCATCACCCGCCTATTGGGCTACTAAACTCTCCGTGATCCCGTCATCCCCAGCGCAATCGCCCTGGCATCAAATTCCACCAGAACTACTGAACATGGTGTCGGCAGGTCGGCAGCTTACGCCGTAGTTAGAATCGGAGTCATTGCAGTGAAAACTGCAGTGCCGGCACCGCGGGGTCAGCCTACAGCGAACCACTCCTGCAATTGCGGCACCACCAGCACAATGATTATCAGGCCCATCATCCAGGTGTGCAGGGTAAGTTGGATTTTCATGGGGGCAAGCTCGCCGGCGAGTGCGTTCAGGCGCTTATCAATGCCTTCAAACCGTTTATCAACGCCCTTAAAGCGTTGGTCAATCCGCTCCATCGTATGGTCGAAGTGTTCGCGAGTAACCAGGGTATCGAAATGTTGCGCCTGCATTTGCACCGTGCCTCTGGCGATGGCTTCCGCCTGGGTGCGGTTGAAGCCAGCGCTTTCCAATGTATTGGTGTAGGTTAGCACATCAAGGCTGAGTTCCGGCATATCGCAGGTACCGTTGGTTTGGTTTGTGAATACCGACATTAGGCCATTTGCGGCCCCACTGGAACATCAAATACGGCCATTCAAAAAAGGCTGTAGCACGGCAGCAAAAAGAAGGGCTAAAACCCCGTCATCGCGGCGTTCCCGCGCTGCGCATTTGATGCGAGATGCCATTCAAGGTGTCTTCAGCTCCCCAACCGTCATCCCGACGAAGGCGGCGGCCCGGTGTACCGGAACCCACTACCGCTGTCCAGCATTCCCCCGAAGCTCATCCAACCTGCGAACCCGTTCTTCCGCAATAGCCTCCCCAAGCTCCCTACCTTCAACCCCTGGAAACAATACCGCCGTGATCTCAAGCGCTATCTCCCTGGCCTTGCGAAGATAATTTGCCTGCGGATACGGTTCTTCTTCTCGTCCCAACCGCCCCCGCGCATCGGCCTCACAAGCCAGTAAAAAAGCCTCAAACCGGCCAGGTCGACGCAGGGCATCGGTGGCAGTCAGTAACTTCAGCAGCGTCTTTCCACGCAACTCCATGGCCCGGTGACTGTGCAGGTGATATTCACAGGCCTTCAGGGCCAGGTCGCGATATTGATTGGGTGCTTTCAGGCGCTTGCATACCGCTTTCACCAGTTTGACGCCGCGGAACTCATGGGCGATATGTCTTGGTAGCTCATCTGCGGGGGTGACTCCCTTGCCGAGATCATGCAGCAACACAGCAAAGCGCACATCACCGGCATCGCTCAATATTACTACTTGCTGCAGTGACATTAGGGTGTGCACGCCGGAGTCAATTTCGGGGTGGTGTGCCTCGGGTTGGGGTACACCGAACAGCGCATCCAGTTCCGGGATCAGCTTGGCTAACGCACCGCAGTCCCGCAGCACCTCAATAAACACCTCGGGATTGCGCTCACCCAAAGCCCGATCCAGCTCCACCCAAATGCGCTCTGCAGGCAGATGAGCCAGCTCATCCTGATTCACGATTTCAGTCATCAATGCGAGGGTCTCAGGGGCGACCGCAAAGCCAAGATGCGCGTACCGTGCTGCGAAACGAGCAGTGCGCAATACCCGCAGTGGATCTTCCACAAAGGCATCGGAAACATGCCGAAGTACCCTGTCAGCCAGATCCTGCTGGCCACCGTAAGGGTCGGTGATATTCCCTTCAGTGTCCTGTGCCATGGCGTTAATGGTCAGGTCTCGGCGCAGCAGGTCTTCTTCCAGCGTCACGCTGGGGTCGCAGTGCACGGCAAAACCGGTATAGCCATGGCCGGATTTGCGCTCGGTGCGCGCCAAGGCGCATTCGTCCTTGGTTTCAGGGTGAAGGAATACGGGGAAGTCTTTGCCTACTTGCTGGTAGCCCAGCTCAAGCATCTGCTTTGGCGTTGCACCAACCACCACCCAGTCTCTTTCATAAGCAGGGTAGCCAAGGAGGGCATCGCGCACCGCGCCGCCGACTAGAAAGGTGTTCACGGCCTGGAGAACCATGTCTGCATCTGTATCGTGCCTCTGGAGATAGCCTCTGCCTCAATGCGGGTAAGGCCGGTGCCGTCCAACTCTTTCGCAAAGGCTAGCACATCAAGTGTTGAAGCTGACATAGCAAGATCACTACTGGTAAAACTGAGTGTTTATAGATTATTGAAAGTACCGAGAGATGGGAATATCAAAGCCGGCCCGAGGCAGGCCCGAAGACCGGGGTTTGTGCTGGTAGATCAGCTGCTGCGGGTTGGTGTATCGGAGCCAACAGGATTAGGCCCCGTCATGCGCTATTCACCAAACTCACTCACACTCAGGCTCCGATAGTATTCAGCCCTGACCACTTTCCCGCCACTGCCCGTGCCCGTGCCCAAAGTGGAATAACTTCCGGACATCACGCCTACCTACTCTTTCGCCTGCACGATCTCATAGCCCTCGTTAATTAACAGGCGGTTTTTGCACGCAGTTTTCAAATCGTTCTCCACCATTTCACTGATCATTTCATCCAGATTGGTGGTTGGCTTCCAGCCCAGTTGCCTTTCGGCCTGGGTTGGGTCACCCAGCAGGGAATCGACTTCTGCCGGTCGGTAGTAGCGCTCATCAACGCGCACAATCACGTCACCGGGTTTCACGGTGATATTGGCATCGGCAATGGCAGCATTTAACGCGGCTACGCGGCCTATCTCTGCCAGGCCTTCACCGTCAAATTCCAGGGTGATGCCCAGGTTCTGTGCGGAGCGTGAGATAAAGTCCTGCACGGAGGTTTGCTGACCAGTGGCGATGACAAAGTCACGCGGCTCATCCTGCTGCAGCATCAGCCATTGCATTTGCACGTAGTCCCGGGCGTGACCCCAGTCGCGCAATGAGTTGATGTTACCCATGTACAGGCACTGCTCGAGACCTTGGCTGATATTGGCCAGGCCGCAGGTGATCTTGCGGCTGACAAAGGTCTCGCCGCGGCGCGGACTCTCGTGATTAAACAAAACACCATTGCAGGCGAACATGCCGTAAGACTCGCGGTAGTTCACGGTAATCCAGTAGGCGTATAGCTTGGCCACGCCGCAGGGTGAACGGGGGTGGAACGGCGTTCTCTCGGTTTGTGGTGTTTCCTGCACCAGGCCATAAAGCTCTGAGGTAGAGGCCTGATAAATGGGGGTTTTCTCGGTTAAGCCCAGCAGGCGAACTGCCTCCAGAATCCGCAAGGTGCCTATGCCATCAACATCGGCAGTGTATTCTGGCTCCTCAAAACTCACCGCCACGTGGCTCTGGGCAGCCAGGTTGTAAATTTCGTCCGGCTGAACCTGTTGAATAATACGAGTGATATTGGAAGTGTCTGACAAGTCGCCGTAGTGAAGTACCAAATTTCTATTCTTGGTATGGGGGGCTTGATAAATGTGGTCGATGCGCTCGGTGTTAAATGAGGAGGCGCGGCGTTTGATGCCATGCACCTGGTAGCCCTTCTCCAGCAGGAACTCGGCGAGATAGGAGCCGTCTTGGCCGGTGATGCCGGTGACTAGGGCTACTTTCGGGCATCAGTGATGTTGTCCAGGTACCACTGGTAGGTGTTCTCAAGGCCAGCTTTGAGGTCATATTCTGGCTGCCAGCCCAGAGCGCGGAGCTTACTGCTATCCATTAGCTTGCGAGGAGCGCCGTCGGGCTTGCTGCTGTCCCACTCCAGAGCTCCGCTGAAGCCCGTAACTGCAGCCACCGTTTCTGCCAATTCTTTGATCGAACAATCAGCCCCTGTACCCACATTGAGATGACTCAGGCGGGGGCCGGTGACTTTTGCGTAGTCTTCGACTGGCAGGTTCATTATGTGAACGCAGGCCCTGGCCATGTCATCCACGTGCAGAAATTCGTGCAGGGCACTGCCAGTCCCCCAATTTGTAATACTGGCCGCATTACTCTTCACCGCCTCATGGAAGCGCCGCAGCAGGGCTGGAATCACGTGGCTGTTCTCAGGGTGGAAGTTGTCACCGGGCCCATAGAGGTTAGTTGGCATAACGCTACGATAATCAGTGCCATGCTGGCGGTTGTAGCTTTCACACAGTTTGATGCCGGCAATTTTGGTAATGGCATAGGGCTCATTGGTGGGCTCTAGTGCGCCTGTAAGCAGGGCCTCTTCCTGCATGGGTTGTTCCGTCAAGCGGGGGTAGATGCAAGAGCTTCCCAGAAACAGCAGCTTCTTCACCCCGTGGGCGAAGGCCTAGTGGATAACGTTGCACTCCAGCATCAGGTTGTCGTAGATGAAATCAGCCGGGTAGGTGTCGTTAGCGTGAATGCCACCCACCTTGGCGGCACAGAGATACACTTCATCGATGCTTCTAGCGGCAAAAAAGTCGGTCACGGCTACTTGGTTACATAAGTCCAGCTCGCTGCGGCTAGCGGTAATCAATTCGACAGAGGGGTCACCGGCGAGTTGTTGTACGATTGCCGAGCCCACCATGCCTCGGTGGCCCGCGATAAAAATTTTCCGGGTCATGGGTGTTTCTCTGAGTAATCTTGTGAGCATATCAAGCGCTGAAGCAGGAATAGCTGGATAGCCGTTGTGTAAGCCAATTTTTTGTACAGTAGTAAAAAATGTATGGGGCAAGCATAGAAACTGGTGACTTCTTCTCAATTTCTTGCCGGTTTAGAGGTTTTTCGCCTTTAAATTAAAAGCAAACCTTAGGGAGTGATGCAGAATTTCCAAGTGTGCCAGCATTTATTACAGTGGCAGGCGTAGTAGAATGGCATGTGTTAGGTACTCCGACAGCACTAACAATAGAAGTAACGAAATACCGACAACTTTTGAAAGAAGATGCTCATGACAGATCAGGTCGACTTTGTGATCACAGTAGGGGAAGATTTTAGAACTGCTCCGATTTATGCGGCTGCTCCGTCATGAATCCACCTATCTGCATCGTCATGGCCACCTGCAACGGTGCGCCGTTCATAAAGGAGCAAATTGAAAGCATTCAAGCGCAATCTATGGAGCATTGGCGCCTTATAATCAGAGATGATGGCTCAACGGATGCAACGCTGGATGTTCTGTCAGACATTGCTGATTCCGACCCTCGTATAACAATACTTGATGCTGGCCCACACATCGGACTTGGCCCAAGCCTGAATTTTAGCGCTGTTCTTGAGGCTGCGCTAAAAACCGAAAGTAATCTTTTCTTCATTGCGGACCAGGACGACGTCTGGGATAAAGAAAAGTTGTCACTACAGGCCGCTCAGTTTCCGAAATGTGGTGCGGAAGACTTGCCTCTCCTCGTACATAGCGACCTCGCAGTCGTTGATGAGCAGCTAAGCCCTATCCATGCCTCGCTCATCGCCTACATGGACCTCGTGCCCGCCCCCGAAAGGCCACTTAACTACCTGCTGACCCGAAATTTTGTAACCGGGTGCGCCACCGCCTGCAACCGCCAGCTGCTGCAAGCATCACTGCCAATTTCGGGCAGCGCGATCATGCATGACTGGTGGTTGGCCCTTACAGCGGCAGCCAACGGAGCGGTTGAGTACCTGGACCAACCACTAGTGAAGTACCGGCAGCACCATACAAACTCTATAGGAGCCAAGGGTTTCTGGCATGGATTGAACCCCACCAATAACTGGGTTGCGGGTTGGAAGGCAGGCAATATCGAGTATCGGGCTACCTTTGAGCAGGTGCAGGCATTGGCCGAGCACGCAAAACAGTGCAATAAATGGCCAATGAACAGTATTGAGAAGCTGGAGCGTTATCTCGCGTTACCAAAGCTACCGCGTTGGAAGCGATTGAAAGAGGCTCAGAAAATGGGTATAAGGCAGGGGAATGGCTTGCTACAGATGATCTTCTACATTCGCCTGCTTACGGTTCATCATAACGAGCCTTCTTGCCCATCATAAAATCCTTTAAAGCGATAAAAACAGCCGCCAAGAGCTTGGGTTGGCACAGCGCTATTGATCTGAGTGTGATACCAATCAAACGTGCGAAAACGACGGTGGGCAAGCATATTGGATAGTATTGCCTTGTATAGTTGAACGCGCTGAGCGCCGCATGATAGGTGCCTCTGGCGCGCAGCGCCGGGGTTGGTGAACTGCCGCCCTGTACATGATAGACCAGCGCATTGGGGCACCAAGCAATAGATTCACCCTCAGCAAGACATTGCGCGAGTGACAATTCTTCGAAATACAAAAAATGATCGTTGGGTAGCTCACCAATGCGGCGGAGAAAGTGGCCATTCAGCCAGAGCGCAGCGCCGTCAATGTAATCCATTTTCGTTAATGATTTTGGCTCTTCTATGGTGCTCAGGGATCGTCCAGCGAGGCGGGGGCGGCTCAATCCAAGCCATGGAAAGTACCTGTGCCCGCCCGCCGCTACCACCTGCTCAGAGGCTTGATCCGCTATGGTTGAGCCAAGCATTGCTGCCTGTGGCTGCGACCGGGATAGAGCAAGCAGGGCAGAGATGGCTTTTGGGTCTACAATGGTATCGTTGTTGAGAAGCCAAACATAATCAGCATGGCTATGGCTCACTAACCGTATGCCAGAGTTCATGCCTCCTGCGTATCCCAAATTGCGACTATTGACCACAAGTTCCGCCCTGGGAGTGCAGTCTTGTGCTTCAACTAAGCCTGACTCTAACCTATCCAGGTCGGCGGCATCGGACGCGTTATCAACAACCACGAGTCTTCCAGCCACCGGGCCGTCTTCAATACTCTGAAATGCCAACAAAACAGATTGCACACAGGCTAAAGTAAGCTCTGCCTTGTTCCAATTCAAAATGATGACAGTGATCTTGGTCAACTGAAGTGTCTACTTCCGTGCGATTCTGAAAATACCACTATACAACACCTCGACTGTGATTCCCTCGTGAGATAACATTCGCAGCAACTGATCAGCAAGAGATATGATCTTAAAAAAACGTAGAATTACGCTATTTATGAATTTCAGGCAGTACTTTTCTCTCGTCGATATGCAGGCTCGAATGGCGCTGCAGTCGGAAGCGTCACGATACTATTTTGGCTATTTTTGGTGGATACTTGAGCCTCTGCTGTTTGTAGCTGTTTTCTACTTGGTTTTCAGTGTGTTCCTCAAAACCCGCCAGGAAGACTTTCTTGTTTTCCTGATGTGCGGCAAGTTGCCATTCATCTGGTTTTCCAAGAGCGTTAGCCAGGCCTCTGGCAGCATTATGGCCAATGCTGGTCTGATAGGTAGAATAGATATTCCCAAAACGATGTTTCCAATGGCCATTATCCAGGAAGGCCTTTATAAGCAGTCGATGGTGTTTCTCCTCTTATTCGGTGTTTTATTTGTCTATGGCTATACGCCCTCACTTTTGTGGCTATGGCTGATACCTATTATGGCGGTTTATTATCTTATGATTGTCGCTTGCTCCTTTGCTGGCGCATTTTTGGTTTGCTTCATGCGTGACTTCACAATGTTTATATCTCTGGGAATGATGTTCCTGATGTTTACATCCGGAATTTTTTGGGATGTAAGGGAAATAGGCAGCCCGGCAATGACTGATGCCATACTCACCTATAACCCGATGGCCTTTATTCTGGATGCGTTCCGGCAGGTGTTAATGTACAACGTTACCCCCAATTTATTGGGATTAAGCTTGAATGTTGTAGCATTTGGCTTACTACTCGCATGCATGATTTTTTTAATACGTAAAAATAGCCAGCTCCTGGCGCTTAAGTCACTTACCGCATGAGTGATATTTCGAAAAATCCGATATTGAAATTGGAAGATGTATCGCTAAGCTATCGGTCCAATAATCCAGATGTCACCGATGGTACTCATCAGGTGTTAGATTCCATATCGCTTGATTTGTATGAAGGCGAGACGCTAGGTGTAATAGGCAGCAACGGTTGTGGCAAAACCACCATACTGCGAATAATGGCTGGTATATTGGCCCCGTCCAGTGGCAATGTGACCAGGCGAAGAGGTACTTCTGCTGCATTGTTGTCCATAGGGCTTGGCTTCAAGCCAAATGCGTCAGGCCGTTCTAATGCGATGCTTGCTGCTATGTTGCAGGGGGCGACTAAGGGGCAGGCGGAGTCGTATCTGGAGGAGATAAAAGAATTTTCTGAGCTAGGGATTGCGTTTGAGGAACCGGTTAAGACTTATTCTTCGGGCATGATGTCACGATTAGGATTCACTACGGCTCTAAAAACACATGTAGATATATTGCTTATAGATGAAGTGCTGAGCGTAGGCGACGCTCACTTCAAGCAAAAAGCCGAAAAAGCGATTAAAGAACGAATCTCAGGGTCGCAAACCGTGGTTTTTGTTTCGCATGTGTCAAGCCAGGTTCAGGAATTATGTGAACGCGTTATTTGGCTGAATCAAGGAATAGTCGCTGAAGATGGTGGCGCGTCAGAAGTACTTCATACCTATGCCAAGCATATTAGAATCGCGTGAGCTATATAATACGCTGAGGGTATAAATCCGCTACTTTAGCAAGTGGCTTCTACAAAGTCGCTTTCGTTATCTGAAGTAATGCTTAAAGTTCCATCGCGCCAGCGTTAATGAACATTCAGTATGGGTTTTACATTTAGGAAGTGACCTCAATGAGCAATATATTAGTAGTGGGCAAGGATGTTGAGAAGTTAGAGCATGCAAAAAAGCAATTGGCCCAATTTTTTGACGAAGAGTATTATCGAACGCTCTGTTCAGGTCTAGGCCCCGATGAGGACGCGAGAGAGCATTTTATTTTTTATGGGCTTGCTGAGTCAAGAAATCCGAGTCGGGATATTAATTTACAGTTGATTGAAGCGGCTATCCCTGAGTTCATCTCAATGCCTCTAGAGCAAAAGTTGAATGTGTTAGGGGGTCTAGTATCGAGCAGTTTAACCATAGGGAACTGGGAAAAAATCTTTAGGGGGGATATGTTCCCCACAAATAGCTATCTATCCCAACATTCTGACCTAGATGATCAAGGGCCTACTTTTAACCCGTTTGTGCACTGGCTGTTGCATGGATTAGATGAAGGTCGATCATGGTTTGCCTCACAAACGGACAAAAGAATTCTGTTGATCGATGGCATAGGTAATGCAAGCAGCATTTACAGGGTGACGAACAAGGCCGAGGCCTTTCGATTGCTATCTATACAATGTGACGTTGTAAGCTACTCTCAGTTAGCCGATTGCATTGACAAATTACATGAGTATAGCGATATAGTCTTGTTTCGTACGCCAATATCGGATGCATCTATCGAGATTATAAGGCGCGCGAGAGCCCTGGGTAAGACCACATATTTTGATGTTGATGATTTAGTGTTTTGCAAAGATACGCTCGCCGCCGGCGAAATCGACGGGGTTAATGCCTTGGATAGCCTGCAACGAGTTCAATATTCATTGGATGTTAGTAGGTATCGCTACTGCGCAGAACTATGCGACCGAATGATCGTTTCCACAGAGGCTTTAGCTCTGGAGGCGAGAAAGTTTCACGCTGACGTTCATGTTATCCATAATTCGGCATCGTCTGAGTATGTGCGCCGAGCCGCTCTTGAGTGGTTTCGGAGGGCGACGACAAGCGCACCAAAAAATGAGGTCGTTTATTTATCTGGGTCGAATACTCACGATAGAGATTTTTCTTCCGCTCTGGATGGTGTTTTAAGTGCGTTAGCTAATAATCCTAAGTTAAGGCTCCGAGTAGTAGGTCCTCTGCATTTGCCAGACTTATCACCCGAACTAGAAGATAGAGTTGTTCGAACTGAATTAGTTCCGTATGGCGAATATTATGAGGCCCTGCCAAAAATGCTCGAAGCCGCGTTGTGTACTATCGCTCCATTAGATATTGAAAGTCGGTTTTGCCAGGGCAAAAGTGCGCTTAAATTTTTTGAACCCGCTTTATTAGGAGTGCCGACTTGCGCCTCACCCACTCCCCCCTTTCAAGCTCTTATCGAGAACGGTGTAAATGGATTCCTCGCAGAGAAGAGTGACGAGTGGAGCAGCTGTATAGAAAAATTAACTGACCATGGAAAAAATGAAGAGATTTCGGCGCAGGCTAGAAAAACAGCCATCAAGGAGTGCAGCATTTATTCCCTGCTCGAAGAGATTAAATCGACATTTGTAGAGGGTCATAAGCCTGCCGACAAAATTACGAATGGAAAGTACCTCAATTGGGTTGTACCTAGTCCAATACCGGCTGAAAGCGGAGGTCACAATACGATACTGAATTTATGCTTTGCTACATCAAAACTTGGCATAAGAAATAGATTGTTTCTAACTGGAGAAAATAGCTATCGGGTCATAGAAGATAGTGTAAAAGTAATACGAGACAAGTTTCCATATCAGGTTTTTGAAGAGGTGTTACCTATAGATAAAATTGATGCGCTTGACCCTCTGTCACCCTTGATACTAACTCACAACTCAACGCATTTTTGCCATCCGTTGATTGAAAAGCACTTGAAAAAAATCTATCTAGTTCAGGACTTCGAGCCAATGTTTAGTCCGTATAGTTATGAATACGTTAGGGCAATCTCGACTTATCGCAATGACATGGATTATGTGACGATTGGAAAGTGGCTTCCTTCAATGTTGAAAGATCATTGCGGCTTGAAAGAAGATACCCGAATTTTCTCGACTAATTTTTGGATCGATAGACAGTACTACAAGCCAAGCTGTAAATTTGAGGAGCGAAAGAAGTGTACGATTGCTTTTTTAGCTAGGCCTTCCATGCCCAGGCGTTTTTATGATCTAGCAATTGCCGCGCTTTGTATTGTTAAAAAAGAAATGCCTGATCTTAAGATAATCTCATTTGGGGAGCCCAGCAGTAATTTGGAGCATTCGCTTTTTGAGTATGAGAATGTCGGGGTTTTGAGTAAGGCAGACCTAGCTGAACTCTATGCGGAAAGTACGATTGGGCTGTGTTTTAGTACAACAAATCCATCCCTGATAACATATGAAATGCTGGCATGTGGGCTGCCGGTAATAGATCTTGATCTAAACGATGCAGCCGAACGGCATGGTGGATATCCTGCGATACTCGCTCCGGCAGATCCGGAATCGCTGGCGACTATTGTTAAAAGTACACTACAGAGTGATTCTGTTAGAAGAAGCGCGTCGCTCAACGGAGTGAAATTCACTGATGCATTCAATACGATAGAGCATGAAATGGACAATGCTGCACAGTTTATTGCTGATCTATATCCTTTAGTATGCGCTGACGCGATCCACGTCAGGTGAGAGACTATTTTAAAATTAAACAGGCCCTAACGGACCGTGGATTCTTGAAGTGAGACAAGACTCGTAAAATTATAGGTTTTTTCTAGTAGATCAAATGCTGGTTTAAAATCGGCGCTATTTTTGAGTGTGCGACACATGATGATAGGAATGCTTTGAATAATATGCCGAGTTAAACCGGGGTGATAGAGAGGCATTACTCGAATTAAGATTTTGGTGCTTGATGCCTTGCAGATAATGTAACCAACATTATATACACAACGAATTTTGAACTAGGAAAGAGGGTTTTACTTAGCCTGAATAATATTTGAAGTAAGAATTTGGCGATAGAAAAACGACAGTCCTCAAGAAAACGAAAAATCAACCAGCTTTTGGCACCGCTTCATACTTCTTTGAATAGTAGATGTTACTTGTAAGCAGAAAATTGAGATTTTTTCGAATTTCATCTAGATTTTTCGTGTCGTAGCTAGAGAAGAAAGAAAAAATTATGGCCAATCGTCTCAATGTAAAGTGGGTGAGTTTATGAAGAGAGAAATAGTGTTGCTGGTTGCAGACGGAAGAAGTGGCACAAACATGCTCCGAAGTATGCTTGGGCAAAACCCCAATTTGCTCGCGCTAGGAGAGGTTTTCTACCCTCCCGCTGAACTTACCTCGCGCCAGTTTTTTGGCTTCGCGAAAAAATTTGGTAGCGCTGATGACGGCTTTTTGCTGCGTACACCAGAATCGATGGAAAAACTGTTCATTGATTTCACCAACATGATATTGAATGATCATTGCGCTAATCACGAGGGACCCGTGATTGTAGATGTCAAATACGGAAGTACGCATCACTTTAATACAGCTTGGTATGATCCAGCCATTGGTCCTTATATATTTTACCTTTGCAAAAAGCACTCAATAAAAATCATACACCTAGTGAGAAAAAACCAGCTTGAAAAAGCCCTATCAAGAATAATTGCAAAGACTACGGGGGAGTACTCGAGAGTGGTTAACGAGACACTAGAAGCGGATAAACTTTCTGAAAAAATTTATATAGATCCCGAGATGCTTATTAATTTTCTCGACCAAATCGACCTTACTGATCAGCTTATGCATAGATACCTCGATCGAGCGTCACTTCAGCTAAACTACGAAGACTTAATCTCGGCATCATATAAAACTTCACTGGCAGACGTATACGATTTCCTGAATGTCAAAGCGGTGCCTTCTAAACCGCGGACAGTAAAGTTGGTCAAATCGTATGGAGCTACGCTTGAAAATATTGTCGAATTGCAGGGTTATATTAGTTCGAGCAAGTACTCTAAATATCTAGACACAATATCCTAATAATGAAACAGCGAGAGTTTCCAAATGACTATCTGTCCCATTTGCAGTGCCAAAATACGCCTTGATCCCTTCGAAAAAGTCCGTGACTCAAAGTCCAGAGTTGTAGAAATACTTATCTGCGGGAATTGCTTAGTATTATTAAACAAAAATGTTTTTGCTGACTTAGAAGTAGCTGAAAAAGCAGAGGACCTTCAGAGCTCTGGATATGAAGGAACCACACCTTCGACAACTGCGATCGCTGAAGAACTTGTAAAAGAGAGATCAAACTTACTGTGCTATCTACTTAACCACCCAGGCGACTATCAGCAGAGACGTTCGGCTTATGCAGACATAGGTTGTGGTGGAGGGCACATGGCAATTGCCGGGTGTGAATATTTTGATCGGGTTTATGCAATCGACTTCGATTCAACCGGATTTTTCTTAACGGAGTCATTGATCACTATTCCGGAAAACCTTCAATTTGCGATGGCTTTGAATAAAATTGATATTAAACTGGATCTGGTAACTATGTGGCACGTCTTAGAGCACCTACCAGACCCTTCAACCTTCTTTGGCGAGCTTAAGTCAAAGATGAACACTGGAGCTATACTTTTCGGGCAGGTGCCATGTTATCGTCCGGACTATGTAGATCAAAGCCATTTTGCATTTTATAACGAAAGCTCTCTTGCGACACTATTAATCAGCAGCAACTTTGAGGTGCTGGAAATAGGTTTTGATCTTGAAAACAGTTTCATGTCGTTTATTGCCCGCAGCTCCAAGGAAAAATCAGAACCCTGAATCTGTCTCAATCATAATTTTTAGACACACTCAGAATAATTTTCGAGAGGAGCAAATGTTACATCCTTCAGAGCGTCTTCTAAATAGAAGAATAGACATTGATGTACTCAGGGCCTATCGCAGTCCTGTCTGTAATTCTCTTTCATTTTGAAGTTAAGGGTTTCTCCGGTGGTTTTCTCGGTGTAGACATTTTTTTTGTCATATCTGGATACTTGATAACCCTTCATATAAATGAGCAGCTTGAACAGGAGAGTTTCAGTTTCTCAATGTTTTATCTGCGTCGTGTCCGGCGGCTGTTTCCTGCAATTTTTGCTACTCTTGTGTTAAGTTCACTAGTGGCGATACTTATCCTACCGAGACAGCTACTATCTGATTTTGCTGAGTCCCAAATGGCAGCGAGTATCTATGTCTCTAACATCTATTTCTATAGTGTAGCGGATTATTTCGATACGGAAAATATCGTCAAGCCCTTGCTGCACACTTGGTCGCTTTCCGTTGAAGAACAATTCTATTTAATCTGGCCATTACTAATGTATGCCTTTTTTAGGCTAAACCAAACCCTATTAATCGTTGGTATGGCCGTAGCATCTCTTCTGGCAGCGGAACTGATGTTTTCGCGTTCACCGAGCGCGACTTTTTACAACTTCCCGTTTAGGGCATTCGAGTTTGCAGTTGGTGCGCTAGCTAGCCGGGTGCCATCTCAGACTCTTAGCATTTGGAAAATGAATGTGCTGCTAACTCTGAGTGTACTTAGTGTCTCAGCCTCTATATTTTTGACAACAGAGTCTAGCAGAAACCCTGGGCTAAACTCATTACCGTTGTGTCTTGGAGTCGGAACACTCATCTGGATCTCACACCCGCTGGCCAATGTTAAGAATACATTAACAACTTTTTTGGTCAGAATCGGACTGCTATCTTATTCTGGATACCTAGTGCATTGGCCGTTGCTCGTTTTCTTTAAAACGTATTACCCTGATCCTTTATCTGCTGTAGAAATTTTTGCGTTGTTGCTGAGTACCTATATTTTGGCAGAAGTTCTTTTCAACACGGTGGAGAAGCCTGCATTATCGATAAAATTTTCTGAGAATAGACTCAAGATATTTTTGTTAGCACCTATTACGGTTTTCTTTTCGGTAGTGTTCTATCTATCTCACGGAAAATTATACAGGCTAATCAATCCTGATTCACAAGGGGTACAAGCGATATTAGATGCTATCCCAGAGAGAAAAGCGGATCTAGAACAAATTAGTCAGGAAGTGAAAGGTAAGTTAGCGCGCAACAAAATGCGAAAAACAAGAACAATTGTAGTTGTCGGAGATTCTCATGCTCTCGATGTGTCCCTATCCCTACAGTATTTATTAGCAGATACCGAATATGCTGTTAAGCTGATGTCCAGCCCCTGTGATCCTCTTGCAAGCGAAAGCATTGATCAGTCTTTAGAAGACCTCTATCAAAATCATGGTCAAGCTGAGGTCAGAAATCCCGTGTACTGTGAAAAATATCACGATAGCTTTGTTTCGGTCCTGACGGGTTACTCACCTGACCTCGTCGTTTTTTCCGAAGATTGGCGTATACCGGCGCTAAGTCATATATCTGGAACAGTTTCGCAAGTTAAAAGCCAAACAGCCGCAGAAGTGTTGTTATTGGGTCGAAACCCAATTTTTCCTCCGCATCCTAACATACTCTTCAAGAGTATAGAGAGGCCGGAGGAGATTAACGAGCTGGCCTGGAGTGGCAGATACAAAAAAGGTCAAGCTGCAGATCCTCAATTGGCGGAGATAGCATCAGAAACCGGGAGCTACTTTGTATCCAAGCATCAATTAGTTTGTCCGTCCGAGAGATGTACAATGCTTATTGATGGGAAAATGGGATATGTAGATATGGGGCATTGGTCTTCAGTCGGCATGAAGTACTATGGCAAAATATTACTTCGAACCGCAGAATTTAAATGTGCCGTTTCAGATAGAATTCCTTAGAGTAGAAGTATTAGCTGGTTTGCATAGTGCTTCCGGTATCTTGATTAATCTCTATGCGAAGTATAGAAATAGGGATGGTGTACATAATAGAGAATGATAATGAGTAATAAGGTTCTCTAGTACTGAGGCAATCCACGATGAACAAAAAGTTTGCCCGCCTCGTCTATAAATTCATTAGTTTTCGTTGCCTATACATGCTTTCTTCTCCTTATGTTCATGCAAAAAATGTAAAATATCTGCGACATCTTGCATAGACTTTTAAACATAACAGCAATATTGATAATAGTCGGGGCAGTCTGGTGAGAAGGGACAAGTTCCTCTTAGTCTTGGCGGTTTTTGCCGAAGAACGAGCGCCACTGCAACGTACCAATTTCAGATTTCTATACCCAAAAAGTTCCCAAAAGACCTGACTTTATCAGTTGGGAGCGTAAACGCGCTGCTTAATAATATTTTTATTCTTTACCGGTAATTCACGTGACCCATCACCTAGTTTGATGCACACACCAAACCTTGAAGAATGCCAGAGGTCTTATGCGGCCCTGCGGCTCGCTCATGCCGTGATGGCTAGTATAGGGTCAAGTCCAGGATATTTAAACTAGCTTTTTTAGGCAGGCAATTTCGTGCTCTAACTTTTTATTGTATGCCGCCAGCCTCTCATTTTCTGATTCTAGATTTGTGGCTCGACGCATCTCGTGAGTCGAACTGCTGAGATTGCTGGTGCTGGCTTGAGAGATTGTGTATGTATTTAAAGTACCACTTAACACTTCATTGATTCCCTTGATGTTTGGGGGCGACTCTACACCCTTCCAAAAAACAGCTACAAAATCGTTCCAGACATCCTCTTTTTGGTCTCCGATGAACGACTCAAGTAAAGTGACATCGTGCTCTCGATGCTTACCCCAGCGTTCTAAAGCGAGACCTGCGTCAGGATAAAACCGCCAACTGTCGACTGGAAAAGTGTGATAGTAGCCGTTTGAGGGAACATTAAGATAAATGAACCCACCCGGCTTGACAACGCGCAGCATTTCGAGAAAACTCAGCCAAAACATGTCGTCATGTTCAAGACAAGATGTGCTAACGACTGCATCAAATGATTGGTCTTCAAATGGGTAGCTGTAGGGATCTTGCAATACAATATCAACGCCGGATCCTGCCTCTAGATCTACGCCAATATAATGCCAATCACGCTTAGCGCATTGTCGTAGCGAGCCATTAACGTCGGTTGAACCGATATCTAAAATCCTAGCGGATGACCGCTCTTTCAGGTAAATTTCGAAGAAAAGGTTACCGTGCAGTAATGCTGTGTCGTGCATACGCTATCGCCTATAGAGTCCAGTGAAAAAGCATCTGTCTTGATTAGCAGTCC
This sequence comes from marine gamma proteobacterium HTCC2148, assembly GCA_000156295.1. Taxonomy (GTDB): domain Bacteria; phylum Pseudomonadota; class Gammaproteobacteria; order Pseudomonadales; family Halieaceae; genus Halioglobus; species Halioglobus marinus. The sequence goes on from DS999224.1 coordinate 128,222, forward strand.
ATCTATATTGAATCGCTCTCAGTGTGCAAGACATCGCTCAGTCATACAATGGCTATGGAAAAGATGATAATGAGCGGCGAGACCCCCGGACGAATTTATGGATGACCTGATTGGCAGGTCATCTGCTAAATGAAAATCCTTCAATTTTAGCTGCCGTGCTTCACAGCGGCTACCGTATATTCAAAATGCGGACAATCAAACGCATGGCACAATCACATCGCATTTTGCACTGAGAGCGATGAAGTTAATTTCTAATGCCGAAACTTTCTGAAATTCGCGTAAGATTTGGATTGTAGGCAGGGTCATTTTGCAATTTATGTTTCCAACGCGTTTTCATCACAGACACCTCAGAATTAAATCTATCTATTTTCGCCGGGGTGTCTTCATGCCCTCTGGATTTTGACTCATGATGATACAGCTCCGCCGAGGGCGTCCAGGTATTGTGATAGCCACGGGCATCTACCTTCAGACAGAAATCAATATCATTGAAGGCAATCGTCAAGTTCTTTTCATCAAAACCGCCACATTCATCAAAGATCGCTTTTTTTACAACAAGGCAGGCCGCTGTCACCGCAGATAAATTTTGATCAAGAATCAACCTGCAGTAATATCCGCTCGAATCATTGGGAAAATACTTGTGCGAGTGGCCAGCGACGCCGCCGATGCCCAGAATAACCCCAGCGTGCTGTATCGTGTCATCTGGGTAGTAGAGCTTGGCTCCAACACAGCCCGTTCCAGGCCGCACCGCGCGCTTCATCATATTAGTGAGCCAATCGCGATTAATCACCTCGATATCATTATTAACGAGTCCGATATACTCTCCGCGAACTTGAGAGACCGCAAAATTAGTGATCGCCGAGTAATTAAATGCGTGTGGGTAGCGAATGACGGAGACTTTTCTGTGTGCTTTTAGTTCCTCAAGGTATGACAGCGTGAGGGGGCAGGTAGATTGGTTATCAACGACTACGATTTCATAGTTTTCATAGCTGGTATTTTGAAGAATAGAATCAATACATGTGCACAGCGTATCTTTATGGTCTCTAGTAGGGATAATCAGTGATACTAATGGGCTATCCGCTGGCGACTCCCAGTCTACGCAGTAGCTATTGGGCTGAGGTCTTGGGTTTACTACTCCAGCTCGATTTGTTGAGTCTAAATGCTCCTGAAGCGCTTTGACGCCAGCCTCCCAGCTATAAGATTTAGCTGAGGCGGCGGATGCTGTGGATCCGGCGTGTGCTCGCCAGCGATATAATATTTTGGGTATATGGTAGATATCCTTATCTTCGATGTTCGCAATGAAACGAAGCAGCAGATCATAGTCCTGGCTGCCATCATAGCCCTTACGAAAACCCTCGACATCCAGTAGCGTCGTTCTTTCCATAACGGCAAGATGGCAAATATAATTGATAGAGTAAAAGTAATCCCTATTCCAATCCGGCTTAAAGTGAGGGGCAAATCGCTTTCCGCTTTCATCTAATTTGTCTTCATCACTATAAATAAGCTTGGGTCGCTGCTTTTTGTTGAGCGCAATCGCAACCTCGAGCAAGGCGTCTTTTGTAAGGACATCGTCTTGATCAAGCAAGGCGACAAATTCGCCTTTAGCTAGCGCCAGTGCAGCATTGCTATTCAGGGCAATGCCAACATTATCCTTTAATAGGTCAATCCGAATCTTAGAGTGCGCGTCGCCAAGTTGTTGAATGTACTTTTTGGCGCTTTCGTCACTAGAAGCATCATCCGATATACAAAGCTCCCAATTTTCGTAAGATTGATCCAAAACCGAACTCACGCATGCCTGAAGCATTTCGATATCGGGGTTATAGCACGGCACGATAATTGAAATGAGGGGCTTATATTTAAGTCTGGCTAGTTCTTTTTGTGCGTCTAGTGCACTTCTCATTTCGTAGTTTTGTATCCACTCATCATACGAAGAATCCGCAACGCTCCCGCCTCTAGCCTCACCTTCGCCATGCTGCAGATAGTGTAAAAAAGGGTGTATGGTCTCGGCCGACCGAGCTACATCAGGGTTCTGTGCAAGATAAATGTTAGTATCAAAATCCGCAGCGGGGTTATTTCCAAGGCGCCAGCCTAAAGTAACGTAGTGCCAGAGTGGCGATTTTGAATTGCTATATGAGGCATAGAAGCTTGGGTCAAACCTTCCGGTGGCTCGAATATGCCTGTAAGCGTGTAAATTGCGAATAAGTGTTTTTAACTTCTGCATTGATTAGAATCCCTTCTCAAACGCTCGATAGCGCTTTCACGTTCCCTGTAAATAAAATAATGAAGATAACTGGTGCCTCGTCAGTTCTTTCAAACCCCGCAGCGCTCTATAATTATCGCATACTTGACTTTAGTAGTATGCGCGCTCGGCTCCTTTTGCGGCAGTAGCTGCACTATTTATTGGCCCCAAGCTCACTCAAATTTCTTTCGATGTTGGCCCTGCAAGTTCGGTATATTTCGTTGTCGATTCTGTTAAGTTCGTCATATCGCTTAACAACTGATTGCGGAAGATCTTGCAGAAACTTAGCTGCACCGCCCTTCGGTGCTTGGTTGCGTTTTAGCACCCGAAGATTTAGGCGAAAACGTGCGTTTATTAAGTGAATTGACTCTGGATATAGCTCTGTAACCCCAATAAAAGCGCCATTCTCGAACCCCTTTAAAAGCTTTGATTGTCGATTACGCATCTCAGGCAACTCGATATACTCTTCAAAATTGCGAGTCATTCGTGAACTCTGCCGGGTTTCATGAAGAAACTCCGATGCGGTTCTTGCCAGCGGCTTCCTGACAAAGGAAATCTGGCTGGAAGGCGAGAAAAGGTGCGAGTACTTTTTCAGTCTGAAATGACCTACTAGCGCGACTACCCCCTCGCTTATTAGTCGTTCATAGAAAGATGTCCAGCGGATTTCATGGGGCGCATAGATATATTCGTGAATAATTACGCTGGTCCACTTGGAATCTGACCCGTAGTCGCACACAATAGACTCCTTATGGCTCGCCTTTTCTAGCGATACCCTTAGACTTGTCCCTGCCGTTTTAGGTATGTGTGCAACAAGCAACGGCTTAATTAGCGAATTCATATGAAAGAAGGTCGGCAATTGAAAAAGCGGGCAACTTACAAAACGCAATTATACGTGGGATTCAAAGTATGAAGCAAATATGATTAGGTAGGCGAAAGATCGCTTCCTAGAATTGTTCTAACAAGGAAATTTTTCAAGAAATGCCTGCATGCCAATGTACAGACAATTACGATATCGTTCTTCATGTCGGAGCGCCTAAGACTGGGTCGTCAGCGATCCAGCTATTTTTGCTTGATAATCGACACGCGCTAGAAAAAAACGGGTTTTACTATCCCGACCATGGAAAAGATGCGAATGGAGTATCAGGTGGCCAATCTTTTCTCGGTAGGGCTCTCCTCGACGGCAATTTTAATGACGCGGAAAAGTACTTAAAGCAGAGTATTGAAAAGGCCAGAAATCTAGATAAATGCCTGCTGATATCTGCTGAATCTCTTTACTCACAATCGCAAGAAATCTGCAACTTGGTCGCAAGTAAAAGAGTAAAAATTGTTCTGTTTTATAGGGAGCCACTGGAGTCCATGTACTCAAGCTATAATCAGATTGTAAAGCGCCATCTTTATAATGGGACGTTTCAAGAGTATTGCGAATCTATACTTGTCGGTAAGGCCACTGAATTTACTTACAGTGAAATAAATAATTGGAGTGAGCGTTTCGGTAAAGAAAATGTTTGCGTGCTGGGTTATGACGATAGTGTTTTTAAAGATAAAAGTATTGAGAAAGTATTTCTTGCTGCCTTAGGATTAGCTAGCTCCAATTTTGAAGATTTTGAATTTATAGGAAAGCGAGTTAACAGTGGCTACACCCGATCGGCGCTAGAGTTAAAAAGACTTTTAAATACAGTGTTAACGAGTGATGATTCTGATCTCGATAAGACGATTGATGTGTGTCTTCAAGAGTATTCAGACAAAAATCCTGTAAACGATCGTTCAAGCGGCATAAGCGAGATAACTTCAAAAACTCGCTTGGGCCTGGTTGAGAAGTTCAGAGAATCAAAAAATTATATTAGAAATAATTTAATGACCACTCACGCCGAAGGTTTCTTACAGTCATCTAGTGAAAAATTTATGAGAGACCAGGAAAATGAAACCTTAAATCCAGGTTACAGGGTTTCACTAGCTTTTGCAGCGGCCTCTGCCTTTAATAAAAATACAGAGCTAGTGTCTTTGTTAAGAGCGAGAATAGAAAATAACCTGGAAAACAATCCACGCTCATTCAGGTTACTTTTTTTGGCTCATATTTTTGGAATCGATGTATTTGAGCGTAAAGAAAGTCTCAAGAAAGTCGAGTTAAAAACTCGAGTTGATATTATGGTCTCTGAAAAGTCAGGCTTACCTGACGTTCTTCGAGAAGCGGCTGTAATCCTCGAGCAAATGAATGAAATAGATATGGCGCTGAAATTGATCGATAGGGCAGCCTTATTAAGGCCAGAAGGCCCTTACATTAGGAAAATGCAGGATAGATTAAAGTTGTCGATCGAAAGAGGCGATAACTAATAAAGGGGTCGACTCTAGTCTTATAAAGGTAGTATTAGGAAAATGAGTGTTGGTTGCGCGGGCAGTCTGGGGTATGTCTGACAGTGAATAAAAGAAACAAACGTTATCCGCTTTTTGCAAAAGTCGGCTTTGCATATATATTTTTCTTTTCTGCCATCGTGGCTGCAAAATGGATTCTAATATTTTCTTATGGCAGTCATCTGCCCTACTGGGACCAGTGGGATGCGGAGGCGGCTTTTTTATATAGACCGTTTTTGCTCGGCGAACTCGATTTCTTAGACTTAGTGTCGACTCACAACGAACACCGAATATTTACTCAGCGTGTGTTCGCGCTGTCGTTGTTTGTGATAAATGGTGACACCTGGGATCCTATGCTGCAGATGCTATCAAATGCATTGGTGCACGCTTTTTCTATGCTGATTCTTTTGCATTATCTAAAGCCTGTAGTGGCGTCGAAGTATCACAGGTATCTTTATTTTCTAATGCTTAGCATGATTCTTGTACCATTCGGCTGGAAAAATATGCTGGGCGGCTTTCAAGGGCAGTTCTATTTTTTGCTTTTATTCAGTTTTGTTTTCATTCAGCTCATGGCCGAGTCCAAATTTAAGGAAATAACGTGGTGGTTAGGTCTGGTGTGTGGAATCCTTGCTGCGTTGAGTATGGCGTCGGGCGCGATAACCCTCCTTAGTGGCGTTATCGTAATACTCGCGAAGACTTTTCAAAGTCGAGTCAAAACGAAAGAGCAGGTAATTTCAGCTGCTTTGGTTTTTAGTGTTGCGATTACTGCTATCGTCTTGACACCACATGTCCCTGGACATTCGGGCTTAAAAGCCGAGGGCCCATTACAGATAATAGAGGCGGCACTCGTGGTCTTTTCCTGGCCTATGGTTCACTTTCCAGCGGCCGCATTTGTGCTTTACGCTCCAACTACTTTATTTTGCTATCTGATTCTCTCTTCCAGAGAACTCTGCAAGACTGAATATCTGTTCTATATTGGTGCGTCCGCGTGGGTAGTCGGACAGTTACTGACTATCTCTTATGGGCGAGCCAATGCAGTTTTGTTGAGCCCTCGTTACTTTGATATTTTTGTTATAGGCGTGATTCTGAATGCCACCGCATGCTTCGGCTTGATTTCCATCTGTAAATTACGGAAGCGTTTGGTAATTAACATGATCGTTATTTGGTCAATATCTGCTGCTATTGGGCTATGCATTGCTGTGTTGGAGCTCCCAATTGTAATGCAGTCTAAGTCAGATATGTCTTCGGTTCAGGAAGACAATGTTAGTGGATATTTATGTACAAGCGACGTGAGCTATTTAGAGAACAAGAGAAGAATGGAAATACCTTATCCTAGTGCACCCAGATTAAAAAAATTACTAGACGACCCAACTATTGTTAAGTTTCTACCACCACAATTATATGAGTGTGATTAAAAAGTTCATTGACGCGGTCTCGAAGCTTGTCATCAACCAGCATCTCGTTTCTAGACCAGTTTTAACCCTGAAAGGCGTCTAGTCATGGGCTAGCACAATGCTTCTCGTGGTAAGAAAAACTTGCGGAAAAGTAGGTGTGCAGGGTGCTTGTTGGCAAACGATGGAAATAGCCGGGAAAGGTAATTAGGTGACGGAAGCCACTAGCATTTAGTTGCTCACGATATCTCTCAGAATATTGGCTTCTATAATCTATTACCCTCACTATGCCACAGAGCGGCGTGTTCATTCTATATACCTGTCGGAAGCTTACGTTAACAGTTGGTATTCCTGAGTAATTGGCGTCAATAAATTCTCTTTCCGCTATGCTTTTCCCTTGTTGATTTAAAGATAGGTAAATAGATGCGGTTTGCTTTGCCATTGTCGCTAAGGCAAGAACCGCTGCGGCAAAAACTAAAAGCCTGTATTTCATAGTCAATAATGTGGCAAAAGAAAAAGTTGCCAAAATATGTAAATGTGAGAAGTTTCGTTCAAAAAAAATCGGTTTAAATGAAAAATAAAAAATGTAAGCCAGGATTAGAATTGACGAGCCGACACATATTTTCATGCTTAATGAGAAGTTACATAGAGACCTCATGTCGAATAAAACAAGTAAAGGTGTCAATATCAGTAGCGGGAAGACCCAAAAAAAGAACTCTAAAATCCACGACAACTGTTTCAAATATGAATATTCAATTAGAGAATGGGGCGGATGTGAAGATGCGTACTGCGCAGACAGTTTTGTGACCGTTGCTAAAATTTTATCCGGGTTTGCAACGGCATAAGGCGCAGAGATAAAGATACCCACTAACGAGCTAAGTATCAGTAGCGCATAGAAATGGTGTTTCTTGATATTTCTGTCGATTAGTATCAGCCATGCGGGCATAAATAGTAGCGGTAACAAGGAGAATTTGGTTGCAATGCAGGCCCCAATTACGACTCCAGCGAGCGAGATACTTGCCTTAGGGCTTTTCTCGAATAGGCAAAGTGCAAAAAGAAGAATTGACGTAAAAAAATATAACAAGCTTTCCGGGCGTGCCTGCATATAGTCCGACATTAATGCAGGGTTACAAATGAGCAGAAGCACACCAAAAATTAGTGTCATCCACGTTGATTTTACTTGAATCATCGCAAGCCCGAATAAGATTAAGGCCAGTGCTTGCAGTAGAAAGTTAAGATGCCTAAGTGACTTTACGGAACGCTCTGATTCAACCTGCATCCAATAGTGAGAAATTATCATGTAAGGATAGAACTGATAGTGCATCTCTTGAAAATCAGGTATTAGTGCCGCTCTTCCCCAGTCTGGATTGTTGTCACCATTCCTTTCCATCGAAAGAGAGACTTCAATTGGAATCCTATCGTCCATATTGAATGACTTTTCGATGTTGACAGTACGAGGTAGAATAAATCCGACAACTATTACAGCAAAAATGCAAGCAATGGAAAATATTTTTATCGACCTTTCGGGGCCTGAACTAATTCTCGAATTGAAGAAAGTGCTCATGTTAAAAGTGTCTATTCATAATTCTTCAGTCGCTGAATTATCTTTAAACGCAAAAAATTTATATAGCAAGAAAGTGGCAAGCATGGGTAATGCTAGGGAAAAAGCATGAGCTATTTCCTCAACATACTTTTTAAGTCCAAGTAATTCAAATAACATTGCAAAAGCGATTGCTCCGGCCCATACAAGAGGTACAAAACTCAAGTTTATCGCTATAAACCGTTTAGCCTGAGTTTTAATTGGAATAACCGAATGGGGAAAAATAAATAACCTATTCAGTGCAAATGCCGTCGCCATACCTACGCCATAAGCAATCGGAACAGCAGCGTAAAACTCAATCCAATCAGAAATCATATACCGCACGACCCAGTTCACGCTCGCCGCTGTTATACCGACGAACAGAAAACCAATAAACTGTTTAGTAAAGAAACTCTTCAGCACGTGTCAATCATCTTGGCCATGGCACGCCCGAAATCGATACTTTCTGAAATTCCGCGGTCCTCGGGATAGTAGTATGAGGTGTCGGCGATGAATAGCCCCTGCACCGGGAGTTTTACCGGCGGTAGCTTGCCTAGGAAGCCTGGTTCACAAATTGGCTGGGCAAACCGATAACGGCTGGCGCGTATATCAAGAAAATCCTCGTTACTTAAATCGGGATTAATTTTCATTAGGTAGGTTTTGACTTTTTCGATAAATACTTCATCCCGCTCTAGGTACTTGGGATGTTCTCCGGGTAGATAGAAAGGGACATAAACAATTGCGTTGCCCAGCGGCCTCAGGTTGCTGTATTCAACCAAGCCTGGAATATCCATTTCATCGTCATTGGTATTAATCCAAAAGTTGCCACTCAGAGGCTTGCTAAGCTTAGCGATCACGCAGACAACTGCAATGTTGTTCACCGATCTGTACTTATCTAGAATATCATCAGGAAGATCAGGAAAAACTCGAGGAATATAAGGTAGCGGGATTGTACTGATCACTTTGCTAAAGTGATGCTGGCCGCCTTCAGTTTCAACTCCAGTGATTTGCGAATCTTGCATCAAAACGCGTTTTACGGGCTCACCTAGGTGGAGCTCAGCATCGTTTTCTTCTAGAAAAAACTGCAACGCGTCTAATAATGTCTGTGATCCGCCGTCCAGATAACCCAATTTTTCTTTGAATAGATTATATCGCGAACGACCTAATCTCCGGATGCGGCTCCATATCCAGGCTGCCGAGAGATTTCCTGTGAAGTGATGAAATTTGTATTCAAAAAGCTTCCGCCACATGACTTCATAGACGTCCTCACCTACCCATTTTTTTATCCAAGCGGTAGCTTCAACATCGTCCAGGCTCTTCCAGTCTTTGCGTTTGGTGGCGAAAAATGCCATAAGCCCATAACGTATTTTGCCAATCAACGAGAGTCCGCTAAAGCGTAGAAGGGCAATGGGGTTTCCCCACGGCTGCAGTTTGTTGTTAAACCAATAGCCCATTCGGGTCTCGGTCCAGTTCATGCGGTCTGCAATACCAAGCTCTTCTAAAAGAGTCAGAAAGCCAGTGTCAGACGTACAGTGGAAGTGATAGTAACGTTCAATTTGTAACCCGGAAAAATCGAAACATGCGGTCATTCCTCCAACACGGTCATCTGCTTCGAAGATAACGGGTTGGTAGCCGTCAAGTATCAGTTGGTATGCAACGGCTAGGCCCATGGGCCCGGCCCCCAGCACTGCTATACGTTCTTTAGCCATCAAAATTCCAGTACGACTTTGCTGTATTCAGGGTGGGCAAAGGTTTCATCAAGCGCATCTTGCAGCGGCGTACTAGGCACGCCGAAAATGTCTGGCCAGTCAATAACTTCAAAGTCATCTTTTGCTGTCAAGGCGGCAAGTTGCTCTGTAGTAAAAGGAGGATCGCTGTCAAAAATGGCCCAAATCGATAGTAAGGAGTAAAACAGTGAATACGGGATCTTTAGAATAATGGCGCTGGCACTCGTGGCTCTCTTCACCGCCTGTATCAGGTCGATGTAGTCGATACGCTCTTGCCCGGATATGTTGTATGTGCCATTTAGGCTGTGGTTTTCGACACAACTAATGATGATATTGCTGAAATCCCCAGCGTAGAGTGGCTGTCGCATATAGCGGCCATGACCGGGTATCGGAAAAACAGGCACCTTCTTCATAAAGCGCGAAAGCCAGCCAATATGTTTCCGGTCGAACCAGCCAAACATGAGTGTCGGTCGCAGTATAGGGCAAGGTATTCCGCTATCAAGAACCATCTTTTCTTGGCGCTTTTTGCTTTTTGTATACATATCGTCGGCAACTGACTCGACTACTGATGAGCTAATGTGAACCGTTCGCGGGACACCATATCGTCTTATCGCTTGAAGAATATTCTCTGTCGCTGTCTCGTTATTGAGAGCAAATTCATCCGCTTTCAAGCCACCGATCTGCGCCTGCAGAATGACTACCGCGTGCGCCCCCTCAAAATGTCGCACCCAGTCGCCGGTTCGGGCGAGGTCAGCCAATTCGCATGTTACGTCTGGATGCAATTTGGCCAAAACTTCAAGATTATGTTGATGCTTGTCGACGACAACTAGGTCTGTATAGCCCCTCGCCTTGAGGCGCGGTATAAGGTTTTGACCCACTAGACCAGCACCTCCCGGGAGAACAATTTTTTGGGAGTTCATATGTCCATCCGATTGAATATAAATCGTGGAAGGTGACGAATGATCATCATAATGATCAGCCATTTACCTGGGGCATAGACTACCGGCCGTTCTTTTGCCATGCCGTTGACGATTGTCTGCGCTACGGCAGTCACGTCTGCCATTTTAGGACCTTCGTCACTAAGATGGGCTGTCATAGGAGTCTGGGTCGGCCCGGGTTTGACTAAAGTGATAACAACATCTGTGCCAGCAAAGCGGTGCTGTAGTCCCTGAGCGTACCGCGTCAATAATCCCTTGGCGGCACCATATATGTAGTTGGATTTTCTACCGCGGTCACCTGCTACTGAGCCAATTATTCCTATTTGCCCCCTGCCTGAGATAGACATCTTGTTGGCGAACGCCTCGGCGAAGAGAGCTGGAGAAATGCCGTTGACGCTCAGTTCATTGGCACTTCTGGCCAAATCATTCTGGCAGGCTTCCTGGTCGGGGAGAGAGCCATGCGCAATGAGCACGCAATCTACATCGCCTGCCTGGCAAATTTCGCGAACAATGTCTTCGATAGAGCTGGGAGTGACAAGGTCTCCCTCGATTATTCGAATCACTGAGCCGGGGCTTCTCACCCTTAGGTCCTGCACTACCGACTCTGCGCGCTCTTTATTTCTGGCAACCAGGGTCAGGTCCAGATCTTCTTTAGTGAGCCAAATTCGCGCGCAATGCTCCGCGATTGCAGAGGTGGCACCAACGATTGCATAACGTTTCATAAATTAGTTACCACCCCATTAAACGGCGTGAAAGACCGGAACTGATGCCTGGGTCGCGATAAGCTGTGAATTGACTGAGATTTGGGTATCCGTTAGTAAATAGGTCTTCAGGCATTCTGGCGTCTTTTGCGGGATAAAGACGCCCTTTGGCTTCTTTGACAATGGCATCCAGTCGATCGAATAATTGCGATGTCTTCTTCCCTCGGTTGGGAAAGTCCAAGGCAAGGGTCACACCTTCCAGGGGAAAACTCAACAAACCGGGGGAAGGTTTATTACCAAAGGTTTTAAGTACTGAGAGAAACGACCCCTGGCCAGATGTAGAGATCTCATCAAGAACTGCATCAATAGCGGGCTGACCGGCCTGACGAGGAATAACCAGCTGGTATTGATAAAAGCCACGAGGGCCATACATCCGATTCCAGTTTAAAATGCCGTCCAGTGGGTAGAAGTAGGATTGGTAATGGCTCTTGTTCATGCCGCGCTTTGTTTTGTGGGCGTAGAAATACGCTTGATTAAAAGCAGATACGCTCAGACCATTTACCAGCGAAAATGGCGGGACAAAGGGTATGCCCAATTTACGGCCGGCTGGCAAGGTTTCACCGGGAATCTCGCTGTGATTGGCCCGAATGAAAATGCCTCGCTTGTGCTTGTTAGAGCTGCAATCTATCCAGGAGACTGTGTACTCCCAGTTCGCCTCAGACTCTTCACTCAGCTGGAAAAACTCGCTTAGGTTCGAAAAGAATAAAGTTTCTGTATCGAGCCAGCTTGATTCAATAGGTTTGAGGTTAATCGATAGCTGCTTTATTACACCTGTGAGCCCAAGCCCACCTGCAGTGGCTTCAAACCAGCCGCTTTTCTCGGAAGGCGAGCAGGTGATCAGTTCGCCATCTGTACGCTCAAGTTTAAGCCAGTTGACATGGCTGCTGAAGCAGCCCTGCGAGTGGTGATTCTTGCCATGGACATCATTGGCTAGCGCTCCGGCCATGGTGACATATTGTGTGCCTGGGGTGACAGGCAGCATCCAGCCTTTTGGTGCAAATATGCGCTGGATATCACCGAGTAAAACGCCTGCTTCGCATACCAGTTCGCCTGACACAGGGTTAAAACTGAGAAACCTATCGAGATCACGTGTGAAGAGCAGGTTGCCGACTGGGTTGAGGCATACATCGCCGTAGCTCCGGCCCATACCATGCGCTAATATTTTCTTGTCCGGGTGCTCGATGTGAAGTGAAGATGCCCGAGACAACGGGATATAGGGATGCTCCTCTTCGCTCAGTCTTCCCCAGGAACGCAACTTCACAGATTGAATCCAGTTGTTCCAATAACAACCACAGCACCAAAAATGAGGCCACACGCTAAGCTCACCTTATCGGTTACAGCAAATACGACGGGATCATCATGCATTTCACCTCGGTGCGCCTTCAGCCATATCCAGCTGACCCAGAACAGCACTACTGCAACGGCTCCCCATACCATTTCGGGAAGCCTGTACAGCTGCTCACTGGCTGAACTGTCAATATATAAGGCGAGTACAAGCACCGAAACAAATCCGGCCGCTACCCCTAGCATCTGTATAAATGGCATATCATTATGCGAGTATCCGCGGCCATGAAGGTTTTGTTTGCCACTCTTTTCCGTTAGCTCCTGTAATTCAACGAATCGTTTAACAAAGGCCAGAGAAAGAAAGAGAAAGACAGAAAAAGCCAGCAGCCAAAATGACACACCTAGTGATATCGCTGCAGCGCCCGCAATGACTCTGAGCGTATACAGACCGGCCAGCACCAAGCAGTCAAGCAGAACAATCCTTTTGAAAACAACGGAATAAGCGCAAGTGAGGCAATAATATATCAGCAGCGTCATCGCGAAAGCAGGACTGACCAATAAAGCTATCGCGGCGCTGGCAAGCAGCAAGGCAGGTGCAAGTATAATGCCGGAGGCGATCGAGGCCTTGCCCGATGCGAAAGCCCTGTTGCATTTGCGAGGATGTTGACGGTCGCTCTCAAGGTCGAGTAAATCATTGGCGATGTAAACAGAGGAAGAGCACAGGCTGAAGGAAATAAATGCCAGAGCAAGCGTAAAAATGATGCTGGGGTCGGTGATTTGATGGGCGGCGACTGCGGGTATGAACAACAACAGGTTTTTCGCCCATTGGTGCACCCTCAAAAGTTTGGGAAAGTCTGCAAGTGCTGCCTTGGGCGCTTGGAATTGCTTCTCAACAGGGCAAAGAAGTCTGGCGGACTCTACCAGCGATTGGGAGTTGCTAACTAGCACTGCGCTTTGTGCTCCTTCCCAGACCTGCAGGTCAGCTTCTGTGTCACCGACGTAGCTGAAACCATCATCGGGGAATAGTGCCCCCAGTGCCTCGCGCTTGGCGGTGCCTTTCATGTTAATCTTGCCACCGCTTGCCAGAGATCGTTCAAAAATACCGAGATGCTCCGACACGTCATTGGCAATTTGCTGGTCGGCTGCTGTGCATAGCAGCAGTTTGCGACCTGCAGTACGCTGCTCTTCCAACCACCCGATCAATTCTCGATTATAAGGAAGAGACGCAGGATCAGGCTTAGCCAATGCGCTTAACTTTTGTTTAAAATGCGCTTTCCCCTGTAACAGCCAAAATGGAAGCGCAAACAGAGACAGTGGATGCTTCCTCACTAGCAGGAGCAGCGACTCATGAAGCGTGTCGGTGTGAACAAGCGTGCCGTCTAGGTCAACGGCGATTGGGGTATTTTCCATAATATTGATCTGTAGGAGCCGGGCGTTTTGACCATCCATGGGAATGCGGAGTACGCAAGACGAGCATGTTAGTGAATAAGGGTAACCGAACGAAGGTTGGAAATCCATTTTACAAGCTCTCAAAGCACGTCTCTTAAGCGACCTAGGACTCAATTGACTTGAAAAATCAGAATCAATTTAGGCGCAAACTTGGCTTTGCTGCTTTTAGTTTGCTGTTTCTGACGGTGCTCTATTTTTTTGGGTTCATGTGGCTTGAATTTGATAGCAACCATAAGGCTTCAGGCTTCGCCTTGCTTGGCCAGACGCTTCCTTTGGCTGCAGTGATCATATTTATTTCATTTCTTCTGAGGTATGCTCGCTGGCATGGCCTTATAAATAAAGCTGGTTATTCGGTTCGCATAAGTGAAGGACTGTTGGCATACCTGGCAGGGTTCGCTTTTACCGCGTCACCCGGAAAGGCAGGTGAGCTAGTTCGATGCCGCTATTTTTCCGCCTTTGGTGTGCCTGTCAGAACAACATTTGCAGCCTTTTTGTACGAACGTTCCATGGATCTATTAGTGGTTTTAGCCTTGTCTGCTTTAGCCTTGTGGGCGAGTAGCCTTTTTATTCCGGCGGCGGCATTTGTCTTGTTGGTTCTGGGAATACTAATTGCGATAGCTCGCTGGGGCCATTGGATCGAAAAGAGAGGGATTCTAGGGCAAGAATCGATCATATTGTCGGCCTCTCGTTTTATCCGGGGAGGGGTAGATGATTGCAGAGTTTGGCTCAATCCATCCGATCTTTTGGTTAGTGCCGCAATGGGTATCATGGCCTGGTCCTTGGTGTGCGCAGCCTTTATTTGGGTATTAAGCTTTCTCGGCATAATGTTGCCACTTAGTCTGTCGTTCTCTCTTTACCCGATGGCAATGCTGGCAGGTGCGGCCTCCATGATTCCTGGCGGAATAGGTACAACTGAAGCTGCGATTGTTTTACTGCTCAGTTCGGCAGGGGTTTCGATAGAGCAAGCCGCTCTGGCAGCGCTTGGTATTCGCGTTGCCACGCTGTGGTTTGCAATGGTTTGTGGGTTGGTGAGCGTGTTCATACTCGAACTGCGTAATGGAAAGACAACAACCAGCATTTAAAATGCGATCTCCTCAGTCTGTTTACCTGAGTTATCGTCAGGTTAGGCCCTTTGTAGCTATAATGCCCGATTAGATCTCCGAGAATTTCACTTCATGAGCTATACAGCGCCCAGTTCAGCCTATAAAGGCATCATCCTCGCCGGGGGGTCTGGCAGTCGCCTGCATCCGCTGACCAGCACCGTATCCAAGCAGTTAATGCCGATTTACGACAAACCGATGATCTATTACCCCCTGGCCACCCTGATGCTGGCGGGGATTCGGGACATTCTGGTGATCACCACCCCCCGTGACCAGACGGCCTTTGCCGACCTGTTGGGCGATGGCTCGCGTTGGGGCATCAGCATCAGTTACGCGGTACAGCCCAGCCCGGATGGCCTGGCTCAGGCATTCATACTGGGCGAAGACTTCATTGGCACCGACAGGGTCTCCCTGGTGCTGGGGGACAACATCTTCTACGGCGGCGGTTTTACCGTAAAACTGCAAAGCGCAGCCCAGCGCGAGTCCGGTGCCTCGGTGTTTGCCTACTACGTGCAGGATCCGGAGCGCTACGGCGTGGTCTCCTTCGATGCCGATGGGGTAGCCCGGGATATTGAGGAAAAACCGGAGAAGCCGAAGTCTCATTACGCAGTCACCGGCCTGTACTTCTACGACAACGATGTCGTGGATGTGGCCAAATCGATCCAGCCCTCGCCCCGCGGTGAGCTGGAAATTACCGACGTCAACAAGGTTTACATGGAGCGCGGCAAACTCAACGTGGAAGTCATGAGCCGCGGCAGCGCCTGGCTGGATACCGGTACCCACAATTCACTGCTGGATGCCGCCAACTTTGTGCGAGTGGTGGAAGAGCGCCAGGGACTGAAGATCGCCTGCCCCGAAGAAGTGGCCTTCCGCATGGGCTACATCAGCGCCGAGCAATTGCTGGCTCTGGCTGCCCCCCTGGAAAAGAGTGGTTACGGACTCTATCTCAAGGGCTTGCTCAATGATGATGGGGTAGTCTTCCATGAAGTTTGAGGCCACCCCGCTGCAAGGGGTATACCTGCTGACGCCAAAGGTATTTGGCGATGAGCGCGGGTTTTTCATGGAGAGCTGGAACGCAACTACCTTCGCCAACGAAGGCTTCGACATGCACTTTGTGCAGGACAACCACAGCCGCTCGGCCAAAGGTATTCTGCGCGGCCTGCACTACCAGACCGAGCATACCCAGGGCAAGCTGGTGCGGGTCACGGCAGGCGCAGTGTTTGACGTGGCGGTAGACATGCGCCGAGACTCGCCAACCCTGGGCCAATGGTATGGCGTCACCCTGAGCGCCGAGAATCACCAGATGTTGTGGGTGCCCGCAGGCTTTGCCCACGGCTTCTATGTGCTCACCGATGTCGCTGACTTCCAGTACAAGTGTACCGAGGTCTACCACCCAGCAAGTGAGATAGCCCTGGCCTGGGACGATCCCCAGGTGGGGATTAAATGGCCAGTGCCAGCAGGCCAGCAGCCGCAGCTATCGGGCAAAGATAAAGAGGGTCTGGCCTTTAACGAGGCGCCGTTGCTGGATTGATTAAAGCAGCGGCCGCCACCAGTCCTCGTTTGCCAGGTACCAATCCAGGGTTTTGCCCAGCCCGGTCTCGAAAGTCTCCGCCGGCTGATAGCCCAGTTCATTGCTGATCTTGGTGGCATCAATGGCATAGCGCCAGTCGTGACCCGCCCGGTCTTCCACAAAGGTAATCAAATCCCTGGCACTGCCGCCACTGGCACAGGGCGAATCGGGGAATCGTTGCGCCAGGCTGGTATCGGCTGCAAAGCGCGCATCCATCTGTTCACACAATAGATGCACTATATCCAGGTTGTTCCATTCGTTGTTGCCGCCAATGTTATAGGTCTCCCCCACCACACCGTCTAGCAGGACTTTCTCAATACCCCGGCAGTGATCAGCTACATACAGCCAGTCACGGATATTGCTGCCGTCCCCGTATACCGGCAGAGGTAAGCCCCGCAGGATATTGGTCAGGCACAGGGGAACCAGCTTTTCCGGAAAGTGATACGGTCCGTAATTGTTGGAGCAGTTACTGGTAGTCACCTGCAGGCCATAGGTATGAAGGTACGCACGCACCAAATGATCTGAGGCCGCCTTACTCGCCGAATAGGGCGAGTTAGGCTCGTATTTCTGTTCTTCATAAAAGCCCGGCGCATCAGGCGTTAACGAACCGTACACCTCATCGGTGGACACATGATGGAAGCGATGTGGCCGCGGCGAATCGCCACCAAGCCAATGCTCCCTGGCCGCCTTCAACAGACTGTGCGTGCCAACAACATTGGTTTCGATGAAGGCATCCGGGCCGGTGATTGAGCGATCCACATGGCTCTCGGCGGCAAAGTGGACCAGAGTATCGACTGAGTGCTCGCGCAATGTCGCCAGCACGGTGTCGTAATCACAAATATCCGCATGCACAAAAGAAAAGCCGTCTGTGCCCTCCAGCGAGGCCAGGTTGGCTCGGTTGCCAGCATAGGTGAGGGCATCGAAGGCGACAATACGATCATCGGGATATTGGCTGCGCCAGTAATGCACAAAGTTGGCGCCAATAAAACCGGCTGCGCCGGTTACGAGTATACTTTTCGACAACGCTAGTGGTTCCGTATGTGGTTTTTTGAGGGTCTAACTGGCGAAAAAGAAGGTTGTCATCACTGGTTCTTGGTGCCTGAATTAAGCCGCTGTTCATTTGAGGCAGTATTTTCTTTTCGGCTTTTTGATCTCATTTCAGCTTCCAGCATCGCTAATCTCTGTATCAATCGCTGGTTTCGTAATTCGATTCGAGAGCGCTCTATATCCATCAAGAGAATTTTGATTACTAGTATCGCAATCGCTAACGTTAAGGCGAGTATGGGGGGAGAAGCGATGCCGAGAAAAGCCGAAAATTTGTCGAAAAGGCTAGGTACGAAGCCCAGTAGCGTAAAAGCCACAGCAACAATAGTCCAGCCTAGACCGTGACTTACATGGAGCTTGTCTTTGCGCATTAGCAATATGATCGAAAATGCTACTAGAAGTCCAATGCACCCGGTGACTAAAGAAGCCATCAGCCGACCACCCGTGGCCTGTGATAGCGTCGCGCTAATTGCCTTTTGGACAAGCCAAGAATCAAGGTCTGGCACATGTAGTAGATAACCATCATCCAGGAGTTGAAAACACGGGACTTTCCATTCAATCGAGGCTGCATTGGAACCTTCACATCAGCAATTTTTATACCTTTACTTTGTAGGAGCAACAGCACACCGATATCCTGGTAATCTAGTAGCGTGGCTCTCCAGCCAGCGAGTTCGCGAATGGCCTTGCTATTGTAAACGCGCAAACCGGAAGTTATGTCTTCAAGGGTAAGGCCTGAGAATTTTTTCATCAATATCCAGGCAAATTTCCTCATAAAAGACCCGCGTTCCGTGCAGGCGCCGATGCTTACATCTGCAACCCCTTGCGACACTGGTCGAAGTAAGTCTTGCAGTGCGCTGGCTTCGTGCTGTCCATCGGCGTCCATAGTGATGACAACATCATAGCCGTGGCGCAGGGCGTAGCGCAGCCCTGTCTGCATTGCACCCCATGCACCCAATTGTGCAGGCAAAGGGATAATGTTAGCACCTGCTTTCTTCGCTTTGAGTATGGTGTCGTCTGTGCTGGCATCGTCAATCACGAAGATGGGGAAGTCGCAGGCTTCGCGGATTTCTGAGATCACTTGCGAAATAACCTCCCCCTCATTGAATGCGGGAATCATGATTGCTACGGAAGATAACATGGTTTTGCCTTCATCCTTGAGAGCGGTTATTGTCATGATATTGGCTGGTCTACAGTGTCTGTATTCATCAGTCGACGATACATATCAGCGATGTTTTTGGCTGACGTTTCAATATGAAAATCTGTTTCGAAACGTTGCTGAGCAAACTTCCCGAAAAGGTGCATGATATCACGGTTATCGCGGAAATTGTGCAATGATTGGGTGAGCTCTGCGGTGCTCTCGGGGTTCACATGCAATCCCGTATTGCCGTGTTTTACTACCCACTTCATCCCCGCCCCTGGGATTTTGGTGACAATAGCGGCCTTGCCGAGGCTCATCGCCTCTAAAAGTACCATGCCAAAGGCCTCTGTGCGCTCTATTGAGGGCAGGCAAAGGCAGTCGCAGGCATGAAATTGAGCCGCCAACGCGTCATCGGGCAATTTGCCATAGAAGGTGATTTTCGAGCTGGCATCGAGTTCGGCGGCCAGTTTGCGTAAGGTGTTATCAAGTTCGCCGGTGCCCACTAGATGCAGTTCGATGCCCTCTGACTGTGCTATCGCCCTGATGAGATATTCGAACCCTTTGTAGTAGGTGAGCCGACCGATGGCGAGCACCCTGAGCGTATCAGATTCCCTATGGTCGCTGGCTGCAAGTGCATTGACTAGCTTGGATGGATCCAGCCCTAGCGGCACTACTTCACATTTATCTTTAAACGGTCTCAGTGGCTCGCTGCTATCCAGATAGGGCGGAGAGGTGGCGATAATTTTTGCGCTACGCTTGAGCAGTGCGCTCTCGAAGGGGCGATAAAGGCGGTAAAAGGTTCGCAGACCCGAAGAATGGGTGGATGCGAGCACGTCTGCGTGCCAGTGGATAACCCATGGAATTTTGCGGGCTGAGGGGAGGAAGAGAGCACAGAACGCAGACACATTGGGCATATGCAGGTGCAGAAGGTCTGGCTTATCTCGCTTGATCATTTTGCTGAGTAAGCGAGGGAAGGTTGGGCTGATGGGAGTGAAGAGCAGTCTGGCCCAGACCGCTGCCCGTGTTACTGGCAATTGTTGCTCGCCAGATTGATAGGTTTCGCTGGCGCTGTTCAGGCTTATTTGGGATTGATGTACCAGTGCGCCTGGTTCCAGGCCTTGCCTTATCTGGGCGGCCATCAAATCTCTTAAATAGGTTTCCATGCCCCCGGCGTAAGGCGGAAAATATTTGCCAATATGCAATATTTTCAGGGGCTTTATCCGTTGCTTACCTATGACTTCGAGCATTTCCCGTTCTCGCACTGACACCGAGTCCATTCTCTAATTTCCAGACAATACAGCGACATGGCCCCACCCCAAACACACCCGGTATCCAACCCGATGGCATTGGGGCTATCAGTAATGCCTTCCAGCGAAGCCCAGTGACCAAATAAAATTTTATCATCCCTGCTCTTGCGATTGGGGTGACTAAACCAGGCGGAAACCTTTTTCACGCCCTCATTAGGTCTTGCTCCTTTGCTCTCAAGATCCAGCCAACCTTCTTCAGAGCAGTAACGCATGCGAGTCAGGTAGTTGGTGATGACGCGTAAACGATCCATTCCCCTCAAGTCCTTCGACCAGATCGCAGGTTCATTGCCATACATATGCTGAAAGAATTCTAGGCAATTCGGGCTTTGAAGCACAGCCTCTACTTCTCTTGCCCGCTTGATCGCTTTTTTAACGCTCCACTGCGGCGGAATGCCCGCATGCACCATGGTATAGCCATGTTCATGGTGAATGAGCGGGCGGTGCAGCAGCCAGTTGAGCAGTTCCTCCCGGTCGGGCGCGCTGAGGATTTCGTCCAGGGTGTCTGATTTACTGGGCCGGCGTACACCGGCCGCTACTGCCAACAAATGTAGATCGTGATTGCCCAACACCATCACCAGGTTGTCGCGCATTTTATAGAAAAAACGCAGTGTTTTCAGGCACTTGGGGCCACGATTGACGATGTCGCCGACAGACCAGAGTACATCGGTTTTTGGGTCAAATTTGACCTTCTTCAGCAGGCACTTAAGTGGTTGCAGGCAGCCTTGGATATCACCGACAACGTAAGTGCTCACGGCGCTAATTCAACGCGGTTGGGGTGTGCAGGGTAAATGCGGGAATGGGTACCTCAAAGTTGGGCAGCTCTTCCGGTGGTACTTCCATAGGCTCGCGTACCACCATGAAATAGTTACCTTTCATGAACCCCACCGGAGTCGCGAGGGTGGCACCGCTGGTGTAGCGAAAAGATCCCCCGGGCTGAATGATGGGTTGTTCGCCGACCACACCTTCACCGCGCACTTCCTGTACGTCATCGTCTGCATCAGTAATCAACCAGTGTCGAGACAGCAACTGTACAGGCATGTCACCGGCATTGCTGATGGTAATGGTGTAAGCAAATGTGTAGCGCCCGTCGTCAGGGGTGGAGTGGCGGGGCAGGTAGGCGGTAACCACGCTGACCCCTACTAGCTTAGGATTGAATTCTATATTAGACATTTGTGGCATTCGTGATGGTGATAAATTGAGTGAGTTGGAGTGTTTCAGCCCTGGCTGCAGGGTCTATGCCCAGTGCTTCCAGTCCGTCACCGTTAATTAGGCCCTTTAAATTATTGCGCAGGGTCTTGCGACGTTGGGCAAAGGCGGTTTGCACCACCTTTCTGAGTTGGTTTCCGTCGCAAGCTGGCCAGGGTGATTGTTGGTAGGGTTTTAGCCTGACAATGGCCGACTGCACTTTGGGCGGCGGATTGAATGCTTCAGGCGGTACATCGAACAGGTGTTCTACCTCGCATTGGTATTGGGTCATTATTCCTAGCCGTCCCCAGGTTTTGTTGCCGGGCTGCGCGGCGAGACGTTCAACCACCTCAAGCTGCAGCATAAAATGCATGTCTTCGATGATAGCGGCGTTTTCCAGTAGTTTGAAGATCAGCGGGGTGGAAATGTTGTAGGGCAGGTTGCCCACAATGCGCAGCTTCTTATCGCCGTCTACGAGAGAGGAAAAATCGAATTTAAGCGCGTCTGCGCTGTGGAGTTTAAAACCTTTGTGGATACTGAAGGCCGCCAGCAGACCGGCTATCAGGTCTCTATCGAGCTCGATCACATCAAGCTGGCAACCTGAGGAAACCAGGGCCTCTGTCAGGGCGCCCTGGCCGGGACCAATTTCAACAATGTGATCGCTTTCCCTGGACGCAATAGCGCCCGCAATACCCCCAATGACGCTATCGTCGGTCAGGAAGTTCTGCCCGAACCGCTTGCGCGGGGCATGTTGTCTGGGGGCCTTTGACATGCCGCCATTGTACCTGCTGTTGTGTTCATTACTACTGTTGCAGGATGTTACATGGATGAATTCTGTTACACTTTAAATTGCGACAATTTAGAAATCACACACTTTTAGAAGCCCGCCTATTCAATGACTGTCTCTCAGTACTTTCGCCTTATCAACATCCATGCCCGGATGTTACTTAAAGTGGATGCTAATACGTTCAAACTTGGGTTCCTGTGGTGGTTCCTTGAACCGCTGATGTGGGTGGGTGTGTTCTATGTGGTTTTTAACCTGATTCTGGACTCTCGCAAGGGCGGCGACTTCATGGTTTTTCTGACCTGCGGCAAATTTGCTTTTATATGGTTCTCTAAAACTGTGATTCAGGCGTCTGGCAGTATTGTTGCCAGCAAGGGCCTGGTTGGCAAAATCAATATCCCCAAGTCTGTCTGGCCGATGTCGGCGATTCAGGAGAGTCTTTACCGGCAGTCTTCGGTTTATTTGCTGTTGTTTGTGATCCTGGCTTTTTTTGGAATCTACCCAGATATCACCTGGCTCTGGCTGGTACCCGTATTATTTGTAATGTACCTGATGATTGTGGCGGTTGGTTTGGCGGGGGCCTATATGGTGTGCGTAGTGCGCGATTTTCAGAAATTCATCACTCTGGGTATGACTTTTCTGCTGTTCACTTCGGGGATATTCTGGGACGTGCGCGACGTGGGCAGTGAGGAAAAAACGCAGTTCTTGCTGGCGATAAATCCTCTCGCCTTTATGCTGGATGCACATCGCCAGATATTAATGCATGACACTGCGCCTGCGGTGCTGCACCTGTTGCTGATCGGAGTAGGTGCTTCAATATTGATAGGGCTGATGCTTTTACTGATGCGTCGCTACAATCATTATCTCGCCTTAAAGGTGATCACATGACAGCAGGGTCTGACAGAAAATTGATGTTGGAGCTCAAGCATGTGTCTTTGGATTATCACTCCAGTAAGGGCACATTTGACCATGGTGTACACCATGTGCTGAATGATGTTTCTTTCAAACTCTATGAAAACGAAACACTAGGTATTATTGGCCGTAACGGTGTAGGCAAAACCACTAGCTTGCGCATAATGGCCGACATTCTTGCGCCAACACGCGGTGACATTATTACTCGTCGAGGAGCAACTGCGTCCTTGCTTACGCTGGGTCTAGGGTTTCGACCCGACCTCAGCGGTCGCGACAATGCGATGCTCTCTGCGGTGCTGCAGGGAGCATCAGAACGAGAGGCCATCGGTTTTCTCGAAGAGATTAAGGGTTTCTCCGAACTTGGTGATTCCTTTGAAGAACCGGTAAAAACCTACTCTTCCGGCATGCGGTCGCGGTTGGGTTTTACCACCGCACTAATGACCCACGTGGATATATTGCTAATCGATGAGGTGTTAAGCGTTGGCGATGCCCAATTCAAAGCGAAGGCCGAGCAAGCCATGAAAGAGAGGATTTGTGGTGAGCAAACGGTTGTTTTTGTATCTCACTCCGATTCCCAGGTGCAAAACCTCTGCGACAGGGTGATTTGGCTCGATAAGGGCAGTATTGCGGCACAGGGCGATCCTGAAACGGTGATTGCCCAGTACAGGGAATCGATACGCACTCAGACTCGAGCGAATAAAAAAAGACTTGCTGATGTCAGCACTGACTTAAAGGCCTAGTTAAGCTTGGCGGCAAGCAATATGCCGTTTTCCGTATCTAACACCACGGTATAAACCCGGTTCAGCCTGGAGCTGACTTGTCTGGCTGCAGTCTCCGCCACCAATGGTGTCTCCCCCGGTGCCAGTATGAGTGAGCGTACGATAATGACGTTGTCAGCGAGAATTTTTGGCATGGTGTCGATAGTTGAGTCCTTGCGCACGTGGGCAGGTATAGGTAGCAAATGATACTTGGTGCGCAGAGCCTGCAAGTTCAGGTACTCCCTTTCGTTAACGATCAGCACAGGCTTATTACTGCCGCCGATAAAATTGGCGGCCTGCTCGGTAAATTCAAGTAATTCATGATCCTGCGCAATGTCGAGATGGACGTTGCGATGGGTGCTGTAGTATCTGCGAGTATCATCGGCTTGCTGGATGATGTTGATACTCCAGCGCAGGTCGAGGATTAGCCATGCCGATATTGCGCAAATGATGATGCTGGTAAAGGGTGATGTGTTTACTTGCCGCAGCAGTCCGGCCAACAGTGCGGTAATCAATAGCCAACCCGCCATTAAAAGGGGCAGTTTGATCGGCGACGATTCCGACCCTGCGGACACGTAGTTAATTGATTTTTGCGACCAGTGAGACATTGTCGTCCAGTCTTGCAAGGTCAGTGATAGCATGTCTAATAAGGTGCGGGTGCAAATCTTAAGTGAGCGTACCTCCACCTTCCGGTCTTCGTCTTCATGGAACAGTAGGCCAATTTCGGTGACTGTTCCTGTCCAGTTTGGTGACACATCCAGATTAATGGTTTTTTCCCCCGGTGCGCCTGTGTCGATGGAGTGGAGGTCTTCTTCGCCCGGGCCGTTGCGCCAGAAAAAGCGTCGCTCTAATCTATTTTCGCCGCCTGTATCCAGTTTTAATATCTTGGCTTGATCAGCATTGATGTGCACGCCGCCGCTGGATAAAACTGCAATACCACCATCAAAACGTGTGACAACGCCGGCGTTACCTATGATTTGACCGCCACCCACGACAATAGCGAGTTGCCTGGCATCGAAGCTTCTTGAGTGACCATTGGTCGCCGGGTATTGGCTTGCTAAATAGAAGCCAGCGATCAACACTGCCAACACTAGACCAACGGCGGGCACAGCCCAGGTTCGCTTGTTGGCTTTGTTTGCTTCGCGGTAACTAGATAATTCACGGGCACTCAGCAACAGTCCAAAAATTAATGCAGGCACCATGTGCATGGGTAGCCGATTAATCGCGGTCCAGTTTTTAGCCCAGAGGCCCTGTTCCGTAAAGGAAAAAATGGCTAATTGGGTCGCAACCAGTAGTAAAAACAGGCTAGCGACGGCGTGACGGAGAGGTCCTCGTGGCATTGCAAAAAGACCAAGGATGCAGATGACGACCATGGACCACAAAAGGTGCCAGGTGCTGCTCTCGTAGAAATTGGCCCAGTAAGCGTCCGACAGGCTGAACTCCATAAGCCTGTAGTTGCCGATCATCGGCACATAGATGCGGTCATTGTTGATGCCTAGCCCGCCGATGACCGGTAGGTCCACATAGTGGATGCCGCTAACCCAAGCTAGCGAGGCCATGGTAACCAGGGCTAAAGTAATGATTGCTGAAAGACGGGGCCGTGTCGTGACGGCCAACAGTGCAAGGGCCACCATGAACCACACCATTCCTTCGTTTTTGACGGCGATGCCAAGCACAATTAGCATCAAGCCAAGGGCCTTGTGCCAGCGAGCACCGCGAACAATACCCCAAAGCAGAGCGACGAAGCCCAAGCCAGTGAAACTGGTTTGCCAGATGTCGGCTTGTCCGGCCAGGGCCAGATGCGAACCTATTAGGGGAATAGAGACCAGAAGATAGACTCCAAGCGCAGAGCTCCACCTAGGTAGCTCTGCTTCCCGGCAATGTCCGTAAAAAGCTAAAGCGAGGGCGACACCACAAAATAGCGTGGGGAAATTAATGAGTTGCTCATGCCATTGTCCCAGCGCGGTCGCCGCCCAGAGCGCGATCACCGAAACGAATTTTGGATAAGCAGCTCCGAAGGTATTGTAAGTAGCTGTCGCTTTCCCTTGCTCCCAGGCGACAGCACTGTCTAGTGGCACGACATTGCCTAGATAAAACCAGGCCTTGCTACGGTACATCCAGGTTTGCCAGGCATCCCAGGGGAATACGGGGCGGTGCAGGACTTCAATCGCGACAAGCGCAAGGTGAACTGCTGCCCAGCCTGCAAACACCCAAAACAAGACTGCGTAAAAAGTGGAAGGCCTGCCATTGTGTGGCTGAAATGCCAGCCGTCGGCTCTTTATGAAAGCGACGCCACCGGAAAGTGAGACCAGGCCGATAATGCCAATGGGTAGACCGAAGCTGATGTATCCCAGCAGCCAGGACTGCGCAAGCAATAGGCCATTTACACCCGCCATACCCAGTAAAAAGGCATATCCTAGTTGGCGAAGCTTGTGCGCGGGTTGGGGGTTAAGACGAGATTCGATCGCCGCGAGCCAAAAATACGCTCCCATCCAGGGAAGCAGCAGGCTGAGCATGAGTTTCAGGATATCCATTTCCTGTTGTGTCCTTTTAGCCGGTTTTGGTTATTTGCCCAGTGGCCTTGCGTGCGGCTTCTCTTATTGCGACCCACGCACTCAATGCACCCGAAAACCCAGCAGCATAATCTCTAAATTCCCCAAGTAGAGATTCGGCTGACGCCCCCTCTGGCAGACCTTTTATATCAGTGATCTCGTCGAGCTGTTGCATGGATTGATTGACGTTACTCGCACTCTCCTCCAGCCAACCCTGCCATTCGGGTGCTCTTATCGTACCATCCTTGAGCAATTCGTCTAGCTGAACCTGATCCAGTCCCTGAAGCTCTGCAACTTCTCTTCGATAGATGGACTTAAGTCCTCTGCTATCTGTTTCTGAAAGCCGTTTTGCCATCGCAGCCAGGCCGGCGAGGCGTGCCTCGGGGCTGATACCTGCTTGATAGTCAGTGTGATCAGTCACGTATTTGCCAATATTCAGGCGACCTTTGCCGCTGTTGGGTTCGTGCTCAGTTGACTCTTTTCGTTCATCAACGGGGATATGGGGTACGCAGAAGTCGTAGTGCAAAACCGCAGAATTCGGGTGTAAATACTCGGTCATCGAACCGAACAGGTAGTCCTCGCCGCGAAAAACCGGGAAATAAGGTGGCAACAGCTGTGAATTATCGAGGCCTGTAACCTGCGACATGACGGCCATTTTGTCGAAGCATGGGCGAGGGTAACCCATCCAGTAGTTGCGTCCGGTCAGGGCGCCCTGCAGACCGCCAGGAAAAGACATGAGTCTTTGTAATGAATCTCCGCCTGAAAAATAAAGCCAGGCTGTATTGGGTGAGCCGGGGTCGCCCAGGGTGCCGCTCTGCGTGACAAGAACCGGTGATCCCGCATCCCACAAAACAAATGAGCCCGAGTTTGCGTCGGCCAGGTCTTCAGGGGCTATGGGCTTGTCGCCCAATTTGCGAGCGGCTTGACCAATGGTAAGGCCCAGGCACTGGGCGTGCCCTGACAGGGGGTCTAGTTCAGCAGGTAGCGCGTTGGCCAGCATCGCTTGCTGGTTGGCGTAAAAATCTACCTCTCTTTCTACAGGGCGAAATTCAATGCCTGCTTTTTTATGGGGCGACTGGAATGCGTTGCAGATAACGTCATCGTCCATGACGATAGCTCGACAGCCCACCGAGAGTAACAAGCTCAGGTTACGAGCGACGCCGTAGGTTTTGTGTTCCGTCCATTTTTCACGATCGATCAGGAAACGTATTCCATTTTCCTGATCTGGCCGCTCAGTGATCAGGGCATCCATAAATTCCCTGGCTTCATCGGCTCCGAAGTAATGCATGTCTCGGGGCGAGGTCAGGTTGAATCGTTCTACCGCATCGCGGTTTTGGCCTGCGTTTGCCTGGTCGCGAGAATCATCGATCAAGAACAGGGATTCATGCCGGGTCAGGTTGCCCGTGCGGAGCATAGATTCCAGTAATCGCTCCACGGCAGTGGGGCGATCGCAGGTAATGATGAAAACCCGGGTAGTGGGGAGATCGACAGGCGCAGCAACTTGGGCGTTCAGTCGCTCGCATACGGATTCAGCGGTCACCAGTAGGCTCGCATCTTTGAGCATGTTGAGCACGTTCATCACGTCAGCCTGCTGGCCGGCGAGTTCTGGTACTGATGAGGCTAGTACGTCAGCATGATTTTCCAGGGTGCGAAACTTGCGACACAGCTGCATGGCATGTGCGACCGGTGCCCCGACTAAAAGCTGCGCATCGCTGAACTTATCCATAAGCATCGCAGCGCCGTTGAACATTGGCACCACCTCGCATTCAGTAAAGGCGTAAAGGCCGGAGGGGGCGATGGTTTGGACGTCGGTCATGTGGGGCTCTTGTCGGGGAAAAGAGGGAGTTTAGAGGGGGTAGGGTTGGCTGTAAACCGCAGAGGGCAGGCCCTTAGCTGGTTTGAGTTGATTGGCTCATATCGATAGCCATTCGCAGAGCAGATTTAAGGCTGCCGGTATCAGCCCTTCCTGAACCAGCTAGATCAAGGGCAGTACCGTGATCCACCGAAGTGCGAATAACAGGAAGCCCCAGCGTTACATTCACCGCTTCACCGAAACTTGTGTATTTCAGGGTGGGAAGGCCCTGGTCATGGTACATGGCCAGCACTGCATCGCAGTTGGACAGTACTTTCGGATTAAAGGCGGTATCTGCCGGGAGCGGGCCCTGTAACTGCATGCCGGCATCGCGCAGTTTCTCTAGCACCGGGATGATGATATCCAGTTCTTCCCGACCCATGTGACCGCCTTCGCCGGCGTGCGGGTTGAGCCCTAGTACAGCTATTTTCGGGCTAGCCAGGCCAAATTTGCTTTGCAGGTCGCGGTGGAGGATGTTCAGGGTATCTTCCAGCATGTCAGCATTAATGGCGTCGGCAACGTCGCGCAGGGGCAGGTGGGTAGTAGCGAGGGCGACACGCATCTCCTTGCTGGCCAACATCATCACAACGCTGCGGGTATCGGTGGCCTCCGCGAGCAGCTCGGTGTGGCCTGAAAACGGGATGCCGGCTTCATTGATGACTGATTTTTGCACTGGGGCAGTAACCATGGCGTTGCAGCGGCCAGCAAGGCAGGCGTCCACCGCCGCGTGCAGCGTGTTGACGACATAGCTGGCGTTGGCCGGGTCTGGTTGGCCGGGTTTGCAGGGCACGGTCAGGCTGACGGGATAGACTTGCAGGGTGCCCGGTTGATGAGGACTCGGCTCGCCTAATGGACCATCTATAACTTGTATCTCAACTTCGAGATCGAGAATTTTGGCGCGCTCTCGCATCAGCTGCGGGTCACAAATGGCGACTAATTCGGCATTCCAGGCGTGTTGGGCGATGGCGAGCGTTACATCGGGGCCGATGCCGGCGGGCTCACCAGGCGTCAGGGCGATTCTGGGGATCACAGGATTTGGTCATCCCCGTGCGTCACTTAATATCCACAAAAGCTTCATCACGAATCTGTCTTAGCCAGGCGTCCAACTCTTCCTGGTACTTGCGGTTGTGCAGGTAATTCATGGCCATGTTTTTGGTGGCAGTGTCGGTCATGTCCTCGTCTCGACGATCCAGCACTTCCAGTACGTGCCAGCCGAATTGGCTTTTAACCGGATCGGATATCTCTCCCACTGCTGTAATTTGCATGGTTTGCTCAAATTCGGGCACCATCTGGCCGGGGTCAGTCCATCCGAGGTCGCCGCCTTCCTGTGCTGAGCCAATATCTTCAGAGTATTCCCTGGCCAAATCGGCAAAGTCTTCGCCGTCTTCGGCGCGAGCTTTCAAGCTGGTCACCAGTGCTTTGGCCTGGCCGTCGGTCATGATTTCCGATGGCTTGACCAGAATATGGCGAACCTTGGTCTGGCTCACCATCATGTTTTCACCGCCGCGGCGGTCTGCCATGTGCACCAGGTGGAAACCGCTATCGGACTTTACCAGTGTGGTTTTACCCTTGCTCAGTCCCGGCGCTACGTCCGAGAACAGTGATGGCAGGTCATCCAGCTTGCGCCATCCCAGGTTGCCGCCGGTAAAATTGTAGGGACCGGGGGCACTGACTACCTCGTCAAACGGCGCGCCGGCACTTATTTCTTCGAGCAATCGCGTCACATAAGCTTCCGCGCGCTCAACTTCAGCCGCTGGCGCACCAGGTGATACCGCTAATAATGCATGCATTATCTGGTATTCAGGTTGAGTCAGCTTTTGCCCTTCTTCGGTGGCAAGAAAGTTTTCTACTTCCTGTTCCGTGATCTCAATCCGTTGATTAACGTTACCCTGCTGAACCCGCTGGATGATCAATTCCTTGCGAATTTGCTCGCGCATAACCTGGTAAGACTGGCCTTGTTGCTCCAGGGCCATGCGGAACTGATCCAGGCTTAAGCCGTTTTGCGCGGCAACCCGTTGCATGGCACCGTTTAACTGAGTGTCGGAAATACGCACACCTACGCGCGCACCCTTTTGCATCTGAATGCTTTCCAAAATCAGTCTGTCCAGGGTCTCCCTGATCAAAACATCCTCAGGAGGCATCTCTACTCCCCGAGTGCTGATGTTCTCGGTGACGGATGTCATTCGCTCGCGCAGTTCGCTGGCCATGATGATGTCATCTTCAACGACGGCGATCACCTGGTCCAGCATCTGGGTTTCTGCCCGGGCAAGGCCGGTGGCAAGTGCGGAAGCTGTCAGGCAAGTGCCCAACAGCATGGCTTTAATATTCACTATCGGTAAAACCTCGAATCATGTCTTTCATTATGCCGCTGGCACGGCTGCCAACGCCGCCCATGCCTTTAAGCACGATTTGTACCTGGGTGGAGTCTTCCCGCTCAAGTGTCGGATCGATAAAGCCAGGGTTTTCCCCGGCGGTGTTATCAAAGTAACGCAGGTGCAGCAGTCGCACCTTCCAGCAGCAGGTATCATATTCCACTCCGAACATATCTTCTACGCTCTCACCGGCTTCAATGGAGTAGTTCACCGCCGCAAAAACGCTCCAATTTTGGCTGGTAGGCACATAGAACGAAAAGTGGGCCTCTTCAGTGGGTGGCTGGGTGGTGATGACCGTGGTCAGAGGGCGTCGATAGGTATAGCCCACGTTATAGATGCTGCCATTGTCACGTTGATAGCTGGTGAAGAAGTTACCAGAGTTCACCTTGTCGCTATAGGGGTCCCAGACCACGCTGGTGCGCGCACTGAGACGTTCGTTTGGGAAAAATGACAACTCTCCTGCCACCTCAGAACCGCCGCTGGCTAGCGGTGGATCCTTGCGACCTAGGCGTACTTCACGATCCCTAAAATAGAAGATCTGTCCCAAACTGGCGTTGAATTCTTCGCGACCATCTTCCTGATCAATAAAGCGGGTGGTGATACCCACCGAGAGCTGGTCTGAGTCGTCAATGCGATCCCGACCGGAAAAACGCGTTTCACGAAACAGTTGGTTGTAGGTGAAGGTCAGTTCGGCACTGTCGAAGTCCGGGTTGCCGGTCTGGTCCTGGTATTTGCTGTAAAGATAGTAGAGCCTTGGTTCCAGGGTCTGGACCATTGAATTGCCGAATAACTCCGTGTCTCGGTCGAAGAACAGACCTGCGTCCAGGTTTATCATTGGAGCGCCTGCATCCGGCGCTTGTTCTTTGAAATTGTTGTGCCTGTCCAGGTCGTAACTAAGATAGCGATACTTGGCTGTGGGCTTGAAAAAGCCATAAGTCCAGAGCATAGGGTAGGTAGCGCCTGCCTCGGTGTAGATGCGCTCGCCGGTGACTCTATTGGTATCGGTGTCAAAGTTGGAGTATTGCGCCAGGAAAATCGGGTCTATCTCAAACGGCGTGCCATCGGGACGATACCTGCCGGTCAGCTGGGGTAATTTCTTGTAGTCGTTGTTAATGTCGTCCGCCAGACTCTGAAATTGCTGAACCTCCAGGGTAGCCATCCACTGATCCCCAAGGTAGTCCAGGGCGCCCAACTGCAACAGCGCGGTGCGACGTTTGGAATCCAGACTGGAGGTTTGCAGATCCTTCATATAATTGACATCACTGGCCTTGCTGTAGTCTATCTGCGAGCGCCAGCGCTGCTCAAAAAGCCCGTTTTGCCTGACGACGGCCAGCCAACGATCATAGTTGCGTTCGCTGGGGTAATCGTCTTCGTAGCGTTTGTCGTTGTCCATGAAGGCACCGCCAAAGGTCCAGCTACCCAACACGGGGTTGAGGTATCGTGCTTTCGCCTCATGATTGATACCTCGCTCTTCGATGTAACGAGGCGTGTAAAGCAGGTCGTAGTTGGGGGCTGCATTCCAGTAGACGGGCATCGCCACATCGATACCACCGCGTGAGTCCGAGCCTATGTCTGGCCAGAGCACGCCGGAGCGGCGCCTGTCATCAATTGGAAACTGTATCCAGGGCAGATAAATAACGGGCACATCGGCAATGCGGATTTTGGCGCCGCGTGCCACCGCCAACCCTTCTTCCACATTCAGCTCGAGCTTTTCCGCCTGAATCAACCATTCATTCTCGTTGGGCGCACAGTAACTGAGCTCTCCGTCGTGAATGTGAAGAAGGCCGTCCTTATCGCGCTCCAGAATGTTTGCGCTGCCGCGCATGTGCAGATTATGTAAAACCCATTGGCTGGATTCAATCGACGCAACGCCCGTTTCTGAGTAAATCTGTGCTCGTTCACCGCGCAGTAAAATACCGGGTTCACGCAACGTGATATTACCTTCGAGTATGCCCATGCTCTCAAGCCGATCCAGACTGACCTGATCTGCGCGCATCTGTCGGTAGCCCTGGGTCAGTGATACCCCGCCGCTGAGGATGGCGGTGTTTTCATACAGTTCAACCTCACTGGCATCGGCGTTAATAGGCGCGTTATCGGGCGAAACAGAGGTGTCCACATCCCGCAGTGGATCCATGTAGCGCCCTTGGCAGTCAATGCATCGGTCATCGCGCAACTCTGGCGGCACATCCTTGATATCAGTCCAGTCCAGGGGGTGTGCCTCGGACGGCTCACTGCTATCCTGTGCCAGCGCGGGCAGCGTCATTAATGCGAATGCCACGGCGAGACCCAGGCGACTCAACGTGCTAGCTCGCAGAT
The DNA here is from genome assembly GCA_000156295.1 of marine gamma proteobacterium HTCC2148. GTDB lineage: Bacteria > Pseudomonadota > Gammaproteobacteria > Pseudomonadales > Halieaceae > Halioglobus > Halioglobus marinus. Next base: position 160,826 of record DS999224.1, read on the forward strand.
TCGGATGGGTAGTGCTGGATGTCATTCGTGTCAGGAGTTCTTCTGATTAAAGGGCGGATTCTAATGCATAGGTTTGCCCTTGTCCGAGAAAATTTGACCCCTTGGGGCGCGCGATACTTTCATTTACGCTATTTGAGGAGAGCTCATTGGCAGTCCGCCACCCACCCGCAGGACTATTACCCTGGGCGCAAGCCACCCTTGGCGGCGTAAAAGTCAGTGAACTGGCTTCGGTCGCTGGGGATGCCAGTGCCAGGAGATACTTCCGTCTGCATTTCGAAGGTCAAACCTATATCGCAGTAGAAGCTCCGCCGACCAGTGAGAAAAACACCGAATTCCTGGCTGTCAGGGGTATGTTAGAGCGGGCCGGAATCACTGTGCCCAGGCTTTATGGCGCAGACCTGGAGAACGGCTTTATGCTGCTGGGCGATCTCGGTGATCGCCTGCTGCTGGATGAGTTGACGCCCGATACTGTCGATGCCAGCTATCAGCAGGCCTTTGATGTCTTGCTCACCCTGGGCGCTATAGAACCGGATGACCCTCGCTGGCCGTCTTATGACGACGCCCTGTTTAGTGAGGAGCTGAGCCGCTTTCCACAGTGGTTTGTGAATGCATTGCTTGCGTGTGACTTGCCTCCAGAACCGGTTTGGCGGCCTTTTGCTGATCTGTTAAAGCGCAATGCCCTGGAGCAGCCCCGCGTGCTGGTGCACCGCGATTTCCACAGCCGCAATCTCATGCCCCAGGCAGACGGTTCTCTGGCAGTGATTGATTTTCAGGACTCAGTGATGGGGCCGGTGAGCTATGACCTGGTATCGCTGCTGCGTGACTGTTATGTCCGCTGGACACCTGTGCAGGTTGAGCAATGGGCGTTGGCGTATTTGAGCCTGATGCAGAGTAAAGGGCAGCTCGTTGATGTAGCAGCAGGTCAATTCCTTTGTTGGTTCGATCTGATGGGGCTGGAACGTCACATTAAAGTATTGGGCACGTTTGCGCGACTGTATTTGCGGGATCGGAAATCCGGATACCTTCAAGATCTGCCCTTAGTACTGCTGTATGTGCGAGAGATGCTGGAAAAATACCGAACGGAGTTACCTGAGGTCGCAGCCTTTGCCGATTGGTTTGAGATGTCACTGATGCCGGTCATCGATACGCAGCCCTGGGCCAAGCCCTCATGAAGGCGATGATTCTGGCAGCGGGCTTTGGCGAACGCATGCGTCCGCTCACCGATCATACTCCCAAGCCCTTGTTGCGTGTGGCCGATGTGCCGTTGATCGACTATCACATCCGCGCTTTGGCAGCAGCCGGTTTCACCGAGTTGGTCATTAATGTGTCTCATCTGGCGCAGCAGATTGTTGAGCACTGCGGCGATGGTTCTCGGTGGGGATTGAGCATTGCCTACTCGAGAGAACATGAGCCGCTGGAAACAGCGGGCGGTATTCATCGGGCTTTGCCATTGCTCGGTGAGCAGCCATTTTTAGTGATCAACGCAGACGTGTGGATTGATTATCCCTTTGATGAGCTGATGGACTATCGCTTTAAACCCTGGGAGTCGGCTCACCTGGTGATGGTGGATAATCCGCCGCAGCATCCCCTGGGAGATTTTTGCCTGGGCGACGACGGCGTGGTCCAGTATCGCCCGGTTGATGGTCAGGGCTATACCTATTCCGGTGTTGGTGTGTTTTCAGCGGATTTTTTTACAGCCATTTCGGCGGGGAAATTACCGCTTCGACCCCTGTTGGATGATGCAATTGGTAGCGGCTGCCTGGGTGCTGAATATTATCCGGGAGATTGGCAGGATGTGGGTACACCTGAGCGGCTGGCTGCATTGGATGTCAGGGTTCGGTCAGTAATTTCATAGCAATATGTCGGCCCATCTCGTCCCTGACCGCGATAGCAGGTAGAATGGCGAGATTAACCTTTTGGAGCCCTCGCTAATGGCTGAATACCTGATTGCCCCCTCCATACTCTCTGCTGATTTTGCTCGTCTGGGCGAAGAGGTCGACAATGTATTAGAAGCGGGTGCCGACGTGGTGCATTTCGACGTGATGGACAACCATTACGTACCCAACCTGACCATTGGCCCCATGGTCTGCAAGGCCCTGCGTAATCATGGGGTGACTGCCCCAATTGATGTGCACCTGATGGTAAGCCCGGTAGATAGCCTGATTGGAGATTTTGCCGAGGCTGGAGCGTCTTTTATTACTTTCCACCCTGATGCATCTACCCACGTGGACCGCTCCTTGCAGATGATCCGCAGCGCAGGCTGTCAGTCAGGGCTGGTTTTCAACCCGGCAATGGGACTGGATGCCCTGAAATACGTTATGGACAAGGTGGACATGATTTTGTTGATGTCGGTTAATCCAGGCTTTGGCGGTCAATCTTTTATTCCCGGCACATTGGACAAGCTGCGCGAGGCACGGACTTTAATTGACGCGTCAGGTTATGACATTCGCCTGGAGATCGATGGTGGTGTGTCGGCGAAAAATATCGCTGAAATAGCCGCTGCCGGAGCGGATACCTTTGTTGCCGGGTCTGCGATTTTCAATCAGCCAGATTATGCGACGGTGATTGCTGAGATGCGGTCACAGCTCGCCACTGTTTAAGACGCAAGGCGGCTGGTGTTTCTCGGGACTCATCTGCTCTCAAGCCGCCTTCCAAGCCATTTGCCAATACTATCTGTCAATGTACAATGGGCACCCCTTGAATTCGGAGAAAGCTGTGCAAACAGCCCCGCGTAATAGCATTGAGTTAGCCTCAATGCGTGAGATCACTTGCTGGCGATGGTAGCCAGGAACGCACCACGACCTGATTACGCACATTCAATCTCCGAGGAACACCCATGAATCCGCAGGACTTTGCCGCTCTGGCGGCACAAGACTACAACCGTATACCCGTCAGCCTTGAAGTGCTGGCTGATCTGGAAACCCCTATCAGTGCTTACCGCAAATTGGCAGAAGGGCCTTACTCCTTCTTCTTTGAGTCGGTTCAGGGCGGTGAGAAGTGGGGTCGTTACTCAATTATTGGTTTGCCTTGCCGAACTGTGCTCAAAGTCCATGGCTATCAGGCAGATATTTATGTGGACGGTCAACTGCAGGAAAGCCACGAGGTAGAGGACCCTTTGGCGTTCGCCGAAGATTTCCAACACCGCTATCGCACCGCGCCAAGAGATGATCTTCCTGTCTTTCACGGTGGCCTGGTGGGCTATTTTGGCTACGATACCGTTCGCTATGTCGAGCCTCGTCTAGCGCCCGGGGTGCCTGAAGATGAGCTGGGTAATCCCGATATCCTGTTGATGGTGTCCGAGGAAGTATTGGTCTTTGATAACCTCGCAGGCACCATTCGTCTGGTGATCAATGCTGATCCCTCGCAACACAATGCGCTGGAGAGGGCGAACCAGCGACTGCAAGCGCTGGTTGCCAAACTCCCCGAGCCAATGCCGGCGCTGCCAGAGGTGGTGCTGGGTGCTGCCGATAGTTCAGATCTGGAGCAGCAGGCCGATTCGCACTTTACCGAGGAGCAATACTACGAAGCCGTAGAAAAGGTAAAGGATTATGTGCTGGCAGGCGACGTCATGCAGGTAGTGCCTTCCCAGCGCATGAGCGTGCCTTTTTCTGCGCCGCCGCTGAATCTTTATCGCGCGCTGCGTAATCTCAACCCGTCACCGTATATGTATTACCTGGACCTGGAAGATTTCCACATCGTGGGCTCATCGCCTGAAATTCTGGCGCGGCTGGAAAAGGGGCTGGTGACCGTACGCCCTATTGCAGGCACTCGTCGGCGTGGCTACACCGAGGATGAGGACAAGGCTCTGGAAGAGGAGTTGCTGGCTGATCCCAAGGAAATTGCGGAGCATCTGATGCTAATCGATCTGGGGCGCAACGATGTGGGTCGCATCGCCCAGACCGGTACTGTAGAACTGACAGACAAAATGGTTGTTGAGCGTTATTCACATGTCATGCATATCGTATCCAACGTCACTGGCGAGTTAAAAGACGACAAGACAGCGATTGATGTTCTTAGGGCAACGCTTCCCGCGGGTACATTGAGCGGCGCTCCCAAGATTAGAGCCATGGAAATTATCGACGAGCTGGAGCCGGTCAAGCGTGGCGTTTACGGTGGTGCAGTGGGCTATATTTCATGGGCGGGCGATATGGATACGGCGATAGCCATTCGCACCGCTGTGATCAAAGATGGCAAACTGTATGTGCAGGCAGGCGGCGGTGTGGTTGCAGACTCTGTGCCACGACTGGAATGGAAAGAAACTCATAACAAGGCTCGTGCAATGTTTCGCGCGGCCTCCATGGTTCTGGCAGGGGAGGAGTAAACCATGCTACTGATGATCGATAATTACGACTCCTTCACTTATAACGTGGTGCAGTACCTGGGCGAGTTGGGCGCAGACGTTCATGTAGTGCGCAATGATGAAATTGCAGTGGCGGATATTGCCGCGCTGTCCCCGGAGAAAATAGTGATCTCCCCCGGCCCCTGCACTCCTAACGAGGCGGGCGTGTCCATGGCTGTGATTAAAGAATATGCGGGTAAGCTGCCCATTCTTGGGATTTGCCTGGGACACCAGAGCATCGGCCAGGCCTTTGGTGGTGAAGTCATTCGCGCCAGAAAGGTTATGCACGGCAAGACTTCCCCTGTGCACCATCGAGGAGACGGTGTTTTTCGCGGCCTGAGTCAACCTTTCGAGGCGACGCGCTACCACAGTCTGGTGGTTGCTAAAGACAGCCTGCCCGAATGTCTGGAGGTTACTGCCTGGACCCAGACTGAATCTGGTGAGGTTGACGAAATCATGGGACTTCGCCATCGGGAGCTGGCGATAGAGGGTGTACAGTTCCACCCGGAATCTATTCTTACTGCGCATGGTCACGACTTGCTGCGCAATTTCCTGGAGCAATAACATGGATATTCAAAAAGCTGTTGTCGCTCTGGTAGAGCCCAGGGATCTCACTCGCGAGGAAATGGCGGGCGTCATGCGCCAGGTCATGTCCGGAGACGCCACCGACGCCCAGATCGGTGCGTTACTGGTTGCCCTGCGGATCAAAGGCGAGACCATTGATGAAATAGCTGGTGCCGCTCAGGTCATGCGCGAGCTGGCTACACCGGTAACGGTGGACTGTCCCCACCTGGTGGACCTGGTGGGCACCGGTGGCGACGGCGCTAACCTGTTTAATGTGTCTACCGCATCGACGTTCGTCGTGGCTGCTGCGGGCGCGCACGTGGCCAAGCACGGTAACCGCGGAGTATCGTCCAGCAGTGGCAGTTCTGACGTTCTGGAAACATTGGGTTTGCCTCTGGATCTGGATCCCAAACAAGTCGCCAGGGCGATCGAAGAAGTTGGAGTGGGGTTTATGTTTGCTCCTGCCCATCACAGTGCCATGCGCTATGCGGTAGGTCCCCGCCGTGAATTGGGAATGCGTACCATTTTTAATGTATTGGGTCCGCTGACCAATCCGGCGGGAGTTAAGCGCCAGGTGATTGGCGTATTTTCTGCAGAGCTTTGTGAACCTCTGGCGCAAGTCTGTAAGACACTGGGTGCCGAGCATGTGATGGTGCTTCATTCGGATGATGGTCTGGATGAAATATCCATTGCGGCAGGTACGCAGGTTGCAGAATTGCGGGCCGGTACTGTCGAGACCTATCACATTAATCCTGAGGACTTTGGCGTTCGGCGTGAGAGTTTGGAAGGATTATCAGTGACCGATTCACATGCGTCTGCGGCACTGATTCGCAACGCGCTCGCGGGCAAGAATGATGAGGCTTCTCGCAAGGCCGCGGCGATAATTGCATTGAACGCGGGCGCTACTATTTATGTGGCCGGCGTTGCCAGCACCCTGGCCGATGGTGTTGATATGGCGGAGGACCTGTTGGCCACTGGCCAGGCAGCAGAGAAGCTCAAGTCTTTCATTGATTTCACCCAGTTGATGCGTGGCGGGGCTTGATCGAACGATGGCTGTGAACCCTCCCACTATTTTACGCAAGATTCTGGCCCGCAAGGCCCAGGAGGTAGCCTCGCGCCGCAGCAGGCAGTCTTTGGGTAGTCTCGAATCACTGATCAAGGAGCAGTCGCCGCCTCGGGGTTTTACCGCAGCAATGGCGGCAAAAGTTGCCCGCTCCGAGCCTGCGGTTATCGCCGAAGTGAAAAAGGCGTCGCCCAGCAAGGGCATTATTCGGGCAGACTTCCAGCCTGCAGATATTGCTTCCAGCTATGCTAGCGGAGGAGCAACCTGTTTGTCTGTGCTTACCGATATCGACTTTTTTCAGGGCTCAGACGAATATTTGCAGCAGGCTCGAAAGGCCTGCGAGCTGCCGGTGATTCGTAAGGACTTTACCGTCGATCCTTATCAGGTAGTGGAAGCACGAGCCATAGGTGCCGATGCAATCTTGCTTATTGTCGCGGCCCTTGCGTATGACCAAATGCGCGAGTTGGCCGAGGTTGCATTTGATTTTGAGCTAGATGTGTTGGTAGAAGTGCATGACCGGGCTGAACTGGATCGTGCTCTGGAGCTAGAGACCCAGCTGGTAGGTATCAACAACCGGGATTTACATAGTTTCGACATGCGCCTGGAGACCACACTGGAGCTTTTGCCTCACATCCCTGAGGACCGGGTTGTGGTGACAGAGAGCGGAATTCACACGCCTGCAGACGTGGCAGTGATGCGCGAGCGAAACGTACATGCCTTCCTGGTAGGAGAGGCTTTTATGCGCGCCGAGGAGCCGGGGGAAAAGCTAAAAGAGTTGTTTTTCTAATGACGCTGACGGTCGAGTAAAAGTATTTATATCGGTATTTGTTGCTCGATGCCGCACTGAGACTAACGAGCCCCAAACACCACCATGGTTTTACCAGTAACAGATACCAGTCCGTCCTCTTCGAGCGCCTTCAGCACGCGTCCTGCCATTTCCCTGGAACAGCCCACAATTTTACCCAACTCCTGGCGGGTGATCTTGATTTGCATGCCATCTGGATGGGTCATAGCATCGGGCTCCAGGCAGAGGTCTATCAGGGTATGAGCAATGCGCCCAGAGACATCGACGAAAGCCAGGTCTGTGAGCTTGCGAGTGGTCTGACGCAGGCGTTTGCCTAACTGCCGGGCTATGGCGTAAAGCACATCGGGGTAATGAGCGCTGATCTGGTGAAATTTATCGTAGCTAATCTCAGCGACTTCGCATTCAGTCTTGGCGACGACCATCGCGCTGCGCGAACTCACATCGTCCTCAAACAAACCCATTTCGCCAACAAAATCGCCGGGGTTGAGGTAGCTGACAACCAACATGTGGCCTGGCTCTGACACATCCTCCACCATTACGGAGACAGAACCCTCTAAAATCAGGTAAAGCTTGTCGCCAGCCTCGCCCTGATTCATTACATTCCCTTTGGCCTTGTATTGCTGCCGTTGGCAATGTCGCAGAAAGTTTTCCACGTTGGGGATATTGCTGGTCACTTGCGGTTTTAGCACACGCTTTACCTTATTTTTGCTTCGGTGTGATTCGATTCTAGCCCAGACGCATCTCAAGTAAAATGATATATCTTGTGCTAAGCTCCTGCGCCTGTTTTTTTGTAGTTGAGGAACCGATGAAAGCGACGGTTAAATGGACTGATGGTGCCATGTTCGTGGGCGAATCTGGCAGTGGTCACGCGGTGGTGATGGACGGCTCAGAAGAACTGGGAGGCCGCAATTTAGGGCCTCGCCCTATGGAGATGCTCCTTATCGGCGCGGGCGGCTGCTCTACCTATGACGTCATGAGCATGCTGAAAAAGTCGCGACAGAAGGTTGTCGACTGTCGGGTGGAAATTGAGGCAGAGCGCGCTGACGCGGTGCCAGCGGTGTTTACTAAAATCAATTTGCACTTTGTAGTGAGCGGCGTTGCCCTGAAGGACAACCAGGTTAAGCGTGCGGTGGAATTATCGGCAGAGAAGTATTGCAGTGCCTCTATTATGTTGGGCGCCGCTGGCGTAGAAATAACCCACAGTTATGAAATCGAGGAGTTCCAGGCGGCGAATTAAAGCTTGTGTTTGTGGGTGTCTATGCCGGCACCAAGCGCCATCAAATTCTGTAGCTGCTGCCAGTCATTAATCCTGACATCGCTGTCATTGCATTTTTCACTGGCGTTGGAAAGTCCTTGCCGCCCGCTTTGAGGGCATTGCTTCCGTGGCGTTCCTCGTCTTCCAGCATTTTTTGCAAAATGAGCTGCGACTTGCGATCGTCCCCGGGAAGTTCCTTGAGGTGATCTTTCAGGTGATTGCACACTCGCTCTTCGGTGGCGGCGACGAAGCCGAGGCTGACATTGTCACCGAGTGCGCCAGCGATGGCACCCAGCGCGAATGACATGCCATACCAGGCGGGGTTCAGATAGCTGGTGTGGCTATCGAGTTCTCGCAGACGCTGTTCACACCAGACCAGGTGATCAATCTCTTCGTCGGCGGCCTGTTGCATTTCTTCGCGCACTTTCGGCAGGCGTGCGGTCAGCGCCTGGCCCTGGTAAAGCGCCTGGGCACACACTTCTCCGGTATGGTTGACTCGCATCAAGCCGGCCACGTGTTTGCGGTCCGATTCATCCAGCTCGGTATCGGTATGGCCCTCGGCGGGCGAGGGACGCCCTGCCGAATGACCTTGATTGGTGATGGTACGCATCACCGAGTCGGTCTCGCTGATGAATCTGTCAATCAGTGAAAGTCTGCGCTTGCGCATTTTGTGGTGCTCTTTGAACTCAGTCCTGACTATAGCGCGCGATTGCGCGCCAGCCAATGTCCCGGCGCAGGGTCACGCCCTCCCAACTGATCTTGTCCACCCCAAGGTAACAGTCCTTTTGGGCAGCAGCGATGTCATCGCCCAGCGCGGTGACGCACAACACGCGACCGCCGCTGGTCACGATCTTGTCGCCATCTTGCTTGGTTCCTGCATGAAATACCTTGATATTGTCTGCCTGCGGTGCGGCCAGCCCTTGAATGACAGCGCCTTTGCCGTAGCTTGCGGGATAACCGCCGGCGGCCAATACCACGCCAATGGCGCAACGCTGATCCCAGTGGGCACTGATCGTGTCCAGCTTTTTATCCAGCGCTGACTCACAAAGCGCCACCAGGTCTGATTGCAGGCGAACCATAATAGGCTGGGTTTCCGGGTCGCCAAAACGGCAGTTATATTCAATCACTTTGGGCTCACCCTCGGGTGAAATCATCAAACCCGCGTATAAGAAGCCCGTGTAATCGTTGCCCTCGGTAGCCATTCCGCGCACGGTTGGCATGATCACTTCATCCATAATGCGCTGGTGAATCACATCATTTACCACCGGGGCCGGCGAGTAGGCGCCCATGCCACCCGTATTGGGGCCGATGTCGCCTTCGCCAATGCGTTTGTGGTCCTGGCTGGTGGCCATGGGAAGAACGTTTGCACCGTCGACCATAACAATAAAACTGGCTTCCTCACCCTCGAGGAATTCCTCTATCACTACACGACAGCCGGCGTCGCCAAAGGCATTGCCAGAAAGCATATCGGTGACAGCTTCCTCGGCCTGCTCCAGCGTTTCGGCGACGATTACACCCTTGCCCGCTGCCAGACCATCGGCCTTAACGACAATAGGTGCGCCCTGCTCACGCAGGTAAGCCAGTGCCGGTTCGACCTCAGTGAAATTTGCATAAGCGCCGGTGGGAATCTGGTGGCGAGCGAGAAAGTCTTTGGTGAAGGCTTTTGATCCTTCCAATTGGGCGGCGTCAGCGCTGGGGCCAAAGCAACGCAAATTGCGCTGGGCAAAGTAATCGACGATACCTTCTACGAGGGGAGCTTCAGGGCCAACAATAGTCAGGCCAACCTGATTGTGCTCGGCGAAATCTGCCAGGGCAGGGAAGTCCATGACATCGAGGGCAATATTTTCGATACCGTGTTCGTTGGCGGTACCAGCATTGCCAGGCGCAACATAAATAGTTTCCGCCTTGTCAGACTGGGCGGCTTTCCACGCGAGGGCGTGTTCGCGACCGCCGCTGCCAATAATCAAAACATTCACTTGTGTCTCTCCAGGCCGAGCGATTAGTGGCGGAAGTGGCGCATGCCGGTAAAGACCATGGCCATGCCATGTTCATCCGCCGCGGCGATGATTTCGTCGTCACGAATCGAGCCGCCCGGCTGAATTACCGCCGCAATGCCTCGTTCGCCAGCGGCATCGATGCCATCACGGAACGGGAAGAAAGCGTCTGACGCCATTACCGAGCCCTTCACTGCCAGGCCGGCATGCTCCGCCTTGATGGCAGCAATCCTCGCGGAATTGACCCGGCTCATCTGACCAGCACCCACACCTACCGTCTGGCCATTGTTGGCGTAAATAATCGCGTTGGATTTCACAAATTTGGCCACTTTCCAGGCAAATAGCAAGTCACTCAGTTGCTGCTCTGTCGGCTGGACTTTGCTGACCACGTTCAGGTCTGCCGCGCTTACCATGCCCAGGTCGCGGTCCTGCACCAGCAATCCGCCGTTGACTCGTTTGTAGTCCAGCGCCGGACCCTGGGGTGACCACTGGCCGCACTCAAGTAGACGCACGTTTTTCTTTTCTGCCACTGCAGCAGCGGCTTCGGGGCTGACGCTAGGGGCAATGATCACCTCTACGAACTGTTGTTCGCAGATCGCTGCGGCGGTGGCAGCGTCCAGTTCCCGGTTGAAGGCGATAATGCCGCCAAAGGCAGACTCGGTGTCGGTATCGAAAGCCAGCTCGTAGGCTTTGCCGATGTCGCTGGCAATGGCAACGCCACAGGGGTTGGCATGTTTTACGATGACACAAGCGGGCTCGGAGAAGTTTTTAACGCATTCCAGGGCTGCATCGGTGTCTGCCACGTTGTTGTATGACAGTTCCTTACCCTGAATTTGCTTGGCAGTCGCAATGCCAGCTTCAGCAGGCTCTTTTTCCACGTAGAAAGCGGCTTTCTGGTGCGGATTCTCGCCGTAGCGCATCTCCTGCACTTTGTGAAACTGGGAGTTAAAGGTTCGTGCGAAGCTCGCAGAGCCACCGGGGACCAACTTGCCGAAATGGTTGGCAATGGCACCGTCGTAGGCGGCGGTGTGCTCGTAGGCTTTAATTGCGAGGTCGAAGCGGGTCGCCATGCTGGTGGCCCCTTCGTTGGCCTGCATTTCCGCCACGATGGTCGCGTAGTCACTGGCGTTGACGACGATATTGACGAAGCGATGATTCTTGGCTGCTGCCCTGACCATGGTGGGCCCGCCTATATCAATATTCTCAACGGCGTCTTCAAGCGTGCAGTCTGGCTTGGCAACAGTGGCCTCGAAGGGGTAGAGGTTGACGACAACCATGTCGATGGCATCGATCCCGTGGTCTGCCATAACCGCATCGTCTTGCCCGCGTCTGGCGAGAATGCCACCGTGCACTTTTGGGTGCAGGGTCTTGACGCGACCATCCATCATTTCCGGGAAACCGGTGTATTGGGAAACCTCGGTAACGTCCAGACCGTTTTCCTGCAGCAATTTGTATGTGCCGCCAGTGGAAAGCAGTTCTATACCCATTGCGCGCAGGCTACTGGCGAACTCAACGATCCCGGATTTGTCGGAAACGCTGATCAGGGCTCGTGACACTTTAACCATCTCACTCATCGCCCTAATCCTTGCTGTCAATCAGTTGGTATTGCTTGAGCTTCTTGCGCAAGGTGCCCCGGTTCAGGCCCAGCATGATGGAAGCCTTGGTCTGGTTGTTGCGCGTGTAGGCCATGATCTCCTCCAGCAGAGGGGCTTCCATTTCGGCAAGTACCATCTGGTAAACATCTGTGGATAGCTGGCCATCCAGTTCCGCAAGGTATTTGCGCACGCTGGCGGTCACGGCGTTGCGTAAGTTGGATGCTTCGTTGGTTTGAAGCTGCTCATCGTTGGCGGCAGTGTCGCCTTCTGCTGGCGAGTGGAGGGGTTCAGCCCTGGTCATGCTGCGATTTCCTTATGACGGTCGATATTAAAAAGTCGGGTTATTTGTTGCAGTTGCTCCGCCGGCGTTTGCAGTCCGTTAAAGGCTGCCCGGTGCGAGCGATAGTCGGGCTGGCCCTGTAGGTACCAGCTGACATGTTTGCGAGCGATGCGTACGCCCATGAATTCGCCATAAAAATCATGCAACGCCAGCAGGTGACGTCGAAGAATGGCGAACTGTTTTTCTGGAGTTACCGAAACAATGGTTTCTCCGGAGAGGTGCGCGGCGATCTGGCCGCATAGCCAGGGTTTACCCTGAGCAGCACGACCGACCATGACACCTGCAGCGCCGGTGCGGCGGATCACTGCGGCGGCTTTCTCGGGGGTGTCTATGTCGCCATTGGCGAACACTGGGAATTCGGTGGCTGCTACAATAGCGGCAATAGTGTCGTACTCTGCCGCGCCTTCGAATTTGCAGGCCCGGGTGCGGCCATGAACAGCCAATGCTGCAATCCCTGCGTCCTGAGCGATTCGGGCAATATTGATGCCGTTGCGTTCACCGGGGTTGGCGCCGGTGCGAATTTTGAGGGTTACGGGCACATCTACGGACTTGACCACGGTGTGCAGAATATCTTTTACCAGTGCTTCGTCTGCTAAAAGCGCAGAACCAGCGGCCTTTTTACAGACTTTCTTCGCCGGGCAGCCCATATTGATATCGATGATCTGGGCACCCTGGCTCACGTTGTATTGCGCTGCTGCGGCCAATTCCAGCGGTTCGCTACCGGCAATTTGCACCGAGCGGGGTTCTACTTCGAAGTCATGAACACTGCGCCAGGCTGTCTTGCGGGAGTCTCTCAGGCGAGGGTTGCTGCTGATCATTTCGGAGACGACTAGCCCAGCACCCATCTCGGCGCACAAGCGGCGAAACGGCAAGTCTGTTACGCCTGCCATTGGGGCAAGGGCAACCGGGTTGGCCAGTTTGTAGGGTCCGATTCGCGGCATCAAAAACGCTATGCAAAGCATGGTGTGAAAAAGAGGCGGTATCATACTCCCAAGGCGGTACTCGGGGAAGATTATCTGCACAAAAATTCGCCAGTTTGTGCAGTCGGTCAACATTCCTGTCTGTTCTGCTCAGGGGTGAGTCCGCTATGACCTAACAAGCTGGGGTTTACTTCGCGGTTTCGCCTCTCAGGCATACCCAGCCTTCGTGCTCGCCAGCAATTCGCAAGGAAACCCAGGGGGCATAGTGCTCGATCATGCCAGGTGCCTGAGTATTTAGCAGGCCTGAAAGCATCAGGGTGCCACCCGGTTTGAGGCAGTGCAGCAAAGTGTTTGAGAGCTCCATCAATGGCCCTGCCAGGATGTTGGCAATGACGGTGTCGGCGCGCTGCTGCCAGTGATCGGCATCATATTGTCCAGGTAGCGCGACAGGCAGAACGGCTGAATCAACGCCATTGCGCTGTGCGTTGTCTTTGCTGGCAACCAGCGCTTGCGGGTCGTTGTCTACGCCAAGCGCCTCGCAGGCGCCGAGTTTCAGGGCGGCCACCGCGAGAATGCCAGAGCCGCAGCCATAATCGACGACGACTTGTTGTTCCATATTCATACCATCCAGCTCAGCCAGGCACAGCGCAGTAGTGGGATGGGTGCCAGTGCCGAATGCCAGGCCCGGATCCAGTAACAAATTAACCGCATCTGGCTCGGGTGGTTCAAGCCAGCTGGGGCAAACCCAAAGGCGCTGGCCAAATTGCATGGGCTGGTAGTGCTTGATCCACTCCCGCTCCCAATCTTTGTCTTCCAGGATTTCGATGCGTTGGTTGCACTGTGCGAGGAGCTCCGTCGGGAAATGCGCCAGAGTTGCTTTCATATCTGTGTCAGCGGGATACAGGCCGGTCAGTCGGGTCTGGCCCCACAGAGGAGTCTCACCGACGGCGGGTTCCAGTACTGGCTGATCGGCGTTGTCTTCCAGGGTGACCGCCACTGAGCCGCTGGCGAGCATTAGCTCTTCCAACTGCTCGACTTGTTCTGGGTGGGTGTCCAGTCGAAGCTGAATCCAGCTCATCGGGATATGACCTGGTGGGCCTTGATTGCCAGGCGGTAGGGATTGGAGTCCGGTGACTGAACTCCAGTACAACGCAGAGCAAGCATCAGTCTTCCAGTTTACTCTCTAGGTAGTGGATGCTTACGCCTCCCGTTTGGAAGGCACGGTCCCTGGTGAGGTCGCGGTGCAGAGGTGTGTTGGTGCGAATGCCCTCTATCACCAGTTCATCGAGTGCCTGGCGCATGCGAGCCAGGGCAACGTCTCGACTCTCGCCGAAGGTAATCACCTTGGCGATCAGTGAATCGTAAAACGGGGGCACCGTATAACCATCGTAAAGGTGAGAGTCGCAGCGCACTCCCAAGCCCCCGGGTGCGTGGAATGTGGTGACCTTGCCCGGAGACGGCAAAAAGTTTTGAGGATCCTCTGCATTGATCCGGCACTCAAAGGAATGACCGTGAAACTTAATGTCCTCCTGTGTGGCCGACAGTGGCATACCGGCCGCGATACGTAGCTGTTCCTTAACGATATCGAAATTAGTGATCATTTCGGTCACCGGGTGCTCCACTTGCACTCGGGTATTCATTTCGATGAAGTAAAAGCCGCCGTCCTCGTAGAGGAATTCGAAAGTGCCCGCGCCGCGATAGCCGATCTCGATACAGGCGTTGACGCAGGCCTCGGCAACCTGGGCGCGCAGGTCCTCAGGGATACCTGGCGCTGGGGCTTCTTCCAAAACCTTCTGGTGCCGGCGTTGCAGTGAGCAGTCCCGGTCTCCCAGATGAATAGCGTTCCCCTGGCCATCGGCGATAATCTGGACTTCAACGTGTCGGGGTTTCTGTAGGAATTTCTCCAGGTAGACCACATCAGAGCCGAAGGCCGCGGCAGCCTCACTCTTGGTCACTTCAATAGAGCTGATAAGGACTTCCTCGTTGTGCACCACCCGCATGCCTCGACCACCGCCGCCAGCCGCCGCTTTGACGATGATTGGGTAGCCAACACGCAGGGCAATTTCCTTGGTGCGGTCATGGTCATCGGTGAGCGGGCCATCTGAACCGGGCACGGTGGGCACACCTGAGCGCTTCATCGACTTAATGGCAGAGACTTTGTCGCCCATCAGTCTTATGGTGTCGGCGGTTGGGCCAATGAAGGTAAATCCGCTTTTCTCGACCTGCTCAGCAAAGTCCGCATTTTCTGCTAGAAAGCCGTATCCAGGGTGAATGGCGGTGGTGTCTGTGACCTCTGCGGCTGAAATGATCGCGGGCACATTGAGATAGCTTTCAGTAGAGGAGGGCGGTCCAATGCAAACGGATTCGTCCGCCAGGCGTACGTGCATTAATTCGGCGTCGGCGGAAGAGTGTACCGCCACTGTCTTGATATCCAGTTCCTTGCAGGCGCGCAGTATGCGCAGGGCGATCTCACCGCGATTGGCGATCAGTACCTTGTCCAGTATGGGCATTTGTTGATCCTCGAGGGCCGCAGCCTTAAACGATGGAGAACAGGGGCTGGTCGAATTCCACCGGCTCGCCGTTTTCCACCATGATGGCTTCGATGGTGCCGGCCTTGTCTGCTTCGATCTGGTTCATCATTTTCATCGCTTCAACGATGCAGATCACATCGCCTACTTTAACGGTCTGTCCCACTTCGGCAAAAGAGGGTGAAGTGGGCGCCGGAGACCGATAGAAGGTGCCCACCATGGGGGACTTGACGACATGCCCGCTGGTGGCCGGGGCACTGTCGGCGCTGGCGGCAACAGGAGCTGCCGCGGCTGCGGGCGCAACGGGCGCCGCCACCGGCGGTGCCGCGTACATGGGCGCCTGCGCGGGCATCATATTTTGGTTGCCATTGCGACTGATACGGACGGATTCTTCGCCCTCTTTAATCTCAATTTCACCGATGTTTGACTCTTCCAGGAGTTCGATCAGCTTTTTAACCTTGCGAATATCCATATTGATATCTCTTCGTTAGTTGTCAGGATTGTTCCAGGTGGCGCAGTGCTGCCTGCAGCCCAAGTTCGTAGCCCTGTGGACCCAGTCCACAAATCACTCCCTGGGCGAGATCAGAAAAATAAGAATGCTGGCGAAACTCTTCTCGCGCATGCACATTGGAAAGGTGAATCTCAATAAATGGAATTTCAACGGCGGCTAGTGCATCCCTGAGGGCTACGCTGGTGTGGGTAAAAGCAGCCGGATTGATCAGGATGAAATTAACGCCCTCGTGTCGGGCGTCTTGCACGCGCTCTACCAGTTCATACTCAGCGTTACTCTGCACGCAGAGCAGGTGATGGCCCTTGTCTTTGGCCAGTTGCTGCAACTGTTGGTTGATGTCGTTAAGCGTGGTTCTGCCGTAGATCTCAGGCTCGCGCTCGCCCAGCAGGTTCAGGTTAGGGCCGTGCAATACGAGAATGGTCGCCATCTGGCTGAACTCCTGGGGGGCCGATCATTATTTTTGCTAAGTTTGGCCCAATCCGTGCGTACTGTCTACCGACTCTGGTGTTTTTTGGTATTTTGGCAGCATTTAGCAGCTTAATTGCAGAAGTTAGCCTTTTTTGCGAAGTTGTCGCTATCTCCGTGGCGTTATTGTGTTGATAAGCCATGTTTTCCGAAGTTCGCTGATTTAGGGTCTATCGTCGGCAAAGTTGCCCGCAACTAGCGTATTTTTAATAGAAACAGCCTCAAGCGCTTCGAGGACCGTGTCATTGGTTAGAATTTGCGGCAGTAAGAGCGGTTTTGCTGCCGGGTCGGCCGGGTACATGAGATATAAAGGGATACCGGTGCGGCCATGCCCGCTGATGAACCTGGCGATATCTTCGTCGTAATTGGTCCAATCTGCCACCATGTAGACGACACCATGCTCTTCAAAGGCCGCCGTCATAGTGTCGGTGAGTAATACTGCGCTTTCGTTAGCGAGGCAGGTGATACACCAGTCTGCGGTGACATCGACGAAGACGGGTTTGCCATCGCGGCGCAAGGTATCCAGTGTCTGCTCCGACCAGGTCAGTTTGCCCTTGGCAAGCGACGCGCCGGCCATTCCGTTTTGGTCCAGTCCTCGCCAGCTGGCAAGGCTTAGCGCCAGTAGCGCGCACAACACTGCCAGTCCGCGTTTCCATCCACCGAGGCCCCAAAGCCACATTGCCATGCTCAGAACCAGGGCACCGGCAAGTACCGCTGCCATCGTATTGACGCCGGTTTGCCTGCCCGCTACCCACAGCAGCCAGATTGCAGCGCCATAGAGCGGGAAGGCCAAAAATTGTTTGAGCGTCTCCATCCAGGCGCCGGGTTTGGGCATCAAGCCCCGTGCACCGCCGCTGTAACTGAACAGTAACAGAGGCGCTGCCATTCCAAGGCCCAGCGCTGCGAATACCGAAAGACCGATGGCTGCCGGTTGAGTGACGGCAAAGCCAAGAGCGGTCCCCATAAAGGGCGCTGTGCAAGGACTGGCAACTACCACTGCCAGCACTCCGGTAAAGAAGCTGCCGGGCAGACCGTTGCGCTGCGCCAGACCGCTGCCTACGTTCATCAGGTTCCCACCCAGTTGCACCAGTCCGGACAGGGATAAGCCCATCACCAGAAACAGGTAGGCGAGGGCAATGACGAATCCGGGTGACTGCAGCTGAAATCCCCAGCCCACTGCTTTGCCCGCTTGCTGCAAGCTAATTAAGACTGCTGCAATCGCAACGAAGCTCAGCACCACGCCAGCGGTGTAAACCCAGCTATGCAGGTGGCGATCGTGATCGGTGCTGCGGGCGAAGCTGAGTACCTTCAAGGATAAAATCGGGAATACGCAGGGCATCAGGTTGAGAATAGCGCCGCCCAAAAAGGCCAGCAGCAGCATGTAGGGCAGGGAGCCCAGGTCCGTTGGCTGCTCGCGGACTGCGGGAACCTTTTTGCGCGCGGTGGGCGCGGCGATTTCGGTAACGGTTCCGCTGGGGGTCAGCGCAAAATGCTGGGTTTTGGGGGGATAGCAAAGACCCGCGTCCGCGCAGCCCTGAAAAGTGATCGCAAGCTGTGCGGGCTTCTCTAGCGGTTGCTCGCTCAGCAGCTGTACATCGGCATTATTGTAGTAAACGCTGACATCACCGAAGTACTCATCATTGCGCTCCAGCGCCGGTGGGAAATCAGCGCTAACGCTGGCGGGGCTGCCGTCAATCTCTAATTTGAATTTGAAGGCGTGCTGGTACAGGTAGTAGCTGTCGGCTATTTGCCAGTAAAGACGCATATTCTGGGTATCTTCAACAGCGACCTCCAGTTGATAGGCCTCCTCAACGGGGAGAAACTCCGGGGCAGCATCGCCGCCAAGCAGCTGTGCCGAAGAGGAGCCCAAGGTCTGGCCAAGGGACAGGCTAGCGGTGAAAACGAGTAGTGCAGCGAGCAATGCGCGCATGTCTATCCTTATTGAGTTGAAGTGACCGGTTGCGAAGTCTACCAGTGTTAGCCTTATCTCCCAATTCACTGCCCTGGCTGTACCGGCAGTGTTATAATGTATGACGCCGTTGCCTGGCGATAGTTTCCTCCGGAGTAATTCGTGTTTTTATCTCGTACCTTGTTAATTCCCGTTCTCGGTCTTTGCTCTGCTGTAGCGCTAGCCAGCGAGCCGGCGGTGACGCTGGCTGATGCCTGGATTCGGGCCTTGCCGCCGACTCAACCAGTGACCGCGGCGTATGTGGCTATCACTAATCCGGGCGCGATCCCGATTACGTTGACGGGGGCCGATATTGATGGCGTGGGTCGGGTAGAGATTCATACCACCCGGGAAGTAGATGGGCTCGTCAGGATGGAGCAATTGACCACACTGACGATAGAACCGGGCGAGACCCAGGCTCTGGCCCCGGGCGGAGCGCATTTCATGTTGTTTGACCTGGCTGCGATGCCACGAGCGGGCGACTATCAGCAGATGTGTTTGAACTTTCAGGACGGTGGCAAGGTCTGTACTGAAGCGGCGGTGCTCAAAAGCGCTGATGAGGGCCGGCATGATCACCATCAACACCACTAATAAGGCGAACCACGGATGAATGCAGTACAAGAAACCCTGGCTGACTGGCGCGATAGCCTGATTGATTTGTTTCCAGATGCCAGGCCTGTGCGCTGGGTCTTGCTAGCGCTGGTCGCCTATCTCTTAATTGCAATTATCGTTGGCATGATCTGGAGTTTGCCCCCGGATCATTTTGACCCCAGTGAGAAGGCCGCCGAATATGCTGCCCAGGACGGTGGTGAAGTGGTGACCGGCTCGACCACCACTGCGGCCTTAATGGGAGTGATGGAAACGCTGCTTGAAAAACCTGGCGGCTACCTGCACAACGACCGTTTCCCTCCCGGCATCTGGTTGGACAATATGCCCAACTGGGAATACGGCGCTCTGGTTCAGGTGCGGGATTTGTCCCGGGCCATGAGGGAGGTGTTTAGTCGTTCACAGTCCCAATCTACCGAAGACAAGGATCTGGCTATGGCAGAACCTCGCTACCACTTCGACTCTGACAGTTGGATCCTGCCCTCTTCTGAGTCCGAGTACCGTCAGGCTCAGGACTATACTCGCGGCTATTTTCGTCGCCTGTCTGATTCGACCCAGGCAGAAGCGCAGTTTTTTGCCCGGGCTGACAATCTCCGCTATTGGTTGTCGACGGTGAACACGCGCCTGGGTTCCCTGTCCCAGCGTCTTTCAGCGAGCGTAGGCCAGCGCCGCATCAATACCGACCTGGCAGGAGATGCGGGAGCCAGTCAGTCAACCGCAGCGCCTCGCGAGATGGAGGTAAAAACACCCTGGTTGGAAATTGACGATGTGTTTTACGAGGCGCGCGGCACCACCTGGGCATTAATTCACTTTCTCAAAGCGCTGGAGGTGGATTTCGCGGACGTATTAGCGAAGAAGAATGCGCGGGTCAGCTTGCAGCAAATCATTCGTGAACTGGAGGCCTCCCAGGAAACCCTGTGGAGCCCGCTTATTCTCAATGGCACTGGCTTTGGCCTGGTTGCAAACCATTCCCTGGTGATGGCTTCTTATATCAGCCGGGCGAATGCCGCGATTATTGATTTGCGAGATCTTTTACTCCAGGGTTGAGCATCAGTCCTGGAAATAACGCAGGCGTGTGCCGGTATCTAGAGAGAGGCGAATCTCGGTCGCTGACAGCTCTTTGGGGAAGTAGGTACCGGAGAGCTTAGCGTCCAGCAGGCTTGCACCTTCCAGATTGGTATGGCGAAAATCAATACCGCTGAGATCTGCATTGCGAAAATACGAGTTGCTGAAGTCAAGCCCGACGGCATTCATATTGCGCAGGTCACGACCACGGTAGTCGCCACTTTTCAGGTCGCTATTGTCCAGGGTATCCCGCTGCTCATTGAAACTCTTGATATCCTCGTTCCGCAATAACTGATAAAGAGGATCGGGTTTGATAACGGGCTTGTTCATGCGAATACCTTTTGAAGAAAACCCCGGTTGGGGGGCATAGCTTAAATTTAACGGTGGGTGATGACAAGAGAGTCGCTTTGACAGCACAAACTTTTACCGGCTTCCTGCTCACGCGACATTGGCGTGACGGTCCTGGTGGCATTGAGCTTGAGTATTGGTTTGCCACGGACCAGGGGCCACTGTGCGCGCTGATGCATTCCGAGCAGAGTGTTTTTTTTCTCTCTGTGGCAGAAGCCGAGCAAGCGAAGGTGTTGGTTGGCGCTGTGTCTGGAGTGGAGTTTCGTGAGTTAAAGCTGCGCAACTTTGCCTTACAGCCTGTGGTGGGCGTCTACTGTCGCAGTTACCGTCAGTCAAGGCGGCTGGCCGATCGATTGCAAGAGGCAGGTCTGGATCCATTAGAGGCCGACGTTAATCCGGCAGACCGGTTCCTGATCGAGCGCTTTATTGCAGGCGGGGCCGAAATTCTGGGAGTCCCTGTTGATCGCGGGGGATATCTGCGCCTGGATAATCCATCGATTCGCAGCGCTCAGTATCAACCGAAACTCAAAGTGGTCTCTTTTGATATCGAAACTGCCATGTCCGGGGTGCAGCTTTTTTCCATTGCAGTGCACGGTGTTTTTGGCGATGAGCAGGCGCGAAAAGTGTTCATGTTGGGCGAGGGGGCGGAGCAGGATTACGTGCAGACCTGCTCCAGCCAGGAGACGCTGCTGCAGGCCTTTCTCGATTGGCTTGAGGCCTATGATCCTGATGTATTGATCGGCTGGAATGTTATCAATTTTGACTGCTGGTACCTGCAACGGGTCGCGGATCACCTGAGCCGAAGGCTTCTTTTGGGCCGAGACCGGCGACCAGCGCACTGGCGCAACCTGGATGATGATGGTGAGCGCAAGGCGATACAGTGCCCGGGCAGGCTGGTGCTCGATGGCATCGATATGCTGCGGGCCGCTTTTTACAGTTTCGAGAGTTTTGCTCTAAACAACGTCGCTCATGAGTTGTTGGGCGAAGGTAAGTTGATCCATGGGTTGGACCGGGGCGAGGAGATCGGGCGCCAGTTTCGGGAGGACAAGAGCTCACTCGCGGCTTATAACCTGCAAGACTGCGAGCTCGTTTCGCGTATTTTTCAGGTCACGTCGATGATGGACTTCGCGATAGCTCGAACGGCGATGACGGGGTTGAACATGGATCGAATGGGCGGGTCAGTCGCTTCTTTTGACAACCTTTACCTGCCGCGGTTGCACCGTGCCGGGTACGTGGCACCCAACGCCAGCGAAGACCATACCGCCAGTCCCGGAGGATGGGTGCTGGATTCTACCCCCGGTATTTATGAGCACGTGTTAGTGCTGGATTTCAAGAGCCTGTATCCCAGCATTATCCGCACCTTTGGTATCGATCCACTGGGACTCGCACTGGGTGTTTCTGCAGAGCTGGATGAGGAGGCCACCGTGCCTGGTTTTTTGGAAGCACGCTTTGCTCGTGAGGGACATATTCTGCCGCAATTGATTCAGCAGCTTTGGCAGCAGCGTGACGAGGCCAAGCGTGTGGGAGATGCGCCACTGTCGCAGGCTATCAAGATCATTATGAATAGTTTTTACGGTGTATTGGGTACGCCGGGATGCCGCTTTTTCGATGCCCGGCTGGCGAGTTCTATTACTCGCCGTGGCCATCAAATATTACAGCGCACCCGCGACTATATTGAGGAAGCGGGCCAGCGGGTTATTTACGGCGACACAGACTCGGTTTTTGTATGGATTCACGAGGCAGAATCAAACGAGGCGGCGGTGTCAGCAGGAAAAGCATTGGAGCGGGATTTAAATCGTTGGTGGAGTGAGCAGATAGCCAATGAATTCGCTCTGGATAGTGCGCTGGAGCTCGAATTTGAAACGCATTACAAGCGCTTTCTTATGCCCACCATAAGAGGCTCTGAAAAAGGCAGTAAGAAGCGTTATGCCGGCGTGGTATCGGCCGCGAGTGGCGACCAGTTGGTGTTTAAAGGACTGGAGAATGTGCGCACAGATTGGACCCGTTTGGCCCGGGACTTCCAGGAAGAGCTTTATCGCCGGGTGTTTTATGACGAGCCGTTCGAGGATTATGTTAAGCAGGTGACTGCCCAGTTACGAGCGGGGGAATGCGATTCACAGCTGGTTTATCGCAAGCGTTTGCGACGCAAACTCGATGAGTACGAGCGCAATGTGCCACCCCACGTGCAGGCGGCGAGGTTGTATGAAGAGCGGGGCCTGCAGGCCCCTACTCGAGGCAGTTGGGTGGAGTACGTGATAACCACAGCGGGTGCTGAACCCGCTCAAAGTTCAAAAGCATCGCTGGATTATGAGCAATACGTGGAGCGTCAGCTGCAGCCTGTAGCTGACGGTATCCTGAGCTTTGTGGGGCTAAGCTATCGCGGCCTGGTGGATAAGCAAATTGATCTTTTCTGAGCGGATGAGCGCGTGTTGAATCAGTCGCCGAAAAACTCTTTTCGCAGCGCCGGATAATCAGCTGCAGGGAGCCGCGGGCCATAATTAGCAACTATTTTTCCCGCTGCCAGGCTGGCGAAGCGGCCTGCTGTGGGGAAATCTTCGCCGCGGGTAATCGCATAAAGGAAGGCCCCGGCAAACATATCGCCTGCACCGTTACTGTCCACCGCGTGTACCTTGTGTGGTGGCACTTCTACCAGTGCTTCGCCATCGAAGGTCACAGCCCCTTCGCTGCCCAGAGTGATGACGAAAGTATCTGCGACCAGCTTCAGTTTCTCGATGGCTGCCTCAAGGTTGTCTGTCTGGCCCCAGCCCAGCGCTTCTGCCTTGTTACAAAATGCCAGATTGACGCGATCGCCAACCATCTCTTCCATGCCCTCGCGGAAAAATTCAACCATGCCTGGGTCAGAGAAGCTGATAGACGTTTTCACTCCGGCCTCTTCTGCAATTGATTTAGCTTTGATTGCTGCGGCCCTGCCCGTAGGAGAGGTCACCAGGTAGCCTTCTATATAAAGGTATTCTGATTGAGTAATCGCGCCTGGGACCAATTGTTCTTCGGACAGGGTCTCACTAATTGACAGGTTTGTGTTCATGCTGCGTTCGGCGTCAGGGGAAATAAGGACCAGGCATTTCCCGGTAGTGCCTTCTTCTCGTTCGCCAGTCAGGCAGTGGTCTACGCCAGCCGCTTCCATATCGGCGATGTAAATATCACCGTCTGAGTCGTTAGCCACTTTGCAGGACATGAAGGTGGGGCCGCCAAATTGTGCTGCCGCAATCATTGAGTTGCCCGCGCTGCCGCCACTAGCGTGGCTGGCTTTCACCAGGTGGCCTTCAAGATGACCCAGTAACTCAGCCTGGCGGTCAGCATCGACCAGGGTCATCATGCCTTTTTCGACGTTCATTTGGCTCAGCTCGATGTCCTGCACCTTGATTTCGGTATCCACCAGCGCTGCGCCGATCCCGTATGCGACGTACTTTTTCATGTTTTTGGTCCTGTATAAGATCAGCCGGCTATTATCCGGAAAAACGTGCGGGTTGAAAGCTCTTTAATGCTTGGCGTCCACGACCGGGAAAACAATTAACGAAGTGCGTTACACTCGCGCGCTATGAGAAAAACCCGTCACCTCCTGTTCAAGCTCCTCATGGTTTTCCTGGTTATTGCTACGGGATATCTGGTTTATCTTGATGCGCGCATCACCACGACCTTTGCCGATAAAATGTGGGAACTGCCCGCCAAGGTGTTTGCAAGGCCTCTGGAATTGTACTCAGGTGCCGAATTAAGCCCCGATGATCTGGCTTACGAACTGGAGGTGCTTGGCTATCGCAAGGTTAGCCATACTCGCAACCCAGGGCAGGTGGCCCGCAACCGCGGGCGTTTTGAAATTTACACCCGGGGCTTCGATTTTCCAGGAGAGCGCGAGCCGGCCCGGCGGGTGATTGTGGAACTGGGTGCGACCCGGGTGCAATCTGTTAGCGAAAGCGGCAGCGGTGTCGACCTGATGCGCCTGGATCCTGCGCAAATAGGTGGCATTTACCCCTCCCACGGTGAGGACCGCATGTTGGTGCGCCTTGAGGATGTGCCTGACACCCTGTGGCAGGCCTTGATGGCGGTGGAAGACCAGCGCTTTTACCAGCACTGGGGTTTTTCGATTACCGGTATTGCCAGGGCTGCATACAGTAATCTGGTTTCAGGCCGGGTGGTTGCTGGCGGGAGTACCATTACTCAGCAATTAGTGAAAAACTATTACCTGACACCTGAGCGCACCATCGTGCGCAAACTCAACGAAGTGTTGATGGCCGTTTTGCTGGAGCTGCATTACGACAAAGACCAGATTCTGGAGAGCTATCTCAATGAAGTTTATCTGGGTCAGGAAGGGCCGCGGGCTATTCACGGTTTTGCCCTGGCCGCGCGACACTACTTTGATACTCCGTTGGATCAGCTGGGATTGCACCAGCAGGCCCTGCTGGTAGGCATGATCAAAGGACCATCGCTTTACAATCCGCAACGAAATCCCCAGCGAGCAACAGAACGGCGCAACGTGGTGCTGAATCTTATGGTGGAGCAGGAGGTGATTTCCCAGGAGCATGCAATGGTTGCCCGGGCGATGCCCCTTGGCCTGAATACCGCCCCTAAAATTCGCGATACCTTTCCAGCATACCTGGATCTGGTGCGACGACAGTTGCGGCAGGATTATCGAGAGGAAGACCTGACCTCTGAGGGGCTGGGGATTCTGACTGCTTTTGATCCGCTGTTGCAGCATCAGCTGGAGCGCAGCACCAGCGCGGTGATGAACCAGTTAGATAAGGGCGGGGAACTTGAGAGCGCCTCCATTGTGACTCGTTTTGACAGCGGGGAAGTCGCCGCTCTGGTGGGTGGGCGCAAGGTCAGCTATGCCGGTTTTAATCGCGCATTGGATGCCCGCAGGCCAGCCGGTTCGTTGCTTAAGCCAGCTGTTTACCTGGCAGCATTGGAACAGCCCGAGCGATATTCCCTGGCTTCTGTAATCGCAGACACTGAGTTGTCGATATCCCAGCCCAGTGGCGAGCCCTGGCAGCCGCGAAATTTCGACCGCGTCGCCCATGGGGAGGTACTGCTGTTTAAGGCGCTGTCCAAATCTTACAATCTGGCCACTGCCCGGTTGGGTATGGACCTGGGCATTGATGCCGTAGTTGATATGCTGCGCCGGTTGGGCATTGAACATTATATTCCTGAAGTGCCGGCCTTGACCTTGGGTGCAGGGGAATACTCACCGTTTGATATGGCGACTATGTACCAGACCATTGCTTCTGGTGGCTATCGTACACCGCTGAAGACCATTCGAACGGTGCTGGACGCACGCGGTGAAATCGATACTCGCTATGAGCTCACCTACGATCGCGAAGTCAGTCTGCAGGCGGTTTACCTGCTGCAATACGCCCTGATCGATGTGATGCGCAACGGCACAGGAAGAGGCGCTTACCGATCTGTGCCTGATACCCTGACGCTTGCAGGCAAAACGGGCACCACTAATAATGGGCGCGATTCCTGGTTTGCGGGCTTCTCCGGAGACCTGCTGACGGTAAGTTGGGTTGGTCGTGATGACAATGGTGGTACCGGCCTGACTGGAAGTAGCGGGGCCCTGAAGGTTTGGTCGCACTTTATGGGAGCAGCCAGCAAACGCTCGCTGGCCTATAACATGCCGGAAGGTCTGGCGGTTCAGACCATCGATACCAGCAATGGCTATCTGACTGGAGAAGGCTGTCCCAACGCGCAGAGCATGCCGTTTATGGAGGGGTCACAGCCCAGACGCAACACCAACTGTGCGCCCAAGAAGAGCGGCATTCGCGATTGGTTCCAGTCGCTTTTTGGTCACTAGTCAGAATACATAATTTCCCACCATCTCGATCAGCGTGTCTGCCCATTTCTTGGGGGTAGGTCCTCGCCGATTGGCGCAATGACTCAAAGGAAAGCGACAGGCCACAAGAAAGCAGAGCACCAACGGCCAACTGCGTAGCTTCAATACTGCCCTCATAAACACTCCGCTTTTTATACCTCAGGCGTTCATTTTGGTATTTCTGTAGCGACAGTGATTGAAAATTGATCGCTTTGTTGATCTGGACCGATTAGAAATTCCCCTGTTTTCGCTCTCGGTCGAACTTGATGCCTGGGTTACACTGCTGATCCCCCATGGTTGGAGCTCCAAGTGCGTCGTTTGAGTATCAGATCCCCTTTGTTGTGGCTCGCGCTGAGTCTGGTACTGAGTGCGTGTGGCTCAAACCCCTATTCGCTGCCAAAAATTGAGACTGGCGAGCCCGAGACGACTGAAACGGTGCCCAGCCAGCCCCCTGTTGTAGAACCTGCAAAGCCTCCTCGAACTGATGCCACCAGTGCTCACAGCGGATTGATTTCCAAGGCAGACGCTGCGCGGGATCGTGGCGACTACGATCAGTCTCTGGCTTACCTTGAACGAGCCCAGCGGATCGACCCCGACAATGCAGATATCTATCTGGGATTGGCTCAAACGCACGCCGCAGCTGGCAATATGAACCAGGCGAATGCCACCGCTGAGCGTGGGCTGCTTTACTGCTATGGGAGTCGGCAATGCGATGCTTTGAGGGCCTACACGCGTTAGCGGTTCTCGCAGCTCACTTCAAATCCATCAGCGTCAGGCTCGAAACGCAGATGCTGATTAATGCAGTTAGGTACGTCACCGATAGAGTGGCTCACGAAAATTACCTGGCTGTCACAGTTACTTGCGATGTGGTCGATGGCGCGCAGCATCAGGCGACGATGATGGCCATCCAGCCCCAGGGTTGGCTCGTCCAATAGCAGAATGGTCGGTGACTTGACCATGGCCCGCGCCAGCAAGACCATGCGTTGCACGCCGAAGGACAGCGCGTCGAAGCTTTCCCGTTCGATATGCTCCAGGCCCAGTGCTGCGAGCCACTGCTGTGACACTGATTTTTGTTCGTCACCCCAGGTGTCATAAAGACCTATGCTGTCAAAGAACCCGGACAGCACCACTTCCAGTGCTTTCATGCCCCGGGCGAAGTTGAGGTGTAGCTGGTTGTCGAGCTGGCCGTACTTCTGTTTGATATCCCATATGCTTTCTCCCGAGCCGCGTCGAATACCGAACAGGGTAATGTCCTGACCGTAAGCTTTGTGATTGTCACCAGTGATGAGGCTGAGCAGGGTGCTTTTGCCGCAGCCATTGGGGCCGGAGATATAGCAGTGTTGCCCTTGATCGAATTGCCAATGCACGTTTTTTAATACCTGTAGTCCGTCGTAGATGACATCGACGTCCTTCAGGTCGAGTAGTGGGCAGTTGTCGGGTACGGCGTAGTTTCGCGGCGCAGGTGGTGGAAGTTTGCCAAGTAATGGAAGCGGCGGATGCAGCAGCGTCCTGACATCTGCTTGTGCCAGTACATCCTTGCGTTCACCTGATGCAATCACTGCGCCATTGTCTAATACCAGCAAGTGAGAAATTCCCGCAGGCAAGTCTTCCTCTTGCCGACATAGCATCAGCACAGCTTGATCGGAGCGAAGTAGCTCGTCGATGATACCGCTCAGTTCGCGTTGGGAGCTGCTGTCCAGGCCATCTAACGGTGAGTCGAGTATCAGTAGCGCGGGATCGCTCAGTATTGCCTTGATCAACAGGGTCTTGCGCATTTCCCCGGTAGAGATAAAGCGTAATCCCCGATCGAGAGCATATCCTATGCCCAGCCTCGTCACCCAGTAATGGAAACGTTCATCTGCTGCTTGTCTGTTTAGAATCGTATCGCGCACCAGGGTACCGGGATCGTTGGCATCGGCCCGAGTTTCTGAGTCGTCCAGCTTTTTATCTCGCTCGCACAGTGCACGTGCTTGTTCAAAGCAGACATAGGCCACTCCGCTGGAGTCGATTTCAGGTGAGCCTTGATACTCGCCGCTGTAGTGATTGGCCTGACCGCAGATTATGTTCGCCAGGCTGGTTTTGCCCGCACCATTGGGTCCCAGGCAAGCCCATTGCTCTCCCGTTTGGACCTGCCAACTGATGTGTTTGAGTGCGGGCAGTGCGCGGTAGACCAACTGCACATCGCGTAGGCTAAATAGTGGCGAATATTTCATAACAAAGCCGTTCCGGTGTTGCTTGTAACTGGCACAATGGGCTGGCTTAATCCTCTAAATCATTATGGATGTGTACTGTTGTCGGTTTCCCTGTTACAGCTGATTGAAGCGCGCCTGCCGGCGTACTCCCCGAAAAAGCCTTTACTGCGTCCGCTAATGAAACGTTCGGCGGTCGCTATGGTGTTGCAAGTTCGCCAAGGCGAGCTGAACATTCTAATGATCAAGAGGGCAGAAAGGGAAGGTGATCCCTGGTCTGGCCATATGGCGTTTCCCGGTGGTCGCATGGATAAAACGGATGCCAACGGTTATTCGGTGGCGGTGCGAGAGACTGAAGAAGAGGTCGGTCTGACCCTGGGGCCTCAGGATCGCTGCCTCGGGCGACTTAGCGATCTTAATGCCCGTCCTCGCAAACACACGCTGGGGATGGCGGTCAGCCCCTTTATTTTTCATCTCGAGCGGGAGGTTGAGTTTACGCCCAATTATGAAGTCGCCGAGGTGGTATGGGTGCCCCTGGAGTTCCTCCTGGATTCCGGCAACCGCGAAAAAATGACTTGGGATTACAAAGGCGTGAAAATCCCTCTCCCTTGCTATCAATATGAGCAGCGCTGTATTTGGGGACTCTCGCTGATGATGCTGGATGAATTAATGGATCTGGTTGAAGGCGGCGATAATCCGTTGCGTCCGCGTTGGAGGCGTGCGTAGTGTATTGCAGTGCTGCGGTGGGTTTAGTGAAGTATTAGGCTAGGGTCGGGCGAGCTACCCCGCTTTTTAGCACGGTACATGGCTTTGTCGGCTTTCTCTTCAAGCTCCGCTCGACTTAACCCGTCCCCGGGATATAGAGCGAACCCGCAGCTGACTTTGAGCGCCATCACCTCATTGCGGGCTTTGACCGGTTGTTCCACCGCAGCGACTAGTTTGGCAGCGATTTCTGGCAAGTCGTCGGATGAACGCATGTTTTCCATCAGTACGACAAATTCGTCTCCGCCCAGCCGCGCAATGAGGTCTATGTCTCTGACCTGATGGCGCAAACGCTCTCCCAGCATTTTCAGTAATGCGTCTCCCATACCGTGGCCGTGGGTATCGTTTACTTGTTTGAAATCATCCAGGTCGAACATGATTAGGCCGATGGTCTTTCCGGTGATTTCCGCTCTTTCCAATAGGTGCGCCATGCGTTGCTCATAGAAGCGACGGTTGTAAAGTCCGGTGAGGTCATCATGGTTGGAGAGGAATTCAAGTTCGCTGTTGGCACCTTGTAAGGCTTCTCGCAGATGTTTGTTCATTTCTGCGTACACCTTAATGATGCTGATGACAGAGAGCCCCATTGCGCCGTATGAAAGGGTGATGGCCATGTTGTAGTTTTGCGGCAAGATGATCTGGGTGAACTGCACGCCCAGGCGCTCCAGTCCGAGTATGACTGACCAAATGATGAGCACCAGGGCGGTCCAGAACAAGCCGGCGCCAGTGCCGCCAACAACGGAAGCCATAACCGGCGCCAGGATTAACAGGGCAAAAGTAGGAGAACGAGTGCCGCCAAAGTAGGCGCAGGCAATGGCAAACGCGCCGGTATAAACCAGCAGTAACAGGTGCAGCGCCGCAATGCGATTGTTCAGGTACCTTAGTATCAGTACGCTGACCAGCACGCTGAGGCCGATAATGGCCAGCAATGTGGTCGCAGCGAAGCGTCCTTGCGGTGATATGTCGATAACGAGAGGTATTACAACGGGGACGCCGATGACGGTTATCAGGCAAAAGAAGCTTGTAATCGCAAGTATGCGTTGGCGATAGTGCTCTTCGTCTAATGGCCGCATGGGATCGCGACCGGTACACAGCGCTATCCACCAGTCTCTAATGCGGGTTAGATGTTGCAGCACGTTTTTCATAGGATCGTTGTAGTTATTCGTGCACTTACCTTGTTATACATCAAGGCTGCTGGCAGAGCCCTGTTTAATCCGGACATTCCCTTAGTCTTTGAGGTTTTTTTACTCCATGTCCCCACGCATGAAGGCGCGGGTATCGAGCATTAGGTCGCGCAGGGCGGGATCCTCGCGGCTCGCCTCCAGTAGCGCCGGTGCCTCTACTTTTCCTGCGACAAAGGCAGCGACCAGATCCAGCAACACTGGAGACATTTTGGGGTCATGCGCCCAGCGGGGCGAATCTACCAGTGCACCCGTGACATGCTGGTTGCTCAGTTTGAGCCAATATCCGCCGCAACTGGACAGCTGATAATCACCTACTCTGCCAAAACTGATGTTTGGGGTGCTGGGGTTGAAGCCGCCCGGTGCAAGCTGATCGATACGTTGCAGCGCCATGACCCAGCTCGAGCCGGTGGGGAACAGCTTGGCTTCAGGCCGGCAGTTATCTTCACGCTTGAGCCAGATACGCACCTGCTCAGTAGGACTTGCTCCCCGCATTGTTTTGGCAATGTCCAGATCAACGGAGTTGCCCTTGCCAGCAATGACGGTACCGGAAACCACCAGATCGGTTGTGGCTTGAACATCGGCGAAAGAGCCCTGCCACAGGCACTCGCACTCGGCGAAGCCAGCCTTGGTAAAAACCAGTAGGGGTAAACAGTATAGAATGCGACGCAGCATCGGGTTACTGCAGTGCTTTTGCCGCATCAATGGCAAAGTAGGTGAGGATGCCGTCGCAGCCTGCTCGCTTGAAAGCCAGTAGCGATTCGAGCATCACCGCCTTGGGCTCAAGCCAGCCGTTTGCGAAGGCAGCCTGGTGCATGGCGTACTCGCCGCTCACCTGGTAGGCAAACGTTGGCGCTTTAAGTTCGTCCTTCACGCGGCGAACGATATCGAGGTAAGGCATCCCTGGTTTAACCATGATCATGTCGGCACCCTCCGCCAGATCCAGGGCACACTCGTGCAGGGCCTCGTCAGAGTTGCCGGGATCCATCTGGTAACTGTATTTGTTACCACCTTTGATATTATCGGCGCTGCCTACTGCATCACGAAAGGGGCCGTAATAGCTGGAAGCGTATTTTGCCGCGTAAGACATAATGAGCGTATTGGCAAAAGAAGCGCCTTCTAACGCCTGACGAATTCCGCCAATGCGGCCATCCATCATATCCGAGGGAGCAACGACGTCGGCCCCCGCTGTGGCGTGGGACAAGGCCTGTTTTACCAGTACTTCGGTGGTGACGTCGTTAAGTACATAGCCATTGTCATCAATGATGCCGTCCTGGCCGTGGGTGGTAAAAGGGTCCAGCGCAACATCTGTGATAACACCCAGCTCTGGGACAGCGTCCTTGATTGACTTCACGGCTCGCTGTACGAGTCCCTCAGCATTGTGGGCCTCTTCCGCCATCAAGCTCTTGTTGCTAGCACCAACCACCGGGAACAGGGCGATGGCGGGAATACCCAGTGATGCGATATCCCTGGCCTGGCGCACCAACAGGTCGATGCTCAAACGCTCGATACCCGGCATTGAGGGAATAGCTTCGCGTTGGCCCTCACCTTCGAGCACGAAAACCGGGAAAATCAAATCCGCTGGCGTTAGCAGACTCTCGCTAACAAGGCGGCGGGAAAACTCGTTGGCCCGCAATCGTCGCATACGAGTGGCGGGAAAGGGGCCTCGCTGTGAACTGAAAGTCATGAGCTGTCCTCGATTAAAGAGCGGCAAATGCCGAGCGGGCCGCGTCGACCGTCGCTTCTATATCCGCGTCAGTATGAGCGCTGGATAAAAAGCCTGCTTCATAGGAAGCAGGTGCCAGGTAAATACCTGCCTGTAGCATCATGTGGAAGAAACGGTTGAAGCGCTCAGTATCGCAGGCCATCACCTGGGCGTAGTTTTCAATTTTACTGGATTCGGTGAAAAACCCGCCAAACATAGTTCCCGCAGAGTTGGTCGTAAATGCCACGCCGTTTTCATTGGCCGCTTCGCGCAGTCCCGCACACAGCTGTTCAGTGCGCTTGAATACCGGCTCGTAAAAACCCTCCGCTGAGATAACCTCCAGTGTCGCAAGCCCCGCTGCCATAGCAATGGGATTACCCGCCAAGGTGCCTGCCTGGTATACCGGGCCGAGGGGGGCAATTTGCTCCATAATTTCCCGCTTGCCACCAAAGGCACCTACCGGCATGCCGCCACCGATGACTTTACCCAAAGCTGTGAGGTCTGCCTCAATGCCATAGAAACCTTGCGCGCCCTGCAAGCCGAAACGAAACCCGGTCATCACTTCGTCCATAATTAGCACGGCGCCGCTGTTATCACAGACTTCGCGGAGCGTTTCCAGAAAGCCGGGTGACGGCGGTATGCAGCTCATATTTCCTGCCACTGGCTCTACAATGACACAGGCAATCTTATCGCCGTGCTCTGCGAAAGCTGCACGTACACCTTCGGGATCGTTGAAGGTCAATGTCATGGTGTGATCAGCGAGAGCTGCCGGTACTCCGGGTGAGCTGGGGACGCCAAGGGTCAGGGCGCCTGAACCCGCCTTCACCAGAAGCGAGTCTGAATGACCGTGATAACAGCCCTCAAATTTTACAATCGTGTCACGGCCGGTATAGCCCCTGGCTAGCCGAATGGCACTCATGGTGGCCTCGGTGCCCGAGTTGACCATTCTCACCATGTCCATGTTCGGCATGATGTTGCAGATTCGATCTGCCAGCTGAGTTTCAAGCTCGGTTGGTGCTCCGAAGCTGAGGCCTTTTTCACTTTGGCGCACCACGGCCTCGCGAACTGCGGGGTGGTTATGACCCATCAACATGGGGCCCCAGGACAACACGTAATCAATATAGCGTTTGCCTTCGCTGTCGAAAATGCAGGCGCCTTCGCTGCGCTCTATAAACACAGGGGTTCCACCGACGGCCTTGAACGCCCGCACGGGAGAGTTAACGCCCCCGGGAATGTGCTTGCTGGCGCGTTCAAATAATTGTTGCGAAGTGCTCATAGGTTTTCATGCTCTGGCTGGTAATGCTTGCCCTTTTAAAGGCCGGGGCAGGATTATCGGGCCTTGGCGAGAGAATATCCAGCGGCCTTAGAATGGCTTGAGCACTGCAAGCAACACCATGCCAAACAAAAACAGGACAGGGACCTCATTGAAGAAACGGTAAAATACGTGACCGTGTTCATCACGGCTATCCAGCATAGCTTTCACGTAGCGGCCACACTGGAAGTGATAGACCACCAGAAAAGCCATGCCAGCGAGCTTCAGCCAAAGCCATTTTGCTTGCAACAATGCAGGATTAAGAATGAGTAAGCCAATTCCCAGCGCTGCGAGAATAAACATAAAGGGGGTGATAAAGCGGTATAGCCGATGTGCCATTTGAGCCAGCGTGGCTTTGGTTTCGGGGTTTTCTGCCGCCGCATAATTGACGAATATTCTCGGCAGGTAAAACAGTCCCGCAAACCAGCAAACCATGAAGATTATGTGCAGGGCTTTTAGCCAGAGCCAGAGCATAAATTGTGTTCCTTGTTATAACTGTGCGAGGGTGAACTTCTCAATACTTTCACGAGTAATCACCCCGTGCAAAATCGGTTGGCTGGTCGAGCGGCTGCGCTCGTAAACGCAAACTGTTTCTGCGGTGTCTTTGCCAATACCGTCCATGGCTTGCCTCAGGCTGGCCTGCATTGGTACCGATGTTTGAGTCCAGCGTCGGATGTCTGCTTCTGTAACGTCAACTTCTTCCACCTCGCCGTGCTGCGCCAACCAGTCGAGTAATTCAGTGCCCTTGACGAGATACAGGTCAATTCCATCTCGGCCGACCAAACACCAGGTGGGGTTGAACTCAAGCAGAGGTTCCCTGTCTTCCTGTGTCAGTACCGCAGGGACTCGCACCGCTCGGGTATCCATGATTGAGCCGACATGAGTGCGGTGTAGCAGTTGGTTCAAGGGATCATCTGGAGCTGCGCGCTGCATCTGTCGAAGAATAGTCTGATGCAGGGAGCGCTGGCGAAAAAGTCCAGTGTGAGTCAGCGTAGCAGCTACTATCGCCAGCATTGCCGGCATGGCGATGCTCATGGAGTGCGTTAGTTCAAGCACAGCAAGTATGGCAGCTAGTGGTGCGTTCATGATGGCGCCCATTGCAGAGCCCATACCAATAAGAATGTAGAGGGTTGGGTCTGAGGCCAGGCCGGGCATGAACTGATTGCCGATCATGCCCATTGCTCCGCCCAGACAGGCGCCAATTAACAGATTGGGACCGATAATGCCTACCGGCATGCCTGCTCCCACGGTAATTGAAGTGGCGATTATTTTTGCCCCAGCGATAACGACCAGGGCCAAAAGGGCGACTTCTCCGTTGAGCGCCAGACGCAGAGTGTCATAACCTATGCCCATGATTTCTGGCACAAATAAGGCTAGCGCGCCGGTGATAACGCCGGCAGCGGTAAAGCGAAAAATGACAGCGTGATGGGACAATCGCGCTGTGTGCTTGCTGATCTGCACGAAAGCCACCACGGCCAGTCCGCAGGAGAAGCCTAACAAAACGATATACGGAATTTCCCACAAAGACGTCAGCTGCAGACTGGGAATGTTAAATACAGCGCCTCCTGTGGCAAAGGTGCGGCTGACCGCCGAGGCCGAGACCGCGGCCAGCATTACGGGGATGAAACCGACCACCGTGTACTCGGCGATAATCACCTCCATCGCAAAAATCACACCCGCCAGGGGGGTGTTAAAAGCAGCGGCAATGCCGCCGGCCGTGCCGCAGGCAATCAGCACGCGAAGGCTGTTATTGGGCAGGCCGAGTCGCTGGCCCAGCAGGCTGTTGATCGCGCCCCCCAAATGAACGCCGGGGCCCTCGCGCCCCCCGGACTGACCTGAAGCGAGGGCAAAAGCGCCCCCAAAAAACTGAATAATGGCATTGCGGGCGGGGAGGGCGCCGTAATGAGAGTGCATTCGACTCAGCACGTGAACAATGCCGACTTCCCGATCTTCGTTCCTCAGCATTTGATAGCAGATCCCCAGTAGCAGGGCCCCGATCGCCGGCAGAAGGAAGCGAAACAGGGGTGGCAAGGACTCGAAATCTTCACCGCTATTGCCCACGCCCCAAAGCGCAGCTAGATAGGCGATGCTCTCTTCAAAGCCAAGAATGACCAGGCCGGAAGCGACGCCGCCGATAACGCCCAGTAGTGAGTAGGCCAATACGGAGTCGTAGTTGGTCAGAAGTCGTCTGTAGTTGCTGATCAGTTTCCGCACGAACTTTAGGGTTCCGCTCAAAAAGCCAATATTACCAGTTATTTGGGCCAGCATTACTTTTATACTATTGGGTTCACCGCCCGCGAGGTATGCGGGTGAATAGGAAGGCGGGTAAAACTATGATCAAGGTTGGTATTGTAGGGGGCACCGGTTACACGGGTGTAGAGTTATTGAGGTTGTTAGCGCTGCATGAGGAGGCTCAGGTGGTAGCTATCACGTCCAGGGCCGAAAGCGGGCGGAGGGTAGATGACCTTTATCCCAATTTACGCGGGCACTACTCAATTGCCTTTAGCGAACCTGATGTGGCCCAACTTGCCGCCTGCGATATCGTCTTCTTCGCTACGCCGCACAACGTCGCCATGAACCTGGTGCCTGAATTGCTGCAGTCAGGTGCAAGGATAGTGGATTTATCAGCAGACTATCGAATCAAGGATGCGCAGTTGTGGTCCCATTGGTACGGTGAGACCCATGCCAGCCCGGAAATCCTGGCCCAGGCTGTTTATGGTTTGCCGGAAGTTAATCGCGAGCAAATTGCCGGCGCTAACCTGGTCGCGTGTCCCGGCTGCTATCCCACCTCGGTGCAGTTGGGCTTGATTCCGCTGTTGGCCAATAGCTTGGTAGATAGCCAGCACCTGATCGCCAGCAGCGCATCCGGTGTCAGTGGTGCCGGGCGCCAGGCCAAGGTGGACAATCTGTTGTCTGAGGTCTCTGATAGCTTTAAAGCCTATGCGGTAGCGGGGCACAGGCACTTACCTGAAATTGAGCAGGGGCTCGGTGCTATAGCCGGTAGCCCCGTGCAGCTGACTTTTGTGCCGCACCTGTTACCGATGATTAGGGGAATCCATTCCACCTTGTTTGCTCGCCTGCTGGATACCGGCGTTGATCTCCAGGCGCTTTACGAAGAGTGGTATGCGGATGAGCCCTTTGTGGATATTCTCCCGGCGGGCACGTGCCCCCAGACCCGCACCGTTAAAGGCGCCAACCGTTGCCAAATCGCCCTGCAGGTTCCCCAGGACCGCGACACTGTTGTGGTCATGGCTGCTATCGATAACCTGGTTAAAGGAGCTTCGGGCCAGGCGGTCCAGAATATGAATATCATGTTGGGCTTGCCTGAGGATATGGGCCTCAAGCAGGTCGGCTTGTTGCCCTGATTACTGCCCATGCCAATTACTCGTAAGCGACACCTCAGTAGTCAGGAAATGCGCCGCCTCTGGCGGCAGCGGCTGCTGCTGGCGGTACTGATTTCATTAGGTTTTGTAGTGGCTGCTTTCTACATCGGTGAGCGTGCAGCCTATAGTGGTATGGGCCTGAATCCGGAGCTTTATCGGGCTATGAAAACTCAGTTGCCCGAGTTACAGGCACAGCTCGTGGCTGCCGAGGCCCGACTTGAGGTCCAGAGCACCCAGAACCAGATGGGTCAACAGGCCCTGGAAATGGTGCGCAGGGACCTCGCCGATCAGAAAGAGCAAATAGCTTCGCTGGAAGAGGGGTTGCAGTTTTATCGCAGCCTGATGGCGCCGGGAGAAATTGCCCAGGGGTTGAGTTTGCGTCCGCTGGAGCTGGTTGCCCTGGACAGCCCCGGCTACTATTCCTATCGAATTGTGGCGCAACAGGAAGCTCGCAAGCACTCCCAGCTAAAAGGCGAGTTATCAGCAGAGGTCATTGGCGTGCTCGCCGGCCAGCAGGTAAGCTATTCGCTCGCAGAACTCAGCTCCGACATCGAAGGCAGTGAAATTGCCCTTCGCTTTCGTTATTTTCAGTCCATAGACGGCGAGCTGAGTCTACCAGAGGGCTTTGAGCCCAGAAGCGTCAGTCTGATGGCTACAGCCACCGCGCCGCGTAAAATGGAAGTCAGGGAACAATACCCCTGGCAAGTTACGGAGAAATTTACCCATGTTGGGAAGTAGAAAATCAGGTTTTGGGCCCAGTGGAAACACTACATTAGTCGCCAGGGATACAACGATCGTGGGCGATATCCATTTCAGCGGCAGCCTGGATGTTGAAGGATTGGTGCAAGGAAATATTTATGCCGAAGAGGGCAAGGACGCACTGGTTCGCATTATCAACAAGGGCCTCGTCCAGGGCGAGATTCGTGCGCCTTCGGTGGTCGTGAACGGCGTGGTAGAGGGTGACGTATATTCCACTAAGCACCTTGAGCTCGCAGCCAAGGGACGGGTGCAAGGCAATGTGCACTACACCCTGTTGGAGATGGCCGCCGGCTCTGAAGTCAATGGCAGTCTGACTCACGTCACAGCAGCTGCCGGTGGACGGGAGAAAGCGCCGGACCCATCGGTAGAGGTCACTGAGGCGAGTTCGGGCAAGAAATCCGGGCTGGGTAAAGTTGCCTCGGCTAAAAGTTGACCAAATTAGTCGGATTTACGATAATAGTGGGTCTCAAAACTGTTAACCGCCATTTTGTTGGCCATGAGCAAAACCATGTCTGTAGCTGAATCTTTCAATCCATCCAGTATTAATCTTTCCGCCAGCGCTGTGCGCAAGGTGCAGGAACTGGTGTCGGAAGAGGAAAACAAGGCGCTGAAATTGCGCGTTTATATTACCGGCGGCGGCTGCTCCGGTTTTCAGTACGGCTTCAGTTTTGACGAGGACGTCGCTGAGGATGATACAGCCATTGAAGAGGGGGGTGTCACCTTGTTGGTGGATCCTATGAGCTTCCAGTATCTGGTGGGGTCCGAAGTTGACTACACCGAGGGCCTGGAGGGTTCTCGCTTCATCGTTAACAATCCCAATGCGACCACTACCTGTGGTTGCGGTGCTTCTTTCTCTATTTAGCGATTAACAGAGCTGATCTGAAGGTTGGGGAGCTGCTGACTTTTATTGGCGCACTGTTCTGCCGACTGAAACCAGTGACCCGGTTGGTCCAGAAAGAGGTTTAAAGCTTCTCTTTCACGTTCCCCGGATAAATAGCGCCAAGCACTCTCTCCGCGTTGGCCCCGGTAACCGCCGGCGCATTCCCCGGTAGATTCGATATTGTGCGCCACGCCAGCCAGGCAAAAGTGGCGGCTTCTACCCAGTCCGAATCAATCCCCAGCTCATCGGTTTTGCCGACCGTCGTGCCCGGCAGCGCCGCACGGAGACAATTCATCAGTTGGCCGTTATGAGCGCCGCCACCGCAAACATAGATTTCGTCAACCTCTACATGAGTTTGCACGATGGCATCGGCAATTGTTTTAGCGGTGAATTCAGCCAGCGTGGCCTGCACGTTCCGTGGAGGGATGTCAGGTATTGCCGACAGCAGGTCGCAAAGCCAAGGCAGGTTAAAAGCCTCCTTGCCCGTACTGCGAGGCCCAGTCAGGGCCAGGTAAGGATGAGCCATTAGTTTCTCAAGCAGCAGGCCTTCTACTTCACCGCTGGCGGCCCATTGGCCATCCTGGTCGTATGGTAGCTGTCGCTGTTGTCTAATCCAGTGATCCAACAGGGTGTTCCCTGGGCCGGTATCAAAACCTGCCAGCAGGCGACTACCCTTTAACAGGCTGACGTTGGCAATGCCCCCGATATTGATAATGGCGCGATTGCTGTGTTCTTGCGCAAAAGCGCCCTCGTGAAATGCCGGCGCCAATGGTGCGCCTTCACCACCGGCTGCCATGTCTCTGCGGCGAAAATCAGCCACCGTGGTAATCCCGGTCATTTCGGCAATGGTGTTGGGGTCACCAATCTGCAAGGTGAAACTTTGCTGATGACTGTGTCCGCCTGATGGTGGGCGATGTCGGATAGTTTGACCATGGCTGCCAATCGCAGTAATTTCTCCCGCCGTTTTTCCGGCGCTTTCAAGCAAGTCCAGGCTGGCCTGGGCAAAAAGACTGCCTAGCTTCCTGTCCAGCACACCCAATTGCTCTATTTCTCCAGGGCCGCTGTGGCTCAGGCTCGCGACTTGCTCGCGAACGGCAGGGGGAATATCAAGTTGCAGGGTTTGTAGAAGCTTTACCCGGGTGTCTTTGATATCAACGAGAGCGCAATCTATGCCGTCTACGCTGGTGCCTGACATGAGGCCGATGAACAGTCCGTTAGACACTGCTAGCCTTTGTCTTCACTGGACTCAGTCATGGCCAATCGATTGTCGGTGTCTTGCTGCAGGGCCGCCAGCTGTTCGGATATTTCACTAATGGCCTGGCGAAAACGCGGCATCTCTGATGCAGCCAGAGATTTTGCCTTGGGCAACTTTTTGTGGATGGTGCGGGGATTGCGGTGGACTCCGTTCATCAGGAATTCATAGTGCAAGTGTGGGCCGGTAGCAGCACCTGTCGACCCCACAGTGCCAATCACCTGGCTTTGTGAAACTCGAGCCCCCTGCTTGACCTTGCGCTTGTGCAGGTGCAGGTACTTGGTGACAAACTGTTCGCCGTGCTGGATGAAAACGTAGTTGCCGTTCGCTCTGTTGTAACCCGCTTTGACCACGCGGCCGTCTCCCGCGGCGTAGACCGGTGTCCCTGTGGACGCGGCATAGTCAGTTCCGCGATGTGGGCGTGCGGTCTTGTATATAGGGTGTATGCGACGAGGGTTGAAGTTGGAGCTGATACGAGTGAAATCCACGGGTGCCAGCAGGAACGCCTTGCGCATGCTGACGCCATCGGTGTTGAAATAGCCGGTTTTTCCAGCGCTGTCGGTATAACGATAAGCGGTGAATGTTTTGCCTTGATTCGCATAGGAGGCAGCTATAATTTCGCCATCGTCGAACTTGTTGCCGTCGAGGTAGAGCTCCTCAAACAGCAAGTGCATGGTGTCTCCCTTGCGCGGATCGCCTACGAAATCGATCACTCCGCCGAAGATATTAGCCATATCCATAATGGTGGTGTGAGACAAACCAGCTTCTTGTCCGGCAAGGAATAGGGAGGAGGTGATGATGCCGGTAGCATTGGATTGTCGTGTTACTGGGACGCGTGTGATGACCTCGCTGCCGTAGCCATTTGCGCTGAGCGTGTAACTGATGGTTTCGAGCTCACTTTTCACATGGCGCACTGCCGCCAACTCTCCGGATTCATTGCCGAGAAAGGCGATGGTTTGTCCTGGATAGATGCGAGCCAGTCCACTGCCGTCCGGAGACTCCGTGACGACCCGGTGAACATCTTGGGTATCGAAACCGGCGCGTTTGAAAATTAGCGATAAATTGTCTCCGTTACGCACAACCTGTTCGTTCCAGGGTTGTGCTTTCGGGGCTTCAGGTTCCGGCGTAAGGAGGTCTGCTGGTTCAGCAGCTGCGCCGACGTCAACAAGGGGCACAAGCGGTGCTTCCTCCAGCGCTTGCTGAGGCTCTGGCTTGGCGTTTTCGCTGGTGTTGAGTCCAAAGACAATCGCTATGCAGCCGATCATCGCTACACCCGCCATCAAGTGCCTCCGCCTTAGTTTCAGCTGCAGCAGCCTAATGTTGGCTAGCGGAGATTGCTCTGCGCGAATCGCGGTGGCCCCCCGCTGTCTGTTCGCTGCTCCCATGTCCCGTCAGTGCTTCCTGTTATAAATAAGCCCGAGTATATAAAATAATCAACAACATCCATAGGCAGAAGTACCAGAAGCTTGCATTTGGGAAGTGGTGTTGTATCGTTGGCGCCCCTTTTTTGACCAATCCCGTTGATTGTACGAGACCAGCACATGAGCAGCGCACTACTTGAAGATCTCCGCGCCCGCGGACTGATATTCCAGATCGCCGGCGAAGACGACCTCCCGGCATGGTTAGACGGCGGGCCGCGCACGCTTTATTGCGGCTTTGATCCTACCGCCGACAGCCTTCATATCGGCTCCCTGGTGCCCTTGCTGATGTTGCGCCGGTTTCAACTGGCTGGCCACAAGCCCCTGGCGCTTGTGGGTGGTGCAACTGGCCTGATTGGAGATCCAAGCTTCAAAACTCAGGAGCGTCAGCTCAATACGCCGGATATTGTGGCGAACTGGGTAGATAAGCTTAAGGCCCAGGTGGCCCGTTTTATTGATTTTGACGCCGGTTCGGTCGCGGCCGAAGTCGTCAATAATCTGGATTGGACGGAACACATGGATGTGCTGACCTTCCTTCGGGATATAGGCAAGCACTTCTCGATCAACGCCATGATTCAGAAGGAGTCGGTAAAGCAGCGTATCGAGCGCGAGGGCAGTGGCATCAGCTTTACTGAGTTTACTTACATGATTTTGCAGTCCTATGATTTTGCCGAACTGAACAAGCGTCATGATTGCACTTTACAACTGGGCGGATCAGACCAGTGGGGTAATATCACCGGCGGTATTGACCTTACCCGGCGCTTGAACGGTAACCAGGTGTTTGGCTTAACTATGCCATTGATCACCAAGTCAGACGGCACCAAGTTCGGGAAAACAGAGGCGGGTACTATCTGGTTGGATGCGGCCAAGACCTCACCGTATGCTTTTTACCAGTTCTGGTTGGGCTGCTCGGATGCTGATGTCTATCGTTTCCTCAAGTACTTCACTTTTTTGGAGGTCGCTGAGATTAATGCGATTGAACAAGCCGATGCCGCCAGAGAGGGCCGCCCGGAAGCGCAGGCGGTGCTTGCCCGTGAGGTCACTCATCTGGTGCATGGAGAGGAGGGGCTGGCTGCTGCCGTGCGTATTACCGAGTCCCTGTTCAGTGGTTCCATAGAGGGACTCGCAGAGGGCGATCTGGCTCAATTGCGTCAAGACGGGCTGCCTGCCAGTCATGTTTCGAGGAGCCAGTTTCCAGAAACGCTGACGCAATTACTGACCGAGGTCGGGATGGCCGGTTCTGGGAAACAAGTAAAGGATGCTCTTGGGCGCAGCGCGGTAACAATCAACAGTCGAGCGGTGGGCTGGGATGCCAATGCTAACGTAGCTGGTTGCTTTGAGTTGTCTGAAGCTCTCTACGGTCGTTACTACCTCGTGAAGCTCGGCAAAAAGAAGTACCACCTTTTTGAGATCGACTGACTGCTTTTTTTGTTCCTTTCAGGGCTTCTTTTCACTTACAAAACGCATACCAATAATGGCAAAAATTGGCATTTGCTGATTAATTTTAAAAAGGGCTTGCGCCACCAATAGCTGCTGCGTATAGTTCGCCTCCCTTCGAAGA
>DS999224.1:206016-390657 GCA_000156295.1 marine gamma proteobacterium HTCC2148
TAAAGTGGTACGCGAGCTGGGTTTAGAACGTCGTGAGACAGTTCGGTCCCTATCTGCCGTGGGCGTTGGAGAATTGAGGGAAGCTGCTCCTAGTACGAGAGGACCGGAGTGGACGAACCCCTGGTGTTCGGGTTGTGTCGCCAGACGCATTGCCCGGTAGCTACGTTCGGACAGGATAACCGCTGAAAGCATCTAAGCGGGAAGCCCCTCCCAAGATAAGTTCTCCCTGACCTCTTGAAGGTCCTGAAGGGCCGTGGAAGACTACCACGTTGATAGGCTGGGTGTGGAAGCGCTGTGAGGCGTTGAGCTAACCAGTACTAATTGCCCGTGAGGCTTGACCATATAATCCAAGTTATTTGGATGGTGAGAATCCATCTGAAAGAAGACAGCGGATGTTGTGATTAAGTCCTGTGTTGTTAACAACACACCAAGAACAAGACAGCTTGATTTACCACCCTATTTGGAAGGCTAATGCCGTGCGATAGCACGTAAGACTCAAGGCGTCCAAACCAGTTTGCCTGGCGACAATAGAGCAATGGAACCACCTGACCCCATCCCGAACTCAGAAGTGAAACGTTGTATCGCCAATGGTAGTGTGGGGTATCCCCATGTGAGAGTAGGTCATTGCCAGGCATCTAAAAAGTAAAACCCCCGTAGCGTAGGCTGCGGGGGTTTTGTTTTATGGGGAAGAAACTAGTGCTGCGAAATGGGTCATTATTACCGGCAGTCTCAAGGAGGGTGATCTGATCGTGTGGCGATTCGAGGTGCAGGCTTTCTTGGCATCCTCTATTACGTTAGCCTAGCGATTCGAATCACTTAACTGGAATGAAAATAATGATTGGTTACACGACGATTGGCGTCAATGATATGGAGAAAGCAAAAGCTTTTTACACAGAACTGCTGGCAGACCTTGGCGCGTCCCTCTTGATGGACATGGACCGCATAGCGTTTATTGGTACCGCTATGGACGCACCCATGTTGTCAATTTGTATACCTTATGACGAGAATGACCCTCTGCCTGGAAATGGCAACATGGTTGCTATTACTGCTCCTAATAAAGAAAAGGCCGATGAGCTCTATCACAAAGCCATCAAGTTGGGCGCCATCTGCGAAGGCGAGCCGGGGCAGCGTATACCGGATATGTTTTACGGTGC
This sequence comes from marine gamma proteobacterium HTCC2148, assembly GCA_000156295.1. Taxonomy (GTDB): domain Bacteria; phylum Pseudomonadota; class Gammaproteobacteria; order Pseudomonadales; family Halieaceae; genus Halioglobus; species Halioglobus marinus. The sequence goes on from DS999224.1 coordinate 207,171, forward strand.
CTATGTCCGAGATCCCGATGGCAACAAGCTGGTGTTTTACGTATTTGGCTGACCGCTGGCGGGCAGGGCTGGGCATTTTTTTGTGCAGCCTGTTGCTGGGATTACCCACCTCGACGCTTGCTCAGGATTCGCGCTACCAGCGCATACTGGTGGCACTGCAAACTTCCGATGAAGCGCTGAAAAGCCGATTTGCTACCTCGGCGTTGCTGGAATTGACCGAGGTGTACCTTGCCGAAGCCGATTTGGCTCGCAAAGAATCAGAAGCGGCCCAGAACCCAGCCAAACTCAAAGCCTGGTCCAGGGCGGTCGAGCGATATGCCATCCAACTGACGTTGGTTGCAGAAGATATCGAGTTGGGCTTGCCGGTGGAGTTTCGTTTGCATGCCCGTGAAGTGGCTGCGGTGAGTGTCGTCGGCCGTACGGTAATGTTGGCGCATCCCAGATACAGCCAACAGGCTGCTTTTGAGCAATCGGTACTAATGCATTTTTGTCATGGCAGTATTTGCCGCGAGCTGACGGCAGTCGACAAGGCGCCAATACCCATTCCCATGTCACCTTCACTGATTGTTCCGCAGTGGACGTTCAGTGCACGTGGGCCCAGCTGTAGCCATATTAACTTGCAAATCAGCTTCAGGGATCAGGGTGTTCTTTCCCAGCAGAAACAGCTCTGCCAACAATTGATGCAGGAAGTGGAGATGCTGGCGACCGAACTCGGTTGGCAGATACGTCATGAGGTGGCTGTCGACTGGGAAACGCTGAGTGTAAAACCTACGCCCATGCGGCCCGAGCACCTGGTGCTGCTAAACGATGCGGGCGACTCCCTATTGATATCCCTGCCTTTGCTTTATAGCACTCCCGGTTTGTTAGAAACACTGTCTCCATGGCTGCGCCAACGCCATGTCAGTGACGGTCCACCAGAGGTGCTCCTGGACTCAAAAGCTCTGGGCTGGGAGTGACCAAATAATGCAGAGGGAGCATCCGCTGACCCAAACAGCTTAGTGTCGTAATATGGGCGCTTGCTTTATTAAAAGACTATCTGTGGATGAAAGATAAAACAGGCACACAAAAGCTCGGCCTCAGTCAGCAGGAGCAACAGCGACTTGCCCGCATCGGTGATGAGCTGCGAGAAGGCATAGCGACGCTGACTGACATTGGTGCTGCGGTGAGTATTTTTGGCAGCGCTCGGTCCAAGCCTGATGCCTGGGAGTATGTTGCCGCACATGATCTGGCTCGTATGCTTGCGAGCGAAGGCATCACTGTGGTTACCGGCGGTGGTCCGGGGGTTATGGAAGCCGGTAACTCGGGCGCAAAAGGTCAGCCCGGTGCTTCAGTTGGGTTGAATATTGAACTGCCACACGAACAGTTGGCTAATCCCTATCTGGATATTGATCTCGATTTTCGCTATTTTTTTACCCGTAAATTTCTACTCATCCGCTACGCCATTGGGTTCGCTATTTTTCCCGGTGGCTTTGGCACAGTCGACGAATTGTTTGAACTATTAACCCTGGTTCAAACTGGAAAGCTCACCCGCAGGCCAATCGTTCTTGTCGGGCGAGAGTACTGGAGTGGACTCTATCAGTGGTTGCTAGAACAGGTGCAGTCAAAGGGCTTTATCAGTGATGATGACCTCGACATCGTAGAGATTGTCGATAGCGCAGAAGAGGCGGCAGCAATCCTTCTGGAATACTATCGCCGCGACCATTTATGAACGTTGCTTAGCGTTGGCGAAGGCAGCTGCGAACGCATTGTTCTTGGCTGGCTGTTCTTGGCGCGGCTTGGGGGGACGCTGGTTGGCGTCGTTGCTGCCACGACGTTGACTGCCGCCGCGTTTTTCAGCTTGCTCACCCGCCTTGTCTGAAAGGCGCATGGAAAGTCCGATGCGCTTTCTCGGCGCGTCCACTTCCATAACCTTCACTCTGACAACATCACCTGCTTTGACCACGTCCCGGGGGTCCTTCACAAACTTCTCAGCCAGCGCCGAGATGTGCACCAGTCCATCCTGGTGTACGCCGATGTCTATGAAGGCGCCAAAGTTGGTCACATTGGTTACTGTGCCTTCCAGAACCATGTCCGGACGCAGGTCGGATATTTTTTCTACCCCATCCTGAAATTCAGCCATTTTGAACTCTGGTCGTGGGTCACGTCCGGGCTTGTCCAGTTCCGAAATAATATCCTGAACGGTTGGCAGTCCCACCGTGTCGCTGATGTAGTCAGCAGCATTCAGGGCGCGCAGGAAACCACTGTCGCCGATGATACTGCGCACTTCTTTACCACGGTGGTTGGCAATTTTTTGCACTACGCCGTAGGACTCCGGGTGCACGGCGGAGGCATCCAGCGGGTTGCTTCCACCGCTGACTCGCAGGAAGCCTGCAGCCTGTTCAAAGGTTTTTTCTCCAAAGCGACAGACTTTTAGTAGCGCCTTGCGATCGGTGAAGCTGCCCTGTTCGTCGCGCAAATTAACAATATTCGTGGCGATGCTCTGGTTGAGCCCCGATACTCGGGCCAGCAACGGTACCGAAGCCGTATTCACATCGACGCCCACGGCATTCACGCAGTCTTCCACCACGGCATCCAACTGCCGAGCGAGTTGTACCTGGCTGACATCATGCTGGTACTGACCTACACCAATCGACTTGGGTTCAATTTTTACCAGTTCCGCTAATGGATCCTGCAGTCGGCGAGCGATAGAGATAGCGCCGCGTATGGTTACATCGAGATCCGGAAACTCGCGGGAGGCAAATTCTGAGGCGGAGTAGATCGAAGCTCCTGCCTCGTTAACCATGACCTTGCGACAGTTGAGGTCGGGGTTGGCATTGAACAGATCACCAACAAACTTGTCGGTTTCCCGGCCGGCAGTGCCGTTGCCGATGGCAATGAGTTCGACCTTATGTTGACGGATCATATGCAGCAGTGTGGCGCCCGCCTCCTGAATGCGTTTCTGCGGCGGATTAGGGAAAATAGCACCGTGATCCAGAACTTTGCCATTGGCATCGATTACCGCAACCTTCACTCCCGTGCGCAGACCCGGATCCAGTCCAATGGTGGCCTTCTGCCCAGCTGGCGCCGCTAACAGGAGGTCTTGTAGATTGTGGGCGAAGACTTCAATGGCGCCTGCCTCGGCGCGCTCACGTAGCTGTCCCAGCAAGTCGGTTTGCAAATGGGTTAGTAACTTGACTCTCCAGGTCCAGCGTACGGCTTCACGCAGCCAGCGATCGGCAGCCCTTGCCTTGTCTTCGATATTCCAATGTTCAGCGATCATTGCCTCACAAGGATGGGCGTCGATGGGCTTTTCCTGTGCATGCATTACCAGATTGATATTGAGAATACCCTCGTTGCGTCCGCGGAACATCGCTAGCGCACGATGAGAAGGGGTCTTGGCCAGCGCTTCGGTATGTTCAAAGTAATCGCGAAATTTGGCACCTTCCTGTTCCTTGCCTTCGACCAGGCGCGAAGCAAGCTGCGCGTTATCCGTTAAAAACTGTCGTAGTTTGGCGAGCAGATCAGCATCTTCAGCGAAGCGTTCCATCAGAATTTGGCGAGCGCCATCAAGGGCTGCTTTACTATCACTGATACCAGCTTCTTCGTTGAGGTATTGCTCAGCGAGTGCCTCGGGTATTTGTTGTGGGTCGTTCCATAGCAAGTTGGCCAGTGGCTCCAGCCCTGCTTCTCGCGCGATTTGCGCCTTGGTGCGGCGTTTGGGTTTGTAAGGCAGATACAAATCTTCCAACCGGTTCTTGGTGTCTGCCTCCAGTAGGGACTTTTTCAGAGCGGGTGTTAGTTTGTCTTGCTCTTCGATGCTAGCCAGAATTGTACCGCGCCTGTCTTCTAATTCTCGCAAGTAATGCAAGCGCTCTTCCAGTAGTCGCATTTGACTGTCGTCCAATTCGCCAGTCACTTCTTTGCGGTAACGCGCAATGAAAGGCACGGTAGACCCCTCATCTAAGAGGCGTATCGCTGCATTTACCTGAGCCTCACGCACGGCGAGTTCTTCCGCAATGCGTTGGGAAATTGATTGAGTCATGTTTTATTTATCTTATTTAGATAGCGGCTGTACTAACTGCGTGGAGCAGCATTATGCGGCAGGGGGAGCGCTATTACGATATAGAAATTTAGCTATTTTTGTGCCAGCCACACCTGCCCTGGACAGCAGCAAGCGTGTTCCACCTCCGTCGTTTGCTATTGACGGAATTTTTTGACGGCGGTTAGCAACTGACGGCAGGTAATTTGCCCGATCAACTTTCCGTTTTCCACCACAGGGCGCCTGCGCTTGTTCTTGGTCAGCATATCCTGTGCGATATCAACAATATCTTCGTCCGGATGAGCTACAACCAGGTTATCGGAGGCCATGTGTTCTCGCACTGGGCCAACACTGGTTTTGTTGTAGGTGGCACTAAGCACCGCCCGCAGACAATCCAGCTCGGACAGAATGCCAACCAGGTTATTAGTATCGTCGACAACGCAAAGGCCAGAAATTTTATTGTCGATAATGATTTGCATGGCTTCAAGCATATTGGCGTCGGCTTTCACCTTCACCGGATGGGGCAACATATAATCGCGCAGACTTACGGAATGAAGCATAAATAACTCCTTAGTGTGGCCGAACCCCAGCCGCTTCCTAAAGTATAGACCCTAAAACTGCTATTAGAGACTGAGGCATGATTCCCAGCACTAAAATGCTGGCGATGAGCAAACAGGACAGGGCTTTGCCGGACCAGCCGGGAGAAAGCTCTATCGCGTCCTTGTGTTCTTCAGCGTGTTTTGTCATGTAAAAAACGACGCGCAGATAATAGTAAATGCTGATGCCGCTACCGATGATCAGTGCGGCCAATAGAATCCAGTTGCTGCCGCTGACGGCTGCACTGAAAATGTAAAACTTGCCGATGAAGCCAGCTGTTAAGGGTATTCCCGCCAGTGAAAGCAGCGCTACCAGCATTAGCCCTGCCAGCACAGGTTGGCGCCAGAAAAGACCGCTGACATGTTGCAGCTGCACTTGCTCTCGTTCTACACGCTTTTCATTGATCAAAGTAAGCAGACCGAAAGCGGCGAGTGTCGTTGCCGTGTAAGCGATCAGGTAAAAGGCGGCGGCTTCTATCGCGATGTCGCGGTTGCTTAGGTCGAGGCAAACCATAAACACAATCAGTAGATAGCCGATATGTGCGATAGAGGAATAGGCAAGCATGCGCTTGATGTTGGTTTGTTGTAGGGCGAGCAGGTTGCCTGCGAGCATACTCAGTATGGCCATCAGTCCGGTAAGTTCTACCAGTCGTTCATAGCGGAACAGGTTCGCTTCCAGGAACAGCCTTAATAAGACGACGAACACAGCGGCCTTGCCTACTGAGGCGAGAAAACCACTGATAGGAGCAGGCGCGCCATCGTAAACATCCGGTGTCCACAGGTGGAACGGCACAGCTGATAACTTGAAGGCGAGACCTGCCAGAATCATGGCTGCTCCTGCCATCGGTAATGCAGCTCCCATATCGCTTTGTTCCAGCGCGGTGCCCAGCTCACTGAAGTGTAGGGTGCCGGTGGTGGCGTAAAGCAGAGCAAAGCCAAACAGAAGTGTTGCGGAAGCTGCGCCAGACAGGACCAGGTACTTGATTGCAGCTTCCAGGGGAAGTAATGATCGGTTTGGATAGGCGATAAGCGCGTAAAGAGATACGGAAAGCAGCTCCAACCCCAGCAGCAATGAAGCCAGATGCACCGCGTAGGCTAATACACAGGCGCCCAGGGTGGCGAGAATCAACAACAGGAAGTATTCCTCTGGCTCATCCCCGTGATGTTGAATGTAGTCCAGCGATAGCACGCAGGTGACAGCGCCGGCAAGCGTAAACAGGATGCAAAACAGCAGGCTGTAAGTATCAGCTTGCAGTAACGCACCCACCTGCAGGGGAGCTGTGTCGTTGGCGTAAAAACAGGAGGCGCTGGCCAGCAATAGCGACACTGTCGCCACGACGGCAGTGAGTCTGACACTCCGCAGAAAAGCGATCTGTAACATGACCGCGGTTGCGCCAAGGGCTAACATCAGCAGTGGGGCGATGGCGACAAACTCATTCATTATCACGGCGTGCCTCCAGGGATATTTCCAGCGAGGGTCTCGGGGACGTTGACGATCAGCGGTTGCAGTCCCTCAAGCACCGGTTGGGTGAGATCAAATACAGGTTGGGGATAGAGCCCCAGCCAAAGCAGGGCCGCCATCATTATCACCATGGCGCCCATTTCCCTGCGGTCAAAGTCTTGTAGCTTTCGTTCCTCGTCTGGCTTGCCCTGGAAGGTTTTCTGCATCAACCAGAGTGAGTAAATTGCGGCCGTTATCAGGCCTATCGCTGCCGCGGCTGTCATCCAGGGAGAGACGGCGAACAGCCCGGCTAACACCAAAAACTCGGCAACAAAGTTGCCCATACCGGGCAAGCCGAGCGAGGCAACAGCGAAGAACATTGCGCATGCTCCCATGCGAGGTGCGTTATACCAGAGACCACCCATACGGTTCATATCTCGAGTGTGCAGCCGGTGCTGCAGAGCTCCCGCCATCATAAACAGTGCTGCGGTGCTGACTCCGTGGGCCACCATTTGCATGATCGCACCCTGCAAGGCCAAACTATTCCAGGCGTAAAGCCCCAGTAACACGAACCCCATGTGGCTAACACTTGAATAGGCGACCAGCCGTTTGAAGTCGCTCTGGGCGAAGGCGAGCACCGCTCCATAGATAATACCGACTGTACCAAGAGTCATGGCAATTGGGGCGAATTGCATAGAGGCTTCTGGAAACAGAGGGATACAGAAGCGCAGCAAGCCGTACGCGCCAGTCTTTAGCAGGATTCCGGCAAGCAGCACACTGCCAGCAGTTGGGGCTTGGGTATGCGCATCCGGCAACCAGGTGTGAAACGGAAAGCCAGGTAACTTTACGGTGAAGGCAAGGAAAAAGCCGAGCATAGTGAGCATGCCAGCCTTGCCTGTTGGAGCGCTGCCGAGCAAGTCACCGTAGCTGAAACTGATGTCGCCATCACCTGCTCCCTGCACTGCCAATACGATAATCGACAGCAACATCAACAGGCCGGAAACCTGAGTGAAAATAAAGAACTTCATTGCTGCGTAGCCGCGATTCTCGTGTCCCCAGATGGCGATAAGCAGGTACATGGGAATGAGCATGACTTCCCAGAACAAGAAGAACAGGAACAGGTCCAGGGCCAAAAATACGCCGATAACTCCGGTCAGCGTCCACAACAGGTTGGCCTGGAATAAACCGGGATTGAACTCTATTTCGTTCCAGGACGAGACAATAGCAATAGCGCCCAATGCCAGGGTCAGTATGAGCATTAGCAGGCTTAGGCCGTCCATACCAAGTTCCAGGCTGATTCCGAAACGAGGTATCCATTCATGACGACTGTAAAGCAGCCAGTTCTCGGCCTTGCTTGGCTCAGTGACCATATTGAAAGTATCAGCAGGAATGCCTGAAATGGTCGATAGCAACAACAACATACCAAGGATAACCGTGGCCATTGCTATCCAGCGAGGAAGATTAGGATTGAAGCGCTCGCTTTGCCAGGCGACAACGCCTCCCGCAAGCAGCAACATAATGAGCTCCAGCATCATGGCGCGTTCCTTAGCATGACTGCGAGTAACAAAATGAGTCCCACTACCATGGTGGTGGCGTACCAGCGTAGCTCTCCATTTTGCAGAACTAGCAGACGATGATGTGCCCACTGGTTTGCGGCAACAATACCGTTGTAGATAGCGTCTACGGGTTCATTACGCATCCAGTAGGAGATTTTTTTATAGGGTGTGACCCAGAGGACGTCGTAGAGCTGGTCTATCCGCCACCCGCTGAACCAGAAGTCCCGCAGGGCTCGGGCACCAGATGAAGCGACCATCTTGTCTACTGACAACTGACCGCCCAGGAACATCAGGTAGGCCAGCAGTAAACCCAAAAGTGGTGTACCAATGCTAATCCACTCCACCGCATGATTCACTGTATGTTCAGCTGCGGCTGGAAATACGCCCGCAAGCGGCAAAGCGAACCAACCTCCTACCAGTGACAGTAAGCATAAAAGTAGTAAGGGCCCCGCCATTTTCCAACCGGGCTGCCGATCTGGCTCAGTCTTCGCCTCACCGAAGAAAACAATGAAGACCAACCGGAAACTGTAAATGCTGGTGAGCAAGGCACCTAACAGGCCTCCCGCCCAGAGCCAGGGCCCAATATCTTCCAAAGCCCAGGCTGAAAGCAATATGGCATCCTTACTGTAAAAGCCTGAAGTAAACGGCAGGGCAGCCAGGGCTGCAGAACCGATGAAAAAGCTGAGGAACACGATTGGCAGGCGGGTTCGCAGGCCGCCCATGCGGAAGATGTTGTGCTCATGGTGTAAACAGTGAATGACTGCACCGGCGGCCAGGAACAACAGTGCTTTGAAAAACGCGTGAGTCATCAAGTGAAAAATACCTGATGCAAAGGCTCCCACGCCCAGAGCGAGGAACATGTAGCCAATCTGGCTGATGGTTGAGTAGGCGAGAATGCGTTTGATATCGTTCTGTGCGAGCGCTGTGAAACCCGCGATTAGCAGGGTTGCCAGTCCTATCCAGGCAACGGCTTCCATTGTGGGTGGGGCTAACAGGAACAATCCGTAAGTGCGAGCTATCAGGTACACGCCAGCAGTGACCATGGTGGCGGCGTGAATCAAGGCGCTGACAGGTGTGGGACCGGCCATAGCATCTGGCAGCCAGGTGTGTAGCGGCAATTGCGCTGACTTACCCACTGCCCCACCGAGCAGCAGTGCGGTAGCCAGCACTGGCAAGGCGTCGCCTGTCTGCCATTGGCTGTTGGCGGCAATCATCATCGGCTGAATATCCAGGGTACCCAACTCGGTCAGGAGTAAAAACAGACCCAGCGCCATGGCGGTGTCGCCTATTCGAGTAACGATGAAGGCCTTGCGAGCCGCGGCACCGTTTGCGGAATCTTTATACCAGAACCCAACCAGCAGGTAAGAACAAACACCAACGCCTTCCCAGCCCAAATAAAGCAGTAACAAGTTGTCCGCCATCACCAGCAGCAACATGGCGGCGACGAACAGGTTCATATAAGTGAAGTAACGACAAATAGATTCGTCTTCCCACATGAACTCTATCGAATAAAGATGAATAAGAAAGCCCACGCCGGTAATGACGGACATCATAACGATGCTCAGGCCGTCTATGTAAAAGGCGATTCGGGGTGCAAAGTCACCGACGGACATCCAGGTCCAGAGGGTAAGCTCTAGCACCTGACCGTCAGCCAGAAAGTCCCTGGCCAACAAGGCTACGCAAATGGCGGAAAGTCCAACGCTGCCTGCACCTATCGTGGCCGCAATGTGTCGGGGCATGCGACCAGCACTCATGATCAACAACGTAGCACTGAGAAGTGGGAACAGCGGAATGAGGGCAATAGTATTCATATTATCCTCGCAACCTGTGGGCTTGGTCCATGTCCAGGGTCTTGAAGCGGCGCTGTATTTGCAATACCAGGCCCAGCCCGACTGCCACTTCTGCCGCTGCGACGGTCAGGATTAGCATGAAGATAATTTGACCATCTGCCTGTCCCCAATGCGCGCCGGCTGCTATGAACGCAAGCGCAGCTGAATTCAACATAACTTCCAGTGACATCAGCATAAAAATAATATTACGGCGCAGCATTAAACCGAACAGGCCGCAAATAAATAGTAAACCTGCGATTACCAGCACATGCTCCATTGGCACCATCAGGCCGTCCATTAGTGTTCTCCTCGGCGGACGATAAAGCGGCGCCCCAGGTGATAGGCACCTACCAGAGAGGAGAGCAACAGCATGGAGGCGATTTCTACCGCCAGTAAATAGGGACCAAAGAGTCTAATGCCAACGGCTTTTGGCGATACGGCATTGCCAGAGGTGACTCCCTGGAAGTCACCTAAAACCATGAGCATTTCAATGAGTAATAATGCTGCCATGGCGCCGGGAACAAACCAGTTGCGACCGGCAAGCCACTCGCGCTCTCGATCTTCACCGGTATCACCCAGGTTGAGCATCATGATGACGAACACAAATAAAACCATTATCGCGCCTGCGTAAATCACAACCTCCAGTGCGGCTGCGAAGGGAGCCCCCATGAGGAAGAACATCACCGCTACTGCTAGTAAGGAAACGATCAGGTAGATCAGGGCATGAGCTGCGTTGGCCCGGGTCAGCGCTGCCATGGTAGATGTCAGCGCTATTAAAGCGGCTATGTAAAATAGTGTGGCTAGCATGGCTCAGTGCTCTTATTCATGGCAGCAAGCTCTTCACGTCGATGGGTGTAGCTTCATTTTCTGCCTGGCCTTTATCTTTACCGGTAATAGCCAGACCTGCGACGCGGTAGAAGTTATAGTCGTGATATTTCCCCGTGCCCTCTATTTGCAGGTGTTCTTTTTCATAAACCATGCTGCTGCGATTGTATTCACACATTTCGAAATCGGGTGTTAGCTGTATCGCGTTGGTCGGGCAGGCCTCTTCGCACATACCGCACATGATGCAGCGGGAAAAATTGATGCGGAAGAATTCCGGATACCAGCGACCATCCTCCTTCACGCCCTGTTGCAAGGCAATGCAGTCTACAGGGCAAGCCACCGCGCAGAGGTTGCAGGCGACGCAGCGTTCTTCTCCATCAGGGTCTTTCGTTAATACAATGCGGCCTCGATAGCGAGGAGCCAGATAAGGTTTTTGTTCCGGGTATTGCACTGTTTCTGCCCGGGTAAAGCTGTGCTGCAATATTGTCCAAATGGTGCGCACCTGGCTCATTAGTGCCTTGAACATAACATCAGCCCTCCATCCAGAGCGCGATCGCGCCGGTCAGCAACAGGTTGAACAGAGTGAGCGGCAACATGATCTTCCAGCCCAGGGACATCAACTGGTCGTAGCGTGGGCGAGGAATGGCAGCCCGCAACAATACAAAAAAGCAGATCAGGGCGAAAACCTTGAGGCAGAACCAGACCACTGGTGGCAGTACCGGACCAAGCCAGCCACCGAAAAACAGAGTGGTAATCATGCAGCAGATCAGGATCAGCCCCAGGTACTCCCCCAACATGAACATGGCGAACTTCATGCCACCGTATTCGGTATGGAAGCCGGCAGTGAGTTCGTGCTCCGCCTCGGGCAGGTCGAAAGGTAGACGATGACTCTCTGCTATACCCGCAATCATGAAAGTGAAAAGTCCCAATACTTGCGGCACGCAGTACCAGACATCTCGCTGGGCCTCGACAATGTCACGCATTGAAAAACTGCCGGTCAACATGACAACGCCCATCAACGACAAACCCATGAAAACTTCGTAGCTAACCATCTGGGCCGCCGAGCGCAGGCCGCCCAACAGCGCATACTTATTGTTGGAGGCGAGGCCCCCGAGCAGTACGCTATATACCGCCAGTGAAGTCATTCCCAGAAAGAACAGCAGGCCGATGTTGATATCAAGGACGTATAAATCAGGTCCAAACGGAACCACCGCAAAGCCTAGTAACATGGCAACCACAATTGCCGTGGGAGCGAATACAAACACCAGTCGGTCGGCAAAGGGCGGTACCCAGTCGTGTTTGGTTAATAGCTTGAGCATATCGGCAGCGACCTGGAGAACACCGAAGGGGCCGAGTCGATTTGGGCCGTAGCGATCCTGCCAGACACCCAGCAGGCGCCGCTCGAACCAGGTGAGTACGGCTGCTCCGCCGACCGCGGCGAAGATAATCAGTAGTCCAAAGCTGATGGTGCCTAGTTCAGTCATTGCCACTCCCGATTTCTGTGCTTCGGTCACTTCCGATCAGCTGTGGTCGACGACGCTTCCAGCCCTGGGCTTTTTGTAGACTGATATTTTCCCCTGGGGTCAGGTTGGCGGTGCCACTGTGGCCAGCGGCGTAGCCGATACAACCGGCTGCAATGCTATTGTTGATTTTGACTTCTAGGGTGGCCAGTCCGTCGTTCAGGTTCAGTCCATCGCCTTCGCCTACCTCCAGGCCAAGGGCATCATCAGCACGTATTTCAATGTAGCCGTCTTCGCAAAGCTCTGCGACTCCGAGGCTGAGTGCGCTCAGTTCTTCTGAACCAAAGATGCGATAGCGGGGTACCAGTTGCCACTGGCCCTGAGTGGGTGAAAATGCTGGCGGGTTCTCGCGCGGGCCTGACTCTTTGGCTTGGCCCGGACCCAGTAAACGCATGCCCGCTGTGCCGCCTCGTAAGGGTCCGCCAACTTCTGACTGGAAACGGTGTAGCGACTGATTTGAATTCCAGCCCGGTGCCCAGACAAAAGGTAACAATGAGCCAGGCTGCGAACGATTTAACCCTTCCATGGTGAATGCCAGGGGTGATTCTTCATCGACCGGCTGCTTCGGTTCATGTACCGAGATATCGGCGCGCATTGCCGTGCGCCCGGAGTAACGATGAGGCTGGCGTGGAATTTTTACGCCCGCATTACGAAAATGATGGTCAGGTGCCGCCCCTGTGATGCCCGCCAGGTCGGCAATGTTGGCGGCACAGTCTCGGGTGATGTCATCGAAATGATGCAGGTCGGCGGCTGTTGAAAGTCCCAGCTCTTTGCTACAGGCCAGCAACCAGACCCAGGCTGGCCTGCGCTCGCCCTTCGGCGCAAACACAGGGTAGTGTCGCTGTGCACGGCCTTCCAAACTAACCAGCGTACCTTCTGTTTCGGCAAAGCTGGCCGCGGGGAGAACCAGACTGGCTGCCGAGGTGGTGCGGTTGTCCAGTCCGTCCAAAACGATAACAGTGTCGGCGGTCGCGAGCAGACGCTCGACTTCTGGCTCCGGCGCACGGTGATAGAGGTCGTTTTCCAGAATAACAAGGACATCGAAGTTGCCATCAGCAGCCAACTTGCCGAGGGAGGGACTATCGGGCCCCGCCAGCATCGCCTGACCTAGGCTGTTAGCCTCTGGCACCGTCAGTGTAAGCATGGTCTGCTGGCCTGACTGACAAAGTGCTTCTGCAACGTCGGCGGCTGTTTGCATCACCTCGGCGTTGCCACAGCTGGTGCCTGAAATAATAAGCGGTCGTTTGGCCGCTCGTAACGCAGTGCTGATTGCTTCAACGTGCCCAGCAATTTCCGGCTCGAGATCTTCTCCTGCATGGCCTGAAATTGATGCGGCTACTGCTGCTCCCAGGCGCGCAATATTTTGAGGTGCCAGCGTTATGTTTTCCTCGGCTACATCTGCCAGTCGGGTGCTGCCAGTGGCTGCAATAAACAGTGGGCTGAGTTGATCCTGGGCCAGATTGCGAACAGCGGCATCCTGCCAGGACTCCAGGCGCAGATCGGCGGCCATCTCAAACGCCTTGTTGCGCACGCTCTGACGTAAGGCCAATGCGAGTCGCGGCGCGGTATTGGTAAGGTCTTCGCCGAGAATCAGAATTACATCGGCAGATTCGATACTGCGAATGTCTGGAGTGACTGCTGAACTGGCCTGCTGCAGCTCCAGTGCCAGGTTGACCAGTTTGTGCTCTCTATCATTGAAGCCGGGACTGAAGTTATCCTCTCCGACCAGGTTGCGAAGCAGGTAGTTGGCTTCCACAGATGCTCGGGGCGAACCGATGCCGGCGACTCGGGCACCGCTGCAGGCTTCCGCCATGACTTGCAGGGCGTGATGATGATCCACAGGGTCGTAGGATCCGGTTTGGTTACGTAAGCCGGGGCTTTCTAAGCGTTCATCGTTGTTAACAAAGTTAGCGCCGAAACGACCGCGATCGCAAAGAAAATAGCCATTGACCTCGGCGTTAAAGCGGTTGTGAACGCGTTTGAGTCGGCCATAACGTTCACCGGGTACTGTATTACAGCCCACGGCACAGCCGGTGCATACCGAGGGAGCGGACTGTAGGTCCCACTTGCGCGTGTAGTCATTGACCAGCGTCTTGTCGGTGAACACGCCTGTAGGACAAACTTCCACCAGGTTGCCGGCGAATTCACTTTCCAGTACGCCTTCCTGGTGGCGCCCGAAGTAGACGTGGTCATGGGAAGCGAGTGCGGCAAGATCAGTGCCACCCGCATAGTCCTTGTAGTAACGGGTGCATCGATAGCAAGTGATGCAGCGGTTCATCTCGTGATTGATCAGTGGTCCGAGATACTGATTGCGATGTGTGTTTTTCTGCCCTCTGTAGACACGATCTCGATGACCGACCATGACAGTCATGTCCTGCAAGTGGCACTCGCCACCCTCAGCACACACCGGACAATCGTGGGGGTGATTTAACATCAACGACTCAACTACCGACTCGCGAAAGCCCTTTGCCCGATCGCCATCGAGTGAGAATATGGCCCCGTCTGTCACCGGAGTCATGCAGCCCATTACGATGCGCCCACGGCCGGATTGTTCGTCCTCGTCTGTCAGGTATTGCACAACGGCACACTGACGACAGGCACCGACGGAACCCATGGCCGGGTGCCAGCAGAAATAGGGCAAGTCCAACCCCAAAGACAGGCAGCTTTCCAGCAGGTTCTTGCCTGCCTCCATCTCATATTCCACGCCGTCTATGCGAATTGTGGGCATTAGTGAGTTCCCCCGTTACAGTGGGGACAGTTGCCGCTCAGGTGATTTTCAAAGGCTTCCGGAAAGTATTTCATTGCGCTTTGCAGAGGTTCCATCGCCCCGGGCGCGAGCGCGCAATGGGTGTTGCCGATAGCGCCAATAAACTTCACCTGACGCGCCAGGGTGTCCATGTCTTCTTCCTGGCCACGGCCATTCTGGATATCGTCTAATACCTGGGCCGACCAGGGCAGTCCATCCCGGCAGGGGGTGCAGAAGCCACAGGACTCACGTGCAAAAAACGCCACCAGGTTTTTGACAAAACCGACTGGACAGGTTTTGTCGTCCAGAATAATCATGGTGCCAGTGCCCATGCGTGAACCGGCCTTGCCAATGGTGTCATAGTCCATCGCCAGGTCCAGATGCTCCTCAGTCAAGAAATCGGTAGAGCCACCTCCGGGAAGAAAACCCTTGAGGTTGTAGCCGTCTTCCATGCCGCCGGCGTACTCCTCGATGATCTGGCGTACCGGTGTACCCATTGGCAGCTCCCAGCACCCTGGGTTCTTGACCCGGCCGCTAACGCCATACAATTTGGTGCCGGCATCTTCGGTCAGCCCTAGCGACTTGAACCACTCGGCACCGCGTTCAATGATGTGATGGACGTTACACAATGTTTCCACGTTGTTGACGATAGTTGGTCGCCCCCACAGACCGCTCACCTGGGGGAAAGGAGGCTTCGCTCGGGGGTTGGCTCGCTTACCTTCCAATGAGCTGATCAATGCGGTTTCCTCGCCGCAGATGTAGCGCCCTGCGCTCGAGTGGACGTGCATCTCAAGTTGATAGCCCGTCCCGAGGATATCTTGTCCCAGATAACCTTTCTCATGACAGGCGGCAATTGCTTCCTGCAGCAGGCGCGTGGCTTGATGATACTCAGCGCGAATAAAAATATAGGCGACATCGGCCTGCAATGTATAAGCGGAAACGATCATGCCTTCGATAAGCTGATGGGGGTCGCATTCCAATAATAGTCGATCTTTAAAGGTGCCCGGTTCCATTTCATCGGCGTTGCAGATCAGGTATTTATGCCCCGGGCTGCACTTGTCGCCCATAGGAACGAAGCTCCACTTCATTCCCGTCGGAAAGCCTGCACCACCGCGGCCACGGAGATTAGAGTCTTTAAGAACTTGCAGGCAATCTTCTGGCGACTGAGCAAGTGCCGCCCGCAGACCCTGGTAGCCGCCGTTGGCTTCGTAGGCAGCCATGTCAGTAGGACGGCGGTCATCGCGCACATTGCGGGTGAGAGGTGTAGTCAGGCTCATGGCGTGGTGCTCCCTCCCAAAATTCTTATGATGCTTTCTTCACAGAGGTCTTCATGCAGCTCATCGCCAACCATCATTACGGGCGCTTTGTCGCAAGCACCCAGGCAGGTCACAGGCAGCAGGGTATAGCGATTGTCACTGGTGGTCTCTCCTAACTCGACACCCAGTTCCTCGGTAATACGCTGCTGTAAGTTATCGCAACCTTTTATCCAGCAGCTGATACTGTTGCAAAGCAGAATGACCTTGTCGCCCACCGGGCGGCGGTAAATGAGGTTGTAAAACGTGGCAATTCCATCCAGCTCATCGGCCGACATGTGCAGGTGTGCTGCGATTGCGCTCAGGCTCTCATCCGATACCCAGCCACGATGCGCCTGTACAATTTTTAGTGCGTCTATGGCCACTGCATCCCGATAAGGCACATGCGCGATCTCTGCATCAATGGCCTGTAGCTCTTCCTGGCTCAGGGCAGATATCAGGTTCATGGAGTTTGCTTCACTCATCTCGTCATCGGTCCACGTCTGCCATTACAAAGTCTATGCTGGCAATGATTGCGATCAGGTCAGGGATTAACAGCCCTTTGCAAAAATCAGGGATTTGTTGCAGAGCCGGGAAAGATGGCGTGCGAATTCGGGTGCGATAAGAGGTCGTTCCACCGTCACTGACCAGGTGGTAGTTGTTAATGCCTTTGGTAGCCTCAATCGGGAAAGACGCTTCGCCTACCGGCATCACCGGTCCCCAGCTGACCGACAGGAAGTGATGAATAAGGGTTTCAATATCCTGCATGGTTCGTTCTTTGGGTGGAGGTGTGGTCAGTTTGTGTTCGCTTTTGTAAGGGCCCTCGGGCATGTTGTCCAGGCACTGGCGAATAATGCGCAGGCTCTGGCGAATTTCTTCTACTCGAACTGCAGCCCGGTCATAACTGTCGCCGCGATTGCCGATGGGTACCTCAAACTCGAACTCATCGTAGCCGCCATAAGGTCTGTCGCGGCGCAGGTCGAAATCCATGCCGGTGGCGCGCAACGAAGCCCCGGTTATGCCCCATGAAAGTGCTTCGGCTGTATCGTATTCACCGATACCCACCGTGCGCTGTTTGAGAATGCTGTTATCCATGGCCATAGTTTGATAGTGATCCATGCGCGCCGGCATGCTGTCGATAAATTCCCTGACCATTTTGTCCCAGCCCTGCGGCAGGTCCTGGGCTACGCCACCAATGCGGAACCAGGCAGGGTGCATTCGCCCGCCGGTAATTGCCTCGATAATCCCAAACAGCCGCTCCCGGTCAGCGAACATATAAAACACGGGAGACATCTGGCCAACGTCCTGGGCAAAAGTGCCGTAGAACACGAGGTGGCTGGAAATACGAAACAACTCTGCCATCATGATGCGAATGATTTTGGCTCGCGGCGGTACTTCAATGCCCGCAAGTTGTTCTATTGCCATTACGTAGGCAAGGTTGTTCATCACCCCGCCCAGGTAATCAATGCGATCGGTATAGGGAATGAACGAGTGCCAGGTTTGGCGCTCTGCCATTTTCTCCGCGCCGCGATGGTGATAACCAATATCAGGTACCGCATCGACAATCACCTCGCCATCCAGTTGCAGCGCGATACGGAACACGCCATGCACGGAGGGGTGGTTGGGCCCCAGATTGAGAAACATAAACTCGGTGTCTTCGGTTGCCCGCGCCATGCCCCATTCCTCGGGCTTGAACAGCAGTGCTTCTTGTTCCGCAGCTTGTTTTTCTTCGTCCAGGCTAAACGGTTCCATCTCGGTCGCGCGGGCTGGATGGTCCTTGCGTAGCGCATGGCCCTCCCATGTGGGCGGTAATAGAATGCGGCGCAGGTTGGGGTGGCCGGAGAATTCTACGCCGTACATGTCCCAGGCTTCTCGCTCGTACCAGTTGGCGTTGGGCCAGATCAGGTGCGCAGACGGGACCGATGCATCATCTGAACTAACGCCCACTTTTATCCGTATTTCTTCCCGCGCTTCCAGGCTCAGCAGGTGGTAAACAATAGTGAAGTCCAGGGCGGCCTCGGGGCGATGCTCGCGCAGGCGCTCATCAATGCCGAACAAATCGAGCAACATGGGGAATTCGGCTCGCAGGTGTGCCAGTACCTCTAGTAGTTTGTGCCGTTCTACCCATAAAGTTGGGGTGTTGTCCTGGGTTGGCTGGGCCGTAAATGACGGCGCACCAAAGCGGCTGAACAGGCCGTTCACGGTGGCGTTGCTGTCAGATGTTTGCTGCGCTTGTGGCACTGGCGCTTTAGCCCCTTATATTTTTATTGGTCAGCGTCATCCCCGCGCTTGCGGAGGTAACTGCAGTTAAACCTGGTCAGGCGTCTTTAATTCTGTGGCCAGATTTCTTTCTTTCTGCAGCATGTCTCTGCGTGCAGGCATTTCCGGTTTTATAATTTGTTGGTCTCCCGCGACCCAACTCAGGGGCCTGCGCTCTTGCTCAATTGCGTCCTGCAACATCATCAATCCCTGCATCAGGGCCTCAGGTCGGGGAGGGCAACCGGGGACGTAAACATCCACAGGAATAAACTTGTCTACACCTTGAACCACACTGTAGATGTCGTACATGCCACCTGAGTTTGCGCAGGAGCCCATGGAAATAATCCAGCGTGGCTCCAGTAGCTGGTCGTAGAGGTGCTGAACGACCGGAGCCATTTTGCGAAAAACAGTTCCTGAGATAACCATGAGATCGGCTTGTCGAGGTGTGGCGCGAATTACTTCCGAGCCAAAGCGGGCAATGTCGTGGCGACTGGTAAAGGAGGTCGCCATTTCTACATAGCAGCAGGAGAGTCCGAAATTGAAGGGCCAGAGGGAGTGAGCCCTTCCCCAGGCAATCAGGTCTTCCAGTCTGGCAAAGAACACATTGCGTTTAATTTGCTCTTCTATGCTGATATCGCTCCCGCCGGGTGAACTGGCGATCACATCCTCAGGCTTGCTAAGGTTCCATTCCACTAGTGCAACTCCTCGGGGTGTAGGCCCTGACCGCTTTTGATTCCCCAGTCCAGGGCGCCGGTACTTAGTTCGTAGATCAGGGCGACTCCAAGAACGAAGATGAATGCAGCAATCGCGATGAAGCCTTGCCACCCCAGCTCAAAAAATGCAATCGCCCAGGCAAAGATGAATACCGTTTCCAGATCGAAGATTACGAAGAAAATTGCGACCAGGTAGAACTCAACAGACATCTGGATTTGTGAGGAGCCGACCGAGAGCACCCCTGATTCGAAGGGAAGGTTAGTCGCGTTGTTGGCCCTTCGCTGCCCCAGCAGGTAAGACAAGCCAAGCATAGTCGCCACCAGTAACAGGACGGCAACGAAGTAAATCACAAACGGAAGGAGGCTGGTGTCGGCTGAACTCAAACGATAGGCCTCCCGGATGCGGCGGCATATCCCAGGCTTGGGGATACACGGGCGAGGCAACGGGGGGTGTTTGGATGAATGTGGGGCACAAAGGAGTCCCTCGGCAGGGCGCACAAGGCGATCTGTCGGCAAAATGGTGCTACTGTTTTACGTCTCAGCACAGTTACTCCACATCGGCCTTTGGGCATTGATGGAGGTCACTTGCCCATACCACTAACCACTTGGGAAAGTAAATTGACCAGTTACAGTTACCACTTACAACGTAGATGACTCTAGCCATGTTGTAGAACAAACGCAAGAATGAGAGCTTAATTCATGAAAACGTTGCATCTGATGAGGCATGCAAAGTCAGCCTGGAATCAGCCTGAGCTGTCTGACAGAGAGCGCGAACTGAACAAGCGAGGTCGGCGAGATGCGCCTCGCATGGGGGCAGCACTAGCCCACCAGTTGGCGCCACAAAGCATTGTGGCAAGCCCTGCCAGACGTGCGCAGCTAACCCTGTTCGGCCTTTGCGCTGGATGGTCTGCATTGACCGACTTTGACCATCGTACCGATGAGAGACTGTATACATTCGATGTGCAAGATCTGCTCGAATGGATATCAATGCAGCCAGACGAGCAGAGCAGTGTGTTCCTGATAGGGCACAACCCGGCTCTCACAGAATTGCTCAATGAGTTAGTTGGACACTGGCAATTAGACAACCTCCCCACGGCCGGCTATGCGCGCATGACGCTGGATCTGGAGACCTGGTCACAGACTTCAGCAGGATGCGCTACGCTGGTTCAAACTCTGTTCCCCAAACAGCTGCCAAAGGGGTGAGAGGACTCTGTTGTTGATGAATTTTTAATCTGGCAAGCGCGCCCTGCTGCACTACACTGCCAACAATGATAGGCTTTGCACGCCTTCCAACTAAACCGGAGTTTTTTGATGCGAATTGCCCTTGGTGCGCTCGCTGTGTTGTTTATTGTCGGCTGCCAAACGCAGCCCACTGCTACCCTGGTCACTCAATGCGCAGAGCCTCGGCCGCAAGTGTGCACCATGGAGTACGCGCCGGTGTGTGCAGACCTCACATCAGGTGGTAAAAAGCAGTACTCCTCCGGTTGCAATGCTTGCGCTCACGACTCGGTGAGTGGCTATCTGAATGGGGAGTGCCCTGAGTGAGCCTCACCAATCGCATTTTGATAGCCATGGTGGCGGGTATCGCCGTTGGCTCAATTATCAACTTATTAGTGCACTCAACTGGCGTCTCCGAAGGGCTTAAATCACTGGTTGATGTTTACTTTGTCAACGGTTTGTTCGACGTGGTGGGCCGCATATTTGTCGCGTCTCTGAAGCTGCTGGTCGTTCCGCTAGTGATGGTCTCTCTGATCTGCGGCGCTTCATCTCTTGGCGACAGTGCCCGTATGGGGCCTATTGCAGTCAAGACGCTGGGTTTTTACATGGCCACTACGGCCATCGCAATTAGCTTGGCACTTTTCTTTGCCGTGCTGATCAGTCCCGGGGCCGGTGTTGCCATTGAGGGTGCCGCCGACTTTCAGGCCAAAGCCGCGCCGCCATTGACCGATGTTCTGGTAGATATATTTCCCTCGAACCCAATTAAGGCGATGGCCGACGGCAAAATGCTTCAAATTATTGTCTTCGCTCTGTTATTTGGCTACGCGATCTCACACGCCGGAGAACCCGGCCGGCGCTTGGCCAGTTTTTTCCGCGATGTAGACTCGGTCATCATGAAAATGGTGGAAGTACTGATGAAGTTGGCGCCTTATGGTGTATTCGCGCTGCTTTCCAAGTTGTTCTCCAGTATGGGGATAGGCGCAATTTTCGATCTGGCGGCTTATTTCTTTACCGTCCTGGGTGTACTGCTGTTGCATGCCCTGGGTGTCTACAGCTTTATGCTGCGGACTCTGGCTGGCCTTTCTCCCGCTATATTGCTGAAAAAAATGCGCCCTATCTGGGCCTTTGCATTTAGTACTGCCTCCTCCGGTGCCACTTTGCCCATTACTTTGCGCACTGTGGAAAAGCGGATGGGCGTTCACAATTCGGTAGCAGGCTTTACGGTGCCGCTGGGTGCAACCATTAACATGGACGGCACCGCCATCATGCAGGGCGTGGCAACCGTATTTATCGCCCAGGTCTACGGAGTGGACCTCTCCACGGGAGATTTTCTTACCGTGATATTGACCGCTACTCTGGCCTCCATTGGTACCGCGGCAGTTCCGGGCGTAGGGCTTATTACGCTGGCGCTGGTGCTGGAGCAAGCGGGCCTGCCGGTCGAGGGCATCGCACTCATTATTGGTGTTGACCGTCTCCTGGATATGGTTCGTACAGCGGTTAATGTCACCGGAGACGCTACAGTCTCGCTAATCGTTGCCAAGAGTGAAAAGCAATTCGACCAGTACGTGTTTGATGATCCGAAGGCAGACCAGCATAGCGATGAGAACCCTGGCGTGGTTCCTTCCACCTGACAATCAAGGCCACAGCCCCGCTGCGGGCTGTGGTATCCTTTACCGCCCGACAGCCCAAAGTAGAATTAAGAAATGTCCATTCAGTGCACCATTGTTCCGGTGACTCCGTATCAGCAAAATTGCTCCATTATAAAGTGTCAGGCCAGCGGTAAAGCCGCTATCGTCGACCCCGGAGGCGATGTCGAACGTATTTTGGAAGCGGTGGCGAAAATGGATGCCACTGTCGAAAAAATTATCCTTACCCACGCTCATATGGATCACTGCGCCGCGGCGGATGTATTGCGCCAACAATTGCAGATCACCATAGAAGGTCCGGAAAAAGCCGATAATTTCTGGCTGGAAAAATTGCCTGAGTGGTGCAAGATGTCGGGGTTTCCCCACGCCGATGCTTTTGAACCTGATCGCTGGCTTGCCGACGGCGATACTGTAACGGTCGGCGAACAAACATTGCAGGTGCTGCATTGCCCCGGGCATACACCGGGTCACGTGGTATTTCTCCACCAGGCGCAAAATGTCGCCTGGGTGGGCGATGTGTTATTCCAGGGCTCAATTGGTCGGACCGACTTTCCAATGGGCAATCACGAAGACCTGGTTGCCAGTATTCGTGGCAAACTTTTCCCCTTGGGGGATAACATCACGTTTATTCCAGGACATGGGCCTACATCCACCTTTGGCGAGGAGCGTCGCAGCAATCCCTTTGTTTCGGATTCCCGCTATGGATGATATGCCCGAGGATCGCGAAGCGCTGCTGCGCAAGGAATACCACAGCCAGACCGCAAGAATTAATTGGCACGACCTGCAAACTTACTACGCTCATGGTAATGCAATATCTGTGGGCTCTGACCTGAACCTGGTGGAAGTGGCGGTGCAACTGGGGCTGGATAACACAGACCAGTTTCAGCAGTGGATTGCAGACGGCCAGATCGCTTCAGTGCACGATGATCAGGCACTGGTCTGGTACGAAGTGAATCAGGAGTTGTGGGCAGTGGTCGCCCCTCCGTGGCTGTTGGTACAGCAGCGTACCTGAGATTTTATCGAATAACTTTAATCCAGTCCCCTGTCCTGGGTTCGCCTCGGGGGTACATTCCGTTGAGCAAACGCAGTTGATCTTCGGCATAGGGAATACGAATGCTGGAGGCAATGCTGGCAAACGTTGCCCCTCTGGGCACCTGAATATAGTGTATGTAACGCGGGGTGCCCGCCTGTTTTTCCTTAGGGTGAGTGGGCCGGAAGCTTTTAATGATTTCCAGTAACACGGGATCGTTTGCGGCGAAATCTGCAGACTCGCCCTGCAGTAAGTAAGTGTAGTTGTAGTCGATAACCGCTAATCGCTTTGCAACGCCGTTGCTACTGGCGATGGCGCAATAACCTTGCAGTCCTGCTTGCTCCAGTGCTGCAGCCTCGCTAAAGTCGCCGCTGGCGCTGCTTTTGAGGACCGATTCCGGGGTCTTGCTGCTGTCTTTTCTACGCAGCGTAATAGTCAGGGAGGTTCTGCCATCTGCTGAGCTTGCGACCACTGCCTTGCTGCTGGACTTCACTGACCAGCCCTCGGGATGTTCAAAAGTAAAAGCCAGTTTGCTGTGGTAGTAGCGGTTTTCTTCACGCTGACCTTGTACGCTCTCTCCCCAGACAAGGCCCTCAATGTGGCGCCGAAATTCACCGGCTTGTTCAGGGCTTTCCACGTATTCATCCAGATCCAGTTCACCCGCCTTGCGGATGACAGTTTGCAGGCGTTTGTCGTTACGTGGGTGGCTGGCATAAAGGCCGTGATAGGTGCCAGCCGGCTTGCCTGTGGCTCTGGCTTTAACGCGCTGGAACTGTTCCTGGTCCTTAAGCACGCCAATGACTTCCAGCAGCGCCTGTGGGTCATAGCCGGTTTTGTACATGTATTCTGCGCCCAGTCCGTCGGCTTCTAATTCCATGTCTCTGCCAAAGCCACTGATTAATTCGGCGCCGTACATGGTGGAGGCTTCTGCCAGGTCACCGCTGCCGGTGAGAATGTAAGCAGTGGTCGCTACGATTTTACTGGTAATGTCTGCTCGTCCACGTCGGCCGTGGTGATTGCCGGTGACGTGTCCAATCTCGTGGCCTATGACGCCCGCCAGTTCCTCTTCTGAATCCATGAAAGGCAATAAACCGCGGCTCACATAGATAAAACCATTGGGAGCGGCAAAGGCGTTGATGACGCCTGAGTCGAGTACCGTAAAGGTAAACTTGCCTTTTGGTTTGTCTGAGTTTGCCACCAGCGACTGGCCGATGCGGTTGATGTAGGCTTGTAGCTCAGGGTCGTCGTAAATCTGCCCTGAATCGATAATCTTTTGGTGTTCTTCCTCGCCTTTGCTGGCTCCCATGCTGTTGCTGGCCGCAAAGACCATAGTAAGGAGTAACAAGAATACGGGCAGGCGCATTTTCAATACTCGCTGGAGAGAAATTCCAGTAATTGATCGCCAATTCCGTCGCAGGCAGTGCCCTGCACTGGCGCAATAATCGGTATGGGGACGACTACTGCGGGCATATAGGACTGCCCTGTGGCGGTCGTGTTTACCCGGCCTACTTCGGCCTGGTCGGTGAAGTCCCAGATAACGGCCTCGTAATTGGAGTCGTTACTCCAGGTGCCAAAACCGAAGCAACCGGCTCCGCCAGGGCCGATGCCGCAGGTCATTGAACCAGCAGAATCCGATTGAACGGTAACGCCGTCTACCCAGATCATGTACTCGGTTTTCAGTTCCAGCATGCGTTGGGCAACAGGGTCCTGCTCAAGCAGACGGGTAATATCTTCGGGGTGCAGTGGGGCGGTGCGCGGTTCGAACCAAGGGTACAGTGAGTTAATAAAGTCGATCTCGTTTATCACGGTGATGCTGTTGTCTCTGCGGGATATGTGATCACCAACGCATTTAATAAAGTCAGGTTCAGTTTCATAGTCGCTGGCGTGACGCCGACCTAGAATAACCACGGTGGAATCGCCAATCCCGGCGAGGGGCTCGTTGAAAACCATTTCGTCGACGGTAGAGGTGACACAACCTGTGGTAATGAGAACGAGGCCAAGAGCCAGTATCATTTTCATGAGTCGACCTCCGCCTTTTCAGTCTCAGGTGGTGCGTCGAGTGCTTGATCGACTTCTGCAGGAGGGTTATCTATAGCTTGCTGTCCTCCATCCATCCAGGCCGCTACGTCGGGTACACGGGTAAAGCTGGTGGCAAAGTTTGCGCCTGCGTCCCGCAACGCCATCACCGCCGCCAAGTTTACTGCCGCCTGATCGCTACGCAGGAAGGCGGTAGGTGTTTTGCCGTAAGCGGCCATGGTCCACTCAGCGATGGGTTCGCCCGACGTGGTCACCAATTCGAAACGATAGCGCATCCAGATTTCATACACTTTGATATTGGTGTGCTGGGGTATGGCGTATTGCAGTTCGTCCACGTGAGGAATTAAAACTGCGTTGACCAGTTGATTCATTTGACCGGACGCAGGCTCGCCTCTCATGTGCACCATGTCAGTGAACATGCCTGCTAATAATGTATCCCACATCGCCACCTGAGCATCACCGGTACTGACGAGCCAGCTGGGCTCCGAGCGTGTTTTGGCTTCGTCCGAAAACTCGTGATTGGCAAAATCTTCTGGGTACCAGACGCCTAGCGTCAGGGGTATCGGTTCCATGAGTGGAGCGGGGAAGTTACCCTCCACTTTTACCGTATTCGGCCCACAGCCCGCCAATAAAGCCAGCAGCAATGCCACGCCAAGGGCACGGATATCAGGGCCGGAAGTCATTGAGCGCAACAAAAGTCCCTCCATTGCGGTATGCCAGTTCACGCATCAGTGTAGCGAAGCGAATGCCTGTGGTCTGCAAATGTGATGCACGGATAAATTGTACGGGAAAACCCACGCCGTGGATTCTTACCAGGCGGTTGCCCTCGGCGTCCGTCTGATTGATTCGATCCACCGTTTCCACGACTGTGGCGATAGAATCGCCGGTAAATTCATCGCCAAATACATACAAACTGATTTTCTTGCCGGGGTCGTAAAAGGTTCGAATGGCAGCAGTAATACCTTCAACTGGGCTGGAATTACTGAACACATTCCAGTTGCGCAAGTTCTGCATGATCACTTTGCGACGACCCGGGGTGTCAGGAATCCACTGACCCCGGTAGCGACTGAACATGTACTGGCCCATGTCATTCATTACCTGTATTCCTTTTACCTCTGGATATATCGCCAGGGTCGCCTGTATTTCCTCAATCATTCTTTCCCAGGCATAAGAGAACATGGAGCCTGAGGTATCGATGATGAAAATGATGTATTCGCTGTCTACCGGAATGCCACCAATCAGGTTGTTTTTTGAAAGGTACTGGCTTCCCAGTAATCGCTTCATCTCGTCCGACAGTTGCTGGCGGGCTATCGCCAGTTGCTCGGTAATGACATCGTTGCTGTTGGTCTCTACCTGAATACTGTCATATTGCGAACGCGCACTGGCTAGCTGACCCTGTAAAATAGCAATGCGCTCCGTATACTCTGACAACTGTTCATGCTTTGCGTTCAGGTCGCGGTTGAGTACGACAGATTCGCCCCTGATGTCATAGATCTGCTCCTGCAAGTCAGCCAGTTTGCCCTCCAGGTTAACGGTGGATGCCTCGATAATTTGTGGCTGCACCGTTTTAGTGATCATCAGCAACAGAATCACTGCGCCAAAGCCACAGCAAATCACGTCGAGAAACGACAGCGAGAACTCCTCTGCGGCGCGCCGGCGGGCCATCAGGGCCAATCCCTGGAGGGACTGAGAAGCGTGCCCTGACTCACCTGCGCTAGCTGCCAGAACTCGGAGGCGGCCATGGGGTCGCCCTCCATCGGGGCTAAAATAATATTAATCGGTACACCTGTGGGTAGCTGGCGAATAGCCTGACGATACAGCTTTTGCCGATCCTTACCACTGACTTTGGTACCGCGCGGTGGGGACGTGCCCTGGGTGGGTAAGCCATCGGTGATCAGGAAAATATTATCAGGGGAAGGCGACAGCTTTTGCATGGCGATGAAAGCGTTCTCCAGACTGGTGCCGCCACTGGGCACGATCTGGCGAAGCTCACTGGATACTTTTTCAAGCTGGGCCTGGTCCGCGACTTCAAGCCACTTGCCTTCGGTGGTGGGCAGTAGCGCCTTGGCCTCGGCGTTGAAGGTGATAACCTGATAATCGGCGTTGACCGGCAGTTGAGCAGTGAGCCAGTCAACTGTGTTCAGGGCGCGACTCCATTTGTCTGCCCGTCGCTGCACTGCGTCACCCATGTTGCGTAAGCGAATAATATTAACTAGTCGATCGGCGAGCATACTGGAAGAAATATCCAGCAGGATGGCGATATTGCGGCCACCGAGATTAAGGCCGGTCAGGTATTGACGGTTCCCCTCACCGACAAAGGTGCGAGCGCTTTTGCCCCCATCCTCAGCGGCAGCTTCTTTCAACTTTTGGACATCTTGCTCCAACGAACGGATCTCGGCTTTGAGCTTCTCAATTGCCTCATCCTCAGTATAGCCATCGTCTTTGAAGGATTCGATTAGTGCTTCATAGTCGTCAAGCTGTTCGGTGATGCGGGTGGCTCGCCCCTGGGCTTCTACCATGTCCATGTCCAGGTCAGACAGAATATTGCGCAACGCCACCAGACCTTCCTTGCCTTCGGTGACTTCTTCCTCCAGCAGGTTCACCTCAGACATCAGGTCCTGGTTAAGGTCTTGCGATTGAATTTCCATAGAATGATCGATAATCAGAAACACCAACACCACTGCCCCGAAGCCGCAGGACATGATGTCCAGAAAGCTGAGGTTGAAAGTGGTAAAGCTGCGCTTCTGGCGTGCCATGCCTAGTCCACGACTTCGATCAGCTTAAACGCAACTCCGTCGGCAGAGCCGATGACATCGCCTGCAGCCAGCGGCTCATCCGCTTTCGCTGCCGTGCCATTGATTGTTGCGACCCCTGTCAGCAGCCAACCCTGCGCCTGCTGCTCAAGCGTCAGGCCCGGCGCTAGATTTACAGTGCCCGTGAGTGGTTTTGCGGTTGCGCCGATCAGTACGTGAGTGGGGTGAGTGATAGCCACTGGCATGGGTTCAAGGACTACCGGTTCAATGGGGCTACTATCGTCCGCCGCTAAACAGGGCAGGGCGGTGATGAAACTCAGTGGGCCATCGCGGTTAAGCAGGTGGTCCGTCAGTTGTTGCATCGCTCGCCATAGTTCATCACCAGCGGCGATTTGAGCGATGGGAAATTTGTCTCGTATTCCAGGTAGCAGTGCCACCAATGGATCGGCAACTAACCGGTCTGCCGGAGAAAGACTGCCCATTGCTTCAGCGGCGGCGGTGAACAGCCGCTGTCCGGCGCTAACCATATCTGTGCCAGCAATGCGCGCCTGGTAACCATTAACTTCAATATTGGTTTCGGGACTATTAGCCAATGCTTGCAGTGCCTTGGGCAAAGCGTCATAAAGTTGCTGTTCAGTTTGTGCCTTACGCCGGGGGTCAAAGCGTGTCTGGCGAATAAATGCGCTGGCGACCACTTCCACTAATCGCTCCTGCAACTGCAACAGACCGCAACCTGGCAACGGCACGCTGCGCTGCACGATTATTTCGCTGCCGCTTTGCGCTAATTCAGTGATCAGTGCCTGATGTAATTGCAGTTCAAGGTGGAACAGGCGGCCCGGGCCACCGTGCAGGCTACCGAGCAGGGCACTGCGATTGACCAGACCCACGACCTCAAACGGGCATTGCTGAACGATACCCAGCAACAAACTCAACTGCTCCCGTTGCATACTGCCAGAGCAAGCCAGCAAGAGTTCCTCGGGCTGTCCGGCCTCACGGTGCAGCCGCAGTAAATGTGCATGCACCAGATCGGCGGTATGACGTGCCGGGCCTAGCGCAGGCTGCAGAGGTTCAACGCTCAGCTGCCACCAGTAGCGACTGTTAATGTCCCGTGGGCGCAAGCGAGCGCTGCCTCTGGCGTCGTTACCAAACTGATAGTCTTTACCCTCCAGTAGTGCGTAGCCCGGACTTTGCTGCACCGGTCCCGCACCCCACAGCTGCAGGACACAGTCGTTAGTGTCTAACAGGGCAACGGTCATGCGGATACCAGGTGACGCAGCAGGCGCTTGTCTGAGTAGCGCTGGCAATCCAGCACCAGGCGTTCCTGAGATAACTGCAACTGGTGCAGGCAGAACATGATGACAATAGAGAGTACCAACGCGACGAAGGTACTGTTAAAGGCAACACCGAGGCTGACGGTGACACCGGAGATGTCTCCTTCCACCGCCTTGTAAGCCTGGCCCAGGGCTTCGCCGATACCGCGCACGGTACCGATAAAGCCGATGGAGGGAATCGCCCAGGCGATGTAGCGCACCATGGATAGTTCGGAGTCCAGTCGGTCAGCCTCAATTTCACAGCTTTCCTTGATCGTGTCGGATACCGCCTGAATACTGCCAGTGGTCGCAAAGCGTTGCAGGGCAGACAGCAGGGTTCGCGGTAATAAATAGTCTTGCTCCTGCTCCGGTAGCGCCTCCAGTGACCGACTGTACTCTCGGGCGTCTTCGGGCAACACACTGGTGCCCTCGGGAATGTCCAGCAAACGACGATCTAACAGACTTTGCTCGCCGATGGTTCGCTTACCCTTGTAGCCCATGATAGCCAGCGCCCATATCAACAAAATGAAACAGGCTTCTTGCTCAAAATCGCGGATGACCACAACAAAGCTTCGCTGCGGGACATAGTCATCTCCAGCTGCTTGCAGCTCCATTTCCTGGCGAATCTGGGTATCCGCTGCGGGGCGGATTGCGCCCACATAAACCGCGTGAACCACGATCACCGCAATCAGCAGGGCAAACAACTGGTAAATGAATTCTGATGACATCCTTTGCTTCATGAGCGGGTCCTATATGTCCACCGGAAAAGAGACCGACAGGTCTTCAGATATTTGCTCGGAGGATTCGTAATCAAAGGGATCGGTCGCGGGGCGGGGTGCTGCCTGCTCCGTTTTCGTTTCTATTTCAGCCTCGGTTGTGTCGCCAGCGTCTTGTTCCTCGACGTCGGCTTGAGCCCACAAAGGTGTGCCCCAGAGTGCCAGCAGTAGTATTAACAGCTTGTTCATGACCTTACTCCGCATACCGCGCAATTCTGAATCCTACGTCATCACGCCCCGCTTGCCCATAATCTCGGTATGACAGGCGTAATTCCGCGATCCGACTGTGAGACCAGCTGGCGCCGCGAATGACATAGTTATCGCCAGACTGGGCGCCCAGTGGATCGGTTTGCAGCGAACCGTTGGCCGAGGGAATGCTGTAAACATCGTGCACCCACTCTGCGACATTGCCGCCCAGGTCATAGAGTCTTTTATTGCTGGCAGGGAAAGAGGCGACGGGCGCGCTGGTGACATGGCCATCCTTATAAGCGCTCAATACCCGTCCGGTGACGTAGGCTGAACTGCTGTCGGCATAATTTTCAACGGCGGTGCTGGGTGGGAAATTTTCTCCCCAGGGAAATTTCAACAGGCTGTCCCCATTGCTGCGCGCAGCCCAGGCCCATTCTGTTTCTGTAGGCATTCGATAGCCTGTGCTGGAAGGATTGTAGCCCGTGATAATGCCGTTGGTTTCACGATAAAAGGGCGGTAGGCCTTCGCGCTTACTCAGCCAGTTGCTGAAAGCTGCGGCCTGTTGCCAGCTAATCTGAACGACAGGTTGGTGGTCACGATTGAGGCTGTTGCCCTCGATTTGCCCGGAATCATGCGCGCCGGTAAACAGACGAAACTGGGCATTGGTCACCTCTGTGGTTTGCAGATAGAAACTGCGGCTCAATGCAACCGGGTGTAATACTTCATTGGCACGTCTACCCGGCTCTCGCCTTGACGCTCCCATGCTGAAATTAGCGGTGGGTGAGTCTGCAGGATGAAACAGCAGCAGGGTTTGTCCCAGTGCGGTGGTAATTTCTGGCTTGTTCCTCGCGGCTTTCGCCTCGGCAGCTGTTTGCAGGCTGACCTCCACCAATTGCTGAAGCCCTGGGCGAGGTGTCACTGTGCGTTTCACCGGGGCATAGCCGTCCAGGCTGATTTCTACCCGTTGCGCGACTGCGGGTAGCGACAGTACCTGGCTGCCCTTACCCTGCGGTTTGCCGTTAACACGCAATACGGCCTGAGCCGGAGAAATTCTAAATTTGACTTCGCCCAGTTGGGCCCTCAGCCGGATAGTGCGGGCTTCGACGGCGGCTGCGGCCAGCTCCACAGCCTCGCTATGGCGTCGGTAGCCCGGTCTGAACACGGCCAGTCGATGGGGTCGGCCAGGGGTAATCTCCAGTTCCAGTGGGGTTTGCCCCTGAAACTCGCCATCCAGGGTGACGTTCGCGCCATTGGGTGTGCTGGCCAGCTGCAGCAGACCAGCAGCGGGCTGTAGCTTGATAGTGCCCAAATCTTGGGGTTGGCCTGCAGTCACCACTAGGTCCTGCTGCCAGCTTGCAAACGTGGGAAGCTGCAGCATTAATTGACGATCACCCTGGATCACCTCCAGGACCGTTGGCGTTACGCCGACAATTTCGCCGTCCACCAGAATATCCGCCCCGGCAGGTTCGCTGCTCAGGCTTAGCTGTGCCCATGCGGGTTGCAGATCGACCGATAGCTGCTGTGGAACTTGTCTGCCGGTGACATCCAGAACTTGCTCGTGGGGCAGGTAGCGATCAGCCTCTAGCCTGACCTGTCTTTCACCGGGCTCAAGGGCGAGATCAGCGAGCGGGGTGTCGCCCAGATGCTGACCGTCGACCAGCACCCGGGTTCCAGTTGGCCGGGTCTCAACGGTGACCACACCGGGAAGGGGTTGCAAAACCAGGGTGGCACTCTGGCTGTCGCCGCCGGTAACGGTAACGACCGTTTCAAAGGGGTGATAACCGGGAGCTTCAACAGCCACGCTGTAATCACCGGGACGCAGCAGGTAGCGCTCGCCAAAGGGGAGGGCAAGGCCGCTGATAGTGACCTCGGCCTGCGACTCGCTCTCAACGATGATTTGCAGTGAACTGGCGGTGAGCAAAAACCCCATCACCACGATAAAAATCAGGGCTGTGGCTGCCAGTAATAGTCGCAGGGGTGCAATACCGGACTTTTTTACCTCTACTTCGTTGCCCAGCGGTTGGAAGGCGCTGGGTTGGATAGGACTGAGTGGGTCTTCCTGATTAGCCGGACTCAAAGAATGCGCTCCGTGCAGGTAATATCAAGCGGGGCGGAGTTGCCCTGATAGTCAATAGTGAACTTGTGTAAAACGTCACGATACCCTAATCGACTGCCGCGGGCCTGATAAGTACCTGGGCGAAGCGTCAACTGACGCTGCTCAAAGGTGCCCAGTCTTGCGACCTTGTAGATAATGACCTCTGTTTCGCCATCTGAGCGCAGGGTCAAAGGAACCAGGGTGTTGGCCTGCTTTAGCAACACTTGCAGGGTGGCTATCTGTTCCTTCAATACCGGGCCCTGATCGGGGATGGTAACGGCATAAGTCAAAAGCTTTTCCGTGGCTTCGGCTACCGCCACATCAGAAAGCCGATCGGGTTGTAGCATCGCGGCGCGAAATTGCTTGTCGACGCGAGCGCGTGACTGACTGCGCTCCAGACCTTCCACCGCGAAAAGTAAACTGGCATCCATCTCCAGCGCGCTCTGATAGGCATCCACGGCTTGCTGCCACTGTTCCGATTGCTCAAGCTTGCCGCCTTGTCGTTTCAGGCTGGTAAGGCGGTTGGCCTGTTGGGCGACACTGACCTCCTGCAGCGCACTGCCAGCTTCGGCTGAACCCGGGCGCAGGCCAGCGGCACGATTAAAATGGCTTTTGGCGCTGCTGTAGCTGCCCTCATCCAGATCGACATAGCCGTCGCTCATGGCATCGTTAAACTGCTGGTCGCTGAGCGCGTCGCTAACCCGTTCTAGCTCACTGGCAGCGCGCTGGTGCAGAGGGTCTAGTTTAGTGGCTAGTTGGAGTTGGTCTCTAGCGGCAGCGAGGTCGTTTGTGCTTTCTGTTTGTTGGGCTTGTTCCATATGTCCAATGACGGTCGGCAGCACATTTAACCGCTGTTGCAGTTGCGGTAGAGAGGCGTTTTCTGGCTCGATCAGGGTTGCCAGTGCCAGTGCAGTTTGTGCCTGCTCGATCATCGACTGCTCTATGCCATCAAGAACCAGGGCGAGTTGTTCATCAACCACTGCGGGGATGCTGGCGTTGATCGCCTGCAGCTGAACGAGGCCCTGCTGGTATTTATCCTTAGCCTCTACATACTGTTTTTGACGGTAGAGTTCGTCGCCTGTTTGCGCTGTTACCAATGCTTCGGCATAGGCCTCGGCGGACCACTCGCTCGCACCACGTTCATCCAGTGCGAATTGCAGATCCAGCAGTTCTTGCAGCACTGCTTGTGCCTCTTTACGCAGTTTGGCTGCTTGCGCGTCAGACCAGGGCGAGACGTCGGTTACCGGTTCGGCCTCGGCTTTTGGAGCCGCCTTTGTTACGGAGGCGGCCTCGGAAACGGGTTCCGGTCCGGCACTGGAGCTTGCAGGCTCATTGACTTGTGCTGGCAGCCAAAAAACGACGATCAGTGCCAGCAGCGCTAAACCACCCAGAGCAGGGAGAACCCAGCCCGGGGGGGATTTGGTGGCAATTTGCTCGGGTGCGGTTTGCGGAGCGAGCTCAAAGGGCGTTGGCTCCAACTGCTCGTTGTGGGAAGACATTGGCTGTGTGAACCTTTTTGTGCGTTGCGGCTTTGGGGTCAGGCCTAAAGTGTATCAGGAGCGGAGGGGGATTCCTCCAGACCTTCCAGGGAGCCAATTTCGGTGGCATAGATGTCGGCCAATACTGCTCTCCACTGAGCGTACTGTTCTTCGACATTGCCGCTGAGTGTGACCGAGCGATCTTCAAGGTCGATCACCTGAGGAGTAATTTCTGCTTCCAGTGACATGCCCAATTCTTCCAGTGCCTGAACATGAATTTGGGCCTCATTACGCTTTTCAAGGCCGCTCTTGAGCAGGTAACCACCGCCAATGACTGCAACATTGGCCGCGGCTTGGCTGCTACTGTCGCCACTGGACATGCCGGCAATACCTGCCGCTACCGCCACTGCTCCCACAATCAGTCGACGACGGGCCTCTGCCTTGAGCTCTTGCAGAGCCATGGCTTCTTCGTAACTTAGCTTGCGCCACTCCTGGTACGGGCCGATCATTTCAATACCGAAGGAGTTGTAATATTCCTGCATGGTATCGACGTACATATTGTCGCGCTCCCGAATGACGTCTATGCGCTCCATCATCGGATCATTTTCTGCAGGGAGACGCATCACCAGGTATACGCCCCGATTGTTCTTGGCCAGGTATCCGGCAAAGGTCTCCGGGGAAAAGCGCTGGGCAAATAGCAGGTCTGTGGTTAATCGGACATTTGCCCGATCTTCCGGCCTGAGCTTGCTTTGCGCTTTGAGCAAATCGTTCGCTATGGTGTGGTACATCGCCTGGAAAGGGTCGTAGGAACTGCGCGTGGTGTTTCTGTAGGCATAGGAGCTGGCTTTGGTTTCGTAAGTTTTATCCAGCCACTCATAGCCGCGTGAATCCTCTGCATGAACTTGTATTTTCAGCGTTTCGCCATCGGAGTGCAGAATCTTGCCACGTACCGACAAGTCTGAGATTCTTTCGGGGTCGGGAACAACTCTCACCGCTCCCCAGGCTCCGCTTTCCTGCATCGCTTGCGAAAGTAGATTGGGCATAAAACGCGACTCTGCCTTGCGCACCTCGGGATAAACGCGCTCATCTTCGTCGTATTC
Organism: marine gamma proteobacterium HTCC2148; assembly: GCA_000156295.1. Classification (GTDB taxonomy): domain Bacteria; phylum Pseudomonadota; class Gammaproteobacteria; order Pseudomonadales; family Halieaceae; genus Halioglobus; species Halioglobus marinus. Next base: position 241,598 of record DS999224.1, read on the forward strand.
TTCCAGGCCCGGGTCAAAAATGGCAATGCCTACGTCCAGTAGCTGTCCTTCCGGGATCGCTTCGCTGCTAGTATCGATAGCGGGAACAGAGGTGCTTTTCAGCGTCTGGTTGACGCAGCCCGACAACACCAGAACCAGCCCAAGGAGCTGTGCTGTATGTATCAGTATGCGTCGTTTTGCGATCACTTTGAGATGCCTTTGTACTTACGGTATTCATCCCACAGCTTTTCGCGCACCGCAGCATCGGGTTCACGCATAGCCGCTTCACGCAGCTGGCGAGCGACCACATCGTCACCATCACCTGAGGGAATATCTTCTGGGGGAGGGTATTTAGCGGTGTTTTTGGGCATTTGGCCGCCGCCTCCTGTTGCGCCACCGATGCCACCGCCATAACCACCGCTGCTGGCGACGCCACCTGCACCATACTCGCTATTGCCCTGTCCACCGCTGCCTGATCTGCTGGCGTCGACCGGGGGCTGTTGCGCTGTGCTATTTCGAGCCGCCTCACGCTGCGCAGTTTGCTCTTCAAGAATCATAGCGTCGAACTCGCCTGTACCCCTTTCCAATTGAGCATCGAGAATTGCAACTTGTTCTGCGGGGGTGAGAGGGCCACTGCCGTTGCCGCCATTGCCACTGCCTGAGCTACCTGGATAGGAACCATACTGACCCTGACCCGATGCCCCGCCTGGCTGGCCACTGCTGGCCTGCTTTGATGACCCTTGCGCTTGCCCCTGTGGTCCGTCGCCCGGGCTTGTGCCAGGCTGATCTCCCATGGCGCCTTCCATGCCAGCCATCACTTCTTCAAAGCTGGGCTCGTCGCTCATATCAGGCAGTCCACCAGATCCTGCTGGCTCAAATCCGGGTTCGCCACCAGCGTCGCCGCTGGCTTCCTCGAAACTGGGTTCAGCATTGCCGCTCTGGTCGCTGTCATCGGCGCCACCCATGGCACCTTCGCCATTGTCTCCGGCAACCTGATCACCGGCTTCTCCACCGGGGTCTGCAGGAAATTCCCCTTGTGGAAATTCACCGGGAGTCTCGCCGGCGCTGTCCCCCTGGGGGGTCTGTTGGCCTGGAGACGAAGGACTTCCCGCGCTACCTTGGCTGGCGCTGGGCGAGCCACTGGAGGCACTGTCTGATTGGCTGCTGCTTGAGGATGAGCTGCTGGATGAGGAGGAGCTGCTCGATGACGAAGCACTGCTCGATGACGAAGAAGAGCTGCTACTGGGCGGGGGTGGACTGCTACTGGGTGTGCTGGGCGGCTGAGGCGTCGTTGGATTGCTGGCACTGGGGCATCCCGCAAGTAGCAGGCAGGCGCAGGCCAGTGCAGCCGGCAACAGTAGTCGACCTGAGTGTGTGAGATTACTGCTGCTTGATTTCATAAGCCCTTGTCACGTTCTCCGTATCCTGAGGTTCGCCCATTGCTAGTCTCGGCCTGAATTGCGTCTTGCGCAGGCTGCGCATAATGCGGTTTGCCTTCGCATCATTCAATTCGCTCTCATCGACCCTTTCAAGATCATAAACCTTGCCCCGCTGGTTTACACCAAACTCCAGCAGCAGATTAGCGCGTTCCGGTTCGGCTGTGGGCGGCAGTTGGCGCGCACCCTCAAGATTCGGCAGTTCCACCGGCTCGTCAAACATAGACGCTAACTCTAGTTCGGCATCGCCACGGGCAACAAGTTCCGCGATCGCTTCACTGTAGGCATTCATAGCCGCCTCCCGATCACCAAACCAGAAGACCCAGTCGCCAAGCATTACCCTTGCTCTGACGGTTCCTTCACTGTTGACGCCATAATTGGCGGCTTCTACGTCGTATATGGCCTGTATGACCGCCTGACCTTTCTGATAGCTCTGACCCCTGTAAGCACTGAAGCGAGCCATCTGTTGTTGCATTGAAAAAGTGTCACCACCACCGTTAATTTTTTCAACATCGTAATTGGCAATCAGGTACTGAGCCAGCAGCATGCCTTCCAGTGGTTCCTTCAGCAGAAGAGACGTCGAACCCTCACGTTCAATGATGTCAGTGAGCGACAATCGGTAGAGGTCCCACATGCTCATTAATCGGGCATAACCCTGGCCATCGAGTGCCAGGAGAAAGGCGTTATGCTGCCAGATAGCCTGTTGGATAAAGGCCTGGGCCCGGGTTAGCCCACTCTCCATGCTGCGCATTTGCACGCGATAGAGATACAGCTGCCGTTCGTCTGCTTCAGCGTATTGCCCCAATGCCATGTGACTGGCCATTTCCCGTTGCAGCAGCGGAATTTGCTGTGCGCTATAAAGACCATCGTTAATCCTTGCTAAGTGCACGCCCCGTTTGAAGGCATCGATGGCCCCTTCGTGATCACCGCTTGTTTGCAGACTGAGACCCAGACTTAAAAGGTACTCGGGCAGTTGATTGGCGTAGGCTCCATGGCTGGATTCCAGAGCGGCAACCGCTTGCCGGTACTCATCACTGCTGATAACGGCCTGGCTGGGATCTAATTCAGCTGCGGCTGCCGCCTGTTCGACATCTGTGGCTGCACCTTCTTGTGCACTTGAACTGGAGTGACCCGCTACAATGAATAGCAGCAGGGCGCAGAGCACCACTCGATTAATGGGTAATATGCTCATGGGCTATCGGATAGCGGCGATGTACATTAATTGCCGCCTCCTGCTTTTGATCGCTGTCTCATGACTGAAAGTATATACGCTCTGTTCGTTATACGGAAAAGTACGCACGGCAGCCTTCAACGGTTTTCCCGGGCCAATTGCGGTGGACCAACCGACTGTTAACTGAGGTCGCCAGCCAGCATACTATTGGCGAGAGTAATCATCAGGAGAACGTATGCATTTGTTAGTCGAGGAGCTTCAAGGTCGATGGCAGCTTATGTTCGCTGCTTTGGCCAGAGGGGATGATCTGCCCCCTGGGCGCCGCTTGCGGGCGGAAGGTATGGCAGAAGCCGCCGTATTAACCGGTGTAGCCGACCAGGATGCACTGGATAAGGCCATGGATCGTATTTTCCGAGAGGCGTTCGGCCGGTGCCTGGCCGAGCAGTTTGGAGATGACTGGCGCAGCTTTTCGCCCTTTCCCGAAATTCCCGCCGTGGCGCATCGGGCACCGGTTTACCCAAGCACAGCTGATTGAAACGCGCTCCAATCAAACCCATAATAAGGTCTAACCTACGAGGAACTGACTATGCTTTTACGCGCCCTGCAGGCCACCGCCGCCCTTTTTGTACTCAGCCTGGTTACCGCTTGCGCTACTCCGTTGGAAGCCACCATGGATTTCGACTCCGGCTTTGATTTTACCAAGGTGCAAAAGTTAGCCATTCAACCAGTGGATAGAAAGGACCTGTCCTCACTGCAGATCAGTGACATGCAGGAGGCGCGCATCGATCGGGCCCTGGCGGACGAGTTGCAGCGTAAGGGCTTTGAAATTGTCAGCGATAATAGTCAGGCAGACTTGTACATGATCTGGCACCTGGTAACTGAAGAACGCACGGATGTACGCAGCTATAACAGCATGAGTTATTACAATTGCTGGGGTTGTGGTCCCGCCGTATCCGATGTGAGCGTGCGTCAGTACACCCAAGGCACTTTCATTGTTGACATGATAGACCCCCTGCGCAGCAAGTCGGTGTGGCGCTCGGTTATCGAGTCTCGCCTGCGCAACCAGCCAGAAGACCCTGAGGTGCTGGCCGAAGAGAGGCGAGAAGCCGCGACCGCGGTATTTGCTGAATTTCCGCCAAAGTAAAGCGATGCTTTAGCGCGCTTCACGCCACATAAACCAAACCGTAGGACCACCGCCGGGCAGCGACTCCTCATCGATAACTTCGAAACCATGGCGCTGATACAGCGGCACATTCAATTCATTGGAGCTTTCTAAATAGGCGGGCATATTTTGCTCGTCGCACATGCGCGTGCCCTGTTTGAGCATGGCCGAGCCTAGGCCCTGACCCTGAGCGGACTTGCGGCAGCCCACAAATACCAAATGATAATGGGGAGATTTAGGGTGGTGACGGTCAAAAATCGCACCCTGCTGAGAGATGCGCCACAGCGGTTTTGGCCCCTTGCGTAGGAACAGTTTGGTCACCAGGCCCGCGAGGGCAAAGCTGGGCGGAACGTCAAAGGTGCCGCCGGGGGGTAGCCAGAGACCACCTGCTCGCTCTCCGGTTTCCATGTGCTGGATGCCCTGGGGCAGGAATATGTCACTGATCAGCAGGCGAAAGAAATCCCTGTACAGTGCTGGCTCGGGGATAACCCAGTTCATCACCGGGTCCTCGCTAAAGGAATCTGCCAGAATATCCGCAAGCCGCTCGCTATGTTCCTCCTGTGCGTCAATGATTTGTGGTGCTTGCATCTCTTTCCTTTTTGCCTGCGACGGTCGCTACCGCTACTATTGAGTTTCACAAACTTGGCTGCGCAGCGTAGCAGGATTTAACAGTGCATTACGAGGAGTTCAGGCGCGAGTATACCGCCGGCGGGTTGACCCGGGAGATGCTGGTGGCTAGTCCATTGCAGCAGTTTGAACACTGGTTGGAACAGTCGGTGCAAGCCGGGCTGGAAGACCCTACCGCCATGGTGTTAGCGACCATAGATGACCAGGGACGGCCTTGGCAGCGTATCGTTTTGCTCAAAGGAATGTCTGATGGCGGTTTTGTGTTTTACACCAACCACGGGAGTTACAAAGCCGAGGCAATAGCTGGGAATCCGCTGGTTTCGCTGCTGTTTCCGTGGAACGAGCTAGACCGCCAGGTCATTGTTAGTGGCCGGGCGGAAAAAATGAGCCTCGCGGAGTCCGCCAGTTACTTCGTAACCCGGCCCCGAGAAAGCCAGATTGCTGCCTGGGCGTCCCGTCAAAGTCGCCCTGTATCAGCCCGAGCCATGTTGGAAAAACAGGTGCAGGTGTTGAAAGAAAAGTTTGGTAACGGCGACATTCCTACACCAGATTTTTGGGGTGGTTATCGGGTGATCCCCGAGCGTATTGAATTCTGGCAGGGGGGCGAACACCGTCTGCATGATCGTTTTCTGTATACGAAGGGTAAAGATGATGGCTGGGAGATCGAGCAATTACAGCCCTGATTCAAGACTTTCGTGTCCGCACTGGCACATTCATCTACTACAGCAATGGAATCTTATATGATCAGTAAGCAAGACTTGCTAGGTACCTGGCAACTTGAGTCCTGGACCATCGGCTATTCCGACCGGGATGACCTCAGCTACCCCTACGGAGAAGACCCCCAGGGTTTGTTAGTTTACGCCGAAGACGGTTGGATGAGTGCCTGTATAGCCCGTAAGGAGCGTGCGCTATTTCCCGACGATGTGAACTATCGTAAGTTGCCTGACGCCGCTAAGGGCGAGGCATTCAGTTCTTATTTTCACTACGCCGGACGCTACAGGGTGCAAGAGGCCGATGTTATTCACTACGTGACCCAGAGTCTCAATCCCAATTTTCCGGGCAGTGAACAGTTGCGGCACGCTGAATTAGACGGTCAGACCTTGGTGCTAAGTGGCAAGGACAAGGTGGGGGAAGTCATTCGCTTTCACTCTCTGGTCTGGCATCGCAGCGCTCCCACAGAAGACAATCCACCCCTGGAGGCATAGGCGGGTTAACGGGCTTTGCGCTGACGAAAATAGCGCGGCTCTTCATCAATCCCCAGCAGGCTTCGGCGGATCATATCCAGCCCCGCTGCCGCAATCATGGTCTGGAACAAGCTGCGCTCTACTGGCCAGCAAAGGCAACGGGTACGCAGTTTATCGCTGCTGCCCCAGGCCAACCACACCGTTCCTACCGGCTTGTCTGCGCTGCCGCCCCCGGGACCGGCAATGCCGGAAACCGCAATGGCGTGATCGGCCCCCGACTTTTCCAATGCGCCCAGGGCCATGGCCCTGACGACCTGCTCACTGACAGCGCCGTGGGTATCCAGGTCATCCTGCGGTACATCCAGCACCGCCTGCTTAATGTCGTTTGCGTAGGTCACAAAACCAGCATGAAATCCATCTGAAGAGCCCGCAATTCGCGTCAGCATGGAGGCGATCAGGCCTCCAGTGCAGGACTCTGCCGTGGTCAGGGTTTCGCCTCTTTGGCGCAGTAGGTCCAGTACTCGCGCTGCCAGCAGGGTGTCGCCTTCGCCAATGACATGGTCACCAAAGAGGTCTTCAATGTGGCCTCGGCAGCGCTGTCGGGCATCGAGCGCAGCGTTGCTGTTAATGCTGAGTTTAATTTCCATCTGTGGCGCGCCGGCCCGAAATCCCAGCTCTACTGAAGCCGGCCAGTCGGGAATGTTATCGCTAATAATCTGTTGCGCTGAAGACTCTCCCAGACCAAAGGTCTGCAGGCGCATAATGTTGCGCTCCACTGGTTGCTCGCGCTCTGCGGCGAGGCTGGCGACAATGATATCCAGCATGGCTGCCAGCTCGCTGGGCACCCCTGGCGTGCAAATTATTCGGCAGCCGTCCATGTTCATCTCAAAACCGACAGCGCTGCCGATGGGGTTGTCTACAATCTGACAGCCCTCTGGGAGCATGGCCTGTTTCAGATTGGCGGCATTCAGCTCAAGGTTGCGCCCGGCACACCACTGTTGAAGGTGGGCTATCGCCTGGGGGTGTTCTTGCAGCGAGACCTTTGCGGCGGCAGCGAGAATCTCGGCCGTCAGATCATCCACTGTGGGCCCTAAACCGCCGTTAACGATAATCAGGTCGGCGTTGGCGGCCATGGCAGTCAGTTCCTGTTGCAGCAGGGCAGGGTCATCTCCCACGGTGACCTTGCGGTATATGCCAATGGCCAGTTCGTCCAGGCGCTTGGCAATCATGGCTGAATTGGAATCCACGGTATCGCCACTCATGATCTCATTGCCGGTCAATAGTAATTGCACGCGCGGCGTCTGGTCTGTCATTTTGGCTTTCCTTGGACTGTTGTCGGGGTGCAAGCATAGCGCCAATGCTTTTGCGGGGGCAAAGTGCTATTGTTTTTTTATTCATGCCAGGAGCAAAAGCGTTGCCGGAACACAAGTACTGTCCCCAGTGCGGAGAGCTGCTGCAGCGCCATTTGGTGGCGGGTGAGGAGCGCAATCACTGGTTCTGCACCGGGTGCGGCCAGTTGGACTACGACTATCCCATGGTGGTAGTCACCTGCTTTGTGGCCAACGATGACAAGTTGCTGTGGGTGCAGCGGGGTATAGAGCCACAGCGCGAATCCTGGGCCATTCCCGGCGGCTTTATGGAGCGGGGTGAAACGCTGGCCGAGGCGGCAGCGCGCGAGTTGCATGAAGAATCTGGTGTCTTGCTCCCAGCTGACCAGCTGCAGCTTTACATGACCGGGACCATTACCTTTATTAACCAGGTGTATATCGCGTTTCGCGCCCGGGTGGATACAGACTATTGCCTGGCCGGTCCCGAATCGCTGGACTGTGGTTTCTTTTCGAAGGCGGAGTGCCCCTGGGGGGAAGTCGCTTACCCCCAGGTCAACGACTCAATTGAGCAGGCCTATGCAGACCTTGAGAGCGGTCGTTTCGATGTCTGGCAAGCGGAGATGACGGAAGGGCGCTACGATTTTTGGTCGGTCTCTCAGGGCGACAAGTAAGGGTCACGGGCCGCGGGTCTTAGTTTAAAAACCTCCATGCGTTTGCAGGTATTCGAGTTCATCAGGGCTGGATTCTCTGCCCAGGATGATATTGCGATGCGGAAACCGGCCGAACTGGGATATGACGTCCCGATGGGCTACCGCATAGCGCAGGTAGCCCTGGATGGCCGCAAGTCCAGTTCTGGCGGCAAGCTCCTGAAATAAATTCACGCATTTTTTCTGCACTATTATGTCCTCGTTGTGCTCCAGAGGAAGAAGTAGAAATACCTGATGTATTGCAGGCAGCCGCTGCTGACGACCGAGGGCAATGCTCTGCTGGGCGAGGGCCAGTGCTCTGGCGTCTCCGCTGAAGGCCCTGGGTGTGCCGCGATGAATATTCCGGGGAAATTGGTCTAGCAGGATGATCAGGGCAATCAACCCCCTGTCGCTGGCCTCCCAATCTTGCAGGCCACCGTTAATAGCGGTGTCTACCAGAGAGCCGAAGCGCTCTCGGCAGAGCTGGTCGGTCTCCTGGCTGGACTTGAACCAGAGTGCGTTCTGTTCAGCCGGGCTCATGCCCTGCTCGTCCAGGCTGGCGAACCAAAATTGGTGAATTTCTTCTATTTGAGCCAGCATCTGCCTCTCCTCTAGGGCGGGGTGAATGTGCTAAGGTGCCGTCGCTTATCTCTAGCATAATGGAATCTTCTCATGGCACTACTCCCCGAGGTGGAATTGACCACCGATGAACAGAAAGTCAGCTACGGTTTTGGCCTGCAATTTGGCGATCAATTGCGTCGCAACAGCTTCGATGGTTTGGACCTGGAAGCGGTAATTGGCGGCATCCGCCACTGGTATGACCATCAGCAGGCACAGCTTAGCGACGCCGAAATTAATCCCAGCTACAAAGTTATTCAGGACCGGCAGCAGGCCATTGCCTCCGAGCTTGCCGATAAGCGCCGGGCTTTGGCCGAGCAGTTTATGAGGACTAACGCTGAGCGCGATGAAGTTAGTGTCACTGAAAGTGGCCTGCAGTATGAAGTGCTGGAGGTGGGCAGCGGCGAAACGCCCGGACTGACGTCCACGGTGGTGACGCATTATCACGGTACGTTTGTCGACGGCGGCGTGTTCGACAGCTCAGTGGAGCGCGGCGAGCCGGCTGAATTTGGCGTCAACCAGGTGATACCTGGCTGGACCGAGGCCCTGCAGTTGATGTCAGTGGGCGACAAATGGCGCATTGCCTGTCCTCCCACGCTCGCCTATGGCGAACAGGGTGCGGGGGATTCCATTCCTCCCAATACGGCCCTGGTGTTTGAGATTCACCTGATTGCCATCAAGGACTAAGTCACAGGAGCCATACCATGTCGGTCAATATTAACCTGCCCCGCATTTTGCGGGTCGGGGCGGGTGCCAGTGATCACCTGGCATCTACCCTGAAGCACTTGGGCTTGTCGCGGCCGCTGCTGGTCACCGACCCCTTTATGCGGGAATGTGGCTATGCCGATCGCGTTGTCAGTGGCCTGGACGCCGCGGGAATTGCGCATGGAGTATTTGCCGAATGTGTGCCCGATCCCACCACCGATAGCGTGGGCCAGGGCTTGGCTGCACTCGCAGCAGGCAGTTACGACTGCCTGGTCGCCCTGGGCGGTGGCAGTTCTATCGATACGGCCAAGGCTGTGGCCGCTATGGCTGATCGCGATGGTCCCATGCGCGATTACAAGGTGCCACACCTGATAGACACCGGGCTGCCGGTCATTGCGATTCCCACAACCGCGGGAACGGGCTCTGAGGCCACCCATGCGGCGGTGATTACTGATTCAGAAACCAGTGAAAAAATGCTTTGTTCCGGCTTGGGTCTGATGCCGATTGCGGCGCTGGTTGATTTCGAGCTGACCTTGACGATGCCTTACCGGTTAACCGCCGATACCGGCATAGACAGTTTATGTCACGCGCTGGAAGCTTATGTCAGTCGCAAGGCGAATCCATTTACTGACGGCGTTGCACTGACTGCGATGAGCACCATTTACCGCAACATTCACACCGCTTGCGTCGAGCCAGATAACCGTGCCGCCCGAGAAGCAATGATGTTGGCGGCAACTCAGGGAGGAATCGCCTTTTCCAATGCCTCCGTGACCTTGATTCATGGCATGAGTCGGCCGATTGGCGGCCTTTTTCATGTTCCCCATGGACTCAGTAATGCAATGTTGCTTCCCGAGGTGACGGCCTGGTCGGTAGGGTCAGCCCCCGGTCGGTATGCTGCGGCCACGCGGGCGATGGGTCTGGCAGGAAACGGTGATTCCGATTCGGTGGCCCTGGTGAAGTTGACTGATGGCCTGCGGCAATTAAATGCTGATCTTTCGGTACCTACGCCGGGTGAATTTGGAATTGACGAGGCAGTCTGGGCTGATTCGTTGCAACTGATGGCGGAGCAGGCCCTGGCGTCTGGCTCTCCCGGGAATAATCCTCGGATACCTGAGGCCGGCGAGATCGTTGAACTTTATCAACGGGTTTGGGCGGGGTGATGAGCTAAAAACTCCCCTCCCGCGCTTACAATGAAATCTTCGATTGATTACACTTAAGCAAGTCCCTTCCAGTCATTACCAAAGCGGTTCCTCAAGCTATGAAACGTGTAGTATTCAATCAGAAAGGCGGGGTCGGCAAGACCAGCATTACCTGTAACCTGGCAGCGATTGGCGCGAGCATGGGATATCGAACACTGGTCATCGACCTGGACGTTCAGGGTAATACAACCCACTACCTTGTCGGTGAAATTGATGCCGATGCTTATCCGGCGGAAGCCCAGGGCGTGGCTGGTTTGTTCAAGCAGACGGTCGGTTCGCGGCGTATGCAGAAAAACCCTGATTCCTTCGTCTGGGAAACTCCTTACGAAAATCTTTACCTGATGCCCTCCAGCCCGGTGCTGTCTGATTTGGAAAAAGAACTGGAGTCGCGCTATAAAATTTTCAAGTTGCGCGACGCGCTGGAAAAATTAGAAGACGAGTACGATCGCATTTATATCGATACCCCCCCTAATTTTAATTTTTATTCCAAGTCGGCTCTCATTGCTGCAGATTCGGTACTGGTGCCGTTCGATTGCGACAGCTTCGCTCGCCAAAGTCTGTATTCGCTAATGGACAATCTTGCTGAGTTGCAAGAAGACCACAACCCTGACCTGGGGGTTGAGGGCATTGTGATCAATCAGTTCAACTCTCAGGCGCGCTTGCCCGGAGAGCTGGTGGCCGAGCTGAAAGAGGAGGGCTACCCGGTGTTTGATACTTATCTGAACACCTCGGTTAAAATGAAGGAATCTCATCGGGAGCACAGGCCGTTGATCGATATGGCCCCCAGCCACAAGCTCACCGGGCAATTCCTGGACTTGCACGTTGAGCTGGAGAAGACCGCAGCGAAAGCTGCTGCCTGAGTTCAGGCGCAAGCCCCCAAGCCAGTAGGAAGTCCTTTAATGCCTTATGCGGACGCTTCGGCGCGGCATATCTATATAAACTTCAGTTATTTGTAAACCCGGTTTTGATTCTTTAAAGTTCTTACCCGTGACTATTATGAGAACAGTGTCCGCAATGGATTTGGACCTAGACAGCGTTAATGCTTCACTGCGCGATGCAAGCGCCAGTGACATCGTACGCTGGGCCCTGAGTTTGCAGGCAAAAACTATAGCCACTACCAGTATGGGCAAAAATGCGGCGGTTATGCTGCATTTGGTGAGCGAGGTGGACAAACGGGTCCCCACTATCTGGGTCGATACCGGTTACAACCTGCGAGACACCTACGTGGTAGCGGAGCGTTTGATTCGCGACCTGGAATTGGATATTCACGTTTACTCGCCACAGATGACCTCAGAGCGGCGCAACGCGATTATGGGCGGTGTGCCCACGGTGGACGAGGAAGAGCGCCATCAGGACTTTACCGAACAGGTCAAACTAGAGCCCTTTGCTCGCGCGCTGACTCAGTTCAGGCCGGAGATTTGGCTGACCGGTATTCGCGAAGAGGAAACGGAGCATCGCAAATCCCTGGATATCGTTTCCATGGATAACCGTGGAATCGTCAAGGTAGCCCCTATATTTAATTGGTCGGACGATGATGTAGAGACCTACATGGAGCAACACGAACTTCCTACCTGCCGCCATTATTTCGATCCTACCAAGGTACACGACGGGCGCGAGTGCGGCTTGCATACTGCAGCTTGATCGTAAGCCGGGGGTTAGCCCATGGTGGCTCCTATCGCGATTGCCATGATCGCAGTGGCCACTACGAAGCCGGCAACGACAGCGAATAAGCTGCGCATGGCTTTCTTGTCGGCGACAGTGTCTTCTTCCAGAATGTGTTGAGTCATTGTTTACTTCCTTTTTTGGAATTAAGCAGAAACAGGTTTCCCGCATGTCAGCCTGCCTCTGCTCAGACACTGCTGCATTGACCTGGATCAAACTGGGTTATACTGAGGATGGAGGCAGCGTATGACGTACCAATGGGCAGTCAGGTTTACTGGCAGCAATGCCCCTGGCTGGGGGCGTAGATTCGCTTATAGCCTGCTATTCTTGCTACTTACCGCTTGTGGCAGCTTTTCACCGTCAACCCAGCTTTTATCTGAACTTCCACCCCTTCAATATCAGGGCGAGTCCCTTGAGCTTGAACAGGTCAAACTGCGTGCCCCGACCCCGGACCTGTTAGCGCTGGATGAGGAAATGCTGGATTTTGTTCACAGGTACACCGCGGGTATTAATTCTCGGCGCCAGCGTTTACACACCCTGCACCGGGCGGTAGGTGGTTCGGCAACCCTGGGTCTTGAATACGACCCATTTGCCGGAGGTACAGCTTTGGAGGCATTTCACAGCCAGTCTGCTAACTGCCTGTCATACGCCAATCTATTTATCGCACTGGCTCGCGAGGTGGGACTTGATGCGCGTTACCAGTGGGTAGACGTGCGCCCAAGCTGGACGCGGATGGGAGAGAGAGTTGCGGTGCGCCTGCACGTGAACGCCTCGGTTCAAGTGTCGGCCAGAGATCGCTACATGGTGGATCTGGACCCGCTGCCAGCCAGGGAGATTACTGGTTCCCAGGAAATACGTGATGAAGATGCCCAGGCGCTTTATCACAGTAATATCGCTATGGATGCCTTGTCCCAGGAGGAGCTGGACCTGGCTTGGGTTCATGCCATGCGCGCCCTGCAGTTGAGCCCGCAAATGTCGCACCTGTGGGTTAACCTGGGCGTGGTCTATCGCCGGGCTGATCAGCACCAGGCGGCGGAAGCTGCGTACCTACATGCTCTTGAGGTGGACTCTTTCGATCGTTCCGCAATGAACAACCTGATGGTTTTATACGACTTGCTGGGCAGGGAGGAGGAGTATCTCTACTGGAAATCCAGAGTCGACAGCTACCGTGACATCAATCCTTTTTATCACGCCTGGTTGGGTGATCAGGCGGGTGAAGAACACGATTGGCATAAGGCTCGGGGCCATTATGAAGAAGCAGTTTCCCTAGAGCCTGAGGATTCCGAACTGTTGTTTTCTCTGGGTATTATTCACCGTGAATTGGGGCAACCCAAGGCCGCCCTGCGCTATCTGGGCAAAGCTATGAGTAAGGCCACGCTGTTTAAAGAGCATGAAATTTACCGGGCTGAATATGACAGGATCAATCGTTCGTTAGCCGCGGCTCAGTAGTGATTTTGGCTAGCGTGGCGAGACTCGGATATAGCAACGTTTGTTTTTTTTGCCGGTAATCCCCGACAGCAAGTCCGTCAGCTTCATTTTCCAACCGTACTTGCGTTGCAAGGCCTTGAGGGCCTGTGCTTCATCTTCCCTGGTCTCCAACAGATAGGCATCAGCCTCGAACTCCTCACCGGTGACCCGGCCGGTGACCGTGCAACTGGCAATGCTGGCATCGGTGAAATTTCGCAGGCGCTTAACTTTGCCGGCATTTCCCGCCGAAAATATGTAGTAATCGCCATCGAGCGGGGCGAACCAGACAGGGGTCGCGACATACTCGCCGGACTTTTTCCGGGTAGCGAAACTCATGTATTCTTCCGCTTCAAACTGCTTGATCTGCTGTGCCTTCATGGTTGATGCTGTTTCCTGAGTGCAATGGCCGTTGGCCCTTGCCGCCATTAAAGCGGCAAAGCAATGTGGTCACAATAGATTGAGGCGTAAACGAGGAAATAAGTATGAGTGATTTTGGGTCCGGGACCAGCACCAGTGAAGTAATTGAGGGAGTTGACCTGAAAGGTAAATGTGCCCTGGTAACAGGTGCCTCATCCGGCCTTGGGGTAGAGACATCTCGCAGCCTAGCCAGCGCAGGTGCTGCAGTGATCATGGTGGCACGGGATGCTTCAAAGCTGGATACCGCAGTGGCCCAGGTGAGAGCGTCGGTGCCTGACGCACAGCTGGATACCGCCTTGCTCGACCTGGCGGACCTGGAGAGTGTGCGCGCAGGCGCGCAGACCATTCTGGCAAAGTGTCCGTCCATACAATTACTGATCAATAATGCCGGTGTCATGGCTTGTCCGTTGATGCGAACGGCTCAGGGCTTTGAAATGCAGTTGGGCACTAATCACGTTGGACATTTTTTGCTGACTTGCATGCTTGCCCCGGCGCTGGTCGCTGGCGCTCCGGCACGAGTAGTAAACCTGAGCTCCGCTGGTCACCGATTTAGTGCCATGGACCTGGACGACCCAAATTATCACCGCCGAGATTATGAAAAGTGGCAGGCTTATGGTCAGTCAAAAACAGCTAATGCACTGTTTTCCGTAGGTTTGGATCAGCGATTGCAGGGCCAGGGGGTGCGCTCTTTTGCTGTGCACCCGGGCATGATTATGACCGAGCTAAGTCGCCATATGGACCCGTCAGATATGGAGATAATCCTCGCGGGTCGGAATATTGAGGATATTGGCTTCAAGACGGTAGAACAGGGCTCGGCCACCAGTGTCTGGGCAGCAACTTCCCAGGACCTGGATGGACTGGGTGGCCTTTACCTGGAAGATTGCCATATTGCCGAACCAGCAACTCCCGATAACGAGGCTGGAATCGAGTCCTATGCCTTGGATCCCGTCACTGCCGACAAGTTATGGCAGTTGTCGGAAGACATGGTGGGCGAGAATTTCAATTTCTGATCAACAGCAGCAATTTATGCGCCTGATCTCGCAAACGGGCCTGGTTATTTGCCTGGCGCTGCTCTCAGTTCTATCGAGAGCGGATTCAGTGGAGGAGCTTAATGCCAAGGCTCTCAATGCTCTGGACTTTCTGAGTGGTCAGGTTGAGGGTGTTGAGGTCTACCTCAGTAATGCTGCTGGAGTGTTGGTCTTTCCCAACATCGTGAAAGTGGGTTTTGGCAGTGGCGGGCAGTACGGGGAGGGAGTACTTCTGGTTGAGCAAAAGCCAGATGCTTACTACTCCAGAGCCGGAGCTACTTTTGGCCTGCAGTTGGGGACTCCGTTCAAGTCTGAAGTGATTGTTTTTGTCACCGAGCAAGCGCTGGCTGAATTTCGTCAGCGACGCGGGTTTGAAGTAGGCATCGATGGCAGCGTGGCATTGGTGACGATGGAGGCTGTTGCCACTTTGTTTACGGGGCAGATGAACGACCCCGTTGTGGGCTTTATATTTTCTAACGAAGGGTTGATGTCGAACCTGAGTCTTGAGGGAGCCAAAATTACTAAACTGGCCCGTTGATACGAGATTAAAATTGACACAAAAATCGCTGTTTTGGGTGCTGCTCTGGCTGCCCTGTCGCTCCTTTTAACTGCTGTTTCTCGGATGCCGGGTGTTTTCGCACATGACGGCATCTTTCGCTTGAGTTATCCTCCGCGCCTCGCACTCTGGAGAAATTAATATGTCTGAATTTACTACTGTGGTCGCCGCTCTCAAGGGTGAGCTCGCTGTGGGTTCGCAGGTTATGGTTAAGGGCTGGTTGCGCAGCAAGCGCGATTCCAAGGCGGGCATTTCTTTCCTTGCGGTGCACGACGGTACAGCTTTCGATGCAATTCAGGCGGTCGTGCCCAGTGACCTGGACAATTACGAGTCGGAAGTTTTGAAACTCTCTACCGGCTGCGCGGTAGTGGTCTGCGGAGAACTGGTTGAGTCGCAGGGCAAGGGTCAAAGCGTGGAAATTCAGGCGACCGAGGTAGAGGTCGTGGGCTGGGTGGATGATGCCGAAACCTACCCCATTGCGAAAAAACGCCACACCTTTGAATATTTGCGCACCCAAGCCCATTTGCGCCCGCGGACCAACACTTTCGGTGCAATCACCCGGGTTCGAACTACCCTGGCCAATGCCATCCATAACTATTTTCACGACAACGACTTTAACTGGATTAACACGCCTATCTTGACAGGCAGCGACTGCGAGGGAGCAGGGGAGTTGTTTCGGGTGAGCACGCTGGACTTTGCCAATCTGCCGCTGGACGGCAAGGGCGGTGTCAATTTTGAGGAAGATTTCTTCGCAGGCGAATCCTTCCTGACAGTATCTGGGCAGCTGGAAGTTGAGTCCTATTGCCTGGCGATGAGTAAGGTATATACCTTCGGTCCGACCTTCAGGGCAGAAAACTCCAATACCAGCCGTCATCTGGCGGAATTCTGGATGGTTGAGCCCGAGATCGCGTTTGCTGACCTGAACGACGATGCCGACCTGGCCGAGTCACTGCTCAAGCACGTGTTCACCCGTATTCTGGAGGAGCGCGAGGACGATATGGCGTTCTTTCAGCAGCGTATCGACAAAACGGTTATCGATCGTTTGCGTGCTGTTATCGACAATAACTTTGAGCGCATGGACTACTCGGAGGCGATCACCATCCTGAAGAAATCCGGCAAGAAGTTTGAATATCCGGTGGAGTGGGGTGTTGACATGGCATCCGAGCACGAACGTTTCCTCGCGGAGGAGCATGTTGGGCGTCCGGTGGTGGTGATGAACTATCCCAAGGACATTAAAGCGTTCTACATGCGTTTGAACGATGACGAAAAAACGGTAGCCGCGATGGACGTGCTGGCTCCGGGTATTGGTGAAATTATCGGTGGTAGCCAACGGGAAGAGCGTCTGGATGTGCTTGATGCCCGCATGGATGAGCATTTGCGCGAGGAGCTCTGGTGGTACCGTGATTTGCGTCGTTACGGCACGGTTCCCCATGCTGGCTTTGGCCTTGGCTTCGAGCGTCTGCTCAATTACGTGACCGGTATGGAGAATGTCCGTGATGCGATTCCGTTTCCGCGAACTCCCGGAAACGCTGACTTCTAGTCGCGACTTAATCAATAAACTGAGATGAGTCCCGGGGAGGGAAGTGCCCCTCCGGGGCAGTCTTGCCTGTCACCAATAACCTCTTCATCCGACCAAAAATGGGGAATTAGCTCAAATTTTGAGCAAAATTGTGAATTATTGCCTGTTATTTAAGCAATGGGCAGCGCGTCGTGGGCCATACTGAAAGAGAAATCCGATAAAGAGACGCTTGGACACTGGCAAGGATGCTGGCGTACCGAGGTAGGGAAATGAAGCGCGCACAGACCAACGCAGAGGTTCAGATAGGCGAGATAGCTATCGTCGATACCTTCACCAAGCTGATTTTTGGTGAAGAGGCCAGATATAGTAAGCTCGAGCTGACGATTATCCAGGCATTTCGCACTGCCGATGCAAACGTCGTACTAGACTCGCACCGGGACATGGGCACTTATCTCAGGGCCCTGGGTGTGTCTGAAATGATCAAGCTGGTGGGCGCAGTGCAAGACCAGATGACCTTGGGCAAGCCCCTGGTGGGTGCCGCCGTTACCAACAACCGCGGCACTGGGTTGAATCGCCACGCTCACTGAGCCGTCTGTCCCGCTATTATTCGGCGGCGGTTTTTTTCTCTTCCTTAGGCGGCTTCAGTCCGCAGCCCTCGACTAATTCAAAACTTGCCTGATACTGGTTATCGCGATCAACGCCGATAAAGCGTAATTCGACTGGCTTATCCAATTGGAAGCGGCGGGTAGTGCTGGTAAGGCTGGCAGTCCATTTGTCGTAACTGAACTTTTCCGGATCCTTACGCAGGTCTACAAAGCCGCTGAGCCCGTTGTCGTCCAGGCGCACAGTGAAGCCGCTGCTGTTGACGTGCGTTACCCTCGCTTTAAAAGTCATGCCTTCACGTTGCGCACTCATGCGGGCAAGGTGCTTGCTCGCCAGCCAACGTTCAGCTTCCAGGGTCGCGGCGCGAGCACTGGCAATGCGCGAAGACAAATCTTTGAGTAATTGATCGTCGACCATTTTGGCTTCGTCGTCGTGCAGTGCCGCTTTGATTTGCAGGTGTACCAGAAAGTCCACGTACTTGCGCAATGGCGAGGTGCAGTTAGTGTAGTGCTCCAGCGCCATGCCCATGTGCGGTGCCGGCTTGACGGTCAGCTCAGCCCGGGTGAGTAGCCGGTTGACCATGGTGCGCAGGGGGAGTTCCTGCTCTGGCTGGGAGAGTGCGCGGATAATACTGCGATACCCTTCCACCGTTTTGGGGTCTTGCTGCGCCGCTTGCGGGGCGTGCATATCCAGGAACTTTCGGGTTTCATCCAGGCGGTCACTGCGAAAACCGGGGTGGGTGACATAGGGGCCGCTGGCATTGCGTTCGTTCAGGAAGCGCGCGGCGCAGCGATTGGTGGCAATCATGCACTCTTCTACCAGCCTTTGGGAGAGCATTTTCTCGAAGGGCTCAATATGGTCGATCTGTTTGTCGTCGCCCATGATCCAACGATATTCCTGACGGTCTTCCATCACCAGGTGATGCTCTTGGCGGTGGGCGCGCAGGGCTCGATACACTTGGTAAAGCGCCTCCAGGGGCGAGGCGTGCATCATCAGTTCTTCGTTCTGGCCTGTAAGATACTTGTCCACCGCATAGTAGGACAGCTTGGCCCGGGAGCGCACGGTGGCTTCCATGAATTCGTAGTCGGCCACCTCGCCGTTATCTTTGATTGAGATCTTACACACCAGTGCGGGGCGGTCCGCACCCTCGGAAAGAGCGCAAGTCTCCTGGGACAGTTCTTCCGGCAGCATGGGCAATACGTCGCCGTGGAAGTACACCGACGTGCCGCGGGCTGCGACATCCCGATGCAGCTCAGAGTCTCCCGGGATGTAGGAGGTAGGGTCGGCAATAGCAACAAACAGGGTCCAGCCATCGTCGGCGATCTGGGCGTAAAGGGCGTCGTCGATATCCTGAGTTTTAGCCGCATCGATTGAAATGAACTCGAGATCTTTCAGGTCCCGGCGGCGTTCGGTTTCCAGTGGCTTGCACTCAGCAAGTTGTTTCTCCAGCTCTTTACGACTGGCCGCCCCCCACTCCACTGACAGGCGATGTTTTGCCATGGAATAAAGATTTTCTATTCCTGGAGTGCTTTCGTCGCCGACTACACCGAGAATTTTTGCCTGAGGTTTACCGTCGCGAATAGGGTGGCGAAGAATAGCGCAGCGCACGTAGTCCCCTTCTTTGACGCCATTGCGGGCGTGAGGGGGGATGAACAACCAGCGACTTAACTGGGAAAGATCGGGCTCGACAAAAATTGCTTTGCCCTTGCGCACGCAGCGGCCTGTGAAGTCGCCCAGGGGGCTATCGATGAGCCTCTCGATGTCGGCAATGGTCTTGTTGTCTTTGGTCGGACGAATACAGACGCGCACCCGATCATCGGGGAAAGCCTTGAGCATTTCGTCGGGTGGGATGAAAATTTCCCGGCCATCGTCGAGCACCGCAAACCCGTAGCGGGCCTGAGTGCCTTTTATCACGGCCTCGGCATGCTCTTTTTCAGCCTCCATTTTGGTTTTAAGGCCTTTGAGCTGGGAGAGCGAATCCTGATTGAGCATGGTGGGGAATTCTTACTATTAACAACAGACAAGCCCGCTATCCTAGCGGAATTCGCCCCTCCTGTCAGGGAGTTATGACCTATTCGTGAATCTTGACTTGTAGAATTTTATGTCTTGTAGCAATAGCCATTGACAGGCCCGCCAACGTGGTTTGATAATGAAGCCAACGCCGCTTTGGTAATCCCGTCGGGAAACGAAATTTGAAAAATTTCCGGACGCAGGTCAGTCAGTGACGATTGGCTGTTACGCGTCATACATCAAGCGCTCTAGCGCTGCCCTCGAGCCCAATACGCTCCGGCCTTTTACGCTTTCAGCTACAGCCAGCCCCCAACACCCCTCCCTGTCAAACCCTCGTCGAACGCAGAAGTCGGCGCCAACTTTGGAAGTTCAACAACAAGCAGTACCGGGCAAAGCCTGGCGACCTCGCCGTGCTTCACGCTCCATTCCCCAAGACCCAAACCATAACTTCAGTGAAACTTTTGTGAGGAATGCATTATGGATTCAGGCTCCGCCCTGCGCGTAGAAAAATCAGCCACCCTGAAACCCGTTATTAAGAAAACCTATGTTTTGGACACTAATGTCCTGCTCCACGATCCCACCGCCGTCGCTGCCTTTAAGCAACATCGGGTAGTGATTCCCATGACTGTTCTTGAAGAGCTGGACCACATTAAAGATCGTCGAGACAAAACTGTGAGTCGCGAGGCACGTATTGCCATCCAGATGATCGATAAGGTGGTTGACTCTGCCTCACCGCAAGAAATCCAGGAGGGCGTTGAAGTGCCTGGATCAGGGTTAGACGGTATGGTGCCCGGTACGCTGGCAATCTTTCCCGACCAAATGCTGGTAGAGAATACCGACGTGCCCTATTTGGACGGCACCCAGGACCAGGCCAACGACAATCGAATTATCAATGTTGCCTTGCGTTTGCAGGCAGAGAATCCCAAGGAATTTGTCTGCCTGGTAACCAAAGACATCAACATGCGCATCAAGGCCAAGGGTTCTGGTCTGGTGCACGTGGAAGACTATCGTCGCGACCGGGTGCTCGATGATATCGACTTGCTGGCCAAGGGATATGAGCATATAGAAGGTGACTTCTGGTCCAATATCAGCGAGGTAGACACCTTGCGTGAAGGGGACTGTACCTTACACCGGGTACCGCGCAAATCGATTCCGGGGGCCTATCCGAATCAGTTTTTGTACGATGACCAGGACTTCATGGCGTTCGTCCGGCGGGTGGATAATGAATTTGTTTATCTGCGCTGTGACAGCCGCGACAACCTGATGCACAAGCGCTTCTGGGGTTTGGCGCCACGTAATCTGGAACAGGCAATGGCGATGTCCATGCTCGATGACGACAATGTGGACATGACCGTGCTGACCGGCCCGGCAGGCTCAGGTAAAACCCTGTTGGCGCTTTCCTATGGTCTGCACGCGATTTTGGAACAAAAAAAGTATTCCAAATTGATTGTGGCCCGATCCACACCACCCATCGCCGAGGAAATCGGTTTTCTTCCCGGTACAGAGGAAGAAAAAATGGCCCCCTGGTTGGCGGCTTTTGACGATAACCTGGAAATTTTGCACGGCACTGACGAGTCCTGTCACGGCAGTATCGACTATGTGAAAGAGCGTGCAAACATCCAGTTCAAGTCGCTCAACTTTATGCGCGGCCGTTCTTTCAACAACGCCTACATCATTATCGATGAGGCTCAGGGCTTGACTCAGTTTCAGTTAAAATCGGTAATCAGTCGGGTGGGGGCCGACTCCAAAATAGTGGTGTTGGGTAACCTGGCTCAGATAGACAATAAATACATCAGTCCGCTGACTTCCGGGCTCACCTACCTGGTGGAGAAGAGCAAGCAATACCCGCACGCCGGCATTATGCATGTGAACGGTATTGTGCGCTCCAGGCTGGCTGCCTTCGCGGAGGAAAATCTTTAGCGGGCCCTGTTAGCGGGCCTTTGCAAATCAACGATAGATTTGCGTGCCCAGCCTTTTTTAGTCCCAGCGGAGTCGGAGTTTGGCGTCTGCGCTTACCAAGGCGCAGGCCCCAACCGGCCCAAGGACTTAATCTACATCTGAATCATCATCACGTGCTCTGTCTCTTTTGCCAGCGCGAGAAAAGTCCCTGGAAAGTGCAATTTCCAATCTGACCACGAAGCTCCAGGCCACGTCCCGTTCATCTTCGTATTCTGCACGACGGTAGTTTATCGCCGGTTCCAGCTCTACGAATAAGAAGTCCCGGTAGACCTGGCGACGCCATATGGTTCCCAGACTGTAGTTCTTGACGAAGGAATCGGGCTGAGTCTCCCCGGCAACGGTGAAAAAGTGATTTAGTGCCAGCGGTCTTTTCGTGTCTGATTTATAGCGCTGAAACAGAGACATGCGTGTGCGCCACTCCATGCCTTGAGTGTGACCGCCATACTTCAGTCGATTGCTCCAGCGCAAGACGTCCGTATTTTCAAATACTTGGTAAAGATCTCCCTGGGCGATGGTGAAGAAATTTTCGCCGTCTTCGTATTGCAGGCGCTGCACGTAGCGATAGCTGCGGGCAGATTGCAGTTCGCCTTCATTGCGGTAGCGAACACCGGGCTTTAGATGACCGGAGGAAAAGCCCATGGTGGCATCGAAGCGTGACCTGTCGCCTTCCCTGACTCGGTACTGTAGAGAGATATTGTCCTCGTCTTCCTTTTCCTCCCTATCAACCGAGTCACCATCGGAATCACTGAACACCAGATCCAGGCGTTTACTTAGTTTGGGCAACTGCACCTTACCGCGCACGGTCGCGCCGAAGTCATTGCCATCATCCTGGTCCCACTCGTTCTCGAATTCAAGGCGCAAAAAAGACTCTGCCTTTTCAAGATCATAGGTAGGATCACCAAAAAACTCGTCTACCCACTCCACCATCGCCTGTGCCTGGTCAGCGGCGACGGACTGGCCAGCGTCCACCCAATTGACGGGCGGTTCCTCGGTCTCGATCCCTCGCTGGTCTGTGACACGCAGCACCGGCTCCTCAGTGAGTTTTTCAGCTTCAGCGAGCGCAAAGCAGGGCATGAGTGCGATTAGTGCAAGCCAAATCTTCATGTCAGATTACTATTTTGTTTATTGGGTTAGACGATACACTATCCTTTATGGATAAACTCTTCATCTTTTTACAGCATATCGTGCCCCAACACCTGCTCTCACGTTGCACTGGTTGGCTGGCGGAATTGGAACACCCCTCGTGGTTAAAGGACTGGGTGATCGGTTTGTTTATTGGCCGGTTCAAAGTGGATATGAGCGAGGCCGTGGAGCCGGATCCCAAAAAGTATCCTAATTTCAATGCCTTTTTCACCCGGCCCCTAAAAGAGGGTGCCCGACCTGTTGCTGATGCCGATGTGGTGTGCCCCGCTGATGGCGCAATCAGTCAGTTGGGTGACATTATTGACGGACGAATTTTTCAGGCCAAGGGACAGGATTATAGTTGCGTCGAGCTGCTAGGCGGTGACCCTGAATGGGCCGCAACCTTTGCTGGGGGTAGCTTTGCCACTATTTATTTATCACCTCGAGATTACCACCGGGTTCACATGCCTATGGCGGGCAAGCTATTGGGGACAACCTATGTACCCGGCGACTTGTATTCGGTGAATGGCGTGACGGCCGAGAACGTCGAGCGCCTGTTTGCTCGCAACGAGCGCATGGTCTGCTATTTTGAGACGGCAGTCGGTCCCATGGCGATGATTCTGGTCGGCGCGATGGTGGTAGCCGGTATCGAAACTGTGTGGAGTGGTCAGGTCGCCCCTGCACCCAAAACACCGACTTCAGTGGGTTTTCAGCACTTGCCCGAAGCCGTGGCTTTGGAAAAGGGAGAGGAAATGGGGCGCTTTAAATTAGGTTCGACGGTCATCCTCCTGTTTCCCGAAGGTGCGGTGGAGTGGGATGGACGCTACGAAGCCGGTGCTGCTACCCGGCTGGGTGTCTCGCTGGCAGATAAGGCCTAATTCTCCTCCAGAGAGGCGATAATGTGCCTATAGCTTGCCAGCCGTGACGGGGTAATATCCCCTGAGTCAAGCGCCGCGAGGATGGCACATCCCGGTTCTTTTTGGTGCTGGCAGTCACGGAATTTGCAGTAGCCCAAATGGGGTCGAAACTCACGAAAACCCTGCTCCACTTCTTCTTTGTTCATATGCCACAGACCGAATTCGCGAATACCTGGCGAGTCGATGAGGCTGCCGCCACAATCCAGGTGGAATAGTTGCGCCGTGGTAGTGGTGTGAGTGCCCTTTAGGGTGCTTTCTGACAAGGCACCTACCCGCATGCCTGCGTCCGGTAGCAGCACATTTACCAGGGACGATTTACCGACGCCAGATTGGCCGACAAAAACGCTGGTTCGTTCGCGCAGTGCACTGTGCAGGTCTTCCAGACCGCCTTGTTTGCTGGAGGTGTAAAGTACCCGGTAGTCCAGACCCGGATAGATGGCCATCAGTGCCTCCATGTCGGCGCGCAGTTTGACATCGCTGTCCAGTAGATCGGTTTTGTTAACCAGGATGACTGGCTCTATGCCTACGACTTCCGAGGCCACCAGGTAGCGATCCACCAATTTGGCATGAGCTTCAGGGTAGGGTGCTATCACCACAAATATTTGGTCGATGTTGGCGGCTACCGCTTTGAGCTTGCCGTAGGGGTCTGGCCGTGACAGCACACTTTGTCGATCCAGCTGGGCGACAACGACCCCGGTGGGCTCCCCCTCGCACCAAACGACCCTGTCGCCGGTGACCAGACCTTCTATGTTGGCGCGAATATGGCAGCGCTGGCTCACTCCTGGTTCTGACTCTACAGCCACTTGGGTACCATAATGGGCGATGACTAGACCTTCGCGTTCAGGCCCCAGTTCGCCCCCCGTCAGCGCGCTTTCGGCGGCTTCGGTTCGGCGGGCAGCGCGCTTGGCACGCTCTTCCTGTATTTTTTCCACACGCCAGGCTTGCTGGCGACTGAGTTTACGCTTGGACATGTGGCCATTATTGGGTCAGGGAGTGGGCCTGTCGAGGCAATTTGTTACACTGTTGCCCTGTTAAAGCTCAAGAGCGACCTAATATGCAAAGCGCTAGCAATCTTGTCTGGGTTGATTTGGAAATGACCGGGCTGGATCCCGATGAGGATGTGGTGATCGAAATAGCCACCATCGTGACCGATTCAGATCTCAATACCCTGGCAGAGGGGCCGGTGATTGCCATCCATACCAGTGACGAGCGTCTCAATGCCATGGACGAATGGAACACGACCCACCATAACAGTTCGGGGCTGGTGGCAAGAGTCACAGCCAGTGACTATGACGGGCATCGCGCTGCTACCGAGACGATGGCCTTTCTGGAGCAGTGGGTGCCTGCCGGGGTGTCACCCATGTGCGGCAACACGATCTGTCAGGATCGGCGTTTTATGGCGAGGCATTTGCCCGATCTGGAAGCGTTCTTTCATTATCGCAACCTGGACGTGAGCACCCTGAAGATACTGATGCAGCGCTGGCGTCCGGAGCTGGAGGCGGGGTTTACAAAGACCGCCACCCACCTGGCACTGGATGATATTCGTGAATCTATCGATGAGATGCGTTACTACCGCGAGCATTTCTTGCGAATGGAGGCGTGAGGGTAGCGCTATACCCCGGCGGATTTAGCTTCCAATTGGCCTAGCGCCCACTCAACATGCTCCCGAACCAGCTCTGATGGAAATTCGGACCGGCTTCGCAGTGCTGCGATGGCCTCATTAGATGCCGGACCATTGCCCAGCCCCACGGCCAGATTTCGTAGCCATCGTTCATGGCCAATGCGCCGGATCGCTGAGCCCTCGGTGCGACTCAGGTAAGTTTCCTTATCCCACAAAAACAGCTCTACCAGTTCTGCATTAGCCAGCCCATGTCGTGCTTTGAAATCTGACTCTCCTGTTTCCTGTGCGAATTTGGTCCATGGGCAAACTAATTGGCAATCGTCGCAGCCGAACACGCGGTTGCCCATTAACGGACGGAGCTCTGGGTCGATGCTGCCATGGTGCTCTATGGTCAAGTAGGAAATACAGCGCCTGGCATCAAGTTCGAACGGACCAACAAAGGCATCGGTGGGGCACAAGTCAAGGCAGGCGGTGCAAGTGCCGCAGTGTTTGCTCTCTTGCGAGCGCGTCTCAGGTAGTGGCAAGTCAGTATAAATTTCACCCAGAAAGAACCAGGAGCCCGCGTCAGGATTGATCAGCATGGTGTTCTTGGCGATCCAGCCGAGCCCAGCCTGTTCCGCGATCGCTCTTTCCAGCACCGGGGCGCTGTCGACAAAGGCGCGAAACTGACCGCCCGTGATTTCTTTTTCGATCCGCGCGGCCAATTGTGCCAGTCGCTTGCGAATGAGTTTGTGGTAGTCGCGGCCAAGGGTGTAGCGCGAGATATAGGCCTTCTCACTGGACGCGAGGACTTCCATCGCGCTGTGGTCTGCCAGGTAATCCATGCGCAGTGAAATGACCCGGCAGGTATCCGGCACCAGCTCTGCCGGGCGCGAGCGCTTGTTACCATGCCGTGCCATGTATTCCATACTGCCGTGGTAGCCAGCATCCAGCCACTTCTGTAAGTAAGACTCGTGCTCGCCAAGGTCTACATCGCTCACGCCCAGTTGCTGGAAGCCAAGTTCATCGGCCCAGAGACGGATTTTAGCCAGCAGCGCCTCGGGCTCTGGCAAAGTAATTTGTGAACCACCTTGTGAAGACATTTGCGTATAATTCGAGTTGCGTCATTTCTGCCTGAGCAGGAATCCAGTGACACCGGGGGCTTTGCACCAATCGCTCCCGGTCCCCATTAGCGTGGGGTGACGGAGTGAATGAATGGACCCTAGCCAATTCGAAGCATTGTACACCGCCAAACAAACCCGTGCGTTAGACCGGTGTGCGATAGAGGATCACAACATCCCGGGGATTACCCTGATGTCACGGGCGGCCGATGCCACGTTTGATAGCATGATTAATCATTGGCCCGAGCCAGAGTTGGTCCAAGTATTGTGTGGCACTGGAAATAATGGTGGCGACGGTTTCCTGGTCGCTGATTTAGCTCACAAGCGCGGTATCAAAACCATCGTATTGCAGGTGGGAGCGTCGGACAAAATTTCTGGCGACGCTTTACTCGCTCGCAATCAGGCGTTGGCGAATGGCGTTGACATTCAGCCCTTTGAAGACGGTGCGGTGCTGTCCTTGGGCGTAGTTGTTGACGCTCTGCTGGGCACAGGCTTGGGTGGTGATGTCCGAGGCGACTACCTGGAGGCGATCACAGAGGTAAATGCCGCTGGCACCTCAGTGGTTGCCGTTGATATTCCCTCTGGCCTCTGCGCGGACACCGGGCGAGTGTTGGGTCAGGCAATAAAGGCAGATATGACAGTGACCTTTATTGGTCTTAAGCGTGGACTATTTGCCTTGGAGGCGATGGATTACACCGGAGATCTGCAATTCGCTGATCTCAGCGTCCCTTCAGAGGTGTATCAGCAGGTGCCCGCTGATTGTCACCGCCTGGAATTGGAGCTGTTATTGGAAGAATTGCGCCCGCGTCCTGCTACCGCTCATAAAGGTATGTACGGCACGGTACTGGTTATCGGTGGAGACTATGGTATGGCGGGCGCTGCGGCGATGGCGGCAGAAGCGGCACTGCGGTGTGGTGCAGGCCTGGTAAAGGTGGCTACTCGCCCTGAACATGTGTCAGCGTTGGTGGCGCGCGCTCCGGAAGTTATGCCACTGGGGGTAGAGTCCGGGGATGAACTCGAGCCATTATTGGCAAGCGCTGATGTGCTGGTGGTCGGTCCTGGTCTTGGGCAGTCGCCCTGGTCTGAGTATTTACTGCAGGCTGCAGTTGCCAGTGGCAAGCCCATGGTGCTGGATGCAGATGGCTTGAATATGCTTGCCGGCGGAAAGGTGAAGGCCAGAGACGGCATGATTATTACCCCTCATCCCGGTGAAGCTGGCAGGCTGCTTTCCTGCTCAACCGCTGAAGTGCAGGCAGACCGGTTTGCCGCAGCCCGCGCTCTGCAGCAACAGACTGGGGCGGTGGTGGTGTTGAAAGGTAATGGCAGCCTGATTGCAGGCGATGGACAGTTATTGCTCAGTGACTATGGTAATCCGGGTATGGCAACTGGCGGTATGGGTGATGTGCTTGGCGGAGTCATTGCTTCACTGTTGGCCCAGGGATTGGAGCCAGTGGCGGCGTCGGCCCTTGGCGTTTGCCTGCATGGTGCCGCCGGTGATATTGCCGCGGAAGAGGGTATGCGTGGCTTGCTGGCAACAGACCTTATCCCCTGGCTGCGGGAATTATTGGGTTGAGCGCGACTGAAATACAGTTGCTGGCAGACGGCGAAGAGGCGATGGTGTCTCTGGGTAATCGGCTGGCCCGCGCTTTGCAGCCAGGGTCAGTGCTTTACCTTGAAGGCGACCTGGGGATGGGTAAAACCACACTCAGTCGCGGCATTGTTCGAGGCTTCGGTCATAGCGGTGCGGTTAAGAGTCCGACCTATACGCTGGTAGAGCCCTATGAACTTGCGGAACTAAACCTCTACCACTTCGATCTATATCGTCTGGGTGATCCTGAGGAGCTTGAGTTTATGGGCATCCGTGATTATTTCACAGGCGACTCAATTTGTTTGGTGGAGTGGCCTGGCAGAGGTCTGGGCATTTTGCCCCCGGCTGATTTAGTGATTAACATAGAGCGCAAGGGGATGGGACGTCAGCTTGCTTTTAATGCGAATACTGCCAGGGGGCAGGCGGTGTTACAGGACTTGCAAACAGACGCTTGATCAGTGTTACCTAAATAACAAGCGCATCAAGCGCGGGAGTGATATGAGCAGGGCATGGATCGGGGCGATCCTGGGCTTTTTCCTGACGGCGACCACCGCGATTGCGGGGGACGTGCACGAGGTGCGACTGTGGCGCGCACCTGACCACACGCGCGTGGTATTTGACCTCACAGGTCCCGCTGAACATAAAATATTTGTCCTGCAAAATCCGACGCGTATCGTTCTCGATGTGCAAGACACTCGCCTTAAAACCAACCTTTCCGACCTCACGCTGACAGATACGCCGATTCGCCAGGTCCGTTCAGCCGCTCGCGATGGTGATGACCTGCGCATAGTGATGGACATGAGTGCCTCGGTGGATCCGCGCAGCTTTTCGCTGAAGGCAAACCAGCAGGCTGGTGATCGCCTGGTGGTCGATTTGTATGATAAGACCGCAAATGCCGCGAAACCCGCGGTCAGGAAAACCGCCACTCAGGACAGCAAACGAAACATTATTATCGCCATCGATGCCGGCCACGGCGGCGAAGATCCCGGTGCCCTGGGCCCGGGACGCCGTCGCGAAAAAGACGTTGTGTTGGCCATCGCCAGAGAAGTAAATGCCCTGTTTAAAGCCGATGTTGGCTTTACACCCACTCTGATTCGTTCAGGGGACTACTACGTTAGCTTGAAAGGTCGTCGCGACCTGGCTCGCAAGCGCCAGGCGGATTTGTTTGTATCTATTCACGCCGATGCCTTTAAGCGCAAAGAGGCCAATGGCGCTTCTGTTTATGCCCTGTCCACCCGAGGTGCGACCAGCACCGCCGCGCGCTATCTGGCACAGCGAGAAAATGCTGCCGACCTTGTGGGTGGTGTCAGTCTTTCTGATAAAGACGATATGCTGGCGGGTGTGCTGGCTGACCTGTCCATGACTTCTACGCTGGATACCAGTTTGCAGGTGGGTGCTCAGGTATTGCGCAACGTCGATAATGTCGCGCGGCTGCATAAAAAGAATGTAGAGCAGGCCGGCTTTGCCGTGCTGAAGTCACCGGACATACCCTCGATTCTGGTGGAAACCGGTTTCATTTCCAATCCAACCGAGGCGAAAAGGCTCGCCACCAGCAGTTACCAGAAGAAGATGGCCAGGGCGATTCACTCCGGCATTAAGAGCTACCTGTTAGCGCATCCGCCCTCCGGTACCCTGGTGGCCTGGAACAAAGCCCAGGGAGGTACCCAGTATACTATTGCCAGGGGCGACACTCTGTCCGGTATTGCGCAACGCTTCAATGTCTCCCTCTCTACCCTCAAAAGCACCAATGGCATTAGCGGTTCAACCATCAGGATCGGCCAGAAGCTCACCATCCCTGCAACTTGATGCGAAAACCGCCTATCACGCCTGCATAGTCGGGGCTTAGCGTCTTTCGGTGGTTCACCTACCTCTAATCCAGTAACATCTCCCGTTCACCCCGGCGGATACTGGATCCCCGCCTGCGCCCGGGTGACGTTTGTGCCATTGGTGGGGTGATCAAAAAACTATGCCTAAAATTCAACGCCTTTCCACTAGGCTGGCCAACCAGATAGCAGCCGGTGAAGTGGTCGAGCGCCCTGCGTCGGTAGTGAAAGAGGTTCTCGAGAACAGCCTGGATGCCGGCGCTACACGGGTTGATGTCGATGTGGAGTCGGGTGGTGTCAAGCTGATCCGTATCCGCGATAACGGCAATGGCATTGATCCTGATGATCTGCCACTGGCGATGGCCCGCCACGCAACCAGTAAAATTACGTCCCTGGAGGATCTCGAAGCCGTGGGCAGCCTCGGTTTTCGCGGCGAGGCCCTGGCCAGCATAGGATCTGTTTCGCGACTGACACTGACCAGTAATGCCTCTGAACAGGGCAGCGAAGGTAGCTCCGCTGCCTGTGAGGGCAGGGACATGGAAGTACAGGTGAAACCTGCACCGCATCCGCAGGGCACGACGGTGGAAGTACGCGACCTGTTCTTCAATACACCCGCGCGGCGTAAATTTCTGCGCACCGAAAAAACCGAATTTAATCACCTGGAAGAGGTGGTAAAGCGCCTGGCGTTGTCGCGCTTCGATGTGGCCTTCAGCCTGCGCCATAATGGTCGTGGTATTCACCAGTTGAAAGCAGGAACCGGCCAAGTGGAGCAGCAGCGCCGGGTGGCAACAGTGTGTGGCCCTGCGTTTATGGACCAGGCCATTTACGTTGAGAACGCAGCTAGTGGATTCAAGCTGTGGGGCTGGGTGGGCCTGCCCACCTTCTCCCGCAGCCAGGCCGACCTGCAGTACTTTTTTGTTAATGGCCGGGTTATTCGCGACAAGCTGATAGCTCATGCGGTGAAGCAGGCCTATCGCGACGTGCTTTACCACGGTCGTCATCCGGCCTTTGTGCTTTATCTGGAGGTCGACCCTGCCCAGGTAGACGTTAACGTACACCCCACCAAGCACGAAGTGCGGTTTCGCGATGGGCGTAGCGTGCACAATTTCATTTTTTCCAGTCTGCACAGAGCGCTGGCCGATGTGCGCCCCACTGCCGACAACCCGGCTGACCCGTTGCCAGCAAACATGCTAAGCACGGGCGATGGCATGGCCATTAATACACAAACCGGTGAGATTTCCGCTCAGGGTGGACTGGCCTGGGGGGCGGGGCAAGGCTCAGCGGTAGCCGACGCGCCGTTACAAACTCAGCCAGGCGGCGGCTTTGGTTCACGCTTTGCCCCTAATACTGTCGCCCCAGCCCAGGGCAGCGCACAGCTGGCAGCTTATCAGCAGCTACATCCCCAGCTGCCAACGCAGGGTAGCGCAGAAGATGTGCCCCCGCTGGGCTACGCCCTCGCGCAATTGAAGGGTATTTATATTCTGGCTGAGAATGTCGCCGGCCTGGTGCTGGTAGATATGCACGCCGCCCACGAGCGCATTACCTATGAGCGCCTGAAAACGGCGCGGGATGAAGAGGGTATCCGTAGCCAGCCCCTGCTGGTGCCCCAACCGATAGCGGTGAGTCAGCGCGAGGTGCAGGTGGCGAGCGAAAATGAGGATTTGTTCAAACGATTGGGGCTGTCAGTAGGCGTGGCGGGTGAGGAGGCGCTGGTGATTCGAGAAATTCCAGTGGCTTTGCGCGATTCCGACGTGGAGCAATTATTGCGGGACGTGCTTGCTGACCTGATCGAGTTTGGTAGCTCTGAACGTGTTGAAGCGCACATGGACGAAATCCTTTCGACGATGGCTTGTCATGGGTCGGTGAGAGCCAACCGGCGTCTGACTATCCCTGAAATGAACGCCCTGCTGCGTGATATGGAAGAAACTGAACGCTCAGGCCAGTGCAATCACGGCCGGCCCACCTGGACCCAGATGAGACTGGATGAGTTGGACAAATTGTTCCTGCGCGGCCGCTAGCCAGCAATGCCAGACCTGATCTCAAAGCCGCCTCTGATTTGCCTGATGGGGCCTACCGCCTCTGGCAAGACCGATTTGGCAATAGCCTTGGCTGAAGAACTCAATTGTGAACTAGTCAGCGTCGATTCGGCGCTGGTCTATCGCGGCCTGGATATCGGTAGCGCCAAACCCGATTACCCCCATCATTTAGTAGATATTCGCGATCCGGCCGTGCCTTATTCAGCGGCTGATTTTGCCGCCGATGCTAATCGGTTGGCGGACGAGATTACTGCCAGGGGTAAAACGCCATTGCTGGTTGGTGGCACCATGCTGTACTTCAAGGCGTTTCTGGAGCCCATGGCAAATATGCCCTCTGCCAACCTGAATATGCGCGCAGCTATTGAAGCTGAGGCGGCTCGGGTCGGTTGGTCGCAGATCCACGCCAGGCTCGCGGAGGTAGACCCTGAGTCCGCCGAGCGTATCCACCCTAATCACTCCCAGCGACTGGTTCGGGCGTTGGAGCTTTACCAGAGCAGTGGTCGGACGATGACTGAGTGGCACCGCGACTCGGGAGTTGGCCTGGACCCTTTCGAGCGCTTCGACATTCGTCAATTGGCGATATGCCCCCAGAATCGCGCGGTCTTGCATCAGCGCATAGCGCTGCGGTTTGCGCAGATGATGAAGGCGGGATTCCTTACTGAAGTGCGCGACTTGCACCAGCGCGGCGATTTGAGTCCTGACCTGCCCGCCATACGCGCGGTGGGTTACCGGCAACTTTGGCAATACCTGGACACACAGTGTCCCCTGGAAGAGGCGGTAGAGAAGGGAGTGATCGCTACCCGTCAACTTGCCAAGCGCCAGCTTACCTGGTTGAGAAAGTGGAGGGATCTGGGGTGGATATACACCGATCAGGCCGGGAACGTTGAAGAATTTTTGCTGTCAGATGCTTCACT
This sequence comes from marine gamma proteobacterium HTCC2148, assembly GCA_000156295.1. Lineage (GTDB taxonomy): Bacteria > Pseudomonadota > Gammaproteobacteria > Pseudomonadales > Halieaceae > Halioglobus > Halioglobus marinus. Next base: position 274,035 of record DS999224.1, read on the forward strand.
GGGGAGTTCTGAAGGTGCGTCAGCCGCGCCCGAAAAGGAAGGCGAGGAGATCGCCGGGAAGCTCAAAGGCCAAGCACCGCTGGTGGTGGCCTTGAACTATTTGAGCGATGCCCCAATGTAGAATCTTCTGGATGTTCTATAATACGTTCAGTAGTAACGAGGGCTCAAGCTCGCATTGCTGTGCTTCAAGGGGAGCGAATGCAGGGACAGTGCAGAGAAGAAGGCCAACTTTTAGGTTTTTTCGGCTCCAATTGAGCCTGCCAGGAGAAAGAGTTATGTCAAAGGGGCACACGCTACAAGACCCTTACCTGAATATTTTACGTAAGGAACGCGTACCAGTTTCCATTTATCTGGTTAACGGCATCAAGCTGCAGGGCCAGATTGAGTCTTTCGATCAGTTTGTTGTGCTGCTGAAGAACACCGTCAGCCAGATGGTCTACAAACATGCGATATCTACCGTGGTTCCAGGCCGCGTGGTGCGGCTGCCCATGCAGCACCCGCCGGAAGAGGATGGTGAGAGCTAGGAATATTCCCGGCGGCCGTGTCTGCGGTCGCTCCGGTATCCAAAACAGAGGTTGCCTTGTTTTTTGACCGACCCGAGTCCGGGGAACGAGCTGTGCTCGTTCACCTGAATCTCGACAGTGAATCAGAGCGGGAAGACCCCCGCGAATTCGAGGAACTCGTGCTTTCGGCCGGGGGAGACCCGGCTGCCTACATCATGGGTCACCGCACAGCTCCGCATCCGCGCACTTTCATAGGCTCTGGCAAGTTGGAAGAAATTCGCGACGAGGTCAATCTGCAGGAAGCCGAGGTGGTGATGTTCAATCACATTCTCAGTCCCAGCCAGGAACGCAACCTGGAGCAGGAGTTAGAGTGTCGCGTATTGGATCGCACTGGCCTCATTCTCGATATCTTTGCCCAACGCGCCCGCACCCATGAAGGTAAATTGCAGGTTGAGCTGGCACAATTGCAACATGTAGCCACCCGCTTGGTGCGGGGCTGGACACACCTTGAACGTCAAAAAGGCGGCATTGGACTGCGCGGTCCGGGTGAAACCCAGCTCGAAACCGATCGTCGCTTGCTCAGGATTCGCATTAAATCGATTACTGCGCGGCTAGAAAAGGTGCGCAAACAGCGCGATCAGGGGCGCCGTTCGCGGAAACGCCAGGAAATTCCCACCGTTTCGCTGGTGGGCTATACCAATGCCGGTAAATCGACATTGTTCAACTACATTACCGATTCTGGTGTATATGCTGCAGACCAGTTGTTTGCCACCCTTGATCCGACTCTGCGACGGTTAGAATTGGAAAACGTGGGCCCCGTTGTGCTTGCAGACACAGTGGGCTTTATCGCCCATTTGCCCCACAAGCTGGTAGAGGCATTTAAGGCGACACTCGAAGAGACGCTCAATGCTGATCTGCTACTGCATGTGATTGACGCGGCCAGTGATGAGCGCGAAGACAACATTTACCAGGTGCACGAGGTGCTGCAGGAAATCGGTGCCGATGAAATACCGCGACTGGAAATCTACAACAAGCTGGATCTGCTGGAACAAAAACCTCGTATAGACCGTAATGCCGACGGAATTCCCGAAAGGGTATGGCTTAGCGCTGCTACGGGCGACGGTGTGTCACTTTTGTTACAGGCGGTCAGCGAGGTGGTTGGTCAGGATATGGTTGATGAACAGTTGGAAATTGCCCCGGATCAAGGTGGGCTGCGCGCAGCGCTTTATCGACTGGGTGCCGTGGAATCTGAAAATTATTCCGACGACGGCGTTGCCCACCTGCAGGTGCGCCTACCCAGGGCTGATTGGAACCGACTGATGAAGAAGGGCCCGGAGCCGTTGTTTTGAAATACTGGATGACAGTAACGCACAAAAATTTGATAGACTCTCTCGACTTTGAAAACAGGAACTGACTATGGCCTGGAATGAACCCGGTGGCGGTAATAACAAGGGACCGAAAGATCCCTGGGGTGGCGGTGATCAAGGACCGCCTGATTTGGACGAAGCGCTGAAAAAGCTGCAGGAAAAACTGGGCGGCATTTTTGGGGGCTCTTCTGGCGCAAGTGGTGGCAGCGGCGGGGGCGGAGCATTATTTTCCGGCACCGTGTTTGGTGTGATAGCCATTGGCGCGCTTATCGTCTGGGGCCTAATGGGCTTTTACCAGATCGATCAGCAGGAGCGAGCCGTGGTGCTGCGTTTTGGTAAATACTACGACACCGTTCAGCCCGGTCTGCAGTGGAATCCGCCCCTGATCGATGAAGTGATCAGGGTCAATACCACCAAGGTGCGCTCGGCCAGCTTGCGAGAGATCATGCTGACCCAGGACGAGAACATCGTTGAAGTGCGTCTGTCGGTCCAGTATGTGATCAATGATCCGAAGAAGTTTGTTCTCCAGGTTCGAGAACCCGAGCGTTCGCTGCAGCACGCTGCGCAGAGTGCTCTGCGCCATGTGGTAGGCGGCAATAGCATGGATCTGGTGCTGACCGAAGGTCGAGCTAAAATTGGTATGGATGTTGACGACCGGCTACAGGAATACCTGGATATGTACGAGACAGGTATTCTGGTCAGCAAGGTTAACGTCGATGAATCCAAGCCGCCCACACAAGTGCAAGAGGCGTTTGACGACGTGATTAAGGCGCGCGAGGACGAGGAGCGGGTGAAGAATGAAGCCCAGGCCTATGCCAATGCCGTGGTGCCTGAAGCGCGAGGTTCAGCCCAGCGCCAAATAGAAGAAGCCAGCGCCTACAGGGAAGAGGTGATCGCCAATGCAGAGGGTGAGGCTGACCGCTTCAACAAGCTGTTTGCCGAGTATGAGAAAGCCCCACAGGTCACGCGGGAGCGACTTTACCTGGACGCGCTGCAAGGCGTATACAGCAACACCAATAAGGTGATGGTCGATGTAGAGGGGGGCAACAATATGATGTACCTGCCTTTGGATAAGCTGGCTGAACAAAGCCAGGGCCGCGGCGGCCGAGCTGCTAATATCGACAGCGCCAGCCTGCGTGAAATCACTGATGCCGTTACCGAACAGCTGCGCCGAGACGCAGCGTCCAGCAGTTCCACTCGTCGGGGGGGTCGCTAATCATGTCCAGCCGTAATATGACAATTATGATCATTGTTGCCCTGCTAGTATTCGTGGGAAGCAATTCTTTGTACGTGATGAAGGAAACTGAACGCGGCGTATTGCTCAAGTTCGGTGAAGTCGTGAATCCGGATATTCAACCCGGATTGCACTGGAAAATTCCTTTCGTCAACAACGTGCGTAAGTTTGACGGGCGCGTATTGACCGTAGACTCCCAGCCGGAGCGTTTTTTCACCCAGGAGCAAAAAGCGCTGATTGTGGACTCCTACGCCAAGTTCCGGGTGAAAGATACGACCAAGTTCTACACCGCGACTAATGGCGAAGAAGCCAGGGCCATGGGCTTGTTGTCCCAGCGTATCAACGACGGTCTGCGAAACCAGGTGGCCGTTCGAACGATTCAGGAAGTAGTTTCCGGCGAACGCGACCAGCTGATGGTTGACCTGGCCGAGTTGCTGAACGACGTGGCCCTGACTGAGCTAGGGGTCGAACTGGTAGACGTGCGAGTCAAGCAGATTGATCTGCCACCCGATGTCTCCGAATCGGTGTATCGACGGATGAACGCCGAGCGTGAAAAGGAAGCCCGTGAGCACCGCTCCCAGGGTCAGGAGCTGGCCGAAGGTATTGAGGCTGCTGCTGATCGTGAGGTCACGGTAATTAAGGCTAATGCCTATCGCGACGCTGAACAGATCCGTGGTTCTGGCGATGCTGAAGCAACCCGTATTTATGCGGATGCCTTCAACCAGGATCCGGAATTCTATTCTTTCACCCGCAGCCTCAAAGCCTATCAAGAGTCCTTCCAGGGCCAGGGCGATGTCTTGCTGGTGCAGCCTGACAGCGAGTTCTTCCGGTATCTCAAGGACTCACAGGGCGGTAAATAGCTGCTACCGTTGAAGGGCTTTGATTGGCTCCCCGCGAGAGCGGGGAGCTGGCTTTGCTAATGTACCCAAAAAACACAGGTACTAACTCCCTCTAATGTGATAGCATCCCGCAACCGTGGGATTCGTCGTTTGAGCCACAAACGCCGGGCCCACGGTTTTTTGTGTCTGGCCAATTCTGAGGGGAGTTTGTGGACTTTTGGCATGTGCTCCCGGTGGCCCTGGCACTGGTTTTTATCATTGAAGGCGCGATGCCTTTCATCAGCCCCAACCACTGGCGCAATATGCTGGCTGTGGTGGCGCAGATGGATGATCGTGTTATCCGTAAGATCGGTCTCGGCAGTATGCTGTTCGGGGTTGTTCTGCTTTATTTGGTAAATTGAAGGCTATACATGACATCGGTTGATCGCTGGCAATTGCCCGACGGGATTGAGGAAGTTCTTCCCGCACAGGCCGCCACTGTAGAGCAGCTACGCCGTCGCCTGCTGGATATGTTCCGCAGCTGGGGCTATGAACTGGTAATTCCACCCCTGGTGGAATTTACTGACTCCCTGCTCAGCGGCCTGGGTCAGGACCTGGACTTGCTGACATTCAAGCTTACTGACCAACTCTCCGGTCGGAGCATGGGTGTACGCGCCGACATTACTCCGCAAGTTGCCCGCATTGATGCCCACAGCCTCGCACCTGAGGGGGTGTCCCGCCTTTGTTACGCAGGCTCCACCTTGCACACCCGCCCCAAGTCATTAATGGCTTCCCGGTCACCCATTCAGCTGGGTGCCGAGCTATATGGTGACGATAGTCTGGCGGCCGATGTGGAAGTTATTCGCCTGATGTTGGCTACCCTGGACGCCGCCGAACTGGATGCGGCTTATACTCTGGATTTGGGCCATGTGGGCGTTTACGAGGCTGTACTTGCCACCGCCGATCTGGATGAAGCTCAGGAAGCCGCTATCTTTGACTGCCTGCAGCGTAAATCGGTGCCCGATCTGTTGCTGGCACTGGACAATGTTCCTGAAGATATTGCCACCTTAATTATTGGTCTGGTGGACTTGCACGGGGATGACGAAGTGCTGGTCGCCGCTAGAGAGCTATTTGCCGACAGGGTGCCTCAGGCGCTGATCGCGGTGGATGCCCTGCAGGATGTGGCGACCGATATTCGCCGCCAGTGTCCGGATCTCTCCATTTATTTTGATCTCGCTGAGTTACGCGGTTATCACTACCACACTGGCATTGTATTCGCTGCCTATGTGCCCGGCCGCGGTCAGGCATTGGCCAATGGTGGCCGTTACAACGGGGTTGGTGAAGTATTTGGTCGCTCACGTCCCGCCACCGGTTTTGCCACTGACCTCAAGTCGTTAATGGGCTTGTTACCAGCGACTCAAGAGAGGCAGGGTGCTATCAGCATCCCAGATAGCGATGACCTTGAACTATTGGCGAAAGTGGCTCAATTGCGGGCTGAGGGCGAGATTGTAATTAATAACCTTTCATCCGAGCCCGATAGCCGTTGTGATCGAGCGCTGGTGCACAGTGATGGTGAATGGTTAGTACAAGAAATCTAGGTCTTCATCTCCGCGAAGGCGGCAATGACGACGTTAATTTTCCCCGTCTTCTGACGGCACAATACGTAAGTAGAGCAACACCATGAGCAAAAACGTAGTCGTCCTCGGCACCCAATGGGGTGATGAGGGAAAGGGTAAAATTGTTGACCTCCTCACTGACCAGGCTAGCGCCGTAGTCCGGTTTCAGGGTGGTCATAACGCCGGGCATACCCTGGTGATCGACGGAGAGAAAACTGTACTCCATCTTATTCCTTCCGGTATTTTGCGTGAGCATGTGCAGTGCTTGATCGGCAATGGCGTTGTGTTATCTCCCGAGGCACTGCTCAAGGAAATGGCCCAGCTGGAAGAGAAGGGCGTGCCGGTTCGTGATCGTCTGAAAATTTCTCCTGCTTGCCCTTTGATCCTGCCCTATCACGTGGCCCTGGATCAGGCTCGAGAAGCCAAGCGCGGTAGCGAAAAAATTGGTACCACGGGTCGCGGCATAGGCCCCGCCTACGAAGACAAAGTGGCCCGCCGTGGACTGCGCCTGGGTGACCTGCAGGACAAGGAACGCTTTGCCCGCAAACTCAAAGAAGTGATGGAATATCATAACTTCGCTCTGGAGCACTATTATCATGCTGAGCCGCTGAGTTACGAGAATGTGCTGGAAGAAGCCCTGACGATGGGTGAGCAACTCAAACCCATGATTGCCGATGTGACTGCCATTTTGCATGAGTGTCGTAAGACCAATGCCAAAATTATGTTTGAAGGTGCCCAGGGCTCGTTATTGGACATAGACCATGGTACCTACCCCTATGTGACCAGTTCCAATACCACCGCTGGCGGCACCGCCACCGGTTCCGGCTTCGGTCCCTTGTATTTGGATTATGTGCTGGGTATCACCAAGGCCTACACCACCCGTGTTGGTTCAGGCCCATTCCCTACTGAATTATTCGACGCGACCGGTGCTCATCTGGCCGAAAAGGGCCACGAGTTTGGTGCCACCACGGGCCGCCCTCGTCGCTGTGGTTGGTTTGACGCCGTTGCCTTGCGCAATGCGGTTAACATCAATTCGGTAAGTGGTCTTTGCTTGACCAAGCTGGACGTGCTGGACGGTTTGGAATCTATCCAGATCTGTGTTGGTTATGCCTGTGTCAACGGCAATCCTGTCCCCAATCCGGTTGATTCAGACGATTACGAAGGCCTACATCCGGTATATGAAGAGGTGCCCGGCTGGTCCGAAACCACGCTGGGGGCGCAATCCCTGGAAGAACTGCCTCAGGCGGCCAGGGACTACATCCAGAAGATAGAGGAAGTGGTAGGTGCGCCTATTGACATCATTTCTACCGGTCCTGATCGGGTTGAGACGATAGTACTGCGGCATCCATTCGAAGCCTGATGTCTGCAGCTCTGCGGCCGGTCGCCCCCCAAAGTGGGGGTCGAGTGTCTCCAGGACCACGAATTAATAGCGAATCAAACGATTAAAATCGCCCGAGAGTTATTAGCGATCAGCCGTCAAATTTTGCTGGTTACTTTTGATGTATTGGGTCTGAACTGAAGTATACTAAGGCGACACAGTTGGCTCAGGGGGACGGATTCCCATGTTCGAGACATTTCTGCTGGCAGGAGGCCTTGTTGCGGGCATTCTGCTTTTCTTCCGGTTGTTCGCTCGTAAGCGCAAACCCATGGCTCGTTCTGCGCTGGGTTACCAAGCGACATTACGCCAAAAGGCGGTAAAATCATCGACCAACAGCCGATACGCGGCCGTATCCTGCAACGGTCATTGTTCGGCGATCAAGCGCTTGCAAGGTAAACGGTTTTTGGAGAGAGAGGCTCCCCGCCTCCCAGTACCAGGTTGCCCAGCGGCGCGTTGTGATTGTATGTATACACACCACGATGATCGCCGCACAGGTAGACGAGACCGCCGTGGGCTTTCCCAGATAGCCAAGGAATTTTTTAATTACTCGGAACAGCCCAACCGCCGAAATCGACCCGGACGAAGGGCCGCCGATTGATCGATGACCTGACGTGTCAGCAGCGACTTTCAGCTCTCTTTATCGAAGTTCGATGCGGCGACGCGCGTTCAGGCCCAGGCCCAGTGCCCCCAGAATTATCAGTCCCAAAATCCATTGTGGTGTCACCGGAATATTTTGTATTTCAGTGTCGGGCGGATCAATGGGTGGAGGGTCAATAGGTGGTTCGGTAGGATCCACGAAGTAGCCGAAATTGGCATTCTGGTAGATTTGTCCTGAGGTGAGGCTAAAGGCGTTAGGGTTGGTGCCGCCGGTCAGCATCTTGTCAGTTAATACAGCATATTCGTCGGTAACCTCGATTCGCCAGTTGCCCGTCGGCACAGGAACAAACACGTAATAGCCATTGCTATTGGTAACAGCGGTGGCGGTTCTTTTTTCATAGCTGCCGTTGTTGTCCTCATCCAGCTGGAGTTCAACCGTCACATTGCCGATGCCTGGTTCCGAGCTTTCTCGCTGGCCATTGCCGTTCTCATCGTCCCACACCAGATAGCCGCTTGCCCCGAAGTTGATTGGCACAAAGTCCACACTAAACGATGACTTAGAATCTACCACGTTGTTTTCATCATCGACTGCGGTGGCGGTCACAATATTGGTGTGAACGCTGCCAGGAGAACCAGTAATTATTTGCGTGAACTGACAGGCGACTGACGACCTGGCAGATATAGCCACAGGTAGGGCGCAATTGCCCTGGCCGTTCAGGTCACCGAAACGGTCGTCGTCAAGACCGGTTAGGGTGACATTCACGTAGCTCGAGTTGCGAGTGGTGATGGTGTAGATCACCTCGCCGCTGGACCCTAATAAAGCTCTGCGATTGCCAATCTTCACCACCTCGATGGCCGCAGCTGCGTAACCGAAGTCTGCGTCGTTGAAGATCTCACCTGTCTCCAGATTGACGTCCAACGGCTCGGCACCTCCTGTCAGAATAAATCCATCAAGGGCGCCTGTTGTATCGCTGACAACTACCTGATAGTTGCCAGCGGCAAGTGCCGTGAAGTCATATTTGCCAGAAGCGTCAGTGCTGGTGGTGGCCAAACGCGTACCGGCTTGGTAAAGGTCCACCGTTACGTTTTTTATACCGGGTTCTCCTGCATCAAAAACGCCGTCTGCATTGAGGTCTTCCCATACCTGATCGCCAATAGCGGCGCTAGAGGGCGCTAAAAACAGCACGGCGGCGGGGCCGGAGTCGAAAGTGATGTTGTTATTAGCATCGGTTGCTCTAGCGGAAACGGTGTTGCGGTGGATTTCCAGGGGCTCGCCCGAAATGGTTTCTGTAAAGCGGCACTTGTAAGTCTGCCTTTTGGTGATGCTGACACCCAATTCGCAGGTCCCCAAACCATTGAGGTCACCGAAGCGACTGTCGATCAACTGATCAAGGGTCACCGCGGTGTCGCCAATATTTAAAACAATAATGGAGTAAGTCACCTCTGCAGAGGGCGATTTAACAATAAATTCGGATGGAATTTTTATGACCTGGATTGCTGGCTTGGGTATGTCCGCGTAGCCAAAATCGGCGCTGTCATAATATTCGCCGGGTGCAAGAATCAAATCCAGAGGTTCGGGCGGCGTCGTCAAAAAACGATCCTTCAAAATCTGGTTGGTGTCAGTGACGGTGACTCGGTAATTGCCGGCCGGCAGACCAATGAAACCGTACTCGCCATTGTTAATGGTGGTATCCGTGGCAACCAGTGTTTCGTAATTGCCATCGCTGTCAGCGTCGTAGGAGAGGTCAATGGTTACCTGGTTTAACCCCACCTCGCCTTCGTCTAAAACGCCATTGGCATTTTCGTCCAGCCACACAAGGTTACCCAGAGAACCATTGACAGGATCTTCAATGCCGACGACAGCATCATCGGCGCCATAGATAAAGTAACCTTCAACGAGGTCTTTGGCAGCAGCCTGCACAGTGTTGGTATGGTTTTCGCCTGGGTTACCATCGATTTGGCGGTCGAATTCGCAGCTGTAGATATCTCCCGGTGCCAATGGCGTAGCGGGGAGCGCGCAGTCTCCCTGGTCAATCAGGTCACCGAATTTGTCGTCTACTAGTTCGGTCAGTTCCCAGGCAATCACTCCCGAGTTCTGAACTTCCACCGTGTAAGTGACCAGCCCACCAGGAGCAAACACCACTTGGGGGCTTACCGCTTTGGAAACTGTCATTTCGGCGCGTACATAGCCGAAGTTCGCAAACGTATTGACTTGTCCGGGCTTAAGAACCACCTCCAGCGGATTATCGGCGGTGGTGCGTACCAAGTTGTCCAATGGTCCTGATGAATCTTCAACCGCCACCACGTTGTAAATACCCCCTCCCAGATCCGTGAAAGCATAGAATCCGGACTCGTTGGTCACAGCGATCGTGTGTGTTGGAATGCGCTCCTCGTAAAGCTCTATGGTGACGCCGGCGATACCCTCTTCATTTTCCTGTTTAATCCCGTCTGCATTCAAGTCGTTCCAAACCAGGTAGCCGATCGCTCCCTTAGCAACTTCAATGAAATTGACTAGAGCTCGTCCCATATCGCTGACGGGCTTGCCGTCCCCAGTGCCGCTGGCGGTCACAGTGTTCAGATGAACTCCGGGTGCCGTGCCGGAGGGAAAAGCATTGAAACTGCAAGTGTAGATCTCTCCCGAGGCAATTTCCTGCGGCATGCTACATGAGCCTGCTCCGTTCAAGTCGCCGAACTTGTCATCGACCAGCGTATCGATAAACACTGTGATCGGGCCTTCATTCACCACATTGATTGTATAGTCCACGTCTTCACCGGGGCTGATCACAAGAGGCTCAGCTGTTTTCTGGACGCGTATTACTGGGATTTCAGGGTTGGGCGGTACAACGGGCACTTCTCCTATATCCCCAATGGTATCAATGCACTTGCTGCTCGTTGAAAGGCTGAAATTCGCTGGATCGCTGGCATCGTCGCAGGCACTTGAGTTCTGCTTCCAGGTAATTGCGTAGGCAACATCCAGAGTGCCATCGTTATTGAGGTCCTGGCACAGCACGTTGCTGAGGGTTATGTCTTTATAAATGACACTATCACTTTTATTGGCATCACCGCAGGCATTGCCTTCCAGGTTGCGGTAGGGGCCGTTACCACTGAGACCGTTAAAAATTCCGTCTACAGGTTCAATACGGTCCAGAGAATCGAAGGTGCAGCTCTCGCCGTTTATCGGCGAGTTATCCGCATCACCGATAAAAACCCGATGTCATAGTGCTGTTCCGATTGCCCAGCAGGCCAATGCGCATCACCAGATCCCCAGGAATAATCTCGCCGTCGACACAGCTAGATGGTCGGAAATCAACTCTTCAGAAACAGTTTCGAAGTCATTGGCGGTGCAGATTCTTCCTGGAGAAGAATTTTCCAGGCATGCTGCCCCGAGCGCCATGTTGGGGGCTGCTGCTGCAATGCTGGCTGCCAACAGCATTTGGAAACGATATTTTTGCACTTTTATTACCTGTCCATGGTTTGGGGAATGCGCGCAACGGGTAAATATATCTTCAAGTTACAGACATCACGGAAATTAGTGTCGAGATATAACATTTACTGTCAACTATTTCTATTGGCCCCCGGGGGATGGACATCTGAGTCGCTGCATAATACCTGTGCAGAGGCGAATGAATTTGCTGCGGTAAATGGTAGCATTGGCCCTTTGACGGCAGGTTGAACACCCCGCTGCGAACATGGAACAAGCGTGCGCATAATTAATCAATGGCAAAATCCCGACGGTTCTACCTGGCTGGTCATCCGCAAATCGGCCGAAGGTTTTGAGCTGGAGTTTCCGCATTTAGCTCAGTTTAGCCTGGACGACGAGGGTGATGTTATCTGCAAAACTCAGCTTGAGGACGGTTGTGAGGCCACCCTGGATCATCTTTATCTCAATCAGGTATTACCGCTTGCTCTCAGTTTGCAAAACGAGCTGGTGCTGCATGCCAGTGCGGTTAATATTAATGGCCAGGCCGCGGTTTTTTGTGGCAGTTCGGGTATGGGGAAATCTAGTATAGCCGCGGCCTTTGCTACCGCCGGGTATCCGTTTTTGACAGATGATGGTTTGCTGATAGAGCCTAGTGGCGGGGATTACCTCGCCGTACCGAGCCACCCGTTTATTCGCTTGTGGGACGACTCGCGTGACTCTTTGGTGCCCGGAGAAGTTGGGAGCTTGCCTACACCGGTATGGACCGAAAAATCTCGCTTACTGGCGGGTGAGCAGTTACCGTTTTGTGATCAAAAAGTGACTGTTGGGCGCGTTTATTTTCTGCAAGATGAAGGGGTTGATAGCTTGACGATTTCCCCCCTACTGGGTGCTGATGCCCTGATGGCGTTGGTGCGAAATTCGTTTTTTCTCGATATCTCCGATCGTTGCGGCGTCAGTAAGCATTTCCATGGAGCTGGTGACCTGGTGCGCAAGCCATTATTTTATCATCTCGATTACCCACGGGCCTATGGCGAACTGCCGTGCCTGGTGGATGGGGTTTTAGAACACATGGAAATGCCTGGCTTCGCATCCGTTGAGGGTTCATGACTGTCCACGGTAATAAGGCGAGTGCAGCCTCCAGTTTGTGCCAGAGCTGTGGCCTTTGCTGTACCGGGTTTGCTTGCGAGGTTGTAATCGTCAAACCGGAAGGTGATGAGGCCTATGCCGATAGGTTTGCTAATGGCCTGGTGCTGGCGTCGGATGGCCAGCACCGCTTTCTCGAATTGCCCTGTCCGGCGTTCGACGGCAACTGCACGATGTATGAGCAGCGCCCCAGCGACTGCCGTAGCTATCAATGTGACTTGCTGGAGCAGGTGCTTGGCGGTGCGCTTTCCAGGGATAAAGCTGATCAGGTGATTAGCGAGGTACAAGGTCGCTTGCGCGAACTGGCGACTGAATACAACGCCGGTCGCTCCGACCCACTCTCTGAGCAGGAAACCTATGCTGCCTTGCAGTCAGACCATTTGTGCGCCCGCGAGAAGGGCCTGGAACAGCGATTTTGGCAGCAAAACCCGAAATATCTGGGGTTGGTCTTTTTGCGTGAAAAGTACTTTGTCGCCTGAGCTTGCCACCTGGGTTATGGTAAATGCTCCTAGTCTGCTCTCTTTGGATTAACCACTTGGATCACCCTATCGTCAAACCGAGCTATCCATCGCCTGAGCCATCGCCAGGTATATCTGCGTGCCATAGAGAGGCACAGGAACTGCTGGCGATTGCCGATACTCTCACTGTTGTGAACACAAAGCTGGCTGCCAGCCTCGCGACTTGGCGAGAAGCAATGATGACAGTGTTACATGAAAGTCAGGAGAGCCTTTCTACCGAGCGCACACTGGAGGGGCTTGCTCTGGAGTTGCGTCACCGCTGGATAGAACTGGCACAGTCAGTGGTGAACCGGGATCTCAAGTCCCCTCCGGATGATTACCTGCCTCTGCTGCCCATCAGCGGCGGCGCCTACTATATCTACGAGCGCGTAAAAGGCGCTGTCCCGCTTGAGCAGCGACTCAACACTGGTGCCCCGGCAGCTGGCGATTGGCAGAGCAGCCACGTACTGTTTACCAATGGCATGGCCGCCATAGCCGCGGTGCTGACATGCCTGCGACAGTGGCGGGAAAAGCTGTTGCCAGAAGCGGGTCGGGCCCATAGGCTGGATGCCTGCATTGGTTATTTTGAAAGCTTCAAGTTGTTGCGGTTAATGAATTCTACAGAACTTCCCTGCACTAACTATCGTGATTCCGAGGAAGTGCTGGCTTTGCTGGCCAGTGGTGCCACAGACATGCTGTTTTTGGAGCTCATAGCCTATGATTGGGTGCAGAGCGTTATTGATCCGGCCAAAATTCTGGCGGCGTTAGAGTCGCGTCCGTCAGATCGCCCCTGGGTGCTGGTGGTGGATTCCACTTTGCTTGGCGCTGCCTTTGATATGATGGCGTTGCTGGCCGCTATGGGAGACAGAAGCCCGGTGATGGCGGTAGAAGTGCGCTCGGGTTTGAAGCTGGATCAGGTAGGCTTAGAGTTCGCTAATGTAGGCCTTGTAAAGGTCTTTGGTTGCACACACGCAGACAGTGAACAGAGCACAATAGCGAGTGAATTTGTGCAGGCCCTGGCATCGGCCCGCAAGGTGTTGGGTACTGGTCTAAGCATACAACAGAGCGCGGTGCTGGACGCGCCCTGGGTTTTTCACCCTCAGTTGACAGCAGCACATACCCAACGGATATTCGACCATAATCGTCGCTTAGCTCGGGCAATGTCTGGTATACCAGGTATGTTCGCACAAGTGCATCATCCGGCACTGGGAGAGCAGTCGCAACTGGCCTGGGCAGAATCTCCAATAGTGGTAATGACCTTTCACCCGGGCGAGGACACGGAAGAGAATCACAAATTATTATTAGCCGTTATTGCTCATGAGGTCCGCCAGCGGGGACTGGTGTTTCACCGGGGCTGCAGTTTTGGCTTCCGCCACCATCGCTGCGAAATTGTAGTGCCCGAATCTGGTTACATTCATCAGGGCGGTGGCCCCCGTGGTTTCCTCAAAGTTGCTATGGGCGTGCGCGAGGGTCCCTCATTGGAGGGGGTGATTCAGCTGCTGCAGGCGCTGGCACAGTTTGCAGATTTTGATGCCCTGCGCACTGCATATCCAGATCTGAGCTCCAAGCGTGCACTCGCAGCGCTGCCCGACTTGCAGTCCCTGCGGACGACTCGGTAAGCCTGTGCTAATAGAAGTAAAACCCTCGTCTGACTACAAAGCGGGACTGGCTCAGCTGACCGATCAGCTGAAGGGGCGCGGGCCTGCGATAGATGTTGCGCCTGCGCTGCTTAGTTGGCTAAAGGGCAGGGAGCTCTCTACTCCAGCGCTGGTATTCGACCTGGATACGATCACCGCCCGCATGCAGGCTTTGGCGCAAACCGCAGCAAATCAAAATATCGCATGCTTGCTGGCAGTTAAGAGTTGCCCGCGGGAACCACTATTGAAGACAGCGCAGCAACATCTGGCGGGTTTTGATGTGTCTAATCTGGCTGAATACCGGGCTTTGCCTGCTGATCTGAGTGGCAAAACAGTTTCCCTCACATCACCCCAATTGACCAAGGACTATTACCTTTTTGCCGCTCGCGGTAACCGGCTGGTGGTAACCGTGGACAGTATCGCCCAGTGCGTCAACTACTTGCAGCAGGGTGCGCCCTTTCCCTACGTATTGCGTATTCAAGGCGGCCAGTTGTTGCCAACGTCAGACGCCGCATACACGAACTGCAGTCGTTTTGGTTTTACCGCACCGATGCTGGAACAACTGCTGCAGCGACCAGACGTGCAAGCGCAGCCCCCCTGTGGCTGGCATGTGCACCACGGCAGCGAAATTAATAGCGCGGCAACCTACCAATTCCTGATGGCGGGGCTTGCAAAACTTGGTGCGCAACTGCCTGAACCGCCAGCAATCATTAACCTGGGCGGAGGTTGGCATTCGGTTGAGAAACAGCAGCTCAATGATTTGTTTGCCTTGGCTCGAAAAGTGTTCCCAGAGCCCTGCTCGGTTTTTATTGAGCCCGGCCAATGGTTTGGCAAGGGCGCTGGATTGGCGGTCGGGGAAGTTGTCAACAAAAGCGGGGACGATGACAATCTTGGTTGTGTGCTGAATCTCTCGATGGACTGTCACTTGCGCTGGTCGTCTCCCAGGTTGTTAGTGCCCGTGCAGTTGCCTGCGCTTAAATTCGCCAAAGTTTATCTGGGCGGTGCCTCCTGTTATGAGGCCGATAGCCTGGGTTGCTTCATGCTGCCCTATCGGCAGGATCTCGCGCATGACACATCGCTGGGTCTGGGCTGTCGGGTGCTGCTGAGCAATATCAGTTTGTATTCGCTGGCCTGGAACCAGGGCTTTAATGGTATTGCGCCAGCCACGGAGTATTGGTTGCGCAATGGTCTGGCGCTGGAGCCAACTGCATGAGCGGCATTGTCGGCCTGGTGCGTTACGATCAGCAGGGGGTGACTCGCAACCAGATAGAGTCGCTATTACAACAGATGGCCTACCGTGGCCCCGACGGAATGCATTGCTGGGTCGATGGGCAGGTGGGCTTCGGTCACGCCATGCTGCACACAACGCCTGAGTCACTGCATGAGGTGCAGCCCTTGCATGTGCCTGAACGTAATCTGACGTTGGTGATGGATGGTCGCCTGGACAATGGTCTGGAACTGCGCGGCCGGATATTGTCTCTGGGTATGTCGGTGCCCCGCTTAACCGATGCCGACCTGGTCTTGGCGGCCTACCTGGTCTGGGGTGAAGCCTGTGTTGACCATCTTGAAGGTGACTTTGCTCTGGTTCTTTGGGACTCGAGCAGTCAGCGATTATTTTGCGCGCGCGACCGTATCGGCCACCGGCCGTTTTATTACTACCACAGTGATGGCTTATTCGCTTTTGCCTCAGAGCTGCACTTGCTGTTGACGTTGCCGGAAGTCAGCCGTCGACCTGATACGGTGTATCGCACGGAACACTTGGCCACCGAGTGGCATTCGCGCGAGCGCACTCTGTGGGCAGACATCAAGCGCCTACCGGCGGCCCATATCTTATCGCTACGGGGTTGTGAGCTGGAAAAAAAGGAATACTGGCAGCCGGATTTCAATGCGCAATTATATTACCCTAGTTACGAGGATTACGTTGAGCACTACCGTGAGGTGCATGACACCACAGTGCAGCGTATGTCTCGCAGTCACAAGCCACTGGCCTGCACCGTCAGCGGTGGGCTGGATTCCTCTGCAATATTTGCGACCAGTAAGTGGCTTGAGGGGCAGGGTAGGCTGCGCGCTCCGGGCGTGCAGGCCTATACCCTAGATTTCAGTCACGACGAAGACGCCAACGAACTTGCCTACGCTCGCGCGGTGACTGATTATCTGGGCTGTGAACTGAATGCGGTGCTCCCCAGCGATTACCCCCTGGACTGGTATCTGCAGCGTGCCGAACACAGGGCTGAGGCCTATTGTATTCCCACTAGCACCATGTCCAACAAGCTGCGTCAGCAAGTGGCTTCCGGCGGCAACCGGGCGCTGATCGGGGGTTTGGGGGGAGATCAATGGTTAGGTTTTGGTGAGAACTGTTACATGGAGCTACTGGCAAACAGACAATGGCGCTCGCTGCATTCAATATGGCGTGAAGATGCAAAGGCCCGGGGGGCCGCTCGGGCCGGTTATTACATCGCCAGATATGGATTAGCGCCGCTTCTTCCTCGCGTGATAAAGCGCCCGCTGCAGCGCTGGCGCGATAATAGGGAACATCTGGCCACAGGAAGGCATTGGCTGGGTCCCGGTGGAGCTGATAGTTTGGAAAGGGGCGCTCAAATGGCGTGGCGCAAGCCCCGCAACGGGTTCCGCTGGGCAGGCCAACAAGCAGACTGGTCGCGGTTGCTGAATGGTCGGGTTGCCAATGGGTTGGAAATGACGCAGCAGTTTACCGCCGAGGCGGGCTTGGAGTTGAGAAGCCCCTATTGGTCCGAGGCGATGATACAGCTTTCCATTAGCCTGCCCAAGCATTTGCTCTATGGCCAGTTACTGGATCGGCCTCTACATCGTCGCGCTATGGTGGGTAGATTGCCCGAGCGGGTTCTGCAGCGTGACAGTAAAGCCGAGTTTAGCGTAACGTATACTGGCATCATGGCCCAAGCAACCGCACTGGTGTCTGCTTCTATGACGCAAAGCGTCGCGCTGGGTTTGCAGGAGCCCTATATCCATAAGGCTGTTGAGGCGGAACACGCTGAACCAATAGGTGACGAGTGCGATGGTTTATGGGAGTTATGCAATGTATTGGCAGCGACTCAAAGTCTGCCCCCACGAGGGGATAGTGATACCGACCCTCACAGCGTAGACTATGCGTCACGTTAGCAAGAATTAACCATGTCGGGAGAGCAGTCAGTGAGCAGAAGAGAGGAAAATCCCCAGATATCGATTTCAGCGGGGTCTGGCCGTAAATACAAGACGCCGCGATTGGAGCGGTTTGGTGAGATCTCTCATGTCACACAGGGCTCATTTGGTAAGAAAAAAGACGCCGAAGGCGACGAAGTGGCAATTATTCCAAAATGAGATAAAACCTAATACTTTTTACCCTATTTTTTGGGCGAGGTGATGAGGCGAAGGCTATGTGGCGCTAGCTTGAAGCGTTGGCGCCAGCTCCCCGTCTTCCAAACGTAAGATCCTGTCCGCCAGTGCAAGACTGGCTGGCCTGTGGGTAATTAATACCACTGTACGTTGCCTGATCAGGTCATGACATTCACTGATAAAACTCGCCTCTCCTTCCGGGTCGAACATGGATGTGGCCTCATCCAGTATCAGGATAGGCGGATCTTTCAAGAGTGTGCGAGCCAGTGACAGCCGCTGGCGCTGGCCGCCCGACAGTTTGATCCCTTCATCGCCGATAATTGTTTCGTACTGCTGTGGCAGTGCTTCAATGAAGTCCGCTGCGTGTGCAGCGTGGGCCGCTTTACGAATGTCCTCCTGTGAAGCGCCCGGCCGGCTGTAGGCAATGTTATCGGCAATGGTGCCGTTGAGCAGAAGCACGTGCTGAGCCACCAACCCCACCTGCGCCCTGACACTGCTTAGCTCCGCTGTGCTGATATCGTGGCCATCGATCAGGATGCGGCCCGCAGATGCTGGGATAAGACGCATAAGTAGATGCGCGATGGTGCTTTTACCAGCGCCGTTCTCACCGGTTATAGCCACCGTCTCGCCGGCGTCTATTATCAGGTTCAGGTGCTCGAAGAGGGGCTTCCGTTCGGGGTAGGCATATTTGACGCCGGTAAACACGATACTGCCTTTGACCGGTGGCAGGGGAGTCCCGCCGTCATTTAAAGGTTCTGGTTGCTCACTGAACAATTCCAACAGGCGCTCCGCCGCGCCCCTGGCCTGTTGCAGGCGGCCATAAACATCCGCCAGGCTGCGCAGTGGTGCAATCAGCAGGTTGGCATATAACAGCAGACTGACCAACTCAGCTGGGTCTAGCAGTCCCTGTTCTATGTGGCGGCTGCCCAGCCACAGCATGGTGAGCACCCCGACGCCCGCCAGCAGGTCCACCGCCGGCGACAGCAAAGTCTGTAACTTCAGTTGTCGCTGCCAGGTGCGTTCCAGTTGTTGGTTTTCTTGGCGGAAGGCCTCTCTTTCCAGACGCTCCCTGGAAAAAGACTTGATAGCCGCTAGCAGCGAGAGGTTTTCTTCGGCGCGAGAAATCAGCTCGCTGTATTGATCAACCCAGGTCCGCGACAGGGGACGCATTTTGCGGCCGATAATTTTCAGCAGCAGGACGTAAAGCGGCATGCCGCATGTCACCAGTATAGCGATGCTAGGGTCCAGGCTGGCCATCATCACAAAAGCGCCCAGCAGGGTCAGAGACGTTGGTAGTAGTGGCAACACAGTGCCGGTGACGAAGTCGCTGATCATGTCTGTATCGTTGCTCAGCAGGGTGAGTACCTGACCGCGCCTGCGCGCCTGATGCCAAGGTAGTGGCAGCAGCTGCATATGTTCATACACCCGGTTGCGCAACTCGGTGGCCATGCGCTCCCCTACCAGACCCAAGTAGTAGCCGTTGGCGAGCTCAAGCAAGCTGCGGGCAGCAAATAAGGCCCCCCAGGCTAAAATAATGAGCGCGGTGCTATACCCTGACGTATTTGCTTCCCCTAGCAGTTTGCGAGTGAGTTCCCCGGCAACCAGCGGATTGATAAGGGAAATGCAGGTACCACCCAGCATCAGCACAGCGCATATCAGCAGCGGTACTTTTGGTGGGGTGATATAGCTCAGTAGTGTGCGGAAATTCATTGTTTTGCATGTGTGCCGTTAAGCATGCCAGCCTACACAATTGTGGTGGAGTTAGGCTACTCTTGTGCTCAACCAGTTCCTGAAGTACAACATCAGTATAACGGCAGCGATGCATCCAACCCACTCGTTAGATAGGCGAAGTGCTAAGTTTGCCCCGTCGCTGTGGATTCGCTACCTAAAGTCCTAACCCATTCGGTAGTGCCCTGTTCAATTCTTGTGGCGTAGATCGAAAATCGCTATAGTTTTTGAGAAGCGCAGCGCAACGGATGTTAGGCTTTCAGCCAAGGAAAATCAGGTTTGAAGATTTAGTCCCCACAAGGCGCAGTTCAATGTATGACGAAAATTACACATCGGAAAATAACCCTGAAGTCGAGAACGTGTCTATCCGCAACCCGCAACTCTGCTCCTGAATAGCATGTGTCCATACCTCTAAGTCAATTTTTTTCTCTCCCTGCACGACATAAATTACTGCTGCTTAAGGCTTGGTTTTTGTTGGGTTTTTTCCGTGCCGCTGTGCTTTGCTTTCCCTTAAAGCGTTTAACTTTGCCTTTGCAGCACCATGCTCAAGCGCAACCTAGTGCTCCGCTCTGCGAGAATCAACAAAGGGAGGCTGTCGCTATTGGGCGTTTGGTTGCAGGCGCTGCACGCGTCACTCCGTGGCAGAGTCTCTGCCTTACCCAGGTGTTGGTCGTCCAGCGATTACTGTTGAAAAAGAATATCCCCGGTCAAATCTATCTTGGTGTGCGCAAGGGCGACCAGCAAGTAGCGTGCCCCGGAACTGCTGCTACAGGTCTTTATGCCCATGCCTGGCTGCAATCAGGAGACCAAATAGTTAACGGTGGAGGAGGCGCAGAGCAGTTTGCGGTTGTCTCTGTGTATAGTTGGGAAGCGCTTTGATCGAGGACTGCTGGTGATGCTTACAAGTGCTTGCCTCGCAATCTTTGTTGATGGGAGCGGTTGCGACTTTTGCTGCGGTTATGCCGATTTTGGCAGTTTAGCAAAGCTGGACTGCACCCCCTCCGGGCTTGTTACAATGACGGCGCTGCCCCCTTCCCCTTCTTATGGAGCGCAACGTGAAGAAGATTGCCCGGAATATTGGATTCGCATGGTTATTAGCCGTATCTAGCTTCTACGCGTCAGCCGCTAGCGAACAGGTGACTGAAGTGGTAATTGCCTCCTTAGATAAGGGCAATGATCACGGGGTTGTAATTGAAAGTCTGATGCGAGAGCCGTTCAGTTTCTCGCTTATACAAGCGACGCTCGCAGCCGTTGAAGCCGGAGGCGAGAGCGAAAGTGATGCGTTTGCCATGGCTGGCATTGCCTCTGCTACCAGCCTTCCCGAAGCGGAAGCCGTCGCTGCTGTATTGCGGAACACGGACGTGGATGAAAATGTGCTGGATACCGCGATGGAGCAGTACGTGCAACTTATGTCCCAGCCCTTCATTAACAGCGATGCCGTAGATACACCGGGCGGCGGTGGGCTCAGCTCACCTGTGAGCCCTGCAAACTAAGTGGTTGATGAGACGGTGTCAGCAGCAGTAATGCTGCCTTTTCATGTTTGAATGACGCTGTATCTTTATCGATTGCTTTTAACAACGATTAACATTGGCTGAGTGGGTTAAATGCTGAATCGACTGGAGTCAGGCTTATTTGGGCTATATCTCGCGATTCTCGTTTGGGTGCCACTACCATTTGCCTCCAATCGGCCCTGGGGCGCGGGGCTAATGGTATTGCTGCTGTCGGTGGTAATGTTCCTCTGGTTGTTACTGTTTGCCGCAGGTAGGGTTCAGCTGTCACGAGAAGCTTGGCGGCAAATGCGGCTGCCGTTTACTCTGCTGGCTTTAGTGCAGCTTTGGTTGCTTTTGCAGTGTATTCCGCTGCCGCGCGTCGTGATCGAGGCGTTGTCTCCGCAGGCTTATGCGTGGCACATACAGCAGGGCTGGCTAACACTTTCACTGGATGTCGCTGCCACTCGCTTTTATTTGCTTCAAGGTTGCGCACTTACCGCCGGTTTTTTTCTTACTACCGCACTCGTTAACAGCCAGAGTAGGCTGCGTTTGTTACTGCAGATTTTGGTATTCAGCGGTACCTTTCAGGCCGCCTATGGCGCCTTCATGGTGCTCAGTGGCGTTGAATATGGCTTTTTTGTAGAGAAATACGCTGGGCAGGGAGTCGCCACCGGAACATTCGTTAACCGGAATCACTTGGCCGGCTACCTGGTGATGTGTCTTTCGGCGGGTATTGGGCTGTTGCTGTCGCAGCTTTCGGTTCATCGACCGGCTAATTGGAAGCATCGACTCGAGGGTTGGTTGCGGATGCTGATGAGTCCCAAGATTCGTTTGCGGATATATTTAGCTGTCATGGTAATCGCTCTGGTGCTCACGCGCTCTCGCATGGGTAATATTGCATTTTTTGCGGCCCTGTCGATTACTGGACTGCTGTACATGCGAGCAAGCGGCCATTTTTCTCCCCGTATAATGGCTTTTTTGGGCAGCTTGATTTTGGTAGACACGCTCATTCTCGGTCGATGGTTTGGCTTTGACAAGCTGGTACAGCGTATCGAGCAAACCCGTCCCGAGACTGAGGGGCGATTATGGTCCAATGCTTACACTTGGGATTATCTCGAGCGCTTTCCGCTTACAGGATCAGGCGGTGGTTCGTTCTATGGAATTTTTCCCAATTTCCAGCCATCAGACTTGCGGGGCTTTTATGACCATGCTCATAACGATTACCTTGAGTTCGCCGTGGAGCTAGGCATTCCTGCGACTATCGTGTTGATGCTCGTCGTATTATTGACCGCTCGCCAGGCGTTTCAGGTGCTTGTGAAGCGCCGGGCACCCGTGCTCAAAGGTACCGCTTTTGCTGTTCTGATGACGGCGGTTTGGGGGGGGCTTCATTCCACCGCAGACTTCAATTTACAGATTCCTGCTAACGCACTAACGTTTGTCACTATTCTGGCATTAGCCGCAGTGGCAGGGTCCTTGCAAAGCGTTGGAGCTAAGCCGTCGCATGGCTTATCAGCACAGGATTAGTTTGAATTTGCATTGCATAGTGTGAAGTAAGGAGCGGGCTTTGCGGAAATTTGCCATCTTTTTTGGATCGAAGTTTTTAAGAAAAAAAGGGTACAATGACCTCGCGAAATGAAATTTACACACGTGATTGCCGAATTAGCAATGCGATCGAGGAACTTCACCAGCAATGAAGTACGGTAGATTTTTTTGCCACATAATTCGGGTCGGAGCTTTAGCAACATGCGCACCACTGTTTGCGCTGGAGCCTGCCAACCTCAACTGGGGCTCAGTTTATGTGACCCCTACCTTGGATACGCGGGTTGAATACGTCGACAACTTGTTTCGTACCCCCGACAACGCAAAAGAAACCGGCTTGACTGTCATAGAGCCAGAGGTACAGGCCTGGCTGCAAAACGGGCTTAACACTTATTCCATTGCTTATAAACTCACTGACTGGCGCTATTTTGACAGTAGTGATGACGACTTCATCGATCACCAGTTCAATATTGACGTTCATCATGAGTTCAATGCTAAAAACGTCTGGAACATCTACGGTGAGTATATAGATGCTCACGAAGAGCGCGGTACTGGATTGTCTGAGGGCGTTGCAAGCCTCATAGACGAGCCTGTTGAATTCCAGCGAGATACCCTGGGTACGGACTATACGCTCGGCAATGATGGGTCTAAGGGTCGAGTGCTACTCGATGCGCAGTATCTAGATAAAGAGTACCAAAACTTTCAAGATCTTACGCAATATCGAAATCACACGACGAACCAACTAGCAGGAACTTTTTTTTGGAAAGTGACCGGCAAGACAGATGTTTTAGCTGAGGTGAAGTATCAGGAGGCGCGCTATGAAGAGGTTGATCCTCTGGGTCTTGGCGGGAGCTATGACAGTGATGAATATAATTATTTCTTGGGCATAACTTGGGACTCCAGTGCGAAAACCGCTGGCAGCATCAAACTGGGCAATTTTGAGAGGACATACAAGTCACAAAAGCGCCAAGACGACGATGGGTTTTCGTGGGAGGTTGATGTGTATTATAAACCTCGTACCTATTCGGTTTTTCATCTGGCGTCCAAGCGCCTCAGTCAAGAAACTACTGGCATTGGTGATTCAATAAATACTCAGAAATCGCGCTTAAATTGGGACCACGACTGGAACAGTCGCTCGAGCACACAGCTTTCCGTACTGCTTCAAAACGAGGATTACTCAGGCTCGGAGCGTGAAGACGATCTGCGCGGAGTAGAAGCTGTGTTCAAGTACTCGCTGCGTCGTTGGGCGGATTTGAGTGCGGGTTACCGCTACGAAGAGCGTGACTCAGATTTCGATTTATATGATTACGACCGTAGCACGGTCTTCGTGGAAGCGAAGTTCAGCTTGTAATGAGTAACCTGTGATTCGTAGCGCGAGGCTGTTTTTTGCATCGCCGGTGCTGATAATGGTTGCACTTCTGGGTTTGGAGGGCGCACGCACCGTCTGCGACGACCTGGTTTTTACCACAGCGGCTACTCAACTCTCTTTCTGGGGTAGAGAAAGCTACCAGCCAACTGTTCAAACGATTGATCTCACCGGACAGCAGCTGGAATCGTTACTACAACGTTCGCCCTCGAAGCCCAATTATCTCGCTGAGCAAGCTTATTTTCTGTCTTGGAAGGGGTATGCTTCGGACGACGTTGCGCAGCGCCTTGCCTATAATAAAAGCGCGGCTTCGACTCAATTACAAGCTTTAGCGCAACGTCCCGCCTACCGACAGGGCTGGGCAGAAATGATAGAGTATTCATCTCGAATGAGCGGAGGTGGCGAGATGCTGGAACAGGCACAGGCTCGTTTCGTCGCTCTGCAACCCGCCGCTAACTGAGGCTGACAGCTCTCGTGATCAAACGGATTGGATACATACTGGCGTTGCTAAGCACCCTAATGGCAGGTGGCTTTGTACAGGGGCAGGATGCCGCCGGCTATACGCTCAATGCGGGTGACTCCATTCGAATCTATGTTTACGGTGAGCCTGATCTCACCTTTGGGAATCTGCTAATTGGCCAAAATGGTCGTATTTCTTATCCTTTTTTGGGTGAGTTCAAAGTCACTGGTAAAACTTCAGGACAATTACAGCAGTTGTTGGTGGACGGTTTAAAGCCGGATTATCTGATAGATCCCCGTGTTTCCGTTAGCGTAACGCGCTATCGCCCGTTTTTTATCAATGGCGAGGTAAATCGCCCGGGAGGGGTGGATTTTCAGCCCGGCTTGACACTGCGTAAGGCAATTTCGCTGGCGGGGGGGTTCACCGAGCGCGCTAACAAGAAGCGCATTCTTGTGATAGCTGATAAAGACCCGAACCGCGAAGAGCAAGAGGTGGGGCTGGATTACCGGGTGCAGCCCGGAGACATAATCACCGTGCAGGACACCTTTTTTTAGATGAACGAGTTTCTTGGCCAGAACCAGCAAATGATGCCTCAGTCGGCGCAAGGTATGCGTGTGCCCCTTGGTGATGAGGTCATCGATTTGGCGCGTTACCTACGTGCAATATTGCATTACAAGTGGCCGATAATAGGGCTGGGATTTGCGTTGACACTGCTCGCCGGACTTTGGGTGTACACCCTCGAGCCCATTTATCGCGCGTCTGCGTCCATAGTAATGGAAACCCAGGAAGCCAACGTGGTAAATGTTGAGCAGGTGTACACGATGGGTCACCAGGGTTATGACTACTACCAGACCCAGTTTGAAATTCTGAAAAGCCGCAGCTTGGCCGAGCGGGTGGTGCGCAAGCTAAACCTGCACAAACACCCTTATTTTGCATCTTCTGCGGCTAAGACGGCCGAAAAAGAGGCAGGATTTAGCTTAAAAACTCTGTTACCGGCGCGGAGCAAAGAGCCACCGCTGCAGTTGACTGAGGAGCAGCAAGAAGCACTCGATATTAAACGAGCGACCGGATATGTAGTCAGCGGGCTGGATGTTTCTCCCGTAGATTACAGTCATATTGCCTACCTTAGTTTTGAATCGACAGATGCCCGCTTAACAGCCGAGATAGTAAACGCAGCCGCACAGGCGTTTATTGACGGCAATCTTGAAAATCGGCTGGAGGGCACCCTGCAGGCTACACAGTGGCTCACCACTCGACTAGAAGACCTTAAGGAAGGCCTCGGTCAGAGCGAGATGGCCCTGCAGGCTTTTCGTGATGAGGAGGGGCTGGTAGATATTGCCGGCGTAACTGGCTCCGGTGGAAGCGAGTTACAGCTATTGTCGTTGCGTATGGAACAAGCGCGAGAGGCGCGTATAGAAGCCCAGAACATCAAAGACGATGTACAGAGTATGGGCAGCACCACCACTGAAGAGCTGATGACCGTGCCTGCCGTGTTGCAGCACCAGGTGATTCGCGACATCAAGCGTGAGCAGTCTTTGGCGGAACGTCGTTTGTCTGAATTGGGTAAACGCTACGGCCAAAAACACCCAAAAATAATCTCCGCACAGTCAGATCTTAACGCTGCAACCAGGGATCTCGCTACCGAGGTACGCAAGGTGGTTTCTGGTATTAGTCGAGAATATGAGCTAGCCCTGCGTAATGAAGAAGAGCTAGAAGCTTCCTGGGAGGCGCGTAAAAGCGAGATGCAGGAGTTCAATCGCGTTGAATTCCGTCTGCAGGAGTTGCAGCGGGAAGTTGATACAAATCTGCAGCTGTACAATATTTTCTTCACGCGGATTAAAAACGTGAGCGAAACAGGTGGCTTCGAAAAGCCACATGCCCGTATCGTTGATAGCGCCGCGGTCCCGGGTTCACCGGTGCGGCCAAAAAAGCGGCTTATCGTAATGGCAGCATTGGTCGTTAGCCTACTGTTTGGTTGTGCAGTTGCCATATTGCTAGACATACTCGATAACACCGTTAAGCGCCCTGAGGATATACATGAGAAGCTCAGTTCATCGATGCTGGGCACCATTCCCAAAATGAAAACCGATAACGAGGGTTCGTTTGAGCAAGTTTGGCAGAACCCGCAGGGTATCTATGCCGAGGCTATTAGAACGATTCGCACCGGTGTAGTACTCAGTAGCCTCGATGACCCGGCTAAAATTATTGTGGTGACATCCACGCTACCTGGTGAAGGTAAGTCGACAACGGTTCTCAACCTTGGTGCTGCTTTTGGGCAAATGGAGAACACGTTGGTAATTGGTGCCGACCTGCGGCGGCCTAGCTTGGCCAGAATGTGTAATCTGACACCTAACCAGCAGGGCCTCAGTCACTTTGTGTCTGGTGCAGCGTCTTTGGACAGTTGTATCGAAAATGTAGAGGAGTTGGGTATTTATGTGATGCCCGCGGGCATCATTCCACCCAATCCGCTTGAAATGATCAGTTCCAGGCTCTTCGTGAACGCTCTGGAGCAGCTGAAAGAGCGCTTTGATCGAATAGTGATCGACTCCGCGCCGGTGCAGGCAGTGAGCGATGCCTTAATACTGGCCAGCTACGCCGATTCAGTTATCTATTTAGTGGAGGCAAATTCGACGTCCGCTACCCAGGCCAGAAAAGGAATTGCTGCTATTGTCGCGAATAACGAGCCACTCACAGGTGTAATACTCAACCAGTTTGATGCTAAAAAAGCCCGTAGCTATTACGGCAGTGGCTATGAGTATGGCGACTACTATGCCTCACAATCAGAAACTCACTAAGCTGGTCTTTTTCGAGAATGAGGCGGGCCGTCATTCCAGCAACCGGTTAGGTGGTCCCATAACGTGATCGACCTTCACGCCCACTTACTTCCTGGTGTAGATGATGGCCCAGACACCTTAGAGCAGTCCCTGGAGCTCTGTCGCCTGGCTGCTTCCTCCGGCACCACGCACGCCATCTGCACTCCTCACATTCATCCCGGCCGCTGGGAAAACACTCGCAAATCTATTCAGGTAAAATTCGCCAAATTGCAACGAGCAGTAGCCCAACAGTGCATCCCGCTGCATCTTGGCTTCGCCGCTGAGGTACGCTTAACCGACGAAATTATTACCCAGATCACAAACAACCAAATCCCTTTCTACGGTGAAGTGGACGGCTATGAAATAATGCTGCTGGAATTCCCCCACAGCCATATCATCCCCGGCAGCGATAAACTGGTGCAGTGGTTGATGAATAGGAAAATACGACCACTAATCGCTCACCCCGAACGCAACAAGCAGGTAATGAAAGATCCGGCGCTGTTGCAACCCTTTATTGATGCGGATTGCTGGCTGCAGGTAACTGCCGGTTCGATTATTGGCGCATTTGGCGACGGCGCTCAGACTATCGCCCGACAGTTACTTGATGATGATGCGATAACTGTTATCGCGAGCGATGGCCACAATGAAAAGGCTCGCCCTCCGGTACTTAAGGAGGCTTTTACTCATACCAGTGAAGTTTATGGCGTGGAGCGCGCACACCGCCTGATGCAGAGCACTCCCGCCAGTATCATTTCCAGCCAGTTTCATGGGCAGTCGCTTGCGCCCTTGACGCCGTTCGACTCAGTAGTTTTTGAGTAGTTTGAGATGTTCCTATTGATGAAGGCCTACTTGTCGGATCAAGGAATGAGTCCTACTTTGCTAAGAGCGCTCTTGGGCAGTGCCGGTATCCGCACAGTCGGCATGGGTTTGAGTTTTCTGGTGGGGGTGCAATTGGCTCGTGCGCTCGGGGTAGAAGGTTATGGCATCTATGGGCTTGCCATGTCGATTATTTCTATAGCCATGACTTTTGCAGCATTTGGTCTGCCGCAACTTGTCACGCGCGAGTCTGCCAGGGCTTATACAAATAACGATTGGGCAGGGCTTTACGCGCTGCTGCGATGGTGTAGCCGCACGGTTTGCCTGCTCGCATTACCGGCCGCAACTGTTGGAATCATAGCTGCCTATTGGCAGAAGGATTTCTCAGGAATTACTCTGCTATATGCCGTTGTGGCCGGTCTGCTTATCGTGATTCTTACGCCCCTGGCCGACATTTATGGCTCAGCATTACGAGGGCTTCAGCACATTGTAAAAGGGCAACTCCCAGAGGCAATTTTCCGGCCGTTGTTCTACTCGCTCTTTCTGTACGTAGGTGTAGTTAGCTATCCTGCAGCTGTTGGGCCTCAGGGAGCAATGGCGCTGCAGGTTCTGGCAGTAGCACTTTCCGCTCTCGTTGCTTATTTTTTACTACAGCGAGTATTACCCAAGGTGTCGCCGCAAGATGTCACTCATGCGCAATCGGCGCAGTGGTTCCAAGGTGCATGGCCAATGGCGTTGACTGAGGCCATGCGTGTTGTGCAGGGCAACCTGCCAATTTTGGTCTTGGGGGTGCTGGCTAGCACATACCTGGTAGGTATTTATCGGGTGGGCAGTTCAGTGTACCTATTGCTGACATTTCCGCTTACGCTAATCAATATAGTGTTTTCCCCCATTTTTGCACAGCTTCACAGCGCGCAAGAGCAGCACAAGTTGCAGCAACTGTTAGGTTTGGCCAGTCGGGCTATGGTTTTGGGTGTGTTTTTATTGACCCTCCCCTTTATTTTTTTTGGTGAGGATATTCTGGGGTTTCTGTTTGGTGATGAGTTTCGTGAGGCCAACTCTATACTTCTCGTTCTTGGGGGTGGAGCAATTGTAGGGTCTTTTTTTGGTCCGGGTGCTACCTTGTTGAATATGACTGGCCATGAACGGCTTGTGACGCGCAGTCTAGGTTTTTCATTACTTGTGTTTTTTGTTATCGCTCCTCCACTAGTTGCGATGACTGATGCAGAAGGGGCGGCAATTGCCAGTTCTATAGTCTTCATTGCGTGGAATGCGGTAATGTGTTTTCGGGCAAGAAGGGTTTTATCTCTAGACTCGTCGGTCATCGGTGGTTTGAAGTTCGGGTGGCTATCATGACACGTTCTCGTGAATGGATGATGAAAAAGCATTTGATCCTTTTCACGCGTAAGCTTGGCTCAGTATTAACACGGTCTAAAAAGAAATGGAATTCCGCTTCTATACGTTTAGGTGCCACTTTAAATGCAAGTATAAAAATTCAAGGTACGTATAATTTTGGAAAAGGCGTGGAGCTTCGAGCGACTGATGGCGGAATTATTCAGCTTGGGAAGAGGGTGTCCATCGGAAGGAATTCGGTACTAATTGCCCAAGGGGGGAGATTGTGATCGGTGATGATTGTTATATCGGTGATGGTTCCTTCATAGTGGCGAAAGAGGCTGTCAGCGTTGGTTCCGGAACGTTAATTGCGGAATATGTTGTCATTCGTGATCAGGACCACTCCATAGATAGTTTGCCAATTCGCTTGGCTGGTTTTGAAACGGCGCCGATTGAAATAGGTGATGGCGTATGGGTGGGCTGTAAAGCTACTATTTTGCGTGGTGTCAGAGTGGGCGACGGTGCTGTTATTGGCGCCCATGCGCTTGTTAGGTCAAATATCCCGGACGGAATGTTGGCGGTGGGGCTGCCTGCCAAGGCAGTTCGATGTTTGAGAAATACCGCATAAATTGTCTAGTAGATAGGATGTTTTGATATCGTTTTTTCTGCCTGTGAGATTTGATATTTTTCCCAGATGAAACATAAGCCAAAAAGAATAGCCATTCTTCTTCCTGACCTCGCTGGCGGTGGCGCTGAGCGCGTGAGTATCGATCTCGCCCACGAGTTTACCCGTGCAGGTCATGACGTAGAATTTGTGCTTATGCGCATGGATGGTGAGCTCTTGCCCGAGGCTCATGAGTCGTTTTCGGTGGTCGATTTAGGCACGCCACGTGCTCGGCAGTTGGCGCTGCCCCTTGCCCGTTACTTACGTCATGCACAGCCTGATGCGCTACTAGTGGGGATATGGCCGTTGACAACAATTGCAGCCCTCGTGGCGCGCATATCTGGTTTCCGTGGCAATGTCACTGTGAGCGAGCATGGGATATTGTCTGCACAATATATGACTTGGGGTAAGGCTCATCGTATGGCCTTGCGTGCCAGCATGGCCATGGGTTATCGCCTTGCGGATGCACGCATCGGCGTATCCGTCGGTGTCGTTAGAGACATCGCGCTTCTGGCCAAGATGCCCGAGAGTGACTTTCAGGTGGTCAACAATCCGGTTGCCCCCAGACCGAAACCCGATCTGCAGGTATTAGCTGAGATCGACGCGCGATGGGGTGTCCCACCTGGCGCGAGAATTCTCACGGTAGGAAGTTTTAAACCGGTCAAAAATCATCCTCTTTTATTGCGCGCCTTTGCTAAGCTTATCCAGAATAGAACCGAGGCGCGGCTCATCTTTCTGGGTGCAGGAGACGGTGAGACCAAGCTGCGGACTATGGCGCATGAGTTGGGAATTAGCGAGCAAGTGATTTTTGCAGGGTTCCACAATGATCCAACTTCATTTTATTGTACGGCTGACCTGTTTGTGCTGTCGTCCGATTATGAAGGCTTTGGTAATGTGATCGTCGAGGCGCTAGCCTGCGGTACGCCAGTTGTGTCCACCGATTGCCCCTCCGGTCCAGCTGAAATTTTGCAAGACGGACGCTATGGAGCGTTGGTTCCTGTTGGTGATGCAACAGCGTTAGCAGATGCCATGGAGACATCACTTGGTCGAGTTCATGATGCTAATCGACTGATTCAAAGGGCGCAAGCATTCGAGCCTCACATAGCGGCTGAGAAATACCTTGATCTCATGTTCCCCACAAAAAAGCGAGAGGCGTCGGGTCCACAATAACTGCCGTACAGCAATCCTTTTTAGATAAACTGGAAGGGCACGAATTTAACGATAGATTATTTGGTGATTCAGATTGAGTCGATTTACTGCGTTTCTGCTTGGACTGAGTGTTGGCACCTTAGCAACATACACTGTTATTGCACTGTTAGTTTTTCGAATTCCAGACTGGCTTGTTTTAGCTAATCAGCCAGAAAAGGCAGAAGTCGGGGTGGTATTGGGAGGAGGAGGGGGTAGCCGTTTACGCGCTGGCCTGTCCTTGTATGACGCCGGTTTTGTTAGTCAATTGCTGCTCGTAGATGGTAAAAAAAGTGCGTGGGAGCATATACAGAAAAATTTATGTCTGGACTGTGCTATTGACGGTAAAGATGTGAGGGTCTTGGAAGGTTCCACAAACACGTTAAGTGATGCCGAGCTTGTGGAGCAATTTTGCTTAGAGAATAGGGTGAGTAGCTTGTTGATCATCACTGATCCGTACCATACAAGACGAGCCTCATTGATCTTTCATTCACGAATTAGCCTGTCGCAAGTCAATATTTTGGTGGTGAGCTCAGGCGACTATGCGAATTACATGTCTCCTGAAGAGCTATGGTGGACAGATGAATCCACTCTGCAAGTGGTACTGGCCGAAACGAGTAAGATCGCCTTTATGTTCTTGAAGAGGTGGGTGTAGGTATTCAATACAGTAAAAATGCGCGTGCTTTTTTCCTTTCAAGAAATAGAGAAGCGCGTTGCCCTTTTTCTGAAAGCTCCAGCACAAATGTGCATGGGTAATGGCATGCAAAAACTCAGCAAATTTTCGAACGAAGGTTGATCGCCCTTGAAGATCCTCTATTTGACGCGCAATGGTTTGTTGGAACCCCTGGGACAAAGCCAGGTATTTTCTTATCTGCGAGGCCTATCTGCTGATTACACTATCACTCTGATTACCTATGAGAAGGCCGCAGATATGGCAGACGCTGGAGCTATGGCTAGAGCTATGAAGCAGTGTGAATCGTTTGGTATTCGATGGCTCCCCAGACGTTTTAGGTTTCATCCCAGATTTTTAGCGTCGGCTCTGAGTATGCTCGATATGGCACTGCTCGCTTGGAGAGAGGTGCGGCAGGGTGAAGCAAGGCTCATCCATGCTCGATCTTATATTCCCGCAGCAGTCGCACTCCTGGTTCATCGATTGACTGGGGTACCCTTTGTGTTTGATATGCGTGCGCTCTGGCCGGAGGAGCTTATCACCGCCCGACGATTGCGGCGTGATAGTTTGGCCCATAAAGCGATTACATGGGCGGAGCGTGCCTGCCTTCGCGAAGCTGCAGGTGTGGTTTCGCTCACTCAAGCTGCTGTTGAATACCTACAGCAGACCTATCCAGATGAACTCGCCGGTCAGAAGATGATTGTGATACCTACTTGTGCAGACCTCCAGAGGTTTAAGCCATCAGAGCGGCATGAATCGCAAGCCCGTGTGCACGGCTGTATTGGCACTGTGCTTAGTGGCTGGTTTCGGATGGATTGGCTTGCTTCCTGGGTGCGGGTGGCACTCCGTGGGAATACTTCCTCCAGGTTTGATATCGTGACCCTTGATGACCAGAAAGAGATTCGCAGACAGATCGACCCTGAGGGTGAATATGGTGATAGATTGAGCATCAGGGCCTGTCCATCAGAGCAAATGCCACCGGTTTTGCATGGACATTCTTTATCGGTAATGTTCTTTACTGATGGCTTGAGTAAGTTGGGGAGCTCTCCCACGCGCATGGCCGAAGTGCTAGGTTCGGGGCTGCCGGTAGTAGTGAGCGCGGGTATTGGGGATGTGGCACAGATGGTAGCCGAATATAGAGTGGGGGTGGTTGTCTCAGATAACTCTGAAGAGGAGATGCATCGAGCCTATGGTGAGTTGGAAGATCTTCTTCTGGAAGCTGATTTAACTGAGCGTTGCCGCAGAATAGCGGAGTTAGTGTTTTCTTTGGAGCTTGGGGTTAAAAGCTATCGGACGCTTTACCAATCTGTGTTGGGTGATCCTCTAAACTGAAGTCTGTATCCTTAGAACCGAGAATCAATTCAAAGGTTTTGACAAAAAATCAATGAAAGTCACAGACGCACCGACGATATTATTCTTGACTAAATATTCACGCAAAGGTGCCAGCAGTCGTTATCGCACATTGCAATATGTCCCATATTTTGAAGATGCTGGATTCCATTGCAATGTGTCTACGTTGTTTGAAGATGACTATCTCGAACATCGCTATCAATACGGTAAAGCCAGTGTTGGTATTGTGTTGAGGTCTTACTTGCGCAGGTTGAGGACTTTGCTGCGGGCGAGAGACTATGACATGTTAGTGATCGAGTACGAACTTTTTCCTTACCTTCCAGCTTTAGCAACCCGAATATTGAGATGGTTCGGTGTTCGCTATACATTGGACTACGATGACGCGATATTTCATCAATATGATAACCACCGCTCGTTTATTATCAGATATCTTCTAAGCAAGAAAATTTCTAATGTGATGCGGGGGTCTCAGGTTGTGATTGTCGGTAACAATTATCTCGCTGACTATGCAAGTGCAGCAGGAGCGAAAAGAGTCGAAGTTGTGCCCACGGTTTTAGCTTTAAAATCATATCCTGTGCCATGCCAAAGGTCTCGTGCGGATGCTGTATTTAAAATTGGGTGGATTGGCTCTCCTTCTACAGCTAAATATCTCAAAGCGATCGCTCCCGCTCTAGCCGAAGTTTGCTCTGGTGGTCAGGCGCGTGTGGTTCTCATTGGGTCTGGGCCTTGCAGTTTATGCGGAGTGCCGATTGATATTATTGAGTGGAGTGAGGAGACTGAGGTTGCTGAATTAAATCAGATTGATGTTGGAATAATGCCGCTGCCTGATGAATTATGGGCGCGTGGTAAGTGTGGATTTAAGTTGATCCAATACATGGCCTGCGGCTTGCCCGTTGTGGCGTCCCCGGTCGGAATCAACAGAGAAATTGTAGAACATGAGCACAATGGCTACCTAACAACTGACCACGCATCCTGGGTAGATGCCCTGACTGAGTTGCGTGACAACAAAGCTATTGGAGAAAAAATGGGTCGACGTGGTCGAGCGATAGTGGAGAGTAATTATAATTTGGAGATCAGCGCTACTAAGTTGTTAGGGGTGTTGAATGCCACTGTATCTCTTATCAGGGACTGAAATATGTGCGGCTTAGCGGGGTTTTATAGCGGCGATCCGTCGGAAAATTCGGAGCGTGTCATCGAGGTGATGACTAGCTCTTTATTTCGACGCGGGCCTGACGAATCAGGAGTCTGGCTCGATGCCCCTGAAGCTTTAGTGGCACTGGGCCACCGACGGCTTGCTATTTTAGATCTAACGAAAGCCGGCCATCAACCTATGCACTCTGCCAGTGGACGCTACGTGTTGGCATTTAACGGAGAGATTTATAATCATTTAGACTTGAGAGCAAAGTTAGACGGAAGCAACCTGTATGCAGTTGCCTGGTGTGGGCGTTCTGACACTGAAACCCTTCTTGCGTGTATAGAAGCTTGGGGGTTTCAACAAGCGCTTGAAGCCATTACTGGGATGTTTGCTATTGCTGTTTGGGACAGGGAACAACAATCTCTGTTGTTGGCCCGCGATCGATTGGGTGAAAAACCGCTTTACTATGGCTGGCAGGGCAATACCTTCCTGTTTGGCTCGGAACTGAAGGCCCTGAAGGTGCACCCCGCGTTTGAGGCCGAAGTAGACCGTGGCGCTTTATCTCTGTTTTTGCGTCATAACTTTATCCCGGCGCCTTACTCGATATATCAAAATATATACAAACTTCCAGCGGGAACCTGGCTAGAGATTAACGCTGGGGATACCGAGGCTGTCCCTCAGCCTTTCTGGCAGTTGTCGGCCGCGGCAGAGGCCGGCGCAGCCGCCCCTTTTCTGGGCAATGACACAGAAGCCCTGGAAGAGCTTGAAAAAGTTATGTTAGAGGCAGTGCGTGGCCAGATGCTGGCGGATGTGCCACTTGGAGCGTTGTTGTCCGGTGGGGTCGATTCTTCGGCTGTTTGTGCGTTAATGCAGGCTCACAACAGCCTTCCAATAAACACGTTTACCATCGGCTTTGATGAGGAGCAGTACAATGAGGCAGAGCATGCCCGGGCGGTGGCGAAGCACCTTGGTACGAATCACAATGAATTGTACCTGAGCGCAAATGATGCGCTGAATCTGGTACCTGAGCTGCCTCGCATATGGGATGAGCCGTTCGCTGATTCCTCTCAACTTCCTACGCATTTGGTTATGCAACTTGCTAAAAAAGAAGTGACAGTAGCACTATCCGGCGATGGAGGAGATGAATTATTTGGCGGATATAACCGCCATTTTCATGCGCCGCGTCTCCGCAGAAAGTTGGGTTGGATGCCAGGGCCGTTGCGTAAATGTGTGGGCGCAATGTTAACAACAGTGCCGGCGTCAGTCCTGAATAAATCTCTGGGTCCATGGGCGAATAAACGAGGCATGGCCCTCCCGGGGGAAAAGGCTCATAAGCTCGGTCGAAAATTGCGGCATGTAGACTTCAGCAGTATTGATGACATATACGCGTCATTGATGACCGAGTGGCCCAGCGCTCATGCCGTGGTTGTGGACGGTTATATGCCTACTAACCTGCTCGATACTCGAGGAAGCTGGCCACAGCTGGAGGACTCCGTAGAGCGGATGATGGCTCTAGATGCCATGATGTACTTGCCGGACGACGTTCTGGTGAAGGTTGATAGGGCTGCTATGGCTGTTTCACTCGAAACCCGTGCACCTTTTTTAGATCATAATCTTGTGGAGTTTGCCTGGCAGTTGCCTATGCACATGAAGCAGCGCCATGGGCAGGGGAAGTGGCTGTTGCGCCGGCTTCTCGATCGGCATGTGCCCAGTAAGTTAATTGAGCGCCCGAAAATGGGTTTTGGTATTCCGTTGGATCAATGGCTGCGGGGCCCGCTGCGCGATTGGACAGAGAATCTGTTGGATGAAGAGCGCTTAGCAAACGAAGGTTTTTTTCATCCTGCCCCCATTCGCGCTGCATGGCACGAACACTGTCACGCAGGCGTCAATAACGGTTATCGATTGTGGTCTATTCTTATGTTTCAGTCTTGGCTGGAGGTGCAGTAGGTAGTTCGATATGTGGCCTTATTGGTTTATGTTTTTTCTTGCGGCTCTCGGGGTGATTGCTTCACTGCGTGACCTTAGTGGTGAGCGAACAAACAGTGAGCATCGTCTGGCCTGGGTCGCAGTTTTAATAATTTTCACGCTGATGATTGGCTTTCGGCATGATGTCGGTGGAGACTGGGCCAATTACGCTAGGCATTTTAACCATATCAGTTTCATGACTTTTGATGAGGCTCTGCAGTACACAGATCCGGGTTATTATTTGTTGAATTGGGTAGTGGCTAGGGCAGGCGGGACAATCTACTCGGTAAATCTCGTTTGCGCTGTACTGGTCGTATGGGGGGTTGGTCATTTTTGTAGGCAGCAGCCGATGCCTTGGCTTTCCTTGCTGGTATCGGTTCCGTACCTGCTCGTCGTTGTGGCTATGGGTTACAGTCGACAAAGTGTGGCGTTAGGGATGGCCCTTATAGCCCTCACTTACTTGGGCAAGCACCAGACATTGAAATTTGTAGTTTACGTTCTGCTGGGCGCCTTATTCCATAAATCCGCTGTGCTATTACTGCCTATTGCAGCGTTGTCCGCGACTACTAGTAGAATATACACGTTCATCTGGGTGTGTGTTGTGGCCGCGAGCGGAGCATATTTCTTGGTTCTGGATTCCGCGGAAATTCTTTGGGAAAACTATGTGGAGGCTAATTATCGTTCCCAGGGTGGTTTAATTAGAGTGCTGATGAACGCAGTCCCCTCAATAATACTGATTGCGCTCAGAAAGTGGCTTTTCTATAGCGATACTGAGAGAAAGCTGTGGGTGTGGTTGGCCATATTTTCTCTAGCTACGGTGCCGCTGGTGACAATTTCATCAACAGCAGTAGACAGAATTGCCCTGTATTTTATTCCGTTACAGTTATTTACTTTTTCTCGCCTGCCCTTTTTAGCGAACCGAATCGAGTGGCGACAATTGCTGACAATTGGTGTGGTGGCTTACTATGCACTAGTGCAGTTTGTCTGGTTAAATTTTGCTTCACATGCTTTTGCCTGGCTACCGTATCAAAGTTATTTTAACCTGTGAAAGGGCAAGTTTATGCCTCTGGCTATCGCATGAAAATTGTCACTCTCTCGGCTAATACCTCATGGTATTTGTACAACTTTCGAGCGTCTACTATTCGTTGCTTTATCAAGAAGGGCTATCGAGTGATCTGTCTTTCTCCGGAGGACGACTATAGCCAAAAATTAAAAGATGACCTCGGTTGCGAATGGTTGCCTTTAGTTATGAGCAATCAGGGAAGAAATCCCTTTAAAGACGCAGGTTTGGTTGTCCAGTTCTGGCGTTACTACCGTCAATTGCGGCCGGCTGCGGCCTTGCACTTTACGATCAAAAACAATGTATACGGTACCTGGGCTGCCCGAACTCTGGGCGTGCTCGCTATCAATAACGTGTCAGGCTTGGGTACAGCATTTATACGCAGAGGGCTAAGTTCGGCAGCGGTGCGCTTGCTATACAAGGTCAGTCAGCCACTTGCATACCGGGTGTTCTGCCAGAATGCAGAGGATATGAAGAAGCTCGCGGATTTGAAACTAGTTCCTCTGTCACGACTGGAATTGTTGCCGGGCTCAGGTGTAGATTTACGGCGGTTTCATCCTGGCTTAAAAAAAGATCACACTGGCCCGTTTCGTTTTCTCTTTGCTGGACGAATGCTGGCCGACAAAGGGCTAAATGAGCTCATTGCAGCTGTAAGGGCAATTAATGCCGAGTGTGTAAGGTGTACACTTTGGTTGTCTGGATTTGCGGACGTGGAAAACGTTTCTGCTGTCACAAGTGCCCAGTTGTCTGAATGGAGTCGAGAGCCAGGAGTTAAATGGCTTGGCCCTAGTGATTCAATGGAAGATGTCTATGCACAGGTAGATTGCGTAGTGTTGCCGTCATATCGTGAGGGAATGCCGCGTAGTTTACTAGAAGCAGGTGCTATGGGGTTGCCGGTAGTGACTACAAGTGTACCTGGTTGTAAGGACGTGGTTGAAGATAGAGTTAACGGGCTGGTGTGCGAGGTCAAGTCTAGTGAGTCCTTGCGACTTGCCATGGCATCTATGCTGGAAATGACACAAGAAAAACGCGCGAAAATGGGCGAGCAGGGACGTAGGCTCGTTTCTTCGAAGTTTGATGAAAAAATAGTCGTCGACGCGACTCTGCGGGCTGTCGAGGCAGCAGTAACTGCCCGTAAATATAATTAGCCAGTTGCTTGATTAGGTTTGGGTTATCATTTTTTGGCTTTAGATTGCGTAGTTTCTTCGATAGTCTGTAAATTCACGAGTTGAGTTTTGATGACAATTTTACTACTCCTCTGACACAAGTATCCCCTTGGTCTTTGACACTTCAGATGCAGTTGTGGGTCCTCTGCGGTCAGTTAGAGAACGTTCTATAGGCCGATTCAATGCATATTGGTTTCTGAGTTGCTATTGGAGTCGCCTAAGATAGGCTGGCAGTTTCGCGGGGCTGTGAAGAAACGAGCTCATAAGATGCAACGCTCTAGCGTGAGCGTCCAACAGGTTGGCGATGGTAGGTGAGTTGTAGCGCTTTTGTAATATCTGTAATTGAACTGCGGTTTTACGAGGATTTATGCGGGCACCGTTCGCAGGATACAGCATTAAAGCTTCTATGATATTCGAAAAAACTGCGTGAGCGTCACTACACTGTCGCGGCAGCGAGTTCCAATCAATAAATTCTTTTCCAGTTTCGGAAAGCCTAATGTAATCGCAGGCCTCTCGAATAGGAATTGTACGGCGAACCAAGTGTCCATCGTGTACCACCTTGCCTAGTATCAGGTGTGTGATCTGGTGATCAAAACTAGGTGTTAGAAATCTTGCACCGTGACTTTGCTGGACTTGTGCTCTTTTAAATAGGGGCCCTAAAGGGTTTTTCTGCTGAAAACGTTTGGGTAGAAAATGCCGATGCAATTCTACAGAGGTTTCGTAACCCTCTTTGATGAGTGGTGGAAGATGATGGTGAGCGGCGCTGCTTTTTATCGCTGTTGACGTGTTTAGTAGTGATGTTGATTTGGAATAAGATTCAGCAGTTGTATTGCAGAAGTTGTAACCCTCGGCAAGGAAAATGTCAGCAGCTATTGCTAGTTGTTCCGGTTCTACCAGCAAATCGATGTCCACTTGTTTACGAAAGCCCAGGTCTTTTGTGCTGGGGTCTAGCAGTTGTACAGTGCCTTTCAAAAATAGCGGAGTAATTCCGGCCCGGTTCAGTTGAGTTGTGATTTTTAGAGCCTGCGCCTTAATCTGCATGTTGCGCACGGTGTTGTCTATTAGGGCGTGCTTGAGCTTGCTGCGCTGATGCTCACTTAAAGTGTCGGTACTCACCTGCTGATCATTGCACCTTACTGCAAGGGCAGGTAGCACGTCGTTCACTGCTGCTATATCAAACAGTGCTGGCAGTTGCCGATTCATCTCTGCCTGTATTAAGCGTTGATCATTTTGCCCGCCTAATACTTCGCAGAGTATGCTGAAAATAGACCAGTTAGAATTGTTGCTCATGGGGCGAGTGTTTTTTCGAAATATACCAAGGAATTGTTCTGGCAATACCACCGCTGATATCGAACGCCGGCCTATAACCCAAGATTTTTTCAGCTTTGCTGATATCAGCTTGTGAGTGCAGCACATCACCATCGCGAAAAGTGCCATATATTGCCTGCTTGTCATAGCAGACGTTATTGTCGGCAAGCGTGCGTTGCAGCGCCGAAAAAAGCGTGTTTAGGGAAGTTCTGCCTCCGAACGCCACATTGTAAATAGAGTTTCTGGCATCTTCGCTTGATGTTGCTGCGAGTAGATTTGCCTGAACGACGTTGTCGATAAAACAGAAATCCCTGCTAGTTTCTCCATCTCCATTAATGATTACATCGTGGTTGCTGATCATCGCAGCGATCCATTTAGGAATTACCGCAGCATAGGCGCCGTTGGGGTCCTGACGTTCGCCAAATACATTAAAGTAACGCAGCCCTATGGTGTTGAAATTGTAAGAGCGTGCAAATACCTCGGCGTACAGTTCATTAACGTACTTGGTCACAGCGTAGGGCGATAAGGGCTTACCAATATTGTCCTCTACCTTGGGTAGCGCGGGGTGATCTCCATAGCTTGAGCTGCTGGCTGCATAGGTGAAGCTTTTTACCACGGCATCTCTACTCGCTATCAGCATGTTCAGGAAGCCGTCTACGTTTACACGGTTGGTGGTGATGGGGTCGTTCAGGGAGCGAGGCACTGAACCCAGCGCTGCCTGGTGAAGAACATGATCGACTCCAATGCAGACTCGTTGGCAGTCGTCTGGATTAGTAATGTCACCTTGTACAAAGTTGAACCGTTGCCATTGCTTCTCATTGACCAATGATTGTACTTCGTCCAGATTGGCCTGGTGGCCAGTCGCAAAATTATCAAGGCCTATCACTGTCTGATTAAGGCGAAGCAGAGTTTCTACCAGGTTAGATCCTATAAAACCTGCAGCTCCGGTAACCAGCCAAGTGGCCGGTGTGGCAGTGATTTGATCTTTTACTTTCTGATAAGGCGTCATCGCTTACAGTCTTATGTCGCTCGCATCAGTTGGCAACACATTCTTCAGGTCGTACAAAACGTGCGTTGACTTACCCATAGCGCGAATTTGCTGTGCCGTCATGTCTCTGAATTTTTGGTGGGCTACAGCAATGATAATGCCGTCATAAACGCCCGCTTCAGGCTCGACGATCATGTCAATATTGTATTCGTCGTAAGCGATTGCTGCGTCCGCCCACGGGTCGTAAGTGTCCAAGTCCACGTTATAATCTTGCAGTTCGCGTATTACGTCTACAACTTTGCTGTTACGCAGGTCTGGGCAGTTTTCCTTAAATACTAAGCCCATTACCAGCACTCGCGCACCCTTGATGTGTATGTCCTTTTCCAGCAGCGCTTTAACAAATTGGGCCGCCACGTAACTTCCCATCTGATCATTAATGCGCCGCCCCGCCAGAATCATCTCAGGGTGATAACCAATCTCTTGGGCCTTATGCGTTAGGTAGTAGGGGTCAACGCCAATGCAGTGGCCGCCTACGAGTCCGGGTTTGAATGGCAGAAAATTCCACTTGGAACTCGCGGCCTGAAGTACGTGGTCAGTCTCAATGTCCAAGCGATTAAAGATCATAGCCAGCTCATTCATTAGCGCGATATTCACGTCCCGCTGCGTGTTCTCTATAACTTTGGCGGCCTCTGCCACATTAATACTCTGAGCTTTGTGAGTGCCGGCGGTGATTATGGAGTTATATAGTTCGTCTACATAGTCAGCTGTTTTCTGGTTGGAGCCTGCAGTTACTTTGATAATGGAGGTGAGGCTGTGCTCCTTATCGCCCGGGTTGATGCGCTCCGGACTATAACCCACGTGAAAGTCCCTATTGAATGCCAGACCAGAGTGCTGGCTTAATAAGGGAACGCAGTATTCCTCGGTAGCGCCGGGGTAGACGGTAGATTCGTAAATCACAACGTCGCCCTGTTTAAGCCGTTTACCTACTGTGGTGCTGGCCAAACCCAGTGGTCTGAGGTCCGGTCGATTGTGTTGGTCGATAGGTGTGGGTACGGTAACAATGAAGACGTTGGCGTCTTCGATATCCGCCGGCTCGTGAGTAAAAGTAAGCTGTGTGGCGTGTTTCAATTCAGCCGCGTCAAACTCCAGCGTGCAGTCGTCGCCTGCACTTAGTTCATCAATGCGTGCCTGGTTGATATCGAAACCAATGGTTCGGTATTGCTTACCAAACTCTACGGCCAGGGGCAGGCCAACGTAGCCCAAGCCTATGACGGCTATAGTGGGTTGTTTCACCAATCGATTCATCTCGCTGTATAAATAGTGCTAGATAGCGCCTACGCTATTAGACGACTAAAGAGATGGTACTGTGAAGAGGCGTGAAAGTGAACGTTTTTGGCGATCATTCTCTGCTCTGTATGGAGAGCAGGTCCAGAACAAAAGCGCAATGCAATCCGAAAACCAGGAAGTAAACAGCGAGGCTGACGTAAGCCGGAACAGCTTCTAACGCCAGACCCACAGCGATGCCGCCAGTCGCGTAGACTACTAAAATCGTTAGCGTTTGCCGAGGAGTGAACCCCATATCCATTAGCGTGTGATGTAAATGCGACCGATCGGCGTCCATCACTTTTCGGCCACCTCGATAGCGCCTCAGCATGGTTGCAAGCATATCCATCAATGGCACGGTTACCATCCACAACGCGGTAACCGGCTCAATAACGGCCCAATCTCCCTGAGAAAAGTGCACCAGCGAGGCTGTTACAAGAAAGCCCAGAGTTATGCTGCCGCCGTCTCCCAGGAACACCTTAGGCAACAGGTTATTGTTGGGGCCGAGGTTGAAGATTAGAAAAACGCCTAAAGGTATCAGCATTAGCATCAAAAACTCAGCCTCAGGATGTCTGTTGTCAATGGCGAGGCAATACAGAGCAAGGAGGGGTAAGGCAATAGTCGATGCTGCCAATCCATCAATGCCATCGATCATGTTGTATGCG
Organism: marine gamma proteobacterium HTCC2148; assembly: GCA_000156295.1. Lineage (GTDB taxonomy): Bacteria > Pseudomonadota > Gammaproteobacteria > Pseudomonadales > Halieaceae > Halioglobus > Halioglobus marinus. The sequence goes on from DS999224.1 coordinate 316,620, forward strand.
TTAGAGAGTCCTGCCACAGATAACGCCGTCAGCGGAACGGTAAGTAATAGCAGGTATATGTCGCCGAAGGCCAATAGGTTCCCGACGTTATCAATGGCAATGCCGCCATAAGTCGCTAGCAGTGCTCCCGCAACATATTGGATAAGTAAGCGCAGGCCGGCATGAATCTGTTGAAAATCGTCAAATACACCCACTAAAAATACAGCGATCGCTATAACCATCATCTCCGTTGTGTAGGGTTCAATGCCGAGTAAAAGTGTCCCTAGCAGGATGGTCAAAAAAATGAAAACACCGCCGGTCAGGGCGACAGTGCCCGAGTGCTGCTTTCTGGCATCTGGGTGATCGACCAGGCCCAGTCGTGCCCCCAAACTAATACTAATCCTGGCGACGACGACAGATATGAAGGCAATAATGGCGAAGTGCATCGTGTGTTTCTTTCGTTCTCACCCCAAAGGCTGTGAAACAAGCAAAGCTTATCGATAGCTCAAGCAGCATACTAACCGTTTCCGGGGCATCTGACAGCGTGTGGATAAAGGTTTGAGCGCAAGCCCAATGAGACATAATCAGTACTAAATTTTGATTCGGTGCCTGGATTGCATATCAGTCAGTCAGTTAGCCACTCGTCACCACAGCGGGTTACAATCAATTCCTTGTTGATTTATCTGAGTTTGTTATGCCCCACTCTATTCTGGTCACCGGTGGTGCCGGTTATATCGGCACACACGCCTGTGTGTGCCTGGCCGAGGCGGGTTATTCGGTGGTGGTTCTGGATAACCTCTGCAATGCCAGCGCCGAAGCAGTTGCTCGTGTAGAAGAGCTCACCGGGATGCCGGTGCCTCTGGTGCAATGCGATATTCGTGATGCCGTTGGGCTAGATCAATTATTTGCAAGCCACGACATCGCCGCGGTCATGCATTTTGCCGGCTTAAAGGCGGTAGGTGAGTCGGTCGAAAAGCCACTGGAGTATTACGACAACAACGTCAATGGCACTTTGGTGCTGTTGGCGGCTATGGAACGCGCCGGGGTCGATAAGTTTATATTTTCCTCTTCCGCGACGGTTTACGGTGATCCGGCATCTGTGCCGATTAAGGAAAGTTTTCCCACCTCAGCGACCAATCCTTATGGCCGCTCCAAGCTAATGGTAGAGGAAATTCTGGCGGACTGGGGTCAGGCTCGCCCTAGCTGGAGTATCGGCCGCTTGCGTTACTTTAATCCGGTTGGTGCTCATGCCAGCGGTCGTATAGGAGAGGACCCTCAGGGCTGGCCCAACAATCTGATGCCCTTTGTGGCCCAGGTGGCGGTAGGCCGACGAGACAAGTTATCAGTTTTTGGTAGCGACTATCCGACTCCCGACGGTACCGGCGTGCGCGATTACATTCACGTCGTGGATCTGGCCGAGGGTCATGTGGCGGCACTGGAATACGTGCTGGATAACGCCGGCGTACTAACGGTTAACCTCGGCACTGGCGTCGGCGCTTCCGTGCTGGATATGATAAGTGCATTTGAACAGGCGAGCGGTAAGAACATACCCTACGAGCTGGTTGATCGCAGGGCAGGGGATATCGCCGAGTGTTGGGCAGACCCGGCAACGGCCGAGTCTTTACTGGGTTGGCGGGCTACCCGCAGCCTGGAGCAAATGTGCGTCGATACCTGGCGCTGGCAGGAGGCAAACCCCGAAGGTTACGGCAATTAAATCTGCCCAATGGCGCCCCAAAGGGACAAAACGATTAACCCTATATTCGCCACAAACCCGATCATCATGCCGGTGCCGCGGGTTGCAGGGTCTTTCATGTACGCCTGACGGTATAGCAATCTTCCCACCATAAACACCACACCCAATCCAGCGGCCCACAGCGGGCTGAAAAAATACGCGCAAATCCACATGGCAGGTAGTGTCACCATTAACTGCTCCAGGGTGTTCATCTGTACCCGAAACGCTTTCTCAAAACGCTCGTCACCGCTGGTGGCGGGAGCAACCACCGTGTCTTTGCCGCGGGCGAAGCCGCAATACATCATATAGGCCATGTATTGAATGATTAGAAGAATCGTAACAATCGCAACGTATTGCATGGTGTAGTTCCTTTAGCTTGGTATTATTAAGAGTCGCCTGAGTATACAGGAGCCCCACCATTTCTTTCTCGCTCACCAAATTGTTATCGCTGCTGGTCTATCCGCTCAGCCTGTCACTCCTGTTAGCGGTGCTGGCGCTGCTCTTGTGGCGTTGGCGGCGGGCGTCAGCCTCCCTGCTCGGGGTGTCGATTGTTTGGCTTTATGCCTGTTCCACTGCGCTTGTAGCCGACTTTTTGATGGCCAGCCTGGAGGATGATTTCAGGCCCAAGGCGATGTCGGTTGTACCTAAAGTCGATGCGATTGTAGTTCTGGGTGGCGCCACTCGCGGCGATACCTATTGGAGTAGCATGGCGGACCTTAATGCGGCGGCAGACAGGCTTACTCACGCCGTGTCCCTCTACAAAGCAAAGAAGGCGCCGCTGGTATTACTGTCCGGCGGGTCCACCACTGGCAGCCGCCCAGAGGCGGAGCAATTGCGCGATTACATGGTATTGATGGGATTGCCCGATCGTGCATTGTTGATGGAACGCCAGAGTCTGGATACCCAGCAAAACGCCCGCTATTCGGCGCTGATTTTGCAGGGCAGGGACGTACGCAGGATTTTGCTGGTAACGTCTGCATATCATATGTCACGGGCTGTTCCGCTATTTGAACGTCAGGGCTTTGAGGTGATTCCCGCCCCCACTGACTACCAGCGACTCGTGGGTAAACCCGCAGTGCCGCGCTGGCTGCCGACAGCGGACGATTTATGGCGTAGCACCGCCGCCATCAAGGAATATGTCGGTTTTCTCTACTATCGAGCCCAGGGTTGGCTCTAGTTGGTCTTTTTTCTGTGACCTGCTTCAAGGTTTAGGTGACTCAGTCGCTGTTAGCGCCAATGTCTCTTTATAATTACGATAAATATAAAACGGTAATGCCAGTAAAACTATGGCTCAAAAGCATCCAATAAGGCTGATCAGCAAGGCGTTTTTGCTCGCCACGGGGCTCTTTTGCCTGCTGTTGGCTGGGTCGCTGACACAGGCAGCTTCGACAACCGACGGACTGCCTTTTATAACCGGGGAAAACCTCCGTGAGGGCATTTCCCTGCGCGGTCAATGGCGCTTCAAGCCCGGTGATAATATCGCTTGGGCCACACCAGCAGTGGACGACTCCAGCTGGTCCAGTATGGCAGTGCCCGATCGATGGCCTAGTGGTGGTTTTCCTGAATCCGGGCAAATGGCCTGGTACCGTCTTAGCTTGCGGTTGGACCCTGAGCTGGTACGAGAGAGCCAGATCTCGCAGTTGGCCGTTCGAATTGGCAAAGTGCTTAGCGCTTATGAGCTTTATGCGGGCGGCAAGCTGGTGGGCGGCGTGGGTAGTTTGCCGCCGCTCAGTGAAGTGATCTACGACCGGGAGCGCGTTTTTGCTATTCCCACTTCTGCCATCAGTAAAGACAATGTCCTGATACTCGCTCTGCGCGTATGGGGTGGTGATGAGGCACTGGTAAAGGCCTGGAGTGGAGGCCCCATTTCCGGTGTTTACATGCTGGGTCAATATCGTGAACTGGTGCTCGAAGGCATGGTGAGTGAGGTGCCGGGGTTGCTATTTTGTGCACTTATTCTTGGGTTTGGCTGCTACTACCTTTATCTCTATGGGCGAAACCGCAAGCTTAGTACTTACCTCTGGTTTGGCTTAATGGCGTTGAATATTGGGATTTATGGATTGATGCTCACCCAATGGAAGTATTTGTTTGATATTTCATTTATCGCTATGAAGAAAATAGAACTGGGCGCTATCTATATCTTTCCCGCGCTGGCTATACAAATGCTTTGGTCTTTGCTGCGTTTGCCGATTGGTCCGCTGCTCAGGGCTTATCAGGTCAGTTTCGTGCTCGTGTCTATGCTAGTGGTCGTTGTACCCGGAGACATTATTCACTATCAGACTCTGAGTTGGTGGCAGCTATGGACGTTGCCGGCTATTGCTATAGCCCTCTGGGTGATGGTTGGCCAGGTGCGGGTCGGCAACCCCGAAGCAAAAACGGTATTACTGGGGGCGATCATCTTTCTTGCGACCGCCATCAATGATTTACTGATTGACTTGGTGTATCTGGATTCCGTGAGGTTGGCACCACTGGGCTTCGTCGCCATTTTACTGGCCATGGCGGTGTCAATGGCCAATAGATTTACGGCCATGTATTCCAAACTTGAGTCGGAGGTGGCAGAGCGCACGGCGGACCTCAGCGCGGCCAACAGGCGATTGGCTGAGGCAGCCAGAGTAGACCACCTCACTGGTCTGTTAAATCGTCGCGGCTTTACCGAAGAAGCAGAGACCGAAATTCGCCGTATGTTCCGTTCGGGCAAAAGTTTCTCCCTGGTGTTGACGGATGTCGATAACTTCAAAAGCTTCAATGACCGTCATGGTCATGTTTGCGGTGACCACGTGCTCAAACGAATGGCCAGCATCCTCGAGGAGCGTACCCGCGACGTGGACCGGATTGCTCGCTGGGGCGGCGAAGAATTTATCCTGCTGTTGCCGGAAACTGAAACTGAGGGCGCTGCCAACCTGGCCGAGAAGTTGCGCGAATCGATTGCTGAAAACGTGTTCGAATTCGACAACCAGCGTTTGAAAATCACCATGACATTTGGTATCGCCAGCTTCCGCAGAGGCGAGTCCCTCGATACCTGTATCGCTCGTGCCGATACCGCGCTTTACCATGGTAAAGAAGGCGGCCGAAACAAGGTCATGATTGGTAACTATAAAGGGCTCAGCGTGGTTAGCTAGGCTGCCTTTTCGGCACCGATTGGCTTTAGCGGCCGCGGGTCTTTTAGTCTCTAAATGCTAGCTGTAATACCGGTCTTTGTATTCACTGTAGTTCAGCCCTGTCCAGCGCCTGAATGCTCTGTAGAAACTGTTTACCTCTAAATACCCAAGCTGGTCGGCCAGGCATTTTCCCGGCAGCCAAAGGTTGCGCAGCTGTTGCTCGCAGCGATACTGTCGGGCCCGGTCCAGCAGGAACTGGTAGTGGGTATGATCGGCGCGTAATCGTCGCCGCAACGTTGTGGGACTAATACCCATACTCTCGGCAATGGAGTCAGCCCTCACCCGTGACAGATCGTCGTTGAGCAGAATTTGAAGAACGCGATCGGTAGTGCGATAGCGATGATGGGTGCCCGGCTGTTCCGAGCGCATGCAGCAGTGGGACTCACCACTGCCGAGGGGAATTACGTGTTCCATAGCCATAACGTCCTTGTCGTGGTGTATAGAAACTTGTCAGTTGTAGCCGCAATCGGCGCGGCGTACTTTTCAGACTAGCACAGGATTTTTTATTGGGAAGTGGTTGGCTGAATTTGATGAAGGGGTCGGGCCTGCGGTGTCCAAATGATCTACAGCAACTCCGGTGAGGGGCAATCCATCACAGCGGCCATTGCCGCAATGATCTCTTTTTCTTCAGGGCTCAGCTGCCCATCTTCCCCGGCGGCGAGCGTCATGGCCTTCAGAACGCGTGGCTTCAGTAAGGGGTAGCAATCTGCCAGTTCGTGCACTGACTTGCTAAAAGCAGACACACTGCATTGGTCACGGGGCAGCAGTTGCAGGCTGTCCAGGCCCAACTCCCGGGTTCCCATCTGAAACACTGTTGCAGTGTCGCCGCCCCCTTCATGCGCCAGTACCGAGAGTGTGACTCGCAGATGTGGCTGTACCTTGCTTAAGCTCCGATGCCGAGCGCGACTGGGTTTTACCTGAATAAATTCAGGGTCCAGATAGTGACGTACCAGTTGGTACAGGCACCATTCATGCAGTTCGGTGCGAGCGTCCGCCTGAATAAGTTGGAGCAGCGTGGTTTTCAGGCTTCTGTACTGTTTGAGTGAGATTGACTTGAGCGCGGGCAGGCACAATTCCAGCAGTGGCAGACGTTTGGGCGCGCCCAGTTCTGCTACCGCGGGAAACAGAGTATGGGTGAGCACCGCAAGCCCGCGAGTTTTACTTTGCTGCAACACATCTATCTGCAGCGGATAAACGTCCTCGTGCACATTCATTAACAGGGCACAGGTCAGGGCATGGGCACCCAATGGTTCGTGGCTGTGCCGCACCAGTGCTAAGGGAATTTGTGCCTGCTCAGCCGTTTCAGCCTCGAAATCCACGGTCTCTTCGGCGAAGTCGGCGTCTGGCAAAGCCTGCTGGGTACCGGCAGACGAAGCAACGGAGGCCATGGCGGCGGCAACCAGCGCAGCCCTTTTCGTGCCGGCGACGTCACTGGGCTCGATTGTGGGATTGGGATAGTGCTTTGGTTGGCGCTGAATGTACTGACCGTCCCAGCGCGCATCCAGCCGACGAATGCGTTCTTGTAGCGAGGGGTGGGTACTAAACAGCTGCCACAAGTGGTGCTCTATCTGGCCAAAAAATATGTGTGACATCTCCGCAGCTCGCGCCGCATGCACCAGGGAGCCGGGTATGTATCCGCCAATGACCTTAAGCGCATCAGCAATGCCACCTGAGTCGCGAGTAAACTGAACCGCGCCCGCATCTGCGAGGTATTCTTTTTGACGGCTGATGGCTGCCTTGATAAACCCGGCAGCCAGGCCGCCCAGCCAGCCCAGTATCCACAGCGCCAGCCCCAGCATGGGCAGTGCCGCGTCATTCTTGCCGCTGCGGCCAGTGCGCACCCGATTATTGCTGCGCAGCAGGATATGGCCCACATCGCCGATGAAGGTGATCCCCTTGAGCATCGCTGCCAGACGGATGTTAAGGCGCATATCTCCGTTGAGTATATGGCTGAATTCATGGGCGATTACGCCCTGTAGCTCATGGCGCTTGAGGTGATCTATGGTCCCTCGGGTGACCGCTACCACCGCATCTGCCGGCACAATGCCTGCGGCAAAAGCGTTGATTCCTCTCTCGTGATTCATCACATATACCGGGGGCACCGGCATATTGGCTGCCAGCGCCATCTCCTCTACGACATTGAGACACCGCCGCTCCGCTTGGTCGCGAGTCTGTGGAAGAATGCGAATGCCTCCCATGCTTTCTGCCACCACTTTGCCGCCAGTCGATAGCTGAATCCACTTCACCATTACTACCAGCGTCACGGTTGCAGTGATGGCCAAACCAATGCCGCCAAAGCGCTCCCAGCTAAAATAGGAAACAAAGCCTGATACGCCGCTGCGGCTGCCGCTATAAATACTGTAGTCGTCACCGAAATAAAGGAAAGCGGCTACGGCGGCGTTGGTCAGCAAGATAAGCCCCAGCACGGCCAGGCTGAAGAGCAGCACCAGTAAACGCGAATTGCGCCGGGCGACATCTTGTTGTTGGAAGAAGTTCACTCAGGCTTACCCCGTTATTGTTGCGAGCGACGGATTAGAGTGAACCAGTGGTGACAGTACAGGTGTTTCACCGTAATGCCCGATTGAACTAAAACTGCACCTTGGGCGCCGCCTGAATTTCCGCAGAGTCCTCAAATTCCAGTAGACCAGCGTCTTCTGGATGCCCAAATTTAGCGGCGAAGAATACCGGCGGGAAACTCTGGCGGTAGGTATTGAAGTCCATTACCGCATCGTTGTATCCCTGCCGGGCAAACGCGATACGATTTTCGGTAGTGGTTAGTTCTTCCGACAACTGCTGCATGTTCTCACTGGCTTTAAGATCAGGGTAAGCTTCCATGGTCACATTCAGTTTACCCAGAGCCCCCTGCAGCGCTGTCTCTGCTCCTGCGAGTTTGGCAATGTCGCCACCGCCAATATTGCTGCCCTCAAGCGCTTTGAGAACCGTTGCCGCGTCGTTGCGCGCGGTAATAACGGCATCCAGAGTTTCTCGCTCGTGGTCCATATAGCCCTTGGCGGTTTCTACCAGGTTGGGAATCAAGTCATAGCGACGCTTCAGCTGTACCTCGATTTGAGCAAATGCATTTTTGAAACGATTTTTGAGTGTGACCAGCCTGTTGTAGATGCTGACGATGTAAATCACCAGCGCCAGCAGCGCGAGCCAGAAGATAGTGCCGGACATAAATTTCTCTCCAGGAATGAACGATCAGGGCTGTGACGATGGTATCACGGCATGAAATGTCGATTAACCACCGGGGTATGAGTTCGCGTGAGTTGGAGTTAGGTTTTGTTAGCTGGCGGCCTTTAACGCAACCAGTCCTGCTTTCTCGATATCACCTAAAAGTTGCGTCATATCCTCCAGTAATTGGTCGGCCTCCACCTCATACTCGCTCAGCATAGTGTCGTATATCTCCTGTAGATTGCCGGAGGAATCGATCAGTTGCCAGATACGGGTGCCCACTTCGTCCAGTCCAAAGTAATGTTCGCTATTGAGATCCAGCAGTACGGTTTCGCCAGAAACTTCCTGGGAGATAACATCAGGTGAGAGGGTAACAACTTGATTGAGATCCATGGGGTGCAGCCTTTAACCGTAAGGCTGATAGGGTGCGTCGACAGGCCCCGAAAATCAAGTATAGGAAATCACTAACCCCGACCAGCGTTGAGCGCCCATGGCAGCATCCCGGCATTTGTTGCGGATGGGTTTATCATGCCATCCCGGATTTGCACAGGTGCGATGGTTGCCGCTTTCGTATTCAGTTACATTGCGGTTCGGTTTTTGAAAAAGAGTCATAACAGCATGCTTGAGAACCAACGCATTCTAATCACCGGTGCAACCGGTCAAGTCGCCAGGCCGATCGCAGAAAGCCTGGTGAAGAACAACCAAGTGTGGGCAGCGGCTCGCTTTAGTAATCCGGATGCCAGGGGTGAACTGGAAGCTCAGGGCATTAAGACGGCGACCTTTACCATTGGCGATGCAGATCTCGCACACTTGCCAGATGTGGACTACGTGATTCACTGTGGCTGTAATACCGATCCCAAAACGTCCGATGAAGGCATGCTTAATGCCGAGGGCACTGGCTTCTTAATGCAGCGCTATCAGGACGTAAAGGGCTTCTTTCACATGTCCTCATCTTCCATTTACCGGGATAACCCTGACCCGCTGGCGGTTATTGCAGAGGATGCAGTGCTCGGGGGTTTCTCTCACTATTCGCATCATTACGCCATGAGCAAGCTCGCCACGGAGGCTGTGGTGCGCTATCAGGCCCTGTCCCTGAACCTGCCTACTATTATTGCTCGCCTTGATGTGGCTTACGGTGAACACGGACACGGCGGCGTGCCTATGGTGTTGGTAGATTTCATGAAAAACGGTTGGCCATACCAGCGCAAGGCCGATAGTGAGAGTTATTGCTCGCCCATCTACCAGGATGATATTACGCGGCAGGTTCAGGGTTTGCTGGCCCATGCAGCAGTGCCGGCACCGGTGGTGAACCTGGGGGGTGATGATCCTGTTTCAGTGGAAGCGATGGCAGCTTATATTGAAGAGATTACTGGACTGAAGTTGACGATGAACAGTGGTGACAATGCGATGTGGCAGATGAAAATTCTGGACAGCAATAAACGCATGGAGCTTGCCGGTGCCTGCGAGTATGGCTGGAAGGACGGCATCCGCGCTGCTATGCGCAAACGCTTTCCAGATATTGAACTCAAGGCCTGAGCCGGTTCTGCCCAGGCCTGAGTTGCTTATGCTACGTTCAGATATTTGCTGACATCCACGTTATCGATCTGTGACGCTGGCAGGAAGCGCTCGGCGTATTGCAGATAAACCTCATCGCGAATAAATAGCTCAAAGCAGTCCCTATCCAGATGTTCATCGAGTACCATTTTATGCAGGATATCGATGGCAATACTGATGGGTTTGGCTTTTTTATAGGGCCGGTCCGAGGCAGTGAGCGCTTCGAAGACGTCGGAGACCGCCAGTATCCGCTCGGGAATGCTGAGTTGTTCTCCCGGGAGTTTCCTCGGATAGCCAGAGCCACGCATCGTTTCGTGGTGAGTGGATGCGTAACGTGGCACGTTTTTCAACTCGTCAGGGAAAGGCAGGCTTTCTAGCATTTTGATGGTGCTAATCATGTGCTCGTTGATTTTGAACCGGTCTTCCGCAGTCAGTGTGCCCCGGGAGATAGACAAGTTATAAATCTCGCCCAGGTTATAAAGATTTTCCGGTATGTCCATATTGATATTGAACTCGGCCGGATAATCGGTAGATCGGGTGCGCTTAATCAGGTGCTCGGGGCGATCCTGTAACAGGTGTTCTGTCGCGGGTAAATCGGCAGTTTCATTGGGCGGCGTACTGAGTTCTTCGACCGGAGACAGACCCATACGATCATCAAAGTGCCGTTGCCAGGTTAGGTCGGCGATAGACTGAAGCCTCTCCTGTTTTTCTGGGTCCAGGAACTCGCCACCCACGTTACACTCGGCAATGAAAGCATAGTCATCCTGCAGTCTTTCGCGTTGGCTGGCCAGCTGCTCTTGCAGCGCTTGCTCTTTTTCGGGATGCTCAATGAACTCCTTGAGGAAGTCGATTTCTGCATCTCGCCACAGCGTCTCAAAACGCATGCGCACTTCGTGGATTCGATTGTAAATCGTTTCCAGTTTGCTGCCTTTATCGACGATGTGCTCTGGCGTAGTGATTTTGCCACAGTCGTGTAGCCAGGCGGCTATTCTGTATTCCCGCCATTGGTCTTCATTGCCCAGGGTGAATGCATGGAAAGGACCATCGGAGCTTGCAGATGCCCTTTCAGCGAGCATAAGTGCGAGCTCGGGTACGCGCTCGCAGTGGCCTCCTGTATAGGCAGATTTGTCATCAATAGCTTGCGCAATCAACTGAATGAAAGCATCCATCAAGTCACGCTGCGCTATTTCATGGGCCTTGATAGCCGCCACCATCTCCACCATGGACTCTGACAGCTGGTAAATTTCCTTGATATTGGACGGCACTTGCTGCACGTCGTCGTACTGACGCAGACTGATCTTGTCGTTCTCAAGTGCTAACTGCCTAATCGGGCGCACAATGGGGGTGGCGAAGGCCCAGGACAGTGCAATCAGAAGCAGCAGAAACCCTGCAGTAAGCGCGCTGGACAACTTTACCTTGTCCATAAAGGGATCGATGACCGCTTCTCTGGGGACCAACATTCCCAGTGATAGCGAGCCCTGGACGAAGGCGGACAGGTTAGCGGCATAGGCGTAATACTCGCGGCCATCGATTTCGATTGGCAGCAGTCTCTTCTGCTTCGCTTCGTCGTTGGCCGCTTGAATGAAGTCATCAGAAGGAACTGCCATATTTTCACTGGCAGCTTTGCCGGTCTCGTAATTCAGCCATTGACTGTTGAGGTATTTGTTTTGCTCAGGGCCTAAAGCTGCGATCGCTTTATCAATAATGTCGACCAGCTGTGGATTGCCTTCTTTAACCAGAATATGCAGGTTTTCTGGCACATCTCCGGTTCCCAGGTCTATATCGATACCGTATTGAATGCCAGTGAGGAAATAATGCTTTTCCAGGTACCGCAGGATCATCTCGTTGTCCATAGCAGCATCGACACTGCCGTCCTGCACACGTTCGATGCCTTCAAGCGTATTCCTGGTCGCGACAATCTCCACGTCTGGAAAACGCTCTTCCACCACCGGTACAACCGACCAGCTGGAGGGGATAGCCAATTTGCGCCCCGCTAATTCGTCCAGGCTGCTAATGGCGGGCGACCCTTCTTTGGTGACCAGAGTCCAGGGAAGCCTGGTGTAGCTGTTAGTAGGCTGTCCCCACTGGGCGTTTTCTTCACTCAGGCGCACCGAGTGTAATAAATCTATTTTCCCGGCCTTGAACTGGGCGACCAGATCCGTCCATGTAAGGCCTTGCACAAAAGTGATTTCCAAACCAATCATTTTGGCGATCATGCGCATAACATCGATAGAGTAGCCCTGCGGTTTGCCCAGCAGGGTGTAGTCGATGGGAGGCCAGTTTGCTTCGTTCGAAACTACCAGGGGCGGCAGCGAGGCGATATAGGCTTGTTCCTGTTCAGTGAGCAATAGCTGAGGCACCTCAAAAGATGCCGCTTCCTCGGATGCCTTATTCGAGGCGATAATTTGTCCATCTGCTTTGTAGATGAATATTTCTGACTCATCTGAAATATCCTGATCCCTGAGGAAAGCGGAGAGGGTATCCAGCGTCATATCGATACCGATTACTGAATCGGTGTCCGCGATTCGCTTGGACAAGGTTCTGCCGGGCACACCTAGCTGGGCGAACAGATAAGGTGGTGAAACATAGGCTGAGTCTGTCTTTAGAGCCTCGGTATACCAGGCCCTCTCGGTTGCCAGAAAATCGGTGGCCTCGCTTCTGACAATTCTGGTGTTGAACGAATCGTCCAGATATTCAAAGTGCCGGCGTTTTTCGGTGGCGGAGCCATCAATGCTGATCACCACCCACTTGTCGCTGTGGGTGGCCCGGAGTGACTTGCGGGCCGATTTGCTTGCGTCGAGGTTGATCAGTTCGTAGAAGCTGCCGTCAGCGTAACCCAGATACATACCGTAGTAGAGAGGATTGCGCTGCATAACACTGGCGAACGTTGCGAGGTGCTTATCTACCTCATCTCGGTTGGTCATATTTGGATTGTCTGAGAGCAGCGAGATAACGGTTGAGTTCTGGTCACCGATCGCGTCCCATTTGGTCACTATCCCGGAAGAGGCCGTCGTATAAAGCTTGGTTGCCGCCTCGGAAGCCAGTTCCTGGCCAAAGTGATATTGCAGTCCGATAGCCAGTGCGGCGGTGAGGGCCGTGGCCAGCATGAACACGGCGACCACAGTCATACGAATGCTGATAGCAAAGTGCTTGGATTCTTCTTTCATTTAAATCTTTTAACCGGGGGTCATTGCGAAGTAATAACTAAAGCACAGTTTGAGAGGATGTCACTATTTTCTGTAAACATTAAACGGACATTTGCGCATTTTGTGGACTAAGCCATTCATGTTTGGTGTTAGCGCCCTGCGTCTCTTTGGTTTTTAAGATTCCTAGGGGACCGGGATGTGAGGGTGGTATGAAATTTAGCTATAAAAAAACCGAGTCGACTGACTCGGTTCCTTAATATGGTGCCCAGAAGAGGACTTGAACCTCCACGCCCTTGCGAGCACTAGCACCTGAAGCTAGCGTGTCTACCAATTTCACCACCTGGGCTTCAAGGTATAGCCGCGAGAAACAGCGGGTATACCTGAGGGCGCGCACTGTACTTTTACCGCGCGGCTTTGTCAATCCTCGCGTATAATACAGACATCCGGGCGGTTAGTGCTTAAAAGCCCAGCTTTATATTGGCTTTTTTGGACACCCGTCAACGGGTGGCTGACGAAGGCCGCTTACCTCCCAAGACTCTAATGCAGGCCCCCAATAATATGGCCAAAAAAGGCAAAATTGCCGACCCTCACGCAGAACGTGAGGCCGCCAAATACGAAAATCCGATCCCCAGCCGCGAGATTATTCTCGAGGTGCTGCAGGCGGCGAAAAAGCCGCTGAACCACAAGCAGCTCTGTAAACAGCTCCACCTGACAGCACCAGAGCCTATAGACGCACTGCGCAAGCGCCTGCGGGCGATGGAGCGGGATGGACAGGTGATGTCGGACCGCAAGGGCGCCTATGGTCTGGTGGATAAAATGAACCTGGTGCACTGCAAGGTACAGGGGCACCGCGATGGCTATGGCTTTGCCATGCCCTTGGGAGAGGGCGACGACATCTACCTGAGCTCTCGCCAGATGAACTTTGTATTTGACGGTGATGAGGTCCTGATTCTCATTACCGGCGAGGATCGACGCGGTCGTCCAGAGGGCAAGATTATTGAAGTACTTAAACGCGGTGTGACAACCGTGGTCGGTCGCTACCAAGAAGAGAGCGGTATCGGCTTTGTCATTCCCGATAACGGCCGCCTTACCAATCAGTTCCTGATTCCCCCCAAAGAAAAAAATGGTGCCAAGAACGGCCAGATTGTTAGCGCTGAAATCACCGATTATCCCACGCGAAAACTGGGTGCCAAGGCGCGAATCTCCGAGATTTTGGGCGATCATATGGATCCTGGCCTGGAAATCGACGTGGCTATTCGATCCCATGATATTCCCTGGGAGTGGCCAGAAGACGTGTTAGCAGAGGCTGGGGCTCTTGCTGAAGAACCCGCAGAGCAAGACAAGTTGAATCGTATGGACTTGCGTCATCTTGCCTTCGTGACTATTGACGGCGAAGATGCCCGCGATTTTGATGATGCGGTCTACTGCGAGACCGCCAGCGGCGGTGGCTGGCGACTTTGGGTGGCAATTGCTGATGTTTGTCACTACGTGCGGCCCGGTTCTGCGCTCGATGAGGAAGCCAGTAAGCGCGCCACCTCAGTGTATTTTCCCGAGCGTGTGGTGCCAATGTTGCCTGAGGCCTTGTCGAATGGGCTCTGTTCACTCAAGCCCGCGGTCGACCGTTTGGCGATGGTCTGCGAGATGGAAATCAGCAAAGCCGGAGCGCTGGGAAAGTACCAGTTTTACGAGTCGGTCATTCATTCCCATGCCCGACTCACCTACACTCAGGTAGGCGCCGTATTGGAAAATGGCAATCACCCTGATGTGGATGCAGGTCGTGAGTCTGATCTGCGGCGTTTGCATGACCTGTACAAAGCTCTGCGCGGTGCACGTGATGTGCGCGGTGCAATCGACTTTGAAACGGTAGAAACCAGGATCATCTTCGACGACCAAAAGAAAATCGACGCTATTGTGCCGGTGGTGCGCAACGACGCTCACAAGCTGATTGAAGAATGTATGTTGTGCGCTAACGTAGCGGCAGCGGGCTTCTTCGAAGCCAACGAAGTTCCCATGCTGTATCGCGTGCACGAGGGACCGAATGAAGAAAAGCTGGAGAACTTGCGTAAGTTTCTCGGTGAGTTAGGCCTCAGTCTTGCTGGCGGGGTGAAGCCAACACCGGTGCATTATCAGGAGCTGCTGGCTGAGGTGAAGGACCGGGACGACGCTCACGTGATTCAGACAATGTTGCTTCGCTCGCTAAGCCAAGCGGTGTATCAGCCCGAAAACAATGGTCACTTTGGTCTGCATTACGACGCTTATGCCCATTTCACTTCTCCTATCCGCCGCTATCCCGACCTGCTGGTGCACCGCGGTATCCGTCACCGAATCCGGTCAACCGACAAGGCGATATCTGTGCATAGGATAAAGGGTGCAGAGCCCATCCCCACTAAGCGCATTTTTCCCTATGACGTCGCTGCGATGGTAGTACTTGGTGAGCATAGTTCCATGGCGGAGCGTCGAGCCGATGATGCCACTCGTGAGGTCAACGCCTGGCTTAAGTGCGAGTATCTGCAAGATCATGTCGGTGACGAATTCGATGGGGTCATTGCCGCGGTCACCAGTTTTGGTCTGTTCGTGGAGCTGGTCGACATTTATATCGAAGGCCTTGTGCATATCACTGCGCTTCCTGGCGACTACTATAATTTTGACGCCGCCAGGCAACGTCTCACTGGTGAGCGCAGCGGCCGCAGTTTCCAGCTGGGAGGCAAGGTGCGGGTGCAGGTAGCGCGAGTGGACCTGGATGACCGCAAAATCGACCTGGAGTTGCTGGATTCCAAGCCGCCGCAAAAGGCCAAGGGCGGCTCCGGTGGTGACAAGCCCCAAAAACATCACACCAAGAAAGGCGGGAAGAAGCCATTCGGTTCGCGCAAAAAGAAGACAGCCGCACCGGGTAAGAAGAAATCCAAGGGTAAGACTGGATTGAGAAAGCGTTACTAGCCCCTCAGATGATCGTTATATAACTATGCAATACATATACGGAATCCATGCAGTTGATAGCCTGCTGCGCCAAAACCCCAAGTCCGTGCAGCGCCTATGGGTGCAGCAGGGGCGTGAGGACAAGCGCATTGCCTCGCTGTTGGAATTGGCCCAGAACCAGGGTGTACCCATGGCGAGGGAGTCGCGTAAAGACCTCGATGACATGGTGAAAGGCCGCCATCAGGGGGTGGTAGCTGAAACCCTGAGTGACCCCGTCCACGGAGATACACAGCAGGCCAACCTGTGGCAAGAGTCCGACCTGCTGCGCATGGTTGATGAAAAAGATAGCCCCGTGTTGATTCTGGTTTTAGACGGAGTCACCGACCCTCACAACCTCGGAGCGTGCCTTCGCAGTGCCGACGCGGCCGGTGTTGATGCCGTCGTCGTGCCCAAAGATAAATCGGCTGATCTTTCGCCCACGGTTCGCAAGGTGGCCTGCGGCGCTGGCGAAATCGTGCCGTTCGTGCGGGTAACCAATATTTCTCGCACTCTGGATGCCTTAAAGGAGCGCCAGGTATGGATATTCGGCGCCGCTGGTGAGGCCGAAAAATCTATATATGACAATGACTTAACAGGTTCCATGGCGCTGGTTATGGGCGCTGAAGGCGCAGGACTGCGGCGCTTAACACGCGAGCACTGTGATTTTTTGATCAAATTACCCATGGCAGGATCAGTCAGCAGCCTCAATGTTTCGGTGGCAACTGGCGTCTGCCTGTTTGAGGTGATCAGGCAGCGCGGATAAGTCCTGATTCTGCCCCTTGCGCGGCCTGTTCAAACTATATACAATCCGCGCCTCAAAATTTGCCCGGTGGCTATGAGCTGCCGATCCTCCTTGCTGCATCGCCTTCTTTGAAGTGACGGTCAGCATTAACCCGTAAGGAGCTGCTATATGCGTCATTACGAAATCGTATTTATGGTCCATCCGGACCAGTCTGAGCAAGTGCCTGGCATGATCGAGCGCTACTCCGCCACTATCCAGAAGGATGGCGGCAGTGTTCATCGCCTGGAAGATTGGGGCCGCCGTCAACTGGCATACCCCATCAACAAAATCCACAAGGCACATTACGTGCTGATGAATGTGGAAGCTTCCAATGAAGCGCTGGACGAACTGACCACTACCTTCCGTTTCAACGATGCTGTGATCCGTAATCTGGTGATCCGTCGCGACGAGTCTGTCACTGATGAGTCCTTCATCATGAAGGCAGAGAAAGAGTCCCGCGAGCGCAAGACCCGTTACGAAGAGCGTAAAGCTGCCGAGGCGCCCGTCGCCGAGGAAATGCCCGCTGAAGAAGAAACAGCAGCAGAGCCGGCTCCTGAAGCCGCCTCCGAAGAGTAATAGAGGAGTAATACCATGGCCCGTTTTTTCCGTCGCCGTAAGTTCTGCAAGTTCACCGCCGAAGGCGTCAAAGAGATCGATTACAAGGATCTTGAGACCCTGAAAGCCTACGTTTCCGAAACCGGCAAGATTGTACCTAGCCGTATTACAGGTACCAAAGCAAAGTATCAGCGTCAGCTGGCTACTGCAGTGAAGCGCGCGCGTTTCCTGGCTCTGCTGCCTTACACGGATTCGCACCAGTAAGAGTCCTGACCCGTGTCGCAAGCAGTGAGGCCTGAATGAAGGCGATTGCTGAATTTGCCATGCGCGGGCGCTTTCAGGCCCTACTACTTGCCGTAGGTGGGTCCGGAAGTATTTTGTTTTGTTGGATTAGTGCTGCGGTTATTGCACTGATCACCCTGCGTAAAGGCGTGGGGAATGGAGCCCAGTTATTGTTGTGGGCTCTGCTGCCCTCCGGGGTCTTGCTGTATGCCGTTGGCGACAGCGGTCCACTCGCTCTGATTGTGGGAACGACCGCGCTGGCAATGGTGTTGCGAACCACGGTGAGCTTGTCGTTGTCGGTGTTGACCGGCATCGCGGTCGGTGCCCTGAGTGGCTTGGCGCTGGTGGCCTTTGGTGGCCCCTATCTGGAGCAGATGGTAACTCTGTTTGGCGATTTTCTTGCCAATTTGGAGCAGCAACTATCCCAGGGAGGAGACGCCGTGCAACTGCCGCGTCCCACCGCCGTGCAAATAGCCGGAATGTTGGGAGCGGGTACCGGGACAATGTCGATACTGTGCTTGCTTTTGGCACGCTATTGGCAGGCAGCGTTATACAACCCGGGTGGTTTCGGCGGCGAGTTCAGGCTCCTTCGCTATACCCCGGCGGTCGCCACGGCAATGGCACTGGCAGCCGCTGCGCTGTCTGGGCTGGGCGTGGAATACCGCACCTGGGCAGTGATTGCTTTATTGCCGCTGAACTTTGCCGGATTGGCACTGGTTCATGCGAGGGTCCTTGCGAAGGGGCAGGGTACAGGATGGCTGATTGGCTTTTACCTGGCCTGGCTGCTTTTGGATCCGGTAAAACTAATGGTGGTGTTCGTTGCTATCGCAGACAGCTGGTTTGATTTTCGCCAGCGCTGGACCGGCAAGCCCGGTACCGATGTCAGCTCCGGCGAAGACGATTAACGAATTTTGAAGTAGAGGGAGCGTGCTCCCCATAACGAGGAAAGTAAGATGGAAGTCATTTTGCTGGAGAACATCAGCAACCTGGGTGGCCTGGGCGACAAGGTTGACGTCAAGGCCGGTTTTGGCCGTAACTACCTGATCCCTCAGGGCAAGGCTGTACCTGCCACTGAAGATGCAGTTGCCAAGTTTGAAGCGCGTCGCGCTGAGTTGGAAGCTGCTGCTGCCGACTCACTAGCGGCCGCCGAAGCTCGCGCTGCTACCCTGAACGAAATGCAGCTGGTGACTATTCCGGCGAACGCAGGGGAAGAAGGCAAGCTGTTTGGCTCGATCGGTACTCGCGATATCGCCGATGCGGTCACTGCTGCCGGCGTTGCCATCGACAAGTCCGAAGTTCGCCTTCCTGAAGGTGCACTGCGCGAACTGGGTGAGTACGAGATCAACGTTCAGGTTCACGGTGACGTGACTGCGATCATCGCCCTGGCGGTTGTACCAGAGTAAGACTCTTGGTATCCGCCTCGGCGGGTACTCAGGGACTTGAAGATGCACCGATCACTCAGTGGTCGGTGCATTTTTTGTGCCTGAAGAATGACGGAGCCGATAATATTGGTTAATCTGTCTGGCCCTATAAGAAATAGCGATCCATGGAAGACCACGACTATCCACCCAATGTCTCTGAGATGCCCAGTGCCTCTGATGGCGAGCTCGCGCGTATTAAGATGCAGCCCCATTCGTTGGAGGCAGAGCAATCCGTGTTGGGCGGGCTGCTGCTGTCAGCAGATGCGTGGGACTCGGTAGCGGAGGAAGTCGCACCAACAGACTTTTATCGACCTTCGCATCGATCAATTTTCCGAGAAATTTCCCGTTTGGCTGAAGCGGCTGAACCGGTAGATGTCATCACTGTGGCTGACAAGCTCGAAGCTCTGGGAGAGCTTGAGGGCGCTGGCGGCCTGCCGTACCTTGCAGAGCTCGCCCAGAACACCCCGAGTGCATCAAATATTCGAGCTTACGCTCAAGTGGTGCGCGAGCGCGCCAGCTTGCGCAAGTTGATTGAAGCCGCGCAGGATATAGCTGATTCTGGCTTTAATCCGGAAGGGCGCACCTCCACCGATCTGATCGATGAGGCAGAGCGCCTGATCATGCAGATCGGCGAACAGGGACCCAAATCTGGCGGCCCGCAGGAGGTGAACCCACTGCTAAAGCGGGCGCTGGACCGTATCGACGAGCTGTTCAATTCAGGCGGCGACATCACTGGCATTACCACTGGTTTCAAGGACCTCGATGGTATGACTTCCGGTTTGCAGAAATCCGATCTGGTGATTGTGGCTGGAAGGCCCTCGATGGGTAAAACCAGCTTCGCCATGAACCTGGTAGAAAATGCGGTAATGGCGCAGAAGAAGCCGATTCTGGTGTTTTCTATGGAGATGCCCGCGGACCAGCTGATTATCCGTATGCTGTCTTCCATTGGGCGTATCGACCAAACCCGTATTCGTAACGGTAAGCTGGAACAGGAAGACTGGCCCAAGCTGACAACGGCGGTAAACAAGCTGCGCGATGTGCCGCTTTATATCGACGATACCCCTGCGCTGACTCCCACTGAAGTGCGTAGCCGGGTTCGTAAGGTGGTGCGCGAGAATAATGGCGAGTTAGGCATGGTGATGATCGATTACCTGCAGCTGATGCAGGTGGCGGGTTCTTCCGAAGGTCGTACTGCTGAAATTTCTGAAATTTCCCGCTCGCTAAAAGCCATCGCCAAGGAATTTGAGTGTCCTATGGTGGCCCTGTCACAGCTCAACCGCTCCCTGGAGCAGCGCCCCAACAAGCGTCCGGTCAACTCCGACCTGCGTGAGTCTGGCGCCATCGAGCAGGATGCCGATGTCATCATGTTCATCTATCGGGATGAGGTCTACAACGAGGATTCACCCGACAAGGGTGTGGCTGAAATTATTATCGGCAAGCAGCGTAATGGCCCCATCGGTTCCTGCCGTCTGGCCTTTATAGGTCAATACACCCGCTTTGAAAATTTAGCCAGAGGATTCTCTGACGATTACTAGCAAGTCTCGTTATCTTACAGCCCCGACTCTTCCCGAAGCTTTTTCAACTCCGTCATCTGCTCATCTTTAGACAGTGGTTCCGCAGCCTCTTTTTCAATGGCCTCCGGGGCAGGAATCAGCAGCTCCTCTCCCCTTAATACCGCCGCACAATAGCTCTGGTAGTGCTCGCGATACACCGGCCAGGTGATTCGCTCCTGATTATTGGCAAGGAAAAACCAGTCGCTGTCCCGTCCAGCCAAATACACTGCCGGATGGCTCCAGTGCTGTGCCGATTTTGGAGAGGGCGCCTGGCAGGCTTCAATATAAGCATCGTGGGGTGCGGGCAGACCAAATTCGATCAGGCCTGCCTGGCAGCACTCGATCATACGATGCAGGGTGGGCAGGTACTCACTGTTCTCGATGGCATGCTTGGCGCCTTTGAGAATTTGCTCTACCGGAAAATCAGCCAATGATTCCAGCCACAGCTTTTTGATCTGGCTGATCTGGCTGGCGTCCGGATAGGCAGCGTAATACTGGTTGTGATAATTGAGACGAAACAGAGCAAAGACCTGGTTAATGGCCTCTACGTGGCCCTCGGTGGCCTGGTTTTTCGACTTAGCTTGCCCAGCTGGTGTCGTTGAGGTCGTCTTCGAGGCTTCTATCTCTTGTGCGACCTGTTGAATGAGATCCCTGCTGTCCGCCATGGCTGTTTTCCGTTTGTTGCAGTTGGTGGCGCTTGGCCCAATGATATTTCGCGTGCTGCAGAAACTTGCTGTTCCACGAGGTATGCGTTTGGTTAGAGTCTTTCCAGTAGACGATAAACTCCGGCAACAGGCTGCGTGCGAAGTCCAGATCGATATGCGACATGCGCAGAATATCGTAAACATCATCGCTGGGCTGCCAGTGGTCGACAATGCGCTTGGGCTCAGTGCTGTGTTCCAGGCTGGAGCTGTAGCGCGCCCATTGAATGCGAATGTGCTGAATGAATTTGGAATTCAGTTCTTTGGGCGCCGCACCGCGCTCACGCCAGTACAGGATGAATTCGGGAACGGCCTGTTCGATAAAGTCCCTGGAGATGCCGCCGCGCTCCATGATTTCCATGGCATCCATGCTGGGTCGCCAGTGATTGTCCAGCGCCAGCGGTTGCCTGACCTGAAACTCCGACTCGCCGGTTTGCTGTTTCCTGCGCCAGTTGTTGGTGACGTGCTGGCGAAATTTGTTTTCCCAGGCGTGCGAAGTTTCGCCGCGTTCGCGCCAATAAAAGATGAAATCTTCCAGTTGGTCCAGGGCAAACTGCCGAGGTATGTTGTGGTTTAGTGCCATCAGTTGCAGCAGATCTTCGCTGGGCGACCAGTGCACTGGCAACAAAGCGGCGCTGCGGCGGCTCGGCGCAGGTTCAGGTGCTGCTGGAACCGGCGTTGCTTGGTTGGCGCGCACAGGTTCGTTGAGCGCAAATACCAGCTTCTCGCTGCTGTGCAAGGGTGGTGATTCCATCAACATGACGCCTTTATCCACCAGGCTGCGGGTAATGCGGTGCAGATCCACTGCGTTCCAGAACGGCAGGGTGGTGAGCAGGAAATCTCGTTCTACACTGAGCCAGGCATAGTTGTCTCGTTCCTGGGCGTGACGATGCTCAAACAGTGCCTGCAGGTGTTGCAGCAAAATCGACTCTTCCAGCCCGATAGTCGCCGCCAGGCCGGGTGAGAACACCAGCTGTCGTTCGGGGACCAGGGAGGAGTTGGACATGCTTCTAACTGTTTTCGTGAGCGGTCTGATAGGATACCGCTGTTGGGCGCTGACATACAGTGATAACAGGTTCATTACCCGGTTTCTACCAAGAGGTGATGGCACAGTGGTTTGGAAACTTAAAATTGGCTAAACAAAAAACAGCGTTTGTCTGCAACGAATGCGGCTCTGACTACGCCAAGTGGCAGGGTCAGTGCTCCGATTGTGGTGAATGGAATAGCATTACCGAAATCAGGCTGGGTCCCGCCAAGGGTTCAGGTCGCGCGGGCAGTGGTGTCACTGCCAGTCGGGCGGGATTCGCCGGTGCTTTGTCTTCGGCGCAGGTGCTAAAAGACATAGACCTCAACGACCTGCCGCGCTTTTCCGCTGGCGCCGAGGAGTTTGACCGGGTGCTGGGCGGTGGTCTGGTTCCGGGCTCGTCAGTGCTGGTAGGAGGTAACCCTGGGGCGGGTAAGAGCACGTTGCTGCTGCAGACTATGTGCCATCTCTCTCAGTCGATGGAGGGGCTCTACATTACCGGGGAAGAGTCTTTGCAGCAGGTGGCGATGCGCGCCCAACGCTTGCAGTTGCCCACCGAAAAACTGCGCTTGATGTCTGAGACCAATGTGGAAACCATTGTCGCCGCCGCTCAGGAGTTCAAGCCGAAAGTGCTGGTGGTGGATTCTATCCAGGTGGTGCATACCGATGAAATAAGTTCCGCACCGGGCAGCGTTTCCCAGGTGCGCGAGTGCGCCGCCTACCTGACGCGGTTCGCCAAACAAACCGGCACAGTGCTGTTTTTAGTGGGTCACGTCACCAAAGATGGCTCGTTGGCAGGTCCCAAGGTGCTGGAACACATGATCGATTGCTCCATCTTGCTGGAGGGCACTCACGATTCTCGTTTTCGCACCCTACGTGGGCAAAAGAACCGTTTTGGTGCGGTAAACGAGCTGGGTGTGTTCGCCATGACTGAACAGGGTATGCGTGAGGTTAAAAACCCCTCGGCGATTTTTCTCGACCGCAGCAATGAACCCGCCGCCGGTTCCGCCGTGATGGCGGTATGGGAGGGCACCAGGCCATTGCTGGTGGAAATTCAGGCGCTGGTCGATGACAGCCAACTTGGCAACCCCCGCCGGGTGGCAGTCGGCTTGGAACAAAATCGATTAGCGATGCTACTGGCGGTACTGCATCGCCACGGCGGTTTGCAAGTTGGCGATCAGGACGTATTTGCCAATGTGGTAGGCGGGGTGAAAGTGCTGGAAACCAGTGCTGACCTGGCCTTGCTGCTGGCGATTGTTTCCAGCTTCCGCGATCGCCAACTACCCCAGGACATGGTGATCTTCGGAGAGGTGGGCTTGTCGGGCGAAATACGGCCGGTACCTTCTGGTCAGGAGCGTCTGTCGGAGGCCGCAAAACACGGCTTCAAGCGTGCCATCGTGCCCAAAGGTAATGCACCCAAGGGAGAAATCCCGGGGATGCAGGTCATTGGTGTTAGCAAATTGAGCGAGGCCCTGGGGGCGGTGGAGTAGCTGGCGGAGCTAGCTCTCAGAATCCAGACGGGAAAGTTCGTCTTCCAGGGTGGCGATATCCATGTGTTGGCCCAGCAGAGCCATTAGCGGTTCAATATTCTCTTTATCAACATGCTGTACCGCAAAACCCAGGCGACCTGACTCAACATGCTGCAGGTAAGCGTGAAGTTCGAGGTCGGTACCATCTTCCAGTTTTATAATCAGGCTGAAGGGCTCATTGTATTGAGCGTCCCATAAATCCGGCTGATCAGTTGCCACACCTGACAAAGAAATATCAATGAGCCGCTGAGGCCACATGCTACCGCCCTGGTGAACTTCTGCGGGTAGGTCTAGTGCGACGCGGGTGCAACGGCGCCGTTCGTTACGAATCTCGGTCATTCTGAAACTCTTGTAATGCTTGAATTTGTCTATGATAGCGCCGACATTGAGGTTTGGCGATAGCACGTTGCGATATTGGTAACCGAGGCTTTATGGCGCCTAACGCCACCTTCGACCCCGGGCGAGTGGGTGCTGGATAACGATAAACACACAGTGTCTCGCGGTAAAAGTGCCTTAGCTTGTCACTTCAGCTTGCGGTACTTGATTCGGTGCGGTTGATCCGCCGCCGCGCCCAGTCGTTTCTTCCGGTCTTCTTCATAATCACTGAAGTTGCCCTCGTGGAAGACGACTCCGCCGTCATCTTCATAGGCAAGAATGTGAGTGGCAATGCGGTCCAGGAACCAGCGATCGTGCGAAATCACCATGGCAGCGCCGGGGAAGGCCAGTATGGCTTCTTCCAATGCGCGCAGGGTTTCCACATCCAGGTCGTTGGTGGGTTCGTCCAACAGCAATACGTTGGCGCCCTGCTTGAGAAGCTTGGCCAGGTGCAGGCGATTGCGCTCGCCGCCTGACAGGTCTTTAACAAATTTTTGCTGATCGGAACCCTTAAAGTTGAAGCGGCCGCAGTAAGAGCGAGACTGCACCTCGTAGTTGCCGATGCGAATAATGTCGTTACCGTCTGACAACTCTTCCCACACGGTTTTGTCGCCTGCGAGGTCATCCCGCGACTGGTCGACATAACCCAGTTTCACCGTCTCGCCGACTTTCACTTCGCCACCATCGGGTTGCTCTTCGCCAATCATGATCTTGAACAGCGTGGACTTACCCATGCCGTTGGCGCCGATAATGCCGACGATGGAACCGGGTGGCACGACAAAACTGACGTCATCAAACAGCAGGCGATCGCCAAAACCTTTCTTCAGGTTTTTGACTTCAATAACATTGTCACCGAGGCGTGGTCCGGGGGGGATGTAAATTTCGTTGGTTTCGTTACGGCTTTGGAATTCGTGTGACTGCAATTCGTCAAAGCGTGACAGACGGGCTTTGCTTTTGGCCTGGCGGCCTTTGGGGTTGGAGCGAACCCACTCCAGTTCGGCCTTAATCGCTTTTTGGTGCGAGGCTTCCTGGCGCTGCTCTTGTCCCAGGCGTTGTTCCTTGGCGTCCAGCCAATCGGAGTAATTGCCCTCGTAGGGAATGCCATATCCGCGGTCCAGTTCCAGAATCCAGCCGGCGGCGTTATCCAGGAAGTAGCGGTCGTGGGTGATTGCCACTACGGTTCCCGGGAAACCTTCGAGAAAACGCTCCAGCCAGGCCACAGACTCCGCGTCCAGGTGGTTAGTTGGCTCGTCCAGCAAGATCATGTCGGGACTGGACAGCAGCAGACGGCATAGGGCGACCCGGCGGCGTTCACCGCCAGAGAGGGTAGTAACGTCCGCATCCCAGGGCGGCAGGCGCAGGGCATCGGCAGCGACCTCCAGTTTGTGGTCCAGGTTGTGGGCATCGGTGGCCTGAATAATATCTTCCAGGCGTGCCTGTTCCTTGGCCAGCGCGTCGAAATCGGCATCAGGTTCAGCGTAGTCAGCGTAAACCTTTTCCAATCCAGCCAGTGCGTCGGTCGCTTCCTGAACGCCTTCTTCCACATTGCCACGCACGTCCTTGGCAGGATCCAGCTGCGGTTCCTGCGGCAGGTAGCCAATGTTGATGCCGGGCTGGGGTCGGGCTTCACCGATAATGTCGGTGTCGACACCGGCCATGATGCGCAGCAGCGTCGACTTACCCGAGCCGTTGAGGCCCAGCACACCAATCTTGGCGCCGGGGAAAAAAGACAGCGAGATGTCCTTCAGAATTTGTTTTTTGGGAGGCACGATCTTGCCGACCCGGTTCATGGTGTAGACGTATTGAGCCATGGATAAACCGCTGTGAAATGATGACGCTCGGATTCTACCAGCGACAGGATTAGCCGTCATTCCCGGCGTTGGGATTGCGCGATTGTTACGATGAGCGATTAATTTGGAAGTTTGTCGCGCCACACCCCAACATCTGCCCAATAAACCATCAAATCTTGCTTCTTCCTGCCCCTTTTATTCTGTAAAATGCCGCGCTTGTCTATTCGGGGCCAGCCCCCAAACTCAGCCGGGAGTACCGCATGTTCGACAAAAGCATGACTATCGAGGGATTTGACGACGAGATCTTTAGCGCCATTGGCGAAGAAGAGCGCCGCCAGGAGGAGCACATCGAATTGATTGCTTCTGAGAACTACACCAGCCCCCGAGTGATGCAGGCGCAGGGTACCGTGCTGACCAACAAATACGCCGAAGGCTATCCCGGCAAGCGTTACTACGGTGGTTGCGAGTACGTCGACAAAGCCGAAGACCTGGCCATCGATAGGGTGAAAGCCCTGTTCGGTGCAGATTACGCCAACGTTCAGCCCCACTCAGGTTCCCAGGCCAACTCTGCCGTATTCCTGGCGCTGCTGAAGCCTAACGACACTATTTTGGGAATGAGCCTTGCTGACGGCGGTCACCTGACCCACGGTGCCAAGCCAAACTTTTCCGGCAAGAACTACAACGCAGTGCAGTATGGCCTGAACGCAGAGACCGGCGAGGTCGATTACGACCAGGTAGAAGCCTTGGCATTGGAGCACAAGCCCAAGATGATTATTGCCGGTTTCTCTGCCTACTCCCAGATTATGGATTGGGCCCGATTCCGCGAGATTGCCGATAAAGTCGGCGCCTATCTTTTGGTCGATATGGCTCATGTGGCAGGTTTGGTTGCAGCAGGTATTTACCCCAACCCAGTGCCCCACGCTGATGTGGTGACCTCTACGACGCACAAAACCCTGCGCGGTCCTCGCGGCGGTATCATCCTCGCTCGTGCCAATGAAGAGCTCGAGAAAAAGTTCAACTCCGCAGTATTTCCCGGTGGCCAGGGCGGCCCTTTGATGCACGTCATCGCCGCTAAAGCAATTTCCTTTAAGGAAGCCGCGGGCCCAGATTTTGTGGAGTATCAGAAGCAGGTAGTGCGTAACGCCAAAGCCATGGCGGCAACATTTATCGAACGCGGCATCAATATTGTTTCCGGCGGCACCGAGAATCATCTGATGCTGGTCGACCTGATCGGCAAGTCCTATACCGGTAAGGATGCAGACGCGGCTCTTGGCGAAGCCAACATCACCGTCAACAAGAACGCAGTGCCCAACGATCCGCGCTCTCCTTTCATCACCTCCGGTTTGCGAGTGGGTACTCCCGCGATCACCACCCGTGGTTTTGGTGAGGAAGAGACCGTTCAGCTCACTCACTGGATGTGTGACGTACTTGAGTCGCTGGAGAATGACACCTCCGAGGCTGTGATTGCTGAGGTGAAGGGCAAAGTGTTGGAGATCTGCGGGCGCTTCCCGGTTTATAAGTAAACCCGCAAAGGTGGGTGGTGTTTTCTCTTCCGACTTGAGGGTCGGAAGAGAAGTTAGTTTTCCAGAACAATCAGGCCACCGCCTTTTGCGGAGTCTCGTTTTTGGGTGTAATCCGCGAGGACTGTTTGAGCCTTCAAAATTGCGCAGCAATTTTAGGCGAGTTCCGCAGCGGCCCAAAAACGGGGCGAAGCTTGTGGCCGTTCTGGCAAGCTAGTTTCTCTGACGGCCCGATTTGCCAGAGCCAGAACCTAGCCCGGCATCGGTTCAGATCGACTGGCGATCCGTTCCCATAAATATGTTAAAGTTCAGCCACTTAGCAATAAGGGACTAAGCCATGCACTGCCCGTTCTGCGCCGCTGAAGACACTAAAGTGATCGACTCGCGCCTCGTTGCCGAGGGTGATCAGGTACGCCGTCGCCGCGAATGCCTTAGTTGCAGCGAGCGCTACACCACTTATGAAGTGGCAGAATTGGTAATGCCGCGCATCATCAAGCAGAACGGCAACCGCGAACCCTTCGACGAAGCTAAAATGCGAGCCGGCTTTACCCGCGCTCTGGAGAAACGCCCCGTTTCCACTGAAGACATAGAAGCCGTCATCAACAAAATCAAAAATGCCCTGCGTGCCACTGGCGAGCGCGAGGTTAAATCTGTGATTCTGGGTGAACTGGTGATGGATAATCTCAAGCAGCTGGATAAGGTCGCCTACGTGCGTTTCGCCTCCGTTTACCGAAGCTTTGAAGATATTTCCGAGTTTCGCGATGCCATTGAATCATTGGAATCCGAACCCCGGTCTCACTGACCGCCCCAACCCATGGCCACCGAATTAAATACCCGTATGATGGCGCGCGCCCTGCAACTGGCACGTCGTGGGCAGTATTCCTGTATGCCTAATCCTCATGTGGGCTGTGTGCTGGAGCGAGATGGCGCGGTGATTGGAGAAGGTTTCACCCAACCTGCCGGTGGCAATCACGCTGAAGTCCAAGCCCTGGCAGAGGCGGGTGACGCCAGCGGCGCAACTGCCTACGTCACTCTGGAACCTTGTTCCCACATCGGTAAAACAGGCCCCTGTGCCGATGCCTTGATCACTGCTGGCGTCAGCAGGGTCTTTGCCGCGATAGAGGATCCCAATCCATTGGTGGCCGGGAACGGGTTGGATAAATTACGCGCCGCGGGTATTGAGGTGGAAGTTGGCCTACTGGAAGCCGATGCACGTAAAGTGATTCCCGGCTTTATTTCCCGAATGACTGGTGGTAGAGGCAGAGTGCGCGCCAAGCTTGCGATGTCGCTGGATGGTCGCACTGCCATGGCTTCTGGCGAGAGTCAGTGGATTACCGGGCCAGCAGCGCGGGCCGATGTGCAGCGCCTGCGCGCTATGAGTTGTGCCGTAATCACCGGTATTGGCACAGTGCTTTCAGACGATTGTTCTCTCACAGTAAGAGCCGCAGAGCTGGGGTTGCCGGTTGCAGAGGCTGAGTTGGCCAGCCTGAACCAGCCACTGCGGGTGGTGCTGGACTCAAACCTGCAAACCCCAGCGAGTGCCGCCATTCTGGATGGTGCTGCGCCGACGCTTATCTGCCACGATGAGAAGCTCGATGCGTCTACCGCTATTGTTGCTAGCGGCGTCGATCGACTGGCCTTGGGAGGTGACGAAAATGGCCTCAATTTGGCCCAATTAATCGATTATCTGTCAGCGCGGCAAAGCAACGAAATTCTGGTAGAATGCGGCCCCCGTTTGGCGGGAGCCTTTGTTCGAGAAGGCCTTTTAGACGAATTGATCGTATACATGGCACCCGTGCTGATGGGTAGCGCGGCCAGGCCGCTGCTGGATCTGCCTTTAGAGGCCATGGCGCAGAAGATCCCGCTGCAAATCGAGGATATGCGCAAGGTCGGCGACGACTGGCGTATGACTGCTATCCCGCAGTATTAGAAACACCAGAGACAAATTATGTTCACAGGCATTATTCAGGCCGTTGGCGAAATTGCCGACATGCAGCCCTCCGGGGGTGACATGCGCCTGCGCGTCAACACCGGCAAGCTGGACTTAAGTGACGTGGCGTTAGGCGACAGCATTGCCGCTAATGGTGCCTGCCTGACCGTGGTCGAGCTACCGGGCGATGGCTACTGGGCCGATGTGTCAGTGGAGACTCTGAACTTCACGACCCTGGGTGGGTTGAAGACAGGCTCCAAAGTGAATCTGGAAAAAGCCCTGACCCCAGCGAGTCGCTTGGGAGGCCATATCGTATCCGGTCACGTGGATGGTGTTGGCGAAGTGGTTAGTTTGCAAGAAGACGCTCGCTCATGGCGCTTTGTGATGCGTGCGCCGGATGATCTGGCTAAATATATCGCTCATAAAGGCAGCATCACCGTCGATGGCACCAGCCTCACAGTGAATGCAGTTAACGGCGCTGAATTCGATCTGAATATCATCCCCCAGACCATGGCGGAGACAGTGTTTGGCGACTATCAGCCCGGGAGCAAGTTGAATTTGGAAGTGGACGTAATTGCGCGCTACCTGGAGCGATTGATGCAGGGTGATGGGGCGGCCAAGCCCGGTGCGGGCTCGATATCAATGCAGACCCTGGCCGAGAACGGCTATACCTAATCCTGTGATTTCCACTTTTGTGGCGATGACGCCGACGGAACCAACATGCAAGTAAACACAGTAGACGAACTCATTTCAGATCTCCGCCAGGGCCGTATGGTCGTGCTGGTGGACGACGACGCCGACAGCCATAACGAAGGCGTAGTGATGGTTGCCGCTGAGCATTGCGACGATAAGCACGTAAACTTTATGGCCCGCCAGGCTCGCGGCCTGGTATGCCTGACGCTGACCGAGGAGCGCTGCCGTCAGTTGGACCTGCCGCCCATGGTCGATGACGCTATGGGCGAAAAATCTAACTTCACCCTTTCGATCGAAGCTTCTGTGGGTATCGATACGGGCATATCTGCTGCAGACCGCGCCCGGACAGTGCAGGCCGCCGTTGCGCCTCATGCAGAGCCTGCAGACATTGTTCAGCCCGGTCATATTTTTCCATTGGAAGCAGCACCCGCTGGAGTGCTGACTCGCGCGGGCCATACCGAAGCCGCTTCCGATTACGCTCGTCTGGCGGGTTTGTTGCCTGCCGCGGTCATCACGGACATTTTGACGCCAGAGGGCACGTTGGCCGATGGCCCAGCCCTGGCTGAGTTCGCCGCCAAAAACGAGCTGAAAATTGGCACCATTGCCGACCTGATCCACTTCCGTATGGTTAACGAGCGCA
The DNA here is from genome assembly GCA_000156295.1 of marine gamma proteobacterium HTCC2148. GTDB lineage: Bacteria > Pseudomonadota > Gammaproteobacteria > Pseudomonadales > Halieaceae > Halioglobus > Halioglobus marinus. The sequence goes on from DS999224.1 coordinate 347,112, forward strand.
CCGTATGGCGCGTCCGTGAGGGCAAGATCAACACCGCTTTCGGCGAATTCCAGCTCACCGCCTACCGCGACCAGACCGAGGGCAATGTACATTTGGCCCTGTCGCGCGGGGAGATAACCCCCGACCAGCCCACTCTGGTCCGCGTGCATGTGCAATCGGCCTTACGCGACCTGGTAAACAGCGAGGTTGAAGGTCGTGCCAGCTGGAGTATTGCCAAGTGCTTGGAGGCAGTTGCCAAGAATGAGCGGGGAGTCATTGTGATCCTGGCCAAGGATGAAAGCCCCGAGCGCCTATTGGGCAGTATTGATATGGCCCTGGGCGCAGAGCCCTCAGCTGCGATGGCCAACCCCGATAGTTACACCACGGTAGGACTGGGTTCCCAGATTCTCCGTGACATGGGCGTGGGAAAAATCCATTTGATGGGAGCCCCGATCAAGTACAATGCGATCTCCGGGTTTGACCTGGAAGTGCTGGATTTTGTGAATCCAGATAACTAGAAGGAAAGTGAGAATGAGCGATATCAAAACCATAGAAGGTGATTTCACCGGAGGCAAAGGCAACTACACGATTGTGGTCGGCCGCTGGAACAGCTTCGTTGTAGAGCATCTGCTGGAAGGCGCTATCGATTGCCTGCGCCGCCACGGCGTTAGCAAAAGCCAGATTACCATCGTTCGCGCCCCCGGCGCTTTCGAGATTCCACTGGTATGTAAAAAGGTCGCTGCCAAAGGCGATGTTGATGCCATTATCGCCCTGGGCGCAGTCATCCGCGGCGGCACGCCCCACTTTGAGTTCGTAGCCGGCGAGTGCACCAAGGGCCTGGCCATGGTGAGCATGGAATACGGCGTACCCGCAGCCTTCGGTGTGCTGACCGTCGATACCATCGAACAGGCAGTAGAACGTTCCGGGACTAAGGCCGGTAACAAAGGCGAAGAAGCTGCGATGTCTGCGCTGGAAATGGTCAGCCTGCTGGGTAAGCTTGACTAAATGAGCGCTAACTCGCCTAAGAAGCCTCATAACACCCTGGCTGCGGAGCGTCGCAAAGCCCGTCATTACGGCATGCAGGCACTTTATCAGTGGCTGATGGCCGATGCCTCGTTAAATACCATCGAGGCCGAGTTCAGGGCCGATTACGACTTTGCTCATGTGGATCTGGAGTATTTTCAGGCGCTGCTGCACGGCGTACCCGCCTGTGTCGATGAGCTTGAGGCAGTATTCCAGCCCTTGTTAGACCGTGATATTGAGGAGCTGGACCCTATCGAGCGCACTCTTCTGAGGATGGGGACTTTTGAGCTGAAAGAGCGCATCGACGTACCTTACAAGGTGGTGATCAATGAGGAAGTCGCCCTGGCCAAGAAGTTTGGCGCCAGCGAGAGCCATAAATACGTTAATGGCGTGCTGGATAAAGCGGCCCGTGAGTTGCGTAAAGCTGAAACTGGAGCCTGATGGTCGCTGCTAAGCTCGCCCGTTAGTTCTGAAAACTGCAACATCACACCGTTATTTCCACGCCAGCGGTGCTCCGCTATTACGGAATCCAGCGACCTTTGGAATCGTTCATGCCCACCTCTGAATTCGACCTGATTTACCGCTACTTTTCATCTCTTGGGGCAGGCCCCGCAGTAGATCTGTCTGCGGGTGACGATTGTGCCATTCTCCGACTAGAACCCAACGAACGCCTCGCCACCTCAGTAGATACCATGGTCGAGGGAGTTCACTTCCCCGAAGACATGTTTCCTGAAGACATCGGATTCCGCGCTGTGTCTGTTGCCGTCTCCGACCTCGCTGCTATGGGCGCTCGTCCTATCGGCATGACCGTGGCTCTGACCCTGCCCGAAGCAGATGAGTTCTGGATCAACACTTTCAGTCAGGGGCTGGCCCAGGCGGTATCTGAATACAAACTCCCTTTGGTGGGCGGTGACACCACTCGAGGCCCTCTCACTATCAGTGTTCAGGTTATGGGCGCGTTGCCTGCAGATAAAGCCCTGTTGCGAGAGGGTGCTCAGGTAGGTGACCTGGTTTATGTGTCTGGCACGTTGGGCGATGCCGCCGGAGCGCTCGCCTTTCTCAACGGCGAATGGCATCCAGAACCGGATGCGGCTGAGTTTCTTTTGCAGCGCTTCCACCGTCCCCGAGCGCGGGTAGAGCTTGGTCGCGAACTGCTGGGTAAAGCGACTTCCGCCATCGATATTTCCGATGGCTTATTGGCAGATGCAGGACATATTGCCGCTGCCAGTGGTGTTAGCATCGACATCGAGTGTGGCCGCGTGCCCCTGTCATCTGCCTTGAACTCACACCCAGATAGCGAAACTAAATTAAAATGGGCTTTGTCAGGGGGTGATGACTATGAGCTATGCTTGACCCTGCCTAAAGAGGCGCCAACACCCGAGGGTTGCACCCGAATCGGCCGCGTAACCAAAGGGCAGGGCGTGAAAGTCAACCAAGACATTGACTTCGCCGCCGGATACCAGCATTTTTAGCCTATAATCGTCGTTCCCGCGTAGGTGGGAATCCAGAGATCCCAGAGGCTGGAACCCATGCCAGACCCGATAAAACCAAATCTTAAATCCCCTGCCCAATTCCTGGCCTTCGGGTTCGGCTCCGGCGTGGCACCAAAAGCCCCGGGTACCTTCGGTACCCTGGCAGCCATTCCCTTGTACTGGGCTTTATCTCACTTATCTCTGGGTTATTTCACCCTGGCCGTTGTCATCACCTTTATTCTCGGCATCTGGATCTGCGGCGAAGCTAGCAAACAACTGGGCGTTCACGACCATGGCGGCATCGTTTGGGACGAATTCGTGGGTTACTGGATCACCATGTGGGCGCTGCCCAATAGCTGGCCCTGGATAATCGCCGGCTTCATTGCCTTTAGGATTTTCGATATCGCCAAGCCCTGGCCCATCGGCTGGTTGGACAAGAAGGTAGACGGTGGCTTCGGCATCATGATCGACGATGTTGTCGCCGGCATCATGGCCTGCGCCTGCCTGCATATTGCGTTATGGTTGATGCCATGAAAATGCTTTCCCGGACACTTGAGTCGTCAGTCTCGCGAGCGCGGGGATCCTGTTTTTGGGTGATCAGGGCCTTGCTACTTTTGCTTGGCATGCACTATACAATTAGCACGAATGCCGCGCCTCAAATCGATCTGGAAGGCCTAATGCCCAATGCCGCCATCCTCCTAATCGACGGCGAACGCAAAATGCTAAAAGAGGGCCAAACCCACAAAGGCGTAACCCTGGTTTCAGCTTACACTAACACCGCTACTCTGGAAGTTGACGGCCAACAAATGGTCCTCGGCTTATCACGGAAAGTGGGCACTAACTATCAGCCTCCGGCCCCACAGTTAGTGACGATCCAACGCGACAACATGCTCCAATACCGCACAAACGCCCAAATCAATGGTCGCCAACTGGAAGTGCTGGTAGACACCGGCGCCAACATCGTCGCCATGAACGAAAGCCACGCCCGCCGCATCGGGCTGAACCTCGAGCAGGCCACCCCGGCCAGGGTCGAAACCGCCTCCGGCATGGCCAAGGCCTGGTCCTTGAATTTGCGCTCCGTGAATGTAGGTGGCATCAAGGTTAACAACGTCCCAGCGACAGTGATCGAAGGTGAATTCCCCAACTACGTCCTGCTGGGAATGACCTACTTGCGCCATGTCAAAATGGAAGAAAATCAGGGGGTTATGACCCTTAGTCGCACTCAGTAAGCCATCTCGCTAATTTCTCCGTAAAACTGTTAGACTACGCGCCCTTTTGAACGGATGAGCCCTTTGACCGCACGCTATATAGAATCGTCCCGCCTCCCCACCGCCTGGGGTGAGTTCGAGATGCATGGCTTCGAAGATGCTGAGAGCAACAAGGAGCATGTGGTTCTTACTTTGGGTGATGTGAGCAATGGTGAGCCGGTATTAGTTCGAATTCACTCAGAATGCCTGACCGGGGACGCGCTATTCAGCATGCGCTGTGACTGCGGCAGTCAGCTGCAAGCAGCTCTCAAGGCTATCTCAGAAGAGGGTAGAGGTGCATTGTTCTACCTGCGCCAGGAAGGCCGGGGCATAGGCCTGCTCAACAAGATTAAGGCCTACAAGCTGCAGGATGCGGGTGCTGATACCGTGGAAGCTAACGAACAACTGGGTTTTGGGGCGGATATGCGGGATTACAGCATCCTCAAGCCTATGGCCGAGCACCTGAAGATCAAATCGGTGCGATTAATGACCAACAATCCGCGCAAGGTTGCGGCGTTGGAAGAGCAGGGCGTGGATGTAATGGAAAGAATCTCGCTCGAAACTGGAAGTAATCCTCATAACGAGAAATACTTGAGCACCAAGGCCGGCAAACTAGGCCATATGTTTGAGGCACAAAGCTAGCTGTCGCCTCCTCATCGATCATCCCCTAACAGCACCTGTCATCCCCGCGAAGGCGGGGATCCAGTGATTCCGGCTCAAAAAACGAACTCCCCTACCGATCCCTCTCCACAATATACCGCGCTAAGTCTCGCAAATGATCCGCTGACTCCCCAAAGTCAGACAAGGCCTCCAAAGCAGCCTTTAGCAATCGCTGCGCCTCCGCTTTAGCCCCCTCCAATCCCAACAACTTTACATAAGTAGGCTTGTTGGCCTCAGCATCCTTCCCCTGAGTCTTCCCAAGGGTTTCTGCATCCCCCTCGACATCCAGAATGTCGTCCGCGACCTGGAATGCGAGTCCAATATGGGTGCCATATTCATCCAGCGCTGCCAATTGCTCCTCAGTGGCGTTGGCTGCGATACCCCCCAATGCTAGTGATGCCCGAATCAGCGCCCCAGTTTTCATTGAGTGCATGGCTTGGAGCTCATCCAAAGTAATATCGGCTCCAGTGACCTGAATATCGATGTACTGGCCGCCAACCATGCCTTTCAAGCCAGCGGCCTCGGCCAGCACCTTCACCATTCGGATCTTCTGCTCCGCGGTGAGGTTAGGGGCATCGATTAGTAGTTCAAACGCCCTGGCCTGTAACCCATCCCCCACCAGAATCGCGGTGGATTCTTCATAGGCTTTATGCAGGCTGGGCTTGCCACGGCGCATATCATCGTCATCCATCGCAGGCAGGTCGTCGTGGATCAGGGAATAGGTGTGGACCAGTTCCAAAGCACAGGAAGCCTGGTCCAGTGATTCGCAGTGTCCGCCACCAACGCATTGGGCTGCAAAATAAAGGATGGCAGGGCGCACACGTTTACCGCCGCTTGCCAGAGAGTACAGGTAGGCGTTTTGCAATTCACTGATATGCTCTGCGGCGGCTTCAGAGTGGGAGGCGATGTCGAAAGGCAGTTCCGCGAGGCGTTGATTACAGCGGAGACGACAGGACTCCATCTCTCCGTCGAAATCAGCCTTCATTCGAGCTCCTGCGAACCGGCCCCGCGCTATCACTACCACTGGCGGTGAGTTGATTCACTCGCTGTTCAGCATCGCTTAGCGTCTCTTGGGCCTTGCGACTCAGCCCGATGCCCTCTTCAAATTTCGACAGCGCTGAATTCAGGGGAATATCGCTGTCTTCTAGGGCTGAGATAACGCGCTCCAGAGACCTGACGGCCTCTTCTATGCTCGTGTTTTTGTCCTGTCCATCGGGGTCTTTAGGTTTTGCCATGGTGTCTTCCTGCGACTGTTCTGGGTAATGCGTTTCTGGTGCCGAGTACTGCGTTACTGCACTTCGGATTATCCCTGAATCCATCACGCATATAAACGGCAGTAGCTCAGACTACTGTGATTATGTTGTGTCTGCTGCCCGCGGAGACAATTCGACAGTCGTAACTCATTGATGCCTCGATGGTCATTAAGTCCGGAGTCGGTCACAATAGGAGCTCGTTGGATAAGAACCTACTGGTCGCCGGGGCCACTGAATTGGAATGATAGAGAGTTATAGGCAGCTATTTGCTCTGTTGAACATACGACAGAGGCGCGATTTCTTAATTCTCCAGGTCCTGATGGCACTGACCGCCTTCGCTGAGTTGATCGGCGTGGCGTCTATTATGCCATTTATGGCCGTGGCCGCGACGCCCGAATTAATTGAAACTAACTCCTACCTGAATTTTTTCTATGTGCTGATCGGGGAGCCCCCTACCAATACGTTCCTGGTATGCATCGGTCTCGTATTTATTGTGTTGATCTGCGTCTCGAATGCTCTCTTGCTGGTGTCGCAGTTCCTCATGAATCGATACTCCCATCGCCTTGGTGGTGAGTTTGCTTCCAGCCTTTACCGCTACTACCTGGGGCGGGATGTTCTGTTTTATGGGCGCAGTAACAGTGCAAGCCTGATACAACACATTATGTACGATACACAGCGGCTGGGAACGCATTTTATTGCGCCGGCACTGCGCCTGAACGGTCGCCTTTTTTCGGTCGTACTGCTCAGTCTGTTGATTTTTTATGTGGACTTCGTTGTTGCCCTGAGTAGCGTGGTATGTCTTGGCGGTATCTATTGGTTCGTCTTCTACGCCCTGCGTTCAAGAATCTATGAGAATGGCGAGCACATCAGCGCCAATAATGCCCGTCGCAACAAGCAACTCAATGAGAGTTTCGAGGGTATCAGGGACGTAAAACTGTACGGTGCGGAGCCGCAGCTTGCAAGACAGTTTCACAAGGATACCCACCAGATTGCTCGGTCTCTGGCTGACAATATGATTCTCGGTCAATCACCCTACTACCTGGTCGAGACTCTGGTGTTGGTCGGCACCCTGCTTATTGCAATGTACTTCATGCTGCTCAAAGGTGGCATCGAAACGGTTCTACCTGTGTTGACGCTATACGTCATGGCGGGTTTCAAGCTTGTACCGAAAGTGCAGCAAAGTTACCTGGCTATCACCCAGATGCGCAGTGCCCTGCCTGTTTTTCGCTCTCTCAGAGAGGTGCTGGAAGAAGCGGCGGCCACGGAGTACGAAGTTTTTTCATCTCAGCCTGCAGTGCACCCCAAGCGGGATCTATCGTTGACCGGTGTGACCTACAGCTATCCAACGTCAATTGAACCGGTTCTGCAGGATGTCAATTTGCGTATCCCGGTTGGATCAGTTGTTGCTATTACTGGCAGATCAGGCGGTGGCAAAAGTACTTTACTGGAAATTCTCATGGGTCTGCTAAAGCCCGATTCGGGTTTTCTCAGCATCGATGGGAGTCGACTGACACCTGCCCAGATGCAGGGTTGGCAGCGGTCGGTGGGCTATGTGCCGCAATCTGTATATCTAACTGACGCGACCATTGCAGAGAATATTGCATTTGGTGTGCCGGGATACGAGATTGACTCGGCCCGTCTTCAGCGCGCAGCTGAATTGACGGCACTGTCAGAGTTTATAAGTGGTTTGGAAGAGGGTTTTGCTACAAGAATAGGAGAGCGCGGTATGCTGTTGAGTGGCGGCCAGCGCCAGCGCTTGGGTATCGCCCGCGCCCTGTACCGCAATATTTCGGTAATGATACTTGACGAGGCTACCAGCGCGCTGGATAGTCCCACGCAAGAGAAGATTTTTACCAATCTGGTCCGCGAAGGAAGTTACACTATTTTGATGGTCACCCACAGGGAAGAAACGCTTGAGTTTGCAGATTTATGTTGCGAACTTTCCGGGGGTAGGTGCGAGGCATTCAGTAAAGTATGATCTGCAGCGACGTGGCCGTTCAATCTTGGGCGTGATTTTCTGCCTACTGGCTATCTGTTGCCTTTGACTTTGCGACACCCGATTGCCCATCCTGTTCCGGGATGTCCGCTACATTTTCAGAATGGGATCGCCTTGGGCAAAAACTGCAGGTTCGGCATGTTAACCGACAATATGAATGCATTGAGTAATATTACTTGACTGCTTTGCTGACCCCAGAACGTATCAGGGGCATTGTTCAATAGCGACCGCTGGATATCCATCGGACTAATACAAGTACAGCGATTGTTCCGTAAAAGGAGTCGCATTCATTATACTGGCGAGAGCAAATCAACATACATGCTGTTAAATAGAATTGTGAATTGGGTCCTGAATAGTTCTGTGTTGTTGGCTATGCAGGACTTCGTTGTCGCTCCGGTACTAAAGCGACTGCCCGCAAAGCGATATGAATCTGTTCGCTACAAGAAAAACATACTGTTCAAGATGTGCGCGATTGGCGCCGGCACTCTGACCCACCGTTATCTTGCAAAAAATAATGTCGATCTGTCCCTTCGCTACGCCAGCGAGATAGTATCAAATCAGGGTTACAAGTTTTATTCACAAGACTGGAAAGTATATCTACTCTATGTTGGCTTGATACATGCACACAAAAGGGACTATGACCAAGCTAGCTTGTGGCTCGCAGAAGGTTTTTCCAAGCAGTACAGCAGAATTGTCTTCTCTGTCAATGCTCAGTCATACCCCAATGTATTCGTAAAATGGCTAGCCGATAATGAGGACGTAATTACTGCCGTCGATGGTTGGAAAGTTCTGTTCGCAGAATCCAGAAATAGTGAAAAGGCTTTTGAACTTCTGCTTATATATATTTCAATATGTATATTCACTCTCCAGCTCACAGAACTGATAGTGACATTTTTCGACACCTGCGAGATCAAAAACCATTCTGATTGGAAGAAAATGATTGTGTATCGTCAGAACAGTTCCTTACAGTCACACTTTAGCGATGAACTTACCAAAAGCGAGATCTGGCAAGGCACCTACTCTGATACTAGTCAAAAGCTCGCCTCCAATATCCTACATAAAACGTTTTCGAAAAAAAATTCTGAAGACCCTCACCATAATGAAGAATTTCTTGCCTTGGCTAAGATGCACGACTATGAACATATCACTCATAAATTATTTCCGGTATTAATGAAATCCTGCAATTTCCTGATCCAATCAAAATATCCAGAAGTAATAAGCCTTTTAAGGACTATCGTTGAAGATAATTCGAAATATCTGAATTCCATTCGCTCTAGAGTTGGCCCCCAAAAAATATTCTTAGCCGGGTTTGGCTGGAGTGGCAGCAGTGCGGTTCATGACGCCTGCCGGGGTTACCAACAAACAAAAGACATGCCAGGCGCAGGCGATTTACCGGCATTAAACGTCGGTGCAGACAGTGAGCCGATGCTACATCAAGGTGCAGGTGGTGTAGATGAAATTGCTCAGGACATAAAGTCAAGCAGTCAAATTTCAGATGCAGTGCTGAAACGTTTTTTCAAAAATCATGCATTACTAATGACGCCCTTTGACTACCTTGAATATAAGACTGTAAATGCTACCAAAAGCATCATTGACCATATAGGTTTCGATCATTACTACCTGCTTGTATGTGAATTTCTATACCAGTATGCCGTAGCAATGCGTAACACAGACCCAGTGCTGGCCATTGATGCAATAGAATCATTCCAGGAAAATATTGTTAATATGATGTTCTCTGATGACGATATTGTTTTTTTCAATAACTCAATTTTTGCGCATCGCGCTAGAATTCTAGACCACATTCGCGGTCGCTCATACTATATTGTAGTCAATCGAAAAATGTCAGATCAGTTTTGTGATCAGATGAGGTCAAATAGAAATTTTAATTCAACATTTTTAGAATTTTACTTAGTAAAACTGATTCACGTTATTGCCTATAAGTCGGCAAAAAGATCTTCCAAAAACAAACGGGTGAAGTTCGTTGATATCATGTTTGAAAATTGGATTCAGGACCCATCTCTACGAGAAAATATAGTGAGAAAGATGTGCGTCAGCTATGACAAGGAAATTGAGTCAAAGTATTTCGATACTGATAAATCAGGGGAAAATATCAATATCTCTAAAGAAAATATGGGCTCATTCGATAGAATATGCCTCAATTTCTTTGAAAAAACCGGACTGAGTATTTAGCTGTTGAGCCACTTGCGGAGTGTGCTTTCGTCAGGTGTATGCGCCAAAAAAAGACAAATTTACTGTAGTTAGATCCGCTGTGCTGCGCTTCATTGCAGTGCAAGTAAGGCGCCCTGCTAGCTTGATTCCAATGTCATGATTTTTCATAAATGTCGAAATCTCTGGAATATATCTCCTCAATCTTCTTCTGCTGATGCTGGTTGGGAACGTATTTTCTTCTATTTCTAATTAATTCGCTATGATTGTCATCAATTTTTTCAGTAATACCACATTCCTCGAATGCAAAATTAATACCTGCGATTAGATTCTCCAGTCGAAACACTCTTGTGAGCATTATGTCTCCGTTGGCATCTGTTATGTCGCCCCACATCGGAGCTGTGTGTGCCGTGAAATGATTGCCGAGAGGCTTATAGATAGAATCGCTAACGCGCGCCTGATGTGCGTAATCTAAAAAAACATCAAACGCGTAGGAGGTGTTGAGTATCAACTTTTTACTTGTTATCGATTGGTTGAGAGTGCGACGAATATTTCCAAAACGGCCAAGACTTTTCCAAAAAAGAAAATAGAACATGCTTACGCATCTGTCTGTAGGCTCTCTGGAAAACGCAAATGAAAAAATGCCATCCCAGGCATTAGGATAAAGATACTTTTTGGCAAACTGGCATCGCCTGAACTGGTACTCTCCTAAAAAAAACCTATAATTATTGAGTATGTCATTATATTCCTCGGGCGCAGCTTGAATGAAAGTCTTTGGCTTTTTAACGCGATCAACCAGTACATAGTGTGGTTGAAGTAAAGAGCGAGTGGTAGTTCCTGCCGACTTTGTAATATGAAGCCAAAATAATTGCTTTTGAGGCATCTTTCTTTCCTCTAAGATTTCCCGGTTAGCCAACAGTCGGTTAGTTGGACTCACTTTGTTAAAAAGTACCACTCGTATGCGAGCGTCCGCTGTTTCTCGTGTTCTGCGTTCAAGCATATCAGACCCTTGACTACTGCGACTAGACGAAGAGCCAAACATCAGTCGCGGTAGGCGCTCTCGCCCCTGCCTGTGGTGCAGATCCAGCTCCTGACTATTCCATGTGACCTACTCCCGGATTACCGGTCTGGCCACACACGAGATTTACAACGATGCAGTCGTGAGTCAGGGAGGATTTGGCCGTGAGCGCGAGTTATTGCACGCAGGAGAAAATCGGACTCGCGTTGGGGCAGGCAGTGGAGGGCGGGCCTATCGTGTCGTCTAATGAGTGCTTGAACAGACACTGGATCCTCTCACTGAAAGATGTCAGAGAGAAGATCTAAGCCTAGCGGATCGACTACAACCAGTTCCCGTGTGAGGCGCCACAAAATAACTACACTATATAATGCTCTGGATTTAGTAGACTAGAGGCATTATCTGAGTCGAATTGTAAGCCATTGTAATTGGAGTAGCAGGGAATGCATGAAAAATCTAGACATCGTGTGGGATTTTTGGTCTGGAACAAATTCCAGTTTATACAAATCCAAAATATTCTCAAAAAACTCCCCGAAGCTACTCTTATTATTTGGATAAAGAACGAACTCAGCCTAAAAACATTTAGAAATTTTGGCTACGAATATTTCAATATAAGGTATGTGAGCACATCAAATTTTAAATCCCTTGATTTAGACTTTGACATGATCATTGCCCAGAACAGACAGCCTCGAGGAATTAACTTCAAATCAACCAAATATGTCATGTTCCAGTATAGTATGGCCAAAGACCTGACCGCCTACAATATTCGATGGGATCTATATGACTTTGGTCTGGTTTATGGGAGATATTCGTCTGAAAAATTAGCAGAACGCTGTACCGTTTTCAAAGTTGGCAACCCTCGCTTTGCTGATTATTTTACTGGTAATCTTGATTCCGAAGTTTTGGGATTTATTAGGAATAAACTTGATCCCAAAAAGAAAACAATTGCATATCTACCAACATGGGGTGACTTGGCTTCTAGAGAACTATTTGGCCAGATCGAAGGGAGACTTAGAGAAAACTACAATATTATTGAAAAAACGCACCACTTATCTGATACAGGCGTTGAAATTAATAGTGAATATACAAATTTGGATGAACGTTTTTTGCAGTTCGTTGACGACTCTTTGTACATTTTGGCATGTGCTGATGTTGTTCTATCTGACTACTCGGGTGTAATTTTTGACGCGCTTTACACGGGGAAACCTGTTGTTCTTTTAAGAGACAAAAGTATTGAAGTAAACCAGCATAAAAAAGTGTCACCAGATAGCATTGAAATATTAAAATCCGATTTAATAGGACCAGTTGTTTATTCTTCCAACGATCTCGTTCGAGAAATTCAAAACCAACTTTTAAAAAATCATAAATATATCGAGTACAATTCCAAGTTGGTTGAAGAGTGTTTTGAGTACAAAGAAAATTCGGTCACCAAGGTAATAGAGTCACTAAATAAAATCTTGGATAACGATATCAAAAATGAAAGACTAAATATAGAAAAGAAGCGAGATATTAATTTCGAATATCATAGTGTAGCCAAAGTAACCCCTCAAATGAACACGATGAAGTCAATTAGAATAATAAAGAATTCATTATTTAAAATACGCTACGCTATTTTTAAAGTTGTTGTCGTAACCCTGAGTTCTTCTCTCTTTCCAAAACGACATGCTAGAAAAGTACTTTCATTGGAAGAGAGTATTCTCTCTACACACAATTATTTTAAAATTATTGCCATCATCCTAGATCGTTCTCCCTTTCAAAAACAAATATCTAGAACAATACTTTCGTTAGACGGAAGTTCTCTATCCGGAAAAAGATTATTTGCAGATCTATTGATCGAGATATTCTATAGAAGGCAATGCTATACAGAAGTTGTAAGTGTATACAAAAAGCAAAAAGTGAATAGTAAGCTTTATTCTGCAAGCTTGATAAAGTCATTAGTTAAAACGGACGAGCTTACATATTTGGGGTTTGAGATAGAAAAGTATTTAAGTGATACATCCAATGTAGGAGCCAATTTATTTCATGTTTATGAGACCGCGATGGCTAGCGTTAATTATCCGAATGAAAATCGCGCAAGACTTCGAAACGAGCGAATTGTAAATCCCGATACAAAATACGCAGTTCAGGAGGCCTGGCAAGGAATTCTAATCAATAATGGCTACCTGTGGAAAATCGAAGAGCTCGAGATTCAGGGGTTGTTAACAAAGAATGTTTCAGAAAGAATTGGTGAACTTAAAATTTTTCAAGGTGATTTGCTACCATATTCCGTGATCGCTGGGCTAAATAATTGTAGGACTCTGTCTGAGAAGAAAATTGTAAAGGGAGTTAGACATTTGGCATACAACGAGCTCGCAGAGAGATTTGTGGTTGAACTGAATATACCTGTATCTTTCTTCTTTTTTCAAAATGACGAGAATACCAAATCAGTAAGGCGTGATCTAATTCAGTTCTATATCCACCTCATAGAATATTTTGTAGAGCATGAAATACCGTTTATGCCGATACTTCAGTTTGGCTGGAATGTATCTCCTTTAAATAGAGATAATTATGTTTTATCCCATCATACACGTGGGGGGGGGGATAAGCATTTCCACATAAAGACGTCTGCTGTTAAGGGTTTTGTGAGTTTTGACAGCGATGGTTTTGCAGGTTGGGCATCAATTGCAAAAGACAATTTGCACTGTCGGGAGAGAATAGAAGGGATAAGCAGCACGCTCTCTGAAAAGACATGGGAAACTGCGTTTTATACTATCATTGCCAAAAATTCTTCAAAGTATTCTCAGCCAGAGCATGAAGAAAGTGGTTATACATTTAAGTATGTTTTCCTACCACTTCAGATCGCTGTAGATCTGGTGGCGAGCCTGTCCTATATCACGGGTTCTGATTTAGCTTCCTTTTTGGTCGAGAAATTTGCGGGGTCTGAATACAAAGTAGTTATTAAGAGACATCCATTATGTAGAAGTAATGAAACGAAAGAATTACTTGAAAAACTGAGTGATGAAGACCATGTAATTATTTCAAAAAACAGTGTTCACGAACTCATAAAAAATGCTTCACTCGTGGTTACAGTAAATTCAGGCGTTGGGATGGAAGCTATATTACATTTGAAAAACGTTATTATTACAGGGAGGGCAGATTACTTCTACGGAGCAACTCTTGTGAATAGCATATGGGACTTAGAGAAATATCTGGATTCCAGTGATTGGAAAAAGAAAAATGATGTGCAACTTAAGAAATTCATCCATTTCTATTTCAATGACTTCCTAATTGATGTGAATAGTGGGAAGGAGGTGTCTGAAAGAATTCGAAAAATTGGACTCTAACCCGACCTCTGTATTAGTTAGCGGTTTCATTTTTTTTTATTAGGAATATGAGATGAATTCCTCCACATAGTTTGCCAAGAGTGAGATTTACAAGAATCGTTTTAATGCTTCCGAACATTCGAGATCCAGAAATCTTGTATTCATTAATGAATGGTGAATAGCCAAATAGATGGTCTTTGGAAATAATAGGAGCGTGGCATAGGTGAGCAGTTAAGCTGCTATAGGTAATGTCATTCAACGCGCTATTTCTCTCGATTAGCATAAGCTCAACAGATTTTTTGGAGATTGCATGAAGGTGTCGAATTGGGTAAATGCTGTTAGCGATACTTCCGGAAAGAAATGACCATAGCACTCGGAGCCGACTAAAGTCAGTCGCTTTTACTATTGCGTTGACTCGCCTATTAAGTCTTCCAGGGTATCCAAAAACCTCAATACTGCTAGCATTTGGGGTTACTAGAACTAGAGTCCCGTCTGGTGCCAATAAGTCTATCGCTGTATTAATTAGATCTTCAGGGTTTACTAGGTGCTCAATCACATGGCGACAAACAATCAAGTCATATTTTTGGTCAATTGGAAGCTCTTGTGCGAAACAATTGTGTACGTTATCGAGCCGCAGTTCATTTCTGGCGAATTCGCAAGACTGAGGATCAACGTCGACATAGTGAGCTTCACCAAATAAAAAATACTCAAAGCTCCAGCAATAGAAGCCGCCGCCGCCGCCAATATCCAGCATCCTGGATTTTTTGGGTAAATCGAACTGTTCGTACCAAGCCCTAAAGTATTTCTTCCTAAATATCTCGAGTTTCTTCGTGGTGTTTTGCTTCAGATAGAAGCCGTTGTAGTAGTCTTCGATCTCTTGGTCTGAGGGGGGAGGAGATGTTGAGCTAGATTTACAATCTACGCACTTGTAAATTTTAAATTTTTCTATGTTGTATAGGTACCTGGTTTTTTTTGATTTACATAGAGGACATGGATTCACGCTGATAAGCCTTTTTTAAGAAGTATAAACTCGGAAATGGTCTATCAAATCTCCATAGAGATAAATATTGTGCATTCAGAAAGCATAACGCGGTTTTAATAGGGTCAACAAGTAGAAGGCGGATAAATATTAGCCGCCTGGCTTAGTTATACGGCAATGAGGAGCCAGTGTAAGAATTACACGGTATGCTCTCTTTACCTGTGCTAGCTGTACTTATGGGGTAGCTAAGAACACGAATTCCAAGAGACAAGCAATAAATCGTGTAACATCTTTGGTGAGACTTTCACTGGGTTGTTGTTCAACCTCTCCAAACTGATCTTGCTCTCTATCAGTTGGACATCAGTATCAGTCTTAATGCCGATAATCTGCAAATCAGTCTGTAGGCCAATTTCATCCATTGTTTTGTACCACTGCTTGCAACAGTCTTGCGCATTGTCACAGCCAAACATGGAAAAAAGATCAGACATCACCTCG
Source organism: marine gamma proteobacterium HTCC2148 (assembly GCA_000156295.1). Classification (GTDB taxonomy): domain Bacteria; phylum Pseudomonadota; class Gammaproteobacteria; order Pseudomonadales; family Halieaceae; genus Halioglobus; species Halioglobus marinus. Next base: position 362,699 of record DS999224.1, read on the forward strand.
CTCAAATGGGCTTTGCCGCGTTTATCCGTAATATCCTCTTCGCCCGTCTCAGCGTGGATAACAAAAAACTTTCCCAGCAGCAATGCTACTGCATGCCCATGCGGCACGTCAAAATATGTGGTAATCGGGTATGAGATTGCATGTGCTGCTGTTGTTTTTGTTATGTTGATTGCCTTTCCGGCCAGATAGGCTGCTTCAGCCATTATCTCCTTGGCCCTGCGGTCACCCCCATGCAACGATTTCAGTACCGGCAATACCATCCTGATCGCACGGCTTGCATACGCCTTGCTTTCTTCAGTTGACCCGACAGACCAGTAGGATTCTATTGCCTGAGTCAACGCATCCATACTGCAGGAGGCAATAATAGGTGAAGGTACTTTGTGCGTGAGCAAAGCGTCTACGATGGCGTAATCAGGAAGAATAAAGTCATGCGCAAGAGAATACTTTACGTTTTCAATGTAGACCACCGCAAAATGCGTCGCTTCACTACCTGTGCCGGCGGTCGTTGGTACTGCAACGAAAGGAAGCCCTTTTGTTCTCACTAGATCTTGGTTCAGTACTATTTCTTCTGTATTTTTCTCTACCTGGGCTGAGAGAATGACAATAAGTTTTCCCATGTCGATGACGCTACCGCCGCCAATAGCTATAACAATGTCTGGCTGTACCTCATCTATTAGACTTATGCCTGCCTGGGCATCCTCCAGTTTTGGGTTAGGTGTAAAGTCAGAAAACCTGATGACTTCACTTCCTTCCAAATAAGGATCTAATGCATCTTTTGCACCGGACTCGATATATGATTTTTTTCCTGTTACGAGCAGGATTTTTTTCGCTTGATGACTCCCGAGAATTTCCTTTACATGCTCCAGGCTTCCGGGGCCGATAAATGCTTGCTGAGACATTAGCGAATAAACCTCATCAGATCAGTTTTATTCTCAATGGGTGTTTTGGTCGGACGCCCAAGATCCTTTCGAAAGCCTTTTTTGACCTTGATTTCTAGCAAGGAGGGCCCCGGCACATTCTTAAGACTCAGCATTGCTTCATGAATTTCGTCCGCGGTTTTAACCTGCAAAACCTCTGCATAACCCACCGCATCTGCGATAGCTGGAATATCAATTTGATGAGCTACCGTCGGTTGGCCGCCAACGGAATCGTGAGCACCATTATTAAAAATAATATGGGTAAAATTTGAACATGCCACACTTGCATTGATCGCCATTGCTCCCATATGCATCAGTGCTGCGCCGTCGCCATCAAAGCAATAAACTTGCCTGTCCGGTTTATGTAAGGCAATACCCAGAGCAATTTGGCTTGCATGCCCCATTCCGCCAACCGTTAAAAAATCTCTTTCATGACCGTGGCCCAGGGCTTCTCGATATTCAAAGAGCTCCCTGGATGCAACGCCTGTGGTGGAAACCACAATATCTTCACTGGCCATATTATCAATAACGATCTTGATGGCGTCTTCCCTTAACATTGGAAATTCTAAGCTGGTAGTGTTTTGAAGCTGATAGGAGGAGAAGCTGCCTTTTTTTACCACCAGGGCACAAGGTCTATTATTTTCCTTGGTTTCCGTGACGGCATTGCTAACTACATTCTGTACTTCACTAGAACTCATGCTAGGATTGATGATGTGAAAAGGCACTTCCATAGTCTGCAACATCTCAAGTGTTGTTCGCCCCTGTTTTTTGTGCTGCGGCTCATCCTTTACGCCCGGCTCTCCTCTCCAGCCAATCATCAATAGTGATGGAACAGAGTAGACTTCCGGATCTGCGAGGGACAATAGTGGATTGACGATATTGCCGAGACCGGAGTTCTGTAAATATATCAGGGGTATCTTGTTCGTTGCCAAGTGATAGCCAATCCCTATCGCAAACGCATTTCCCTCATTGGCGGCAATAATGTGGTTTCCCATAATCGCATTGTCACTTATGTAGGCACATATATCTTTCAGTAAGGAATCAGGGACACCGGAATAAAACTCAATACCCGCTTGAGTAAGTGTGTCGAAAAAAAAGTCTGGCTCAATCATTATTTTGTTCCCGGAATAAGTTCCAGAATTTCCTTAATGGATAAACACAGATCATCGCATTCTAGCGAGCGGCCATTCTCTAGAATTAACTGAGCCACTTTCAACATTGCTGGGTAAGAGCTGCGCAGCATATGGTTTGCATAGCATACAATGCTGACGCCTCTGTCCTGCCATTCTGCTTCAGTGATTTCGTTAAAACTTGTTGGCACAACCATTAAAGGAACCCTGCTCTGAAAGTTCCCATATTTCTCGCAAAACTCGAATATCTCCGCCGGATCCTTTTGGCGACTGTGAATCATAATTGCATCGGTACCGGCCTCAATATAGGCCTTTGCCCTAGCAAGGGCATCTTCCATGCCCGCCTCAAGAATCAGGCTTTCAATTCTTGATATGATCATGAAATCATCTGTAACTTGCGCCGCTTTTCCTGCTCGCAGTTTATTCTGAAAATTTTCAATGGAGTCCTGTGTCTGATCGACTTCAGTGCCGAACAGTGAGTTTTTCTTCAGGCCAACTTTATCTTCAATGACAACCGCACTGACGCCCAGGCGTTCTAACGAGCGTACAGTGAAAGCAAAGTGTTCAATTTTTCCACCGGTATCTCCATCAAAGATCATTGGCTTGGTGGTGACTTCAAAAATGTCATTCACTGATGTCATTCGTGACGTCATATCAACCGCTTCAATATCAGGTTTACCCTTGGCAGTTGAATCAGTAAGACTGCTGGACCACATGGCATCAAACTCAACGTTTTTACCATTTCTGCTTGCCACTGTTTTTTCGGTAATCAGACCTGAAAGACCGTGGTGTACTTCGTTGACACTTATCAATGGCTTGGCCTGTAACAGGCGCCTCAGCATTCCCAGTCTTATGCTCGGAGTTGTCCCCAGGTCTTTAACTGCTTCATTCAATTGCGTTGATGAAATGCCCTGGGTGTATGCTATTTCAACTAACCCCCCACCCCACTGCGCCAGAGTTTCGACCACCTGATCACGTGTCTGTTTTTGCACCCCGTCTTTCCAATCATCACCATGGACAACAATATCGGGTTTGAGTTTTTCAAGATTTGGACGGTAATCCAAAGTGTTCTGTGCTATTACACTTACAACGCCTTTGATGTTCTCAATAACAAGCTTTCTTTGCTCATATTGCATGTAGGGCAATCTTTTATAACTTGCAATAGCCTCGTCAGTCAGCAGGCCAACAGTCACGTCACCCAATTTGGCGGCTTCCTTCAGTATGTTCATGTGCCCCGGGTGTACTAGGTCAGCACTCATGCCTACATAGACGCTTTTTTTATTCACTTTTATTTCCTATTATTCAGGTTTGCCGGGAACAATAATATTCGCCACGCTTGTATCGACTAGTTTGACTAAGAGGGGGCTAGCTCTATCACCTATAGCCAACTTGCAATGTTATCGGCCCCAGGTTGTTACATCGAAAGCCTGTTGTTTGGGGTGGGAATTAATAAGAGTTATAGTAATTTCTAACCGCGTATGTAGCAAGAGATCCCATAACCTTGTTGAATCGACCCCTTTGTTGCGCGCTCGTGTCGCCGACTATTCATTCACTGAATCACATACCACTGCCTTTACTGTGAGGATTTTGATAATTAGCCTCTGTGTTAGGAGATCATCCAAGACCTGCTGCCAGACTTTCCCTAGCTGCATTTGCTGATCAAGAGACGATGACCGCTGGTTGCAGTATCCAGGTTGACGTGAATAGTTCTGGAACGTTTAGCGAATCACCCGGTACAACGTAATAGTGCGCAACTGGTGGAGCTGTTAGGCTGAATTCTGGCGTAGCGCACCCGGTTTTACCGGTACCTCTCGATAATCCCGCAAATTCTTTCTGCTGCTCGCCCATCTGCATTGTTATCGTACATGCGTCTCTTAACTTCTGCATGTGGAATCCCGTAGTCGGCTTTATAGGCGGATCGATCGTCTAAATACTCTCCCAGAGACGTCGTTAACTCATCCAGGTTTTGTACCAGTTTGCCGAAACGGTTTTCCGGCCCAAGAGAGAAACCTTTTTTGAATGGGTGAGGTACATCCAAAAATATGGTTGGTCGGTCCAGCAGCATGAAATCAAAAACGATAGAAGACCAGTCTGACACCAGGCAATCAGTAATCAGCAGTATTTCCTCGGTGTTGGGGTAGCGCGAGTGCGGGCGAAAAAGAATAGATGGATACGCCGAGAGGTCGCTTTCACCACTGTTTAAATGGGTGCGAAAAATGCACAGGGCATTGTTTTCAGCGCATATGAGCTCCAGAGCGCCAAAGAATTCATCTTCTGCTTTATCAAAGGGCAGAATATTTCGATTCGGATCGCCCTGTTGCCAGGTGGGCGCAAAAAGTAGGATCTTTTTTTCAGATTCACTAATTCCGAGATCATCCCTGATTTTCGAGCTTATCGGGGGTTGGTTTACCAGTATGTCAGTGCGAGCGTAACCAGCGCTGACCAGCTTCTCTTCGTTGAATCCAAACTTACTTTGGTACACGCTCCTCACAGCGTTTGAGGTAACAAAGGCCATTTCGTATTGGCGCTGAGTGCTGAAGTCTTCTTCGTCGAAACCCTTCAGGGGGATGGCATGCCAGACGTCAAAAAAAGGGATATTGGTCAACTTAAGCATGATTTTCAGGCTATGCAGACCGTGATCAGAAACTATAGCGAACGCGCTGGCCACGGTAAGGGCATTCAATGGGTTAATACCGTTGATGGGGTTAAATCCCGCCAGTTGTAACTCCTTACAGTAAGCGGGATCCATGGTGAGGAACCGCATGTCAATCTTGCTCTGTGGTTCGTTTAGATTGAAGTCGTAAAGTGCTTTTAGGTTTCCATTCAGTTTATGCCCATAAAGCAAACAAACACCGCTGTGCTTTTTGATTCTCAATAACTTAATAAATGTAGCCGCCACCACAGTTATGGTAAAGAGTAATAAATAGAGCCAGTGAGATGGATTCCGGTTATTAATTTTCATGGCAGCACCCAGACTCCGGCTTTTGGTACGTGGTTACATGTTCCAGGCAGTCAGGGAGTTCAACGATCCTAATGGTGCTCCCGTCGAGCGCATAGTTACTCAGTAGATATGGAAAAAGAGTCTTCCTCTTTGGTAATGCTGCAAGTCGGTAGTTGGGTGATTTTTGTGCAAGTTGTTGCTCTGCTCTACAGGCACAGGCACAGGCACAGGCAATTGAAGGCAATGGGCGACAAATCTTTGTGGTCTTGTTGATTTCCATGGCCTGCGTTAACGTGCACTAATTGACAAGATTCGACGAAACATATCGGGATGTAATAGACATGTCACGCCCTAAATTTGGAGAAAGGGAAAATGAACCCATTGTCCCCGATATAAAAGAGATTAAAGAGTTTTACGACTCTGTGTACCATGCCAAGGCTCCGGACTCTTATGAAGAGAGTATGGCGCGGCATTACTCCTCACTATTTCGTCGGCTTGGGCTCCGGGCAGGTCAGCGAGTTTTGGATGTGGCCTGCGGTACGGGCGGTTGGCTCAAACATTGCAGCGCTGAAGGCCTGGAAGTTGCCGGTATTGATCTTTCGGAACGGGCCATCGGCTTTTGCGATGAATCCATGCCTAATGGTGAGTTTTATGCCCAGCCAGCTGAATCATTACCTTTCGAGGCGGATAGCTTTGATGTTGTGACGTGTCTGGGTTCGCTAGAGCATTTCGTTGATCCGGCGGCCAGCCTCCGGGAAATGGCTCGGGTTGCAAAGCCGGGGGCGGTAATTGTGCTATTGGTGCCCAATAAGGACTTTCTTACCCGTAAGCTTGGTTTGTTCGCTGGCACGTACCAGGTGGATGCAAAAGAAGTGGTTCGCACTTTGGACGAATGGCAATCGCTGTTTCAGGTCGCGGACTTGAAGGTTATTGAGCGTTGGAAGGATCTACATGTCTTGAATTTGAGCTGGGTGACCACCGGTAAATGGTACTTTTGGCCTGTAAGAGCTGTGCAGGCATTGTGTCTTCCGTTGTGGCCCCTCAAGTGGCAATACCAGGTTTATCATCGGTGCACGATGCTTTGAGTGATGACAAGAAACTGAAAATTATTTTTATCTCTAGAGCTTTTCCGCCGGTGGTGGGCGGTATCGAGAAACAGAATTTTGAGCTTAGCCAGGCCCTTGGCAAAATATCAAATGTATCGCTTATCGCCAATGTACGAGGCAAGTCTTTTCTCCCGGCCTTTTTTGTGACGTGTTTTTTCAAAGCTCTTTACCGCGCCCCTTGCACAGACGTGATTTTGCTGGGAGATGGTGTGCTGGCACCTGTTGGCTGGTTACTGCGTTTATTCACGGGGCGTCCCGTCAGCGCCGTAGTGCATGGATTGGATATAACCTATAAGAACGTTTTGTATCAACGAATTTGGGTCAGGTTCTGCCTTGCAAGACTCGACCGACTCTTCGCCGTAGGTAACGAGACTATCCGCCAGGCACAAGCTCGCGGGATTGAGGGGACGAAGTGTCGTTTTATCCCTAATGGTGTTTCCTTGATGGAAACTGCTCCGCTGTTAGATGATGAATCTACTCGAATTCAACGTAAAGCAGACCAATTCTATGTGCTGACACTCGGACGCTTGGTGGAGCGAAAGGGTGTTGAGTGGTTTGTCACTAACGTGGTATCCGGGTTACCAGAACATGTGCATTACTGGATTGCCGGCGATGGGCCAAATAGGACGGATATTGAACTGGCTGTCTCCTGTCTGACTGATCCTTCACGTGTGACGGTATTTGGACCGGTCAGCGATGCCGAAAAAGCGGCGCTGTTGGAGCAAGCCGATCTTTTTGTGCAGCCGAATATTCCAATAACAGGTGACATGGAAGGCTTCGGTCTTGTTGTTCTTGAAGCCGCTTGCGCAGGAATGCCCGTGGTGGCTTCGCGCCTGGAGGGCCTGGTGGACGCGGTTACTGATGGCGTGAACGGGGTGTTGGTGGAAAGTGGCAATGTAGAAGAGTTTATTTCTGCTATTGGTGGTTTCGCCGTTGATCCCGGCAAGTCACGCGAATTTGGCGAGCGAGCGCGAGACTATACGCTAACGCATTGTCGGTGGGATGATATTGCCAAGACGTATCGGGACGAACTTGAAGGCTTGGTTGAAAGGTGAGGAATTTCGGGTTTAGCCGCTAGAATTAGGTTCTCCTTAACGCTGCTTTTGCGGGAATCACAGCGTTTGCTGCGGGGGTTTCGAGGGTTGATCCCAGGGGCATTGAATCTGTGGACAGTCTAGATTGCACGGAGATCTCGATTCCTGCGCTATCCAAACCCAACTCAGCCAACTGCGCGCTGTGATCACTGTGCTCGACATAACCATCTGGAATACCCAGGTGCAAAACGGCTGTGGCAATGCCTGCGCCAGCGAGTAACTCACTCACGGCTGCACCAGCGCCGCCAGCTATCGCGTTTTCCTCTAACGTCACAATCAAGTCGTGGCTTTCAGCGAGTTCTCGCACTTTGGTTTCATCCATTGGCTTTACCCAGCGCATATCAACCAGAGTTGTGCCCAGCTTCTCTGCTGCTTCACGCGCAGCGGGAAGCAGGGTACCGAAGTTGAGGATGGCGACGCGGCTGCCCTCTAGCAGGGTGACGGACTTACCAATCTCCAGAGATGCCATCGCTTTAGCTATGCTGGCGCCAGGCCCGGTTCCGCGCGGGTAACGCACAGCAGCGGGCCCTGGATGTTGGTATGCGGAGTGCAAAATCTGCCGGCATTCGTTTTCATCTGACGGCGCACCAATCACCATGTTTGGGATACAGCGCAAAAAGCTCAAATCAAACGCCCCGTGATGCGTCGGTCCGTCCTGACCCACCAGTCCTGCCCGATCGATGCCGAAAGTCACATCAAGATTCTGAAGCGCAACGTCATGGATGAGTTGGTCATACCCACGCTGCAGGAACGTGGAGTAAATCGCCACTACTGGTTTGAGGCCATCGCAGGCCATGCCTGCGGCCAGTGTTACGGCGTGCTGTTCGGCGATAGCCACATCGTAATAACGATCGGGGAAGCGCTCGGCGAAATCCACCATGCCTGAGCCTTCGCACATGGCGGGGGTAATACCGACCAGCCTCTCGTCTTGTTCTGCCATGTCGCACAACCACTGGCCAAAGACGTCCTGGTATTTCGGCAGCTTCGGGGCGGCCGGCTTCGGTTTTGGCGGAGCTGCGTCCTCGGGCTTTGTCGATTTAGGCTCAACCTTGTTAAGCGCATGATAGCCCACCGGGTCTTCCTCGGCGGGCTTGAACCCTTTGCCTTTCACAGTACGGATATGCAGGAACTGTGGTCCCTCCAAATCCTTCATGTTTTCTAGTGTCTTTACCAGCTGTGGCAGGTCGTGGCCATCGAGCGGACCGATATAGTGAAAGCCCAGCTCTTCAAACATGGTGCTCGGTGCGACCATGCCTTTCATATGTTCTTCGGTGCGCTTGGCCCATTCCCACAGGAAGCTAAACCGCTCCAAAAAGCGCTTTGAGCGTTCGCGCATGCCGAGGTAGGTTTTGGTGGCCCAGATTTTAGCGAAGTAGGTCGCCAGGCCGCCGGTATTGTGGCCGATGGACATCTGGTTGTCGTTGAGTATGACCAGCATATTAGGGCGCTCATGGCCTGCATGAGCCAGGGCTTCAAAGGCCATGCCGCCGGTGATGGCGCCATCGCCTATTACGGCGATGGCTTTGCGATCGCTACCCTGTTGCCGCGCGGCCAGGGCCATGCCCATGGCGGCTGAGATGCTGGTAGAAGAGTGCCCTACACCGAAGGTGTCGTATTCGCTTTCGCTGCGTTTGGGGAAGCCCGACAGGCCGCCAGCGTGGCGCATGGTGTGCATTTGCTGCATGCGGCCCGTTAGAATCTTGTGGGGGTAGGTTTGGTGCCCCACGTCCCAGACGATGCGGTCTTCCGGGGTATTGAATACATAGTGCAGGGCAACGGTGAGTTCAACGACACCCAGGCCAGCACCAAAGTGCCCGCCCGATTGGCCTACGCTGTACAAAAGGTAGGCGCGCAGCTCCTCTGCCAGCTGTTCTAGCTGAACCTTATCGAACCCGTTTAGCACCGACCTGTCTGCGTCGACAGCGCTCAGTAACGGAGTATCGGGAGGTGTGAGGGGAATTTCCGAAAACATGTGGCCAATTCTATCGCAAATCGATGTTGGTGTGGGCCTCAGTCTGTCGAATTAGCGTACACAGCTTAGTCAGCTTCGATGGCCGATTTTAGCAATATCGATAAGCGCAAATATCCATGCTCATTGAGGTTTACCCCGTCAGCGCGAAAATAAGAAGGATTGGGTTCTCCGGTGGTTTTTTTCAGTAGTGCGTTGATATCCAAAATTTCGATGTGAGTGATATCACTAGCCCATTCTTGAAGCAGGCGCATGGATTCATCGACCGTGGCATTGTCGCTGGGATAAAGCGGAGTTTTGAGTGGGCTAATAATATAAAAACGACAATTCGACTGGTGATCAATGTCCAGTTCCGCGAGTTCAACAATACCGCTCACGAGTGCTTCGGCGTCTTTATTGGCGCGTAAGTGAAATTCGCTGTTGCTGGGAAGCAATACAATGCTGCCTGGCCGATAGAAGCCAATCAGCCTCTGGTAGTTGTGGATGAGGTCATCTACTGTAGCGTCGCCAAGACCGCGCATGAGGACAGGGCGGGGTGCCAGTAATTCTTCCAAGTCCGGCCAGAGTTTCACTCGCCGTCCTCCAACCACCAAGATGGGTTTATCGGGAAGTTGAGAGGCTCGGTCCTGGCGCGCGTAGGCATCGATTTCTGCCGCCCAGGCATCCGGGGAGTTGTTCAGAGTGGCCACGGTATCTCGCGAAATCAGGTAAACCAGATGCACGACAGGTATCAGTAGCAGTACCAGGCAAAGGGTGCGTAATGTCTTCCAGGAAATCACAGGATCTGTTTTGGTCCTTTATTTTGTCCCAAGTGTCGCTGAAATAGTCGAATTGGGCAATAAATGCCCCAATAAGGGTGTGACAGGGGTCGCAGCTTTGGCTGCTAGGTGTATGCTTTTCATGAGTGAGATGTAGGATAACGGGATGATATACCAGCGTCACATACCGCGGGAGGAGCTTTTTGCCGCCCAGCTAGAGATGCTCATGCAGAATGGGCAACTGGCCACCGTAGCCGCCCACCTGATCGGCGTTGGCGCAACTATGGCCATTTTTTGGCCATTTCTGAACATCACCACTATTTTGTTGTGGGGCGCAGCTTTCCTCATCCTGCTATTGCTGCGCTCGCTGCAAATGAGCAATGCGCTGGTTAGCCGCAGTTATTTAACTAACGCCAAAGGCGTGTATTTTAAGCTGATACTGGGTGCCGCGGCCACGGGTTCGGTGTGGGCTGCGATCTACATTTATGCCGCTCATTATGTGCCCATTACCATGCAGTACACTTTCCTGTTGCTGATTGTAATGATTACCGCTATCTCAGTGGGTTTCTCAGTCATTATTCGCGAGTATTTTCTGGTTTATGTTTTTACGGCACTGTGGCCGATCGCCTGGTGGAGCCTGATTCACTACTGGGAGCAGCCTTACAACTTGGTGATCGGCCTGTCTTTACTGGCGTTTTGTGCGGTGTTGGTGGTGGTCTGCAACCGGGTTTATATGTCCTTTCGCAATATGATTTCCCTCAACTGGGAGCGGGAAACCATGTCGCAGGAGTTGGGTGATCTCACGGCTTCCCTTAGGGATCGCAATAAACAGTTGCGTGATGCCCGTCGCCAGCTGACAGACCTGGCCAATATTGATGAGCTTACCGGGTTGGGCAATCGGCGCCTGGTGAACACCGCGCTCAAAGAAGAAATTAATCGTGCTCGCCGCAGCGGCACTAATCTTTCGGTCGTGCTGCTGGACGTGGATTACTTCAAGAACTACAACGACACCTACGGTCACCCTGCGGGGGACACTGTGCTGCAAAAACTTGCCAATATTATGACCAAGGCCACCAGCCGTGCCGGTGAAGTGGTGGCGCGTTATGGCGGTGAAGAATTTATTCTGCTGCTGCCGGGTGCTTCGCACGACTCGGCTATGCGCACCGCTAATCGTTTGAAAGAACTGGTAGAGCTCGAGGCTATTCCTCACGAGAATTCCTCGGTTGCTGATGTGTTAACGGTGAGCCAGGGCGTTGTGACGGTGCAGCCGGATGGGGACATGCTGCCCTCAGAGGTGATTTCACGCGCGGACAAGGCTTTGTATGAGGCCAAGAAGACAGGGCGGGATCGAATTTCTGTGTCCTGGTAGTGTGCCATAGCGGCGCGCTTACTGTTCTTGCTTAAACCTGTGTATCTGCCTGCGCTGCTTCTTGGTAGGCCTGTTGACTGGCTTATCAATCATTCCTCCCGCTGCCTTGCGGGCCACCGCTTCTGCTTCTCGCTTCTTGATGCTGGCTTCAGTCTCCTCGTAAAGTAGCTGTGCTTGCTCGGCACCACGCCGTTGGCCAGAAAGTGCTTTGACCTCAACCACTTTTTCATCCCAGCCCTGGCGGATATGCAGGGTGTCGCCCACTGATATTTCCTTAGAAACCTTCACTCTTTGGCTATCCAGATGCACCTTGCCACCTTCGATCGCGGCTTTGGCCAGGCTGCGGGTCTTGAAAAAGCGTGCGGCCCACAGCCACTTGTCCAGGCGCAGCTTGTCGCTGTTGAAGTTTCCGCTCATGATGCTGTTTCCACGCTCACGGCTGTGTCGCCTCCGGCATTATCTCGTCAAAATGATGGATTCCAGGAAAGCGGGTATCAATGCGCTTTTGTCGCTGGCTGTCTGGCTGCAGTAGCGTCAGCAGATGGGCAATGCCATATTGGTGGGCCGAGTCCAGCACTCGCTCGGTATCATCGATCAACAGCGTTCGCTTGGGGTCGTAGGGGTGTAACTCCTGCAGGCGGTGCCAGAAAGCCTGCTCTTCTTTGGGTGCGTCGAGTTCGTGAGACACCACCACCCGGTCGAACCAGCCAGTGATGTCTACGTGTTCCATTTTGATATCCAGGGTTTTACGGTGGGCGTTGGTCACCATTACCACATCCTGGTGCGACTCGTGCAGCCTGGCCAGAAAGTCCATGGTGTGTGGGCGCACGCTCACCATGTGCTTGACCTCACGCTTAATGGCAGGAATATCCAATTTTAGCCGGTCTGACCAGAAATCCAGTGAGTACCAGTCCAGGGTGCCCTGGTCGATGCTAAAAGCGGCATGCAATTTCTTGGTAGATTCGGCATCGCCAAGCTGGTGAGTCTCGGCATAGACCTTGGGTATGTGGTGCATCCAGAAGAAGTTATCGAAATGCAGGTCCAGCAGGGTGCCGTCCATATCGAGTAGTACCGTGTCTATGCTGTTCCAGTCGATCATGAAAATGCCAAACCTTGAAAGATGATTGGATTATGCCCTGTCGCCGAGCGGCGCGCATCCTGACTGGGCTGGGCGTATAATAAGATCTTTTCGATGGAGTCTTACGTGCGCGATCTTTCCGCCCTCATTTCACCTCTGCTGGAGCTCTCCCTGTCGGCGGGGCAGGCTATAGCCGATCATTACTATGCACCGGGTGCGGATCAATACCAGTCCAAGGGCGATGATTCTCCGCTCACTCAAGCAGATTTAGCCTCCCACGATATTCTCGCCGCCGGGCTGCAGCAGATTACTCCTGAGTTGCCAATACTGTCTGAAGAGTCCAGCGATGAAGACAAGGCAAAGCGCCATGGCTGGCCCACTTTCTGGATGGTGGACCCCCTGGATGGCACCAAGGAGTTTTTAGCTCGAACCGGCGAATTCACCATTAACATCGCGCTGATAGATGATCACCAGCCCGTGTTGGGTATCATTTACCTGCCGCTCACACAGCAGGCCTATGTGGGTATTCCGGGACATGAAGCGCGAGTTTACCAGGGGCCAATGTGGGGTTACTCCGATCTGCTATCCCGATCCCTGGTGCAGGGGAGTCCAATGACTGTATTGGCAAGCCGTCGTCACCGAGGCCCCCGCTTGCAGTCCTGTCTGCGCTGGCTGGAGGAACACTGGGGTGAAATCGAGCGCGAAAACAGCGGCAGCGCTCTGAAGTTCTGTCAGGTGGCCGCCGGCAAGGGAGATTTTTATCCCCGTTATTCCCCCTGCTGTGAGTGGGATACCGCCGCGGGCCAAGCGCTATTGGAGGCCTCCGGAGGCGCGCTTTTGGGGCTGGATGGCGCCCCCTTGCGTTATAACTGCCGGGACACTCTGCTAAGCGCAGATTTCCTTGCCATGGGCGATCCAGCGCATCCACTTTGGGCACAATTGTTGGCCAGTGGGGTGGGCTTGTCCGAATAGTGACTAACAATGCTTGTGCCGGTAATCCATGTGAGTATAGTGTTCCATTCGGATCGAATATCGTACGATGTAGACTGATGAGCGCATGACTGACACTACGGACATAAGCTTCAATGGTTCCGCAAACCAGGAAGCTGCCAATGAGGTGATGACCCCGGCCATGCGCCTGTTCGAGTTACAGACCAAGCACAGGGCATTAGACGCCCGCATTCACGAAATGTACGAATTCCCCTACCAGAACCACATTTTGCTGCAGCGCCTAAAAAAAGAGAAATTGCGCCTGAAAGATGCCATTGAGCATTTAAAAGACGACATGATCCCAGATCTCAACGCCTGACCCCTTCGGAAACACAATGAACAAGACTTTTTCTATATTGACCGGCTTCGTGATGACGCTGGCAGCAAGCCTGTGCGCTGCACAAGCTGAAGACGCTCCTAAAGTGACAGTAACGCCCATCAAGGGGCCTCTTTATATGCTCGATGGCAGTGGGGGCAACCTGGTCGCCTCTATTGGCGATGACGGGGTGCTGCTAATCGATGCCGACTATGCGCCCTGGGTAGAAGCGCATGCTGCAGCAATAGCTGGTATAGATCCAGATGCCGCATCGCCGCGCTTCCTGTTGAATACACATTGGCATGGCGATCATGTGGGCGGCAATGAGCACTGGGGCACGCAGGGCACGGTGATCATGGCGCATGAAAACATTTATCAGCGCATGAGCACCCGCCAGGAAATGAAAGCCCTGGGCCGAGTGGTAGAACCCAGTCCAGCGGCGGCCTTGCCGGTGGTGACCTATGAGGATTCGATTGCCGTGCGCTTCAATGGCGATGTCATTCAGGTCCAGCATTTTCCCACCGGACACACCGACGGCGACTCAGTGGTGTTCTTTACCGAGCAGAACGTGGTGCACATTGGCGACCATGTGTTTGAGAATGCCTTTCCGTTTGTTGATATCGGCTCCGGTGGCAACGTGCTGGGCTACCTGAGCAATTTAGAGAAGGTTCTCGCGATGATTGATGACCAGACCATTATCGTCCCCGGGCATGGCACCTCGCTGTTGAGTAAACAGGATCTGCAAGAATGGGTGACGATGTTAAAGTCCTCTGTGAGCCGGGTTGCTGCGCTATTGCAGTCAGGTAGGACGGTGGACGAAATTGCTGAAAATGGGCTTGGTGTCGAATACGACTCCTTTGGTCAGGGCTTTATCAAAGAGCCGATGTGGATTAGTTTTATTGCGGCTAGTTTGTAGGAGCCGCAGAGCAAGGCGGAGTTTTACTCAATCGCCCCTTCCAGTCTCAGCAGCACCCGCTTGGCGTCTAACCCACCGGCGAACCCGGTCAAAGATCCGTCACTACCAATCACGCGATGGCAGGGCACCACAATCGGTAGGGAATTGCGTCCATTGGCTGCGCCTACCGCTCTTACGGCTTTTGGCTTTTCCAGACTATCGGCAATATCACGATAGCTGCGCAACTCTCCATAGGGTATGGCTGTCAGTGCCTGCCACACGTTTTTTTGAAACTCGGTGCCGGTGGGCGCAAGCGGTAAATCGAAGTGCTGTCGTTTGCCCGCAAAGTACTCCTTAAGCTGATCGCCGCAGGCTTTTAATACGTGGTCGATGCGTTCCTCGCCTTCAATAGTAGCTGTTTGCAGATTTTCAAACTCGATGGCGACGAGGGACTCACCGTTGGAAACCAGTCTCAGCTTTCCGACCGGGCTACTCAGGTATTGGTAGTTCATGGTGTATAGCTCCTCCAGAGCAGATTGGCCGCATAGGAGCGCCACGGGCGCCATTGTGCTGCGGCATCATTTAATTTGCCTTCGCTACCCGGCAAGGTTGCCCAGGTGCGCTCAAGACCCAGGTCACCAGTGGGAAATACATCCGGGTCGCCGGCGCCGCGCACGGCAACCATGCCCACGGTCCATGGACCCACGCCCTTGAAGTCTGCCAGCGCCTCCAACGTGAGCTCGTCTTCGCGGTCACTATAGGTTTGGCAAAGCGAGCGCAGGGTTTCCCTGCGGCGAGAGGGCATGGGGAAGTGTTCGTCTGTCAGGGCGGCTATGTCAGCGGCGTCCGGAAATGTGACTATGCCCTCTTTAGTGCAAGCCTTGGCAAGCCTCGCCAAAACGGTGCGGGCAGCAACGGTGCTCACCTGTTGTCCCACAATTGCGCGCACGGCAGATTCGAACAGGCTCCAATGCCCGGGGGAACGGGCCCCCGGCGACCGTTTTGAAAGCGGGCCTAGAGCGGTATCTTGTTGCAGCAATGCGCTGATCTGTTCAGGGTTAGCGTCCAGGTCGAACATTCGCCTCACCTGTCCCACGGTCGACATTAAGCGACTGTTGTCCGGCAGTTGTAGGCGCAATTCCAACGCATTTTTATTTTTGTGCGGCTTTATTTCCAGTTGGGCGACGCCAGCCGTCGTTCGAAAGTTACGCCGGTAGCGCGAGTCATTAATTTCTTCGACACCTGCTATGGCATGGTGAGACAGGAAGTCCACGACACCGTTCCAGTCGTAGGGAGGTCGATACTGCAATTGTAAATAGATGTCGGCACTGCCCTGGGCTTTGCGCCGACCCCTCAGGTTGGAAGGGGTCAATCTAAAATGATCCTTTACCGCGCTGTTGAAACGTCGAACGCTGCCAAAACCTGCGGCGTAGGCTACTTCAGTGAGCGGAAGTCCTGTTTCGGCCAATAACTTTTTGGCGAACAGCAGGCGCTGGTTGAGTGCGACTGCCTGTGGCGAGACTCCCAACTCTTGCTGGAACAGTTTGCGTAGATAGCGTTCGCCAATGCCCAGACGATCAGCGAGGTCCCCCAGGCTTCCTTCGCTAAGCGCGTTCTGCCGAATAAGTTGCAGGGCTCTTTGAACGGTGGTCGTGGTGCCTTCCCAAGCGGGGCTACCCGGGGCAGACTCCGGGCGGCAGCGTAAGCAGGGGCGATAACCTGCTGCGGCTGCCTGAGTTGCCAATCGAAAGTAGCTCACGTTTTTTTCTGCGGGTGCTCGCGCTGGGCATATTGGGCGGCAGTAAATACCTGTGGTTTTAACCGCGAGAAAGAATTCGCCATCAAAACGGGGATCTCGCGACATGCGTGCCCGGCTGCAGAGGTCGGCGTCTAATACTTGTGCTTGAGGTTGTTCAAAGTCCATGGTCCCAATATAGACCTCTAACCAGTCGTGTACTAGCCAAAATCGGCCCTCAATAGACCGGCTGTAATTGGGCGTCCTGCGTATTAGAATTAGCGCTCGCGCATTGCTGATGTATGTTCGACAATGCCGACCAATCTTTATGTCCCGCTATACTTCGAGGTGTCCATGCGCGCTATTTTAGTTATTCCCCTGGTTCTACTGATTGCTGCCTGCCAGTCTGCCTATTACGAGGCCGCCGAGCAGGTGGGTTATCACAAGCGCGATATTCTGGTTGACAGGGTGGAGAGCTCACGGGATGCCCAGCAGGATGCCGAGGAGCAGTTTCAGGATGCGCTGGAGCAGTTGTCTGAGTTGACTGACTTTGATGGTGGCGATCTGGAAGATATCTATGAAGAGGTCGCCGATGAGTACGAGTCATCCTTAGAAGCTGCCGAGGAAGTGACTGAGCAGATCAACGCAGTGGAGCACGTGGCCAAGTCGCTGTTTGCAGAGTGGGAGGAAGAAATTAACCAGTATTCCAACGCCCGGCTCAAGTCTGAGAGTCAGGCCAAATTGCGAGAAACACGCAGTCGCTATAACGGGATGATGACAGCCATGCGTAAATCGGAAGCGAAGATGGACCCAGTGCTGCGAGCGATGAACGATAATGTGCTGTATCTCAAACATAACCTGAATGCCAAAGCGGTGGCATCTCTTCAGGTTGAATTCAGCCGGATCGAGCAGGATATAAAGGTCTTAATCGTGGAGATGCGTAAGTCTATTGCTTCCTCCGACGCCTTTATCGCCAGTATGAAGTAGTACTATGGATTTAATTGTTTTCGCAGTTCCTTTTTTCATCCTTCTAATCGTGGTGGAGTTGGCTTATGGCGTCTCCACAGGACGCAACACCTATCGCCTCAACGACGCGGTCAGCAGTTTGTTTATGGGAGTTTTGAGCCAGGCCAGACGGTTTGTCACGCTGGGGATTGGCGGCTACATCTATTATCTCGTCACCGAGTACTTTGCCCTTTCCCTTATGGACAGCTCTCATTGGTGGACCTGGGTGCTGGCCTTTGTACTGTACGATTTTTGCTATTACTGGCTCCATCGTTTGGGCCATGAGCGAACGATTCTCTGGGCCTCGCACGTGGCGCATCACCAGAGTGAAGAATACAACTTGAGCACGGCGCTGCGCCAAACCAGCACCGGGTTCTTATTTAGCTGGTTGTTTTACGTTCCCATGTTTGCGCTTGGAATTCCCGCCGAGGTCGTGGTGACAGTTGGCTCGCTTAACCTGATTTACCAGTTCTGGGTGCACACCGAGCACATACCCAAGCTCGGTAAGTATGAGTGGTTTTTTATTACACCCTCCAATCATCGAGTGCACCACGCCCAGAACGATATCTACATGGATCGCAACTACGGTGGCGTTTTCATTCTTTGGGACCGACTGTTTGGTACCTTCCAGGAAGAATTGAAAGAGCAGCCGGTGATTTTCGGTATCCGCGGACCGCTGCGCAGTTTTAACCCCGTTCAAGCGATTACTCACGTTTACGTCGATATGGCGAAAGACAGCTGGCGCGCGCAGCGATGGCAGGACAAACTGAAAGTATGGGTCGCCCGCACTGGCTGGCAACCCGCAGATGTGGCAGAAAAGTATCCGCGCAATAAGAATGACCTCTCCACTTTCGAGAAGTATGACCCTACGGTACCCGGGCGGGTGTCTTGGTATGGCTTTTTCCAACTGGTTGCTGTGGTGCTGTTACTAGGCTGGATGGAGAGTGCGCAGCCTGACTATTGGGGCGGCGTGGCCGCTTGGGCTTCGTTGTTGGCAACCACCATGACTACTGCCTTCTGGCTTGAGGCAAAGGGTGCTGATGCGGTGATGTTTTGGGAGAAATTGCGTCTGGTGTTTCTCGGGCTGCTGGTTCTTGTGACTGCGTTAAACGGTGCTGCGATTGCGTGGGTGGGAGTCTTTTATGTGGGTTTGAACGTGATCTTTTTAAGGTCTCTTGCTACGCCGTTTAACCGAGCAACTGCGTCGGTTCCAGGCTGATCGAGTCTTTGCCATTGTCGATGTAAGCCACACCGCCAACCACGCTGACATTGAGTTGCATGGTTCTGCTGATCAGTCCGGCCAGTGCCTCCACCTCTTTCCAATCAAATTTCCACACCTCTATTCTCGGCAACCCGCCGATCGCCTCGCTATTGAGCTTCCACCAGGTATCTGCGCTTTTGCCAAATGCATACAGTTTTACTTCACCGGCCTTTCCGCAAGCTTTGCGCAGTCGAGGCTCTTCGGGCTGGCCGATTTCAATCCACTGCTGTATTTCACCGCTATCGGAATGACGCCAGATGTCTGGCTCATCAGCGGTAGACAGTCCCTTGGTGAACTCCAGGTTTCTTGCGCTGTTCAGGCAGTACGCTAAAAGTCGCGCTGCCATTCTCTGTAGTGTTTCGGAGGGGTGCTGGGCGATAGTGACAGACAGTGAATCGAAGCAATTTCGATCAGAGTCGGCCAGTTCTATTTGGGCTTTGTAGATAGTTGGTTTGAGGGCCATTCAGTTGTCCTGGTTCTTTAGTTGCTCAACCGCATGATCGGCAAAGCCTGCGCCTGCCTGTGCATAGAGATTAAATGCAGAGAAGCCGTGTTGCTCCAGTTCGCGGCCTTCTTCTGCGAAGCGCACCACGGCTGCCATGCGGCCGGCGTACCCCAGATCCTTGAGCAAGCTACCTACCAACATGTTTTCCTCGTGATGAGTGAGCGCTAGAAGCACCAACTCCACTTGATCTAACTGCACTCCATGCCAAAAATCCGGGTCGGATGCATCGGCTGTCACCACACGTCGATGCATGCGTGAATGCTGGCTCAGCTTGCGCTCGTTGAGATCAACACCGAGCACCCCGTAGCCATGTTCTTCTGCTATAGCGTCGTATGCGCCCGTGCCAATATTGCCCATTCCCAGCACGATGATTTTAGCTCCGCCTGTGTCTGGCTTTTGCTCAATCACCCGAGCGGATTCAAACCGCAGCCAAAATTTGTGATAGCGCCGGTAAAGCTGGTGCGCTCGATTGCTGAGGGGGGACGACAATACAAAACTGGTAGCAATGGCGAGTGACACCGCGCTGGCCCATTCGCTGCCTATCCAGCCGGTTGTTGCTGCTACGGCGACCACAACGAGGCCGAACTCGCTGTAGTTGCCCATCATACTGGCACTGAGCAGGGCCGTGCGGGGCGTCGTGTGTAGCCATGTCATCAGCGGGAAGTAGAGCGTGACCTTGAACACTGACAATACACCCAGCACCAGGGCGAGAAGGAGGGCCTCTTCTTCTGGCCAGCCGTCCAGTCCTATGGTGAGAAAGAAACCCACGAGGAACAGGTCTTTGAAGTTCATTAAATTGCGATAGAGTTCTTTGGATTTCTGGGTGCCGGCCAGTAACGCGCCAATGGCGAGCGCGCCCAGATCGCCTTTAAGGCCGGCATAGTCAAACAATGCCGCTCCGCCCAGAGCCAGGCCCAGGCCAAAGAGGGTGAAGAGTTCGCTGTGCCCGGCCCGCTCCATGAGTCGGGTGACTACACCACGCAGCGGCCATAACAGGATCAGGCCCAATGCTTCCACATGAGGAATGGTGCCCTTGGTAGCAGAGAGGAACAAGACAGCTGCCAGGTCCTGAATCACCAGGATGCCTATGGCCAGATTGGCGTGCCGAGACGACATCTCGCCGCGCTCCTGCATCACCTGAATGACGAAAACGGTACTGGAGAAGGTTAATGCGAATGCAATGATCAGAGTCTCGTTCATGGCAAGGCCGAGGCCTGGCATGAGTTGCCCTGCCAGCCAAAGCACGCCCATAAAGAACAATTGCATTGAGGCCATGTGAATGATGGTGGTGCCCCATACTTTCGGTTTGAGTAGCTCTGCCGGAGAAAGCTTGAGGCCAATAGTAAATAAAAGCAGGGTAACGCCCAGGTTCGCCAGGCCCTGCAGCAGTTCACCTCCCTCGATATTAGTTTCATGCAGCACGAAGCCGGCAGCCAGGTAACCGATTAACGCGGGCAGTCCCAGCGCTCGGCTAGCGAGGCCACCTGCCAGTGCGATCAGAATGATGATGGGGTCGAGCATGACTAGACGCTGGGCCTGTTGCGTATGTGCCAAAGTACCGTGATGCTCAGGACAATAGTGATTAAATCTGCTGCCAGTCCGGCCTGTTGCAGGGGTTCCAACACCGCGATTGATTTGAGTGTGTAAAGGGAGACCAGAGAACAAACGCTTATCGCTACAAACAGAGTGAAGCGTGACTGGCCGAACAAGCCGAGGCCAATGATCAAGTAAACGGTGCCCAGCAACAAGGCGGCTACGGCTTGTTGGTCAAGCTCCCTAAACCACAGGGAAGCGACCTTTCCTGCGCCGGAAAAGGTGACCAATATGGCGGCGAGCAGTCGCAGGGTGTTTATCAAGTGATCGGGCATAGCCCCGAATGTACCATTTTTTTGTGGATAATTCGGTGGCACTGCGGCTTGTTGGCCGCTTCTGTTATTATTCCGCCATTCTGGAAACACCAAGAGCCCTATGCCAAATACTTCACTTCTTCCCCTGCTGTCGTCAGGAATGTTCGTTTCCGGTCAGGAACTTGCCGACCTGCTGGGGGTGAGTCGTACTGCCGTTTGGAAACAGCTCAACAAACTGGAAGAGCTGGGTCTGGAGATCGAATCTGTCAAAGGTAAGGGCTATCGTATTCCAGGCGGTATTACGTTGCTCGATGAGCAGGCGGTGCGAGACACCATGGCCGTCGACTCATTACCCCTGCTGGCGATGCTGGACCTGCGTGATGCTATTGGTTCGACCAATGCCGAGGCCATGTCCCAGATTGCCGCTGGTCGCGGTTCCGGCTACGTCTGCACTGCAGAACAGCAAACCGCTGGTCGAGGTCGTCGCGGGCGCGAGTGGGTAAGCCCCTATGCTCGTAATCTTTACCTGTCTGCCGTGTGGGAGTACGAGCAGGGTGCCGCCGTGCTGGAAGGTATGAGCCTGGCGGTGGGGGTGGTGGTTGCGCGAGCGTTGGCAGCCTGCGGTGTGCCACCGGTGCGACTGAAATGGCCTAATGACCTGTTATACGAGGGCGCGAAACTGGGCGGTATCCTGCTGGAAATGACGGGTGATCCCGCTGGCGCCTGTCAGGTGGTTGTTGGAATTGGTGTCAACGTGAGCATGCCAGGCAAAGCGGCAGAGGGGATTGATCAATCATGGACCGATGTCAGTCGCATCAACTCAGGCAGTCCGCTGGATCGCAACCTGCTGCTGGCTGCTATTCTCGATGAACTGCTACCGATGTTGGCCAGCTTTGAGGCCACCGGCTTTGAGGCCTGGCGTGACGAGTGGCTTTTACTGGACGCTTACGCTGGCGCAGATGTTGTTTTGCACAGCGGTAATAAAAAGACGGCGGGAAAGGCCATGGGAGTAGATAAACGCGGTGCCTTGTTATTGCAAACCGTCAGCGCCGGGGTGCAGGCGATATACGGCGGAGAAATTTCCTTGAGGCCAGCATCATGAGTCTGTGTCTGCAACTGGACGTGGGGAACAGCAGCGCCAAATGGCGTTTGCTGGAGCAGGGCGACGTGCTGAGCCGCGGGCGCTATAGCGCTGCCGATGCCAACACGCAACGTGAATTACTGGAATCTACTGCCAGCGTTGATCAGATTTGGGTGTCCAGCGTGGCCGGGGGTGACACCGAAGCAGAACTGAAGGAGATGCTGGAGCAACGGTGGGGCGTGACACCATGGTTTGCTCGAACGCCCGCTGCCACAGGTGACTTACGTAATAGCTATGCAGATCCAGCACGCATGGGTGTTGACCGATGGTTGGCAATGTTGGGTGCTAGAGCGCGTTGCGGCAAACGAGTGTGTGTGGTGGACGCAGGCTCGGCATTGACTATCGATCTGATCAGCGCAACAGGGCAGCATGAGGGCGGCTATATCATTCCGGGGCCTGCACTGATGGAGCGGGCCCTGCTATTGGATACTGACAGGGTGCGGTTTACCGATGAGGTGAGCTACGACCTTGCTCCGGGGTCTTCTACGGCCGAAGCCGTTCGCCATGGCATAGCCGTTGCGCAGGTGGGCTCTGTATCGATCGTGCTTGATGGTTGCGCGAGCGAACCACCGGCGCTGATATTCTGCGGCGGCGCGGGACAAGTGCTGCAGCAACTTCTAGACCGGGGCGGAGAGTTTATACCTGAACTGGTATTCGAGGGCCTGGAAATTATGGCGGCTGCACCCTAGATCATATTTGGGCTAGCGGGTTAGTTTGGCCGGCGCGGCCTCCAGTTCGAGTGCTTCAGCGAGGTGACGTGAGCCTTCCATTGAGAGGTGTGCTGGATCGCGGTAAAGCATTTTTCCATCCAGCATGCCGTAACACTTTTTGGCGTCGCAAAAGGCTTTTGGCGTATCCCACAGCAAAGTTTGCGGGTTCTTTTGCCACGCGTTCAGAATGATCTGCCGATATTCACTTTCACGCTTGTTGTGCCGTTGACGGGGGATTTCGCAGTCCCTGGGTTTAAAGCCTGACAAGCGCACCGGGCGTATGTCTAGACAGGTTTTTGGATCAAAGCCCAGCCCGGGCCAGTCGATAACCAAGACGACTTTCTTATTGGCTGCTAACAGCATAGCTATTGTTTTATCCAGCGCATTAGCAAAAATAAGGCGGTTATTAGTCGCCGTCGGGGTCGAATTATCTCGAAGCACATAGCGCGGTTGCTTCTGGTTTAGGTACATCGGTCCCATTGAAGAAAGGTAGACAGTAGTCAGCGCAGGGTCTTGGATAGCCCAATCCAGGTGACTTCGGGTAACGTCTTTGCAAAAATCCAGGTTGCCGGAATCTTGAGCTGCCACCCCGTACAGTGGCGGGCAGCCGCCCCGACCGAGGCGCACCACTCCAATATTGGAGCTGCGGTAGTGATGTGCCAGAGCGAAGAAGGTATTGGTACTGTGGCTGTCACCGATGACGGCAATTTTCGGTGGTTTGCCATCGCTGAGGCAGCGCCCGGCAACGCCTAATGCCTCGCTGCAGTCATCTCTTTCATGAAGGCCCAGTTCCTGCCAATAAAAGGCAACGGCACTAGCATTGAGCTCCGCGGTGCGCTCGGGAAATCCATCTTTTTTGAAAATGGCATAACCGGCTGCTCCCAATGTGAATAGGCAGGCCAGCAAAATCATTGGTGTGTATCTCCCGGGGTGATAGCGCAACCGCGATTCCACCTGGCGATAACTCAGCCAGGCCAGGAGCACGCTTATAGTCACAGCCACCAGCCGAATCTCAACGCTTGGCTCTCCTTGCTCCATGATCCGGGCAAACGTTAGCAAGGGCCAATGCCATAGGTAGAGTGGGAAGCTGATCTTGCCGATGAGCACCAGTACAGAACTGCCCATTAACTGGGCCAGTCTATGACTGGGCCCTGACCAGATGAGTAGCACTGCTCCAAAGGTAGGTAGCAGGGCCCACCATCCGGGAAAGTCCCGCTCACGGTTGATAAATACTACGGCACACATTAGCAGGCCTAGTCCCACCATTGCTGTCAGGTTGTTGGCGATGACCGACACCCTGCTTAGGGGCAGGGCGGCGATTAGTGCACCCAGGAGCAACTCCCACACGCGGAACTGAGGCAGGAAAAAACTTGCCGCATTGTCATTAGTTATCGCTATTCCCATGCTGAAAGACAACAGGGCTAGTCCCGCTATTATGAAGACAATGCGGCTGGGCCAGCGAGCAGCTAATAGCGAGGCCAGTGGCCAAAGCAGATAAAACTGTTCTTCCACACCCAGTGACCACAGGTGCAGCAGTGGCTTTAGCTTACTGTTCGTATCGAAGTAACCCGCCTCAGTCCAGAACAGGATATTGGGCGCAAACACAGAGGAAGCGGCAGTTTGCTGGCCCAGCATGGCGTACTCATAGGGAAGCAGAACCCACCAGCCAGCGATTAGACAAAACAGCAGGACTAACAGCAAAGCGGGAATAATTCTTTGGATTCGACGGCGATAAAATTCGATGATCGAAAACTTTGCCTTGGCCTGACCCTGCAGAATTATTCCCGTAATCAGGTAGCCGGAAATGACGAAAAACACGTCCACTCCTACAAAGCCTCCAGGCAGGAGTGTGGGGAAGGCGTGATATACAACCACCGCGATGATTGAAAAAGCCCTGAGACCGTCGATATCGGGACGGTAGTTGTTCATCGCCGAGTGTTCAGTTTAAAAAACCCTGTCGCCATAGCATGGTTAGTTCCTTGTGGATAGTTGGACAAAGCAAGCAGCGATGCATAAGGTTACCAGAGAGATTTAGTCCAGTCCGTTCAAGGGCAGTCATAACCTCCTGGAATGTCTTATAATAACGAATTGCTATTGGACAATCTGCAGAATCGGGCCAACACTTAAATGAAGGCCATCCGATTGTCGTGTGTATGAAAGGAAATGTTATGAAAGCAATATTGCGCATTTTTTTGATGTCTGCGGGCTTACTAGCTCTTGCGGCACAGGGAGCGCCGACTGTTCAAATAAAAGGTGGCCATACATCAATCGGGGTATCAGAGGATTTTTTGCTGCAACTAGACGGTTGTGACGTTACCCGCGTCAAGCCTGGTGTTGTTAAGCCTGGCGTGGAGCGCATGCGTTTTCCGGTGAGCGGTGGTGCTCTTGACCTGGAATATCTCGAGGGAGAGGTCGATCACCGAGGCGGTATAAACATTGATTGCGCTGCAATTGTGGGTCAGGTCACGATTGAAAACCTTCGTATCGATGCGATTCAGGATGAAGAAGACGAAATAAGACCCATGATCACAGCGCTAGTATCCATCGATGATAGCGTTATAGGGCGCATCGATTTCGCCGCCCCGGGTGGGGCTGAATTTGAGGTGCTTACTCAGGGAAACGTCGTTCAGCTTCGCAAGGCCAGCTTGAGCTTGGCGGAAGAAGCCAGGGAATTTCTAAAAATTGTACTGGATCTGGACTTGCCCGAAAATCTGCTGGTGGGTGAGGCGAATAGTCGCATCAATATAAAAACTGCGAAGGACGATGATCATCCCGGAAATGGCTTTGCCAAAGGTAAAAATAAGGGCGAGGACAGCGATCAGGAAGATGATGAAGATGACGAGGAAGAGGATGGAGATGAAGAGGAAGAAGATGAAACTTGAAATGGTCTAGTTTTCTAGGTCGTTTCAACAACCAGATCGTTTTGAACTGCGATTATACAGCTCACTCTCACTTTCTCGGACCTCTTTTGCTCCCAGGCTGGCTGGCTCCAAAGAGGCGGCCCTCCCTGATGATTAGCTCATAGCGCTCAAAGGGCAGTATACGGGGAGCGAATTAGTGACTTCGCTATTGCATCCCACCCCCACTTTCCCTAAAATCCCCGACCTCAAAACGGGACAGGTGTCTATCTGCCCCATCTTGCGCTTAGCTGGCGTAGCTCAGTAGGTAGAGCAGCTGATTTGTAATCAGCCGGTCGGGGGTTCGATTCCTCTCGCCAGCTCCATATTTTCTTACTTTATGGTTTGTTCTTTCCATATTGGTGCAAGAAGGCCTTTCGCCTTACTATCCCTAACTTTCTGGGTGTTTTCGTCGATAAAGTTTGTGCCTTCTATATATAGGCATCGATAACTTGGAAATCGGTTAAAAAACGATCGCTCTAAATCCCTCTTCAAGAGGGTTAACAGGCCCTGATATCGCTACCTGAAAAATAAGTGCAATAGTGTGCGTAAGTCGATAATTTTATTGGGAGAAGTGGTTGACAAGAGGGGGGTCGATACGGACAATGTGCCGCCTTCTGGAGGGGTTCCCGAGTGGCCAAAGGGATCAGACTGTAAATCTGACGCGAAAGCTTCGGTGGTTCGAATCCACCCCCCTCCACCAAATACCGGGAGTGTCTGGAAGCGCGTCCATCGGGTTAACTCGTTGATCTGGAAGGGAAATTTGGTTTAGAGCGCAGCGGGTGTAGTTCAATGGTAGAACCTCAGCCTTCCAAGCTGATGATGCGGGTTCGATCCCCGCCACCCGCTCCAGAGTTAGAAGGCTCAGGGCTCATATAGCTCAGTCGGTAGAGCACTTCCTTGGTAAGGAAGAGGTCACCGGTTCAAATCCGGTTATGAGCTCCACTTCTACAGTGAGAAATTGTAGTTAGTTTGTTAAACGTAAGCGGTTCAATGCAAAGGCTACGGCCGGTGTCATAGGAGATTGTCGTAATGGCAAAAGAAACATTCGAACGTACTAAGCCCCACGTAAATGTGGGTACCATCGGTCACGTTGACCACGGTAAAACTACCCTGACAGCAGCCCTGACACGCGTATGCGCGGAAGTCTGGGGTGGCGAAATGGTTGCCTTTGACGGCATCGACAATGCGCCGGAAGAGCGTGAGCGTGGTATCACCATCGCGACTTCCCACGTTGAGTACGATTCGCCTGTTCGTCACTATGCTCACGTAGATTGCCCCGGACACGCTGACTACGTTAAGAACATGATTACCGGTGCTGCCCAGATGGACGGCGCTATCCTGGTTTGTGGTGCTACAGACGGCCCCATGCCCCAGACTCGCGAGCACATCCTACTGTCTCGCCAGGTTGGTGTACCTTACATCGTTGTATTCCTGAACAAAGCAGACCTGCTGGCTGAAGATTGTGGCGGTACGGACTCTGAAGAATACGAAGAGATGAAAGAGCTGGTTGAAATGGAGCTGCGTGAGCTGCTTGACCAGTACGATTTCCCTGGAGACGACACTCCGATCATCTGTGGTTCGGCGCTGATGGCGCTTAACGGTGAAGATGAAGGCGAGCTGGGTACAAGTGCGGTTAAGACTCTGGTTGAGACTCTGGACTCTTACATTCCTGAGCCTGAGCGAGCGATTGACGGTGCCTTCCTGATGCCGGTTGAAGACGTATTCTCTATCTCTGGTCGCGGCACCGTGGTAACGGGTCGTGTTGAGCGTGGCATCGTCAAGGTCGGTGAAGAGATCGAGATCATCGGTATCAAGGAAACTCAGAAGACAACCTGTACGGGTGTTGAGATGTTCCGCAAGCTGCTTGACGAAGGTCGTGCAGGCGAGAACGTTGGTGTTCTTCTGCGTGGTACCAAGCGTGAAGAAGTTGAGCGTGGCCAGGTTCTGGCTCACCCGGGTACAGTTAATCCACACACCAAGTTCGAAGCAGAAGTTTATATTCTGTCCAAGGACGAAGGTGGTCGTCACACGCCGTTCTTCAAAGGCTACCGTCCGCAGTTTTACTTCCGTACGACTGACGTAACTGGTGCTTGTGAATTGCCTGAAGGTGTTGAGATGGTAATGCCGGGTGACAACGTACAGATGGTAGCGACGCTGATTGCTCCTATCGCCATGGAAGATGGTCTGCGCTTCGCGATTCGTGAAGGTGGCCGTACCGTTGGCGCTGGAGTTGTAGCTAAAATCATCGAGTAATCGACGCTAGTCGCTCCTGTGAAAGCGGGAATGACGAAC